>CAWAGB010000006.1:0-100000 GCA_963781555.1 uncultured Chloroflexia bacterium | reverse complement strand
CGGTGGCCGCTACCGGAGCGGGAGCGGGGGCCTCATCCGCCGGAATGGCGGCAGGCTTGACGGCAGTCGGTGCGGCGGCAACGGGCTGGGGGGCTGGTGCCGCGGGACGTGGGGTGTTCGGCTTGGGGGTCGGGGTCGGAACGGCCGCCTGGCGCACGGGTGCGGCTGACGGCGCCGGGCTCTCGACCGCGAGGAGCTCCATCAGGAGGCGCGCGCGACCTTCGCGCGCGCCGACGCCCGCAGCCTCGGCAACGGTGCGCAGGATGGTCGCCAGGCGCGCGGCACGCCGCGGGTCGGCGGCGCTGCCCAGCAGGCGGCGGCGTGACTCGGTCACGCACTGCACGGCGAGCTGGGCCATGTCGCGGCCGGCGGCCGCAGCGGCGTCCACGAGGTCGAGGGCGGTGCCCATCTCCCCCGCCTCGTATGCATCGATGAGGGCGGACACGGCCTCCTCGTCGGCGAGGCCGACCGCCTCGCGCACCGTGGCCTCCGTGACGTCGTCGCCCGCGAACGCGAGCACCTGGTCGAGCAGCGACTCCGCGTCGCGCATGCCGCCGTCGGCGAGGCGTGCGACCAGGTCCAGGGCGGCCGGCTCGGCGGAGGCTCCCTCCGCTTCAACGATGCGGGTCAGCTTGCCGACGATCACATCGGTCGCGATGCGCCGGAAGTCGAAGCGCTGGGTGCGGCTGATGATGGTCGCCGGGACCTTGTGGGTATCGGTCGTGGCGAGGATGAAGACGACGTGGTCGGGCGGCTCCTCGACGAGCTTGAGCAGCGCGTTGAAGGCGTGCACGCTCAGCATGTGGACCTCGTCGATGATGTACACCCGCCGCCGCAGCTCCGAGGGCGCGGTGAGCGCCCGCATGACGAGGTCGCGCGCGTCCTCGACCAGGCCGTGGCTGGCGGCGTCGATCTCGACCACGTCCAGCGCGCGTCCGTCGCGGATCGAGACGCAGGCGGCGCAGGAGTCACATGGCTCGCCGTCGGCACCCAGGTTCGTGCAGTTGATCGCCTTGGCGAGGATGCGCGCGGTAGATGTCTTGCCGGTGCCGCGCGGACCCACGAACAGGTAGGCGTGCGCGAGCCGATCGCCGGCCACCGCATGCATCAGGGTGGTGACGATCGGCTCCTGGCCCAGCAGGTCGGCGAAGCGCTGCGAGCGGAAGCGCCGGTAGAGCGCGCGGTGGGCCGAATCGGGCGTGGTGGTGGGGTCGATCGAAGTGGCCATGCAGTGGTCCCTACCCTACACCGATCGCTCGGCGGGCAGCCCGCGTCGGGGCGTGGAGGTGTGAATCGGTCGTGCACCCGATGTCGATCGACGTCCCCCGCACACGCGAACGGCGTCCGGCTCCAGCCAGGTCGCCCCACGGCACCCGAGGGCGATCGCTTACCGCTGCTTCCTTCCGGATCTGACGGGGTTCACGGACCTTCGCTGCGTGGGACCCGACTCTCAACGTCGGTCACCGCTCGTGGGAGGTGGAGGTCGAAGACCTCGATCGGGAATTCAGCCCCGCTGTAGCGGATTGCGGGTGCAGGGCACCGCTAGTTCCCCGCCTAGCACGACCGGCCGCGATGGTAGTCGGGCGGACAGCGGGGGTCAAACCGGAGGCGTGGCGGAGAGGGGGGGATTCGAACCCCCGACGGGTTGCCCCGAACCGCATTTCCAATGCGGCGCCATAGGCCACTAGGCGACCTCTCCGGGATCATCGGTCTGGTGGGCGCACGCGGGTGCGGCGCGTGGTGCCCGGAGTGAGTGGCGGAGAGGGAGGGATTCGAACCCTCGGTGCTCATCGCACACCGCTTTTCGAGAGCGGCACCTTAAACCACTCGGACACCTCTCCGCGGCGAGTCTACCAAACGGGACCGATGCGGAGCCGATGCCGGTCCGGTCAGGCTGTGGCGGTCTCCACCAGGCGGCGCGCCTCCGACTCGCGGACGCCGCTGATCACCGACAGGCGGTGCTGCATGGCCGGGTGCCGCGCGAGGTCGGTGAGCGATCCCGCGGCGCCGTTGCGCTCGTCGGGCACGGCGTACACGAGGGCCCGCACGCGGGTCTCGAGGAGCGCCCCCACGCACATGGCGCATGGCTCGTGGGTGGTGAAGATGGTCGCGTCGCTGAGGCGCCGGCCGAGCTTGCGGGCGGCGGCCTGGACGGTGAGCAGGACGGCGTGCGCGGTCGGGTCCTCGGTGAGCAGCATGCGGTCGTGGTCGCGGGCGATCATCGCGTCATCCAGGACGGCGACGGCTCCCACCGGGACCTCGCCCTCTTCCCCGCCACGTCTGGCCTCGGCGATTGCCTCGGCCATGAAAAGCTCGTAGTTCATCGGTCCTCGCGCGCGACGCCACCGAAACCGTGGCGGCCGTTTCGGAGTCTATCAGAGCACCGGTATGGATCCTGCACTATGCTCACCACCGCGTTACGACCCGCATGGACGTGAAGCGGCGTCGAACCCGAGGGGACCCACCTGAGTAGTTATCTGATGGCACGACGATCCCGCCGTGGAACGTATGTCGGCGTGGCAGCGCTGGCGGCAGCCTTCTGGCTGGCGCTGGTCGCACCGATTCCGACCACCGGCAATGCCGAGCTCGAGCGCGTCACCACCGAGGTCGAAGCGCGCTTCCCGGGCTGGAACATCACGCGCGCCTCCGCGTCCTGGGAGAACGCCTACACCGTGGTCGCCTCGTGCGCCGGTCGCGAGATCGGATTCCAGGTCGTCCCCGAGCACGGCCTCCCGGTCGGCGACGCATGGGTCCAGCCCAACGACGAGTTCAGCCGCTCGCGCCTCGCCGAGGTCAGCGACCACCGCAAGTACCTCGTCTGGTTCGCGCACCCTATTCGGGAGCGCCAGCTCTCCTGCCACGCCGAGATGGCGCGCGCCCTGCGGTCCGGCCCGATCCCGCAGTGGGGCGTGGAGTAGCCGCTCCCCGGTGGTCCACCTGCGCACCGTGCGCGTTGCTATCCTGCCGGCACCGGCGGCCCATCGCCGGGACGGGACGAGGGCCAGCCTGCCATGGACCGATGCGTGATACGGATATGCCTCTCCCCCGTTTCTCGGATGAGCAAGGCCTCGTGACGACCCCGCGCCGATGACCGACGCACGCCGCGATGACGCGCTCCTGGCGCAACGGATCCGGTCGGGTGACCGCGAGGCGCTGGGCGAGCTCTACGACCGCTATGCATCGGTCGCACTCGCCACCGCCCTGCGCGTGGTGGCAGATCGACAACTGGCGGAGGACCTGGTGCACGACAGCTTCGTAGCGGTATGGCAGAAGATCGATCGGTTCGACGCGATGCGCGGCAACCTGCGCTCGTGGCTGCTGACCATCGTCCGCAACCGCGGCATCGACCGCCTGCGGGCCGCGCGGCCCAGCCTCGAGATCGGGGTGGCCGATGAGCAGGCCCTCCTCCGCACCAGCTTCAATCCGACCGCTGACGATGCGCTGCGCAGTGTGTCGGGGGCGCAGCTGCGGGTCGCCATCCGTGCCCTCCCCGACGAACAGCGCCAGGCGATCGAGCTCGCCTACTTCGAGGGCCGCACCTACCGCGAGATCGCGGAGATGACCGGCGTCCCGCAGGGAACAGCCAACGGACGCCTGCGGCTGGCGCTCGGCAAGCTGCGCGATGCGCTGCGGCTCGGCGATGGCGCGCCGCTCGGCGAGCTCGGTGACGAGCGATGAGCGACCGCATCACCTGCGAGGCGGTGGACGAGCTGGCTGCCGCCTACCTCTTTGGCGCGGCCGAGCGCGACGAGGAGCAGGCCGTGACCGAGCACCTGGCCAGCTGCCGCGGGCCGCACGCCGAGCTGCGTGACGGCCTCGGGGGCGACCTGCTGGCGATGGGCCTCGAGCCGCTCGAGCCGCGCCCCGAGCTGCGGGATCGCCTGATGGCCACGGTCGCCCGCACGCGACAGGACCACGTCGCCGCCCGCGAGGCGGTCAGTGTCGCGCCGCGCCGTGGCCCCTTCGACTGGCTCACCGCCGGGTGGGCGCGCGGCATGGCCGCCGCAGCCGTGGTCGCCGTCATCGCCCTCGGGGCGTGGAACATCGGTCTGCAGGGACAGCTCAGCGCCAGCCGCCAGGTGGCGCAGGCGGTGGCCGACGCCGCCGCCGTGCATCCGGTTTCCGGCGATGCCGGGCGCGGCCTGCTGCTCGACACGGGGTCCGGGGCCGCGTTCGTCTCGGCCGAGATGGACGACCTGCCGAGCGACCGCGTCTACGAGGCGTGGCTCATTCCCGCGGACGGAGCACCCGTGGCGGTAGGGGTGTTCCGCCCCGGCGACGGGCCGATGCTCGTGCGCCTCGATGCACCGCTGGACGGCTACGCGACCTTCGCCCTCACCGTGGAGCACCAGCGGGTCGACGCCCCCACGGGTGCCCCGGTCCTGGCCTTCTCGCTCGCGGGCTGACGCGCTCGACGGCTACCGCGCGTACAGCGCGCGCCGCCTGGCTGCGCTGGCGATGAGGGTCCCGCCGAGAACGGCGAGCAGCACGAGCGGCGGGACCGAGGTCCGCGGCTGCACTGCCGCGGTCGCAGTGTCCGGCACGGTCGGGGTGCCGGATCCGGTAAGCGCCCATCGGTACGTGTCCACAACGGCCTGCGACTGATCGATGAACGATGGGCCGCCCTGGACGCGTCCGGTCTCGGCCACCTGGAGGATGGGCAGTTCGATCGACACCGACACGATGGTCTGGCTGCCGACGCGTTGCGCGACGATGCGCATGGTGGTGCCCTCCTCGTAGGCGCCACTCCCTGTGCCGACCCACGTTGTCCGCGGCAGCAGCGGCGTGGTGTGGGTGAGGCAGTCAGGCACCGGGAGCACGGTGACGTCGGTCTGCAGACCGGGCGCGCCGCCATAGCTCACCGCGACTGGAGGCGTGATGGCCAGGTACGGATGCTGCGCCAGATGAGCCATCAGGCTCGCGGGACTGTCCGGGATGGTCGTCTCGTCGACCGTGCATCCGTCCGAATAGACCTTGCCCGTGAAATGGAACACGCCGAGCTCGCCGCCACCGGCGGCGTCGAGCAGGCCGAGGGCCCCGGATACGGTCGGGTCCGCGTCCACCAGCGGAATCGCCCGCAACCGGATCGGCGTGGTGAAGGTCAGCGCCGTGGCAAATCCGCGGTACGTGTAGGTGCCCGGCTGGAGGAATCCATTGCACAGCATCCCGGCCGGGCACGTGCCGGGAGGCGGCTCGATGCCACCGCTACCCAGGACGAGCTGGCCACGGACGGCACCAGCGGGGAATGAGTCGGTGGCCACCTCGACGTAGTACGAGCTCGCGTCGTCGATGATCGCCTGGAGCAGCGCTGGATCGTTGCCCGACGTGCACGGGCGCGGAACCGCTGGGTCGTACCCAGGTTGCAGCGTCAGGACGCTGGGACCGCTTGCGCCCGCCGCTCCGAGATGCACCTCGGCGGTGGTCGGAGCGCCGAGGTCAGTGGAACTGATGAGCGTGCACACCTCGCCCGCCGCGACGTCGACGGACATGGTCAGCGTTGCCGTGGCGTGAGGGTCGCCCGGGCCTGGCACCACGGTCGCGCCGTACAGGTAGGACGAGACTTGGTAGCTGCCGTGGGCCAATTGGCCGCGCGCTGCACCGTCTGGGAACTCGGCGCTGTGCACGTCGATGTAGTAGTTCTCGGGATGATCCGCCATGTCCTGGATGAGGTCAGAGTCACCGAAATAGCCTCCGGGCCCGGCCCCACTGCCGTCCGCGGGAGGCGCCTGCAGGGTGAAGAGGATCGGCCCGTTCGCACCCGCGGCTCCCGAGTGAATGTGGGCTGCAGTCGGCTGCGTCAGCCCCGTCGCCGTGTAGACGAACGTCAATTGCCCGCTCGAGGGAGTCACCGAGATGAGTGCGCTCCCAGCAGCATCCGGGTCAGCGGGACCCGGCACCACCGCACTACCTGCGAAGGTAGCGACGAGGTTGACCTCGACCGACGTGTAGGCATCGAGCGGGCCCGGGGACGCAATGCCGGTTACCACCACCATCATTGCCAGCAGCGGCCCGATACGCCGAACGGGACCTCGACGGTGTTCCGTCATCTGCGTCCTCCTCCCCTTTACCACACGCTGAGCGCCAGGCGCCCGGCCACCATGCTCCCAAGCGCGGCCCGTGTCAACGAGCCGATGGCAACCCTGGAGCTTTATGCGTCGCTCACCGTTCGGTGGATCGAACGGCTCCGGCGAGGGTGTGGCGTGCCCGAGAGGACTCGAACCTCCGACCTTTAGGTCCGCAACCTAACGCTCTATCCACTGAGCTACGGGCACCCGGCGTTCAACCGTCCGTGCGGAACGGATCGGTGGCGGAGAGGGAGGGATTCGAACCCTCGGAAGAGGTTTACCCCCTTCAACGGTTTAGCAAACCGCCGCACTAGGCCACTATGCGACCTCTCCGAACGGCGCCGATGATAGCATGGGACCGTCGTCGCGACGACCTCCCCGCCCTGGGCCGGCCGGGTATCGCGGTACCCGTTCGCCGCCCTCATCCACGCACCAGAAAGACCGATAACGTGCAGCGCCTACCCATCATTGGACATCCCCTCGACGCCACGCCGCTGGAGGCCGTGCTGCGCGCCGGGCTGGTCGCGACCGGCCGCGAGGTGGAGCTGGAGCGCTGGGTCCGCAAGCCGCATCAGCTGGCCGCTTCGATTGCCGAGTTGCGGGCGGACGAGGTCATCGGTGCACTGGTGGCGGCGCCGCACAAGGAGAAGGCGGCGACCCTGCTCGACGCGCTCTCCGACGACGCCCGCGCGTCGGGCGCGGTGAACATCGTCGTCCGCGACGAGGCCAAGCTGCGCGGCTACAACAGCGATCTCGACGGCATCCGCATCGGTCTGGCCGCGATCCTCCCCAAGGTGAAGGGCAAGTGGCCGCGCAACGCGGTGGTGCTCGGGGCGGGGGGTGGCGCGCGGGCGGCCGTGGCCGTTCTCATCCAGGGGGGGCTGCAGCGTGTCAGCGTCTTCAACCGTCACCTCCATAAGGCGGAGGCGCTGGTCACCCACATGGCGCGCAGCGCGAGGCACATGGAGCTCCGCGCCCGACCGTGGCACGACGCCATCCTGGAGGCCGAGCTCGCCAAGGCCCCGCTCATCGTCAATGCCAGCGGGCTCGGCGACCGAAATGGCAGCCCGGTGCCCGGCGAGCTGCTCACCGAGGAGATGTGGATTCTCGACCTCGTCCTCGCCGCCGGCCCGACGCCGCTGATGCAGGTCGCGTCGGAGCGCGGTGCGACGGTCGCCAACGGGCAGGCCGCATTCCTGGCGGGTGCAGCCGAGGCGTTGCGCCGGTTGACCGGCACGGCGGGAGACGCCGCGGTCCTGCGCGAGGCACTGGCCGCGGAGCTCGGCGTGGCCACCGCCGACGTCGCGGTGGTCGGCGACTAGCGCTCCTCGGTTTCGTTCAGCGTCAGCGCGACGGCCTCGTCGAGGCCGAGACGGCGCCCCGTCTCGCGGCCGTCTCGAAATCGGTCGCGCGTGCGCATCGGCCTTGGATAGACTCGGACCGATGTTCTACACCCACGGCTGGGTCCACGTCATCGCCGGCTGCATGTTCTGTGGCAAGACCGACGAGATGCTCCGCCTGCTGCGCCGCTTCTCGATCGCCGGACGCCAGGTGCTGCTGGTCAAGCCGCGCCTTGACACGCGAACCGACCGAGTCACCGTCATCTCGCGCTCCGGCGCGCAGCATCACGCGGTGACGGTCGATGACTCGTCGCAGATCGAGGCGGTGAGCGGCGGGATGGACATCATCGCCATCGAGGAGGGCCAGTTCTTCGACGAAAGGCTCCCCGACGTGGTGGAGCGCCTCGCGGAGTTGGGCAAGCAGGTCGTGGTGACCGGCCTCGACCGCGACTTCCGCGGCGTGCCGTTCGGGACCATGCCGCGCCTCATGGCGCTCGCAGACCAGGTGACCAAGCTGACCGCAATCTGCATGGTGTGCGGGGAGCCCGCGACGAGGACGCAGCGCCTGATCGACGGCGCTCCGGCCCCCGCCAATTCGCCCTTGATCCTTATCGGGGGGATGGGCGACGAGACCTACGAGGCGCGCTGCCGGCTCCATCACGAGGTCCCATCCGGGGACGAATGACGTAACCGGACGTCGACGCATGTCGGCGGCCGCATCGGTCTCTTGCGCGTCGCGACCGGATCTGTCGGCGGATGAGCATGGGGCGCATCACCACCCGAGCACCAGGAGATACCGATGCGTCCCGCCGCCGCCGCCCTCGCCTTGACCGCGCTGCCCTCCCCCGCCCCGCGCCGCAACGAGGCGCCACGACCGTGGTGGGAGAAGCGCACGCTGCTGCGCGCCATCGTGGGCGGCTGCCCCGATCACTGGTGGAAGCCGACCGCCCGTCGCACCGCGGCCTGCACCTGCCCGGCGTACTAGGGGTCGGTGGCGGAGGGGGAGGGATTCGAACCCCCGGTAGGTTGCCCTACTGCGGTTTTCAAGACCGCTGCCTTCAGCCGCTCGGCCACCCCTCCGCGGGAGATTGTGCCATGCGCAACGGCATCCGAGCAGGGACCATCACGTGGTTCGCGAGCGCACCACATCCGTCTGATTCACGCGCACGGGGACTGCACCCGGGTGCAAGATGGTGGAACCAGGCGGGCGACCAATGCCCGCATCCCCCTGCTCGGGAGGCTTCCTTCATGGTTCGTCGGACCACACCGATGCTCGTTGCCCTCGCCCTGGCCCTGGCGCTCGTTGCGCCCGCCGCGGCGGCGCGGCCGAACGTCGCCACCCTGATCAGCGTCGACGAGATCCGCATGGCCGCCAAGCCCGGTCCTGCGGTCGCCAACTGTTCGAATGACGGCGCCGGCACCAGCCAGTACGCGCTGACCGGCTGGGCGGTCGCATCCGGCGGGCAGACGGCCTACCTGACCACCTCGACCATTCCCTCCGGCCTTGGCAGCGCGACCGCCGTGCAGAGCGCACTGCAGGCCAGCTTCAACGCCTGGACCGGCGCCCCTCGGATCACCGTGACGACCGCCGGGACCGTGACCAAGTACACCGCGAACCATCGGTACGAACTCATGTTCGGACGCACCGGCGGCTCGAGCATCGCGGTCACCTACACGTGGAGCTGGACCGACGGCACCGTCGAGAGCGACACCGTCTTCAACAACCGCCTGCCGTGGTTCATGGCGACGAGTGAAGGTGATGGGTGCACCGAGAGCATCGCGAAGTACGACCTTCGCAACATCGCGACCCACGAGTTCGGACACACCTACGGGCTCGACCACTCCGTCGACGCGCGATTCAACACCATGTACCCGTACGGGTACACCGGTGAGACGCTGAAGTGGTCGCCGGAGAGCGGCGACATCGCGGGGATCAACGCCATCTACTAGGCGCTCCCCGGACCGATGCGAGCCGCCCGGGCCACCGGGCGGCTCGTTCGGCGCCTAGGTCAGCTGCAGGACGATGAAGGTCGCCGCGGCGGCCACGGCCGCCGAGAGCGCGGTGCCCCACGCCATGTCGACGACGGTCACGATCGTCGGCCAGCCGCGCAGGGTGGCCATGTTGGTCAGGTCGTAGGTGGCATAGGCCACCAGCCCGAACAGCGCACCGCGCCATGCGGCGGTCAGCACGCTCGCCTCCTCCACGCCGGGCATGGTGGCGAAGATGGTGACGCCCACGGCGTAGATGACGTAGAAGGCGCCGGCGGCGGCCCAGTTCGGGGTATCGGCCATCAGGAAGCCGAGGTGCTGCCGGTAGAAGCTGCGCGCCACGACGAGCAGCCAGATGCCGTCGAGGACGGCCATCACCGCGAAGGTGGCAAGGAAGGAAGGCATGTCGTCCACAGTACGCCACCGGGCGCGCGGTGGATCAGCGCCTCAGGCGATGCGGTCTGCCCCGAAATGCGGGCGCAGCGCCGCCGGGGAGCAGGATCGACCCATCGGGCTGGAGATGGGTCTCCAGCAGCGCGGCGTAGGTCCGCGACAGGCCGAGCCCGGAGCCGTTGAGGGTGTGAATCAGCTCGGGGCGAGCGTCACGCGCGGATCGGTAGCGCAGGTTCATGCGCCGCGCCTGGAAATCGGTGTAGTTCGAGCACGAGCTGACCTCCAGGAAGCGGCCGACCCCGGGTGCCCACGCCTCGATGTCGTAGCCCTTGGCCTGCGCGAAGCCAACGTCGCCGGTGCAGCGCTCGACGGTGCGGTACGGCAGCTCGAGGGCCTCCAGCACCTCCTCCGCGTCGCGGGTCAGCGTCTCCAGCTCGTCGTAGCTCGTCTCGGGGCGCACGAACTTGACCATCTCGACCTTGTCGAACTGGTGGACGCGGAGGAGGCCGCGGGTGTCCTTGCCGGCCGCGCCCGCCTCGCGGCGGAAGCAGGGCGTGTAGGCGCAGTGGTAGCGCGGCAGGTCGTCGGCGGCGAGGATCTCGTCGCGGTACAGGTTGGTGACCGGGACCTCGGAGGTCGGGATGAGGTACAGGTCGTCGCGCTCGGCGACGTACATCATCGCCTCCTTGTCCGGCAGCTGGCCGGTGCCGCGGGCCGAGGCCGCATTGACGAGGAGCGGTGACCAGATCTCCGTGTAGCCATGCCGCTCGGCGAGCTCCAGCGCCAGGCCGATGAGCGCGCGCTGCAGTTTGGCGCCCGCGCCGGTGAACACGATGAACCCGGAGCCGGCGATCTTGGCGCCGCGCTCGAGGTCGAAGAGACCGAGCCGCTGGGCGATCTCCCAGTGCGGCGGCGTGCCATCGTCGCGGCGCGGGTCGCCCCAGGTGCGAACCTCGGGATTGTCGGCGTCCGAGCGGCCGTCGGGGACGCTCTCGTGCGGGAGGTTGGGCACGAGGAGCAGGTCCTGCTCGATGGCCGCCTCTGCGGCGGTCAGCTCCCCCGTCAGCGCGTCGATCCGGCCCGACAGCTCGGCCATCTGCGCCTTGAGCTGCGCTCCCTCCTCGCGCCGCCCGTCGCGCATCAGGGCGCCGAGCTCCTTGTTGCCGGTGTTGCGCTGGGCACGCAGGTCGTTCACCTCGGCCTCAACGCGGCGCCGGCGCGAGTCCGCCTCGACGATGCGGTCGATCACCTCGGCCGCGTCGCCCTTGCGCGCCACGGCGCGCTTGACCGCCTCGGAGTCGTCGCGGATGAGCTGCAGCCCGATCATGCTTGGAGCGTAGCGGTGGCGGCAGCCGCCCGCAGGCGCTCCACGACGACGCCGTGGTCGAGGCTGGCCAGCAACCAGCCCGCCCGCGGCCCGGATGGCTGGCCCAGGAACGCGATGTAGAGGGCCGCGAATGCGCGTCCGGGCGGCAGCTCCAGCCCGCGCGCGGCCTCGAAGATCTCGTTCTGCAGTGACTCGCCGCTCCACGAGAGGTCGATGCCCAGCCGGCCGTCCAGCGCGATCAGGAACGCGCGCTGCGCGTCGTCGAGCTCGCCCGCGGCCGCCGGCAGCTCGTCCTGCACGGCAACCCGCGCGCGGTCGGGGGCATACGACTCCAGCCACGCGCGAGCGGCGGTGACGCGCTCGTCCAGCAGTGCCAGCTCGCGGTCGTCCAGATCGCTCCCCTTCTCGGCCGCGGTGCGCTCCACGACGTCCACGCCTGGCACCTGGACGAGCAGGGCGAGATGGTTGAAGGCCGGTCGATGCAAGGCGGCGGCCTGAACCGGATCGGCGGCGCCATCGACGAGTGAGGCGGCGAAGAGGCGCGGCGCATCGGCCGGCAGCTCGCCCCGCACCTCGCGTCCGGCGGTGGCCGCGGCCAGGCGGTCCGACTCGTCGAAGAGGCGCGGGATGGCATCGGTCCCGTCGGGGTCGAAGGCGATCGCCTGGTTTGGGCGTGGCCGCAGGAAGAGGAGGCGGAGCTGCTCCGGCGGGACCACCTCCGCCATGCGCGACGCGGATGCGCCTGTCCCCTTGGAGGTGCTCATCTTGCGGCCGCCGATGTTCAGGAACTCGTAGACCAGGTTGACCGGCGGCTCGCGATCGAAAACCTCGCGCGAGAGCGCCTCCGAGCGATCGCGCGCGCCGCCACGCGTGCCCAGGTCCTTGCCGTTTGGCTCGATGGTCACCCCGAACTCGGACCACTTGGCGGCCCAGTCGACGTTGAACGGAAGCTTGGCCGCGCCGCCGAACGGCGACAGCTCGCCGCGGTGTCCGCAGCCCGTGGCCCATTTCACGAGCCGTGGGCGGCACTCGTAGGTCACCACGCCACGCTCGCCGTCCCAGCCGGTCACGATGGTCGTGCCCACCTTGCCGCAGTTGGGGCAGATGACCTGGAGTGGATGCCACTCCGCGGGATGGTCGACGTTGGCGACCCGCGCGTACACCTCGCGCACGACGGCGGCGCGATCGAGCGCCACACGGATCCATCGGTCCATGACGCCGGAGCGATACAGGTCGCTCATCCAGTAGGTGACATCGGGATGGATGCCAAGCCGGTCGAACGTCTCGATGAAGGCCCCGGCGAAGTGGCGCGCGTATGAAGCGTGGCAATCACCGGCGGGATCCGGCACGTTCGCCAGGGGAACGCCCATGTACCGATCCACCGCATCGGGGGTCAGCAGGGCCTGGGCGTCCATCGGGTCGAGATCGTCGACCCCGTAGCGCAACTCCGTCGTCAGGTCGCGGGCGCGGAGCGCGCGGACGATGACGTCCAGGATCACCGGCCCGCGAAGCGAGCCGACGTGGACGGTCCCCGATGGAGTCTTGGAGTCGTTGACGACCTGCGGCCCGTCGACCGAGGCCGCCAGCTCATCGGCCCAGAACACGACGACGGTGCGACGCGGTCAGCTGATGGCGATGACGGTGTAGTCCGAGGCACCGCCGGGCGACTGGACGGTGACCTTGTCGCCCTTCTTCTTGTTCATCAACGCCTGGCCGACCGGCGACTCGTTGCTGATCCGGCCCTCGCGCGGCGCCGCCTCGGCCGAGCCGACGATGGTGAACGTCTCCTCGCCCTCGTCGCCCTTGATCCTGACCTTGGAGCCGATGCCAACCTTGTCGCCGTTGTTGCCCGCGATCACCTGGGCGTTCTTCAGCTGCCCCTCGAGCGTCGCGATGCGGCCCTCCAGGAACGACTGCTCCTGCTTGGCATCCTCGTACTCGGCGTTCTCGCTGATGTCGCCATCCTGCTTCGCATCGTGGATGCGGGCGGCGACGCGCGGGCGCTCGTTGGTGATGAGGTGCTGCAGCTCGGCCTCGAGCTTGGCGAGCCCCTCGGCGGTCAGGTAGACGGGCTTTGTGTTCATCGTGCTCACTTCCCCCTTCTCAAGGTATGTCGATCCCGCCTCGTCCGATGGATTGGCGGTACCGTGCGCGCCGGGGATGCGCGTCGGTGTCGATCTCGTCTCGATAACAAAAAACGCTCCAGGCCCCGCACGCGTTCGCGTGGCGTCCCTGAAGCTGGCCTCCGCGGCCTTGACGTCGCCGGATTGTAGGCGCGGGGGCCCGTTTCGTCAAAGCCCGGCGAGGTGCGTTGCCGGGCCCGCAACGCCCGGCGCCGGGCAGGGCCTCGCGTTGCCGGTGGGACAACGTAGGGAGCACGAACGGCGTCTCGCCTGCCGATCGTTGCCGCTCTGGGCAACCCTCGGTCACCGCCGACCCCAGCGACGACCTTCAGCGTCCGGACGTCGCTGCGGCTGCAACACCGCGCGGAACCCGTTACCGGACGATCACCAGCAGCACGATCCCGGCGGCGAATAGGATCCGGTACACGCTGAACACGGCCACCGAACGGGTGCGCAGCCACGCCAGCAGAAACCCGATCGCCAACATCCCGCTGAACGCGGCGACCACGAAGCCCGCGGCCACCGCGGCCCACTCGGTGCCGTTCAACGCCTCGTCGAACAGCTTGCGCGAGCCCCACAGTCCCGCGCCCAGCGTGATCGGAGTGGCGAGCAGGAAGCTGAAGCGCGCCGCCGACTCGCGGGTCAGGCCGAGTGCCAGGCCGGCGGTGATGGTCGCGCCGCTGCGGCTGATGCCCGGCAGGAGGGCCAGGGCCTGGCTGAGGCCGATGACCAGCGCCGAGCGCGTATCCATCGCGCCAAGGTCCCTGGTGCGGGTGCCGACACGGTCGGCGATCCAGAGTCCGACGGCCCCGATGACCAGGAAGCCGGCGATCGCGAGCCGCACCGCGTCGCTGTCACCGTGCAGCACCTCGTTGATGAGGTCCTCCCCCACGAACCCGATGATCGCCGCCGGCACGCTGGCCAGCACCAGCAGCCAGGCCAGTCGCCGCTCCGGGTCCGGACCGATTCGCCGCTCGCGCAGGCTCGCGACGAGCGCGCGGAGGTAGTGGATCCAGTCGCGGGCAAAGTAGGCGAGCAGCGCCACCAGCGTCCCGAGATGCAGGAACACGTCGAAGGCGAGGCTGCCGATGAGGCCGCTGTCGTCCCAGCCCGCGATCCACGGCGCGAGCTCGAGATGCGCGCTGGAGCTCACCGGGATGAACTCGGTGAGCCCCTGCAGCAGCCCGATGAGCGCGGCCTGGATGATGAGGTCCATGGGTACCTGCTTCGTGGCGGAAACGGCGACGCCGGCGTCCGGAAGCCCCGGGACGCCGGCGTCGAGGGTAGCCGACGGCTAGCGGATGAAGAGCGGCGCCAGCACCAGGGTGATGGTGGCGAGCAGCTTCACCAGCACGTGGAGCGACGGGCCGGCCGTGTCCTTGAAGGGATCACCGACGGTGTCACCGACCACCGCCGCGGCATGGGCATCGCTGCCCTTGCCGAGGACGTTGCCATTCTCGTCCTTCAGGTTGCCGGACTCGATGTACTTCTTGGCGTTGTCCCACGCCCCGCCACCGTTGTTGAGGACGGTGGCCAGCATGACGCCGGCGATTGTGCCGACCATCAGCATGCCTGCCACGGCCTCGTGACCAAGCAGGATGCCCACGATGATGGGCGTGGCCACGGCGACCGCGCCCGGCAGGATCATCTGGCGCAGAGCAGCCCGGGTGGTGATGTCGACCACTCGCGCGTAGTCCGGGCGCTGGGTGTAGTCCATGATGCCCGGCATCTCCCGGAACTGGCGCCGGACCTCGACGATGATCGCCTGGGCCGCCGTGCCGACCGCGCGGATCGCGAGGCTCGAGAAGAAGTACACGAGCATCGCCCCGATGAGGGCCGCGATGAAGACGTTGACGTTGGCCAGGTCGACGGACTCGAGCAGGTCCCGCCGCCCGTGTCCCGGCGTCGATCTGTCGCTGGAGGATCAGGTTGACCTTGTCGATGTAGGCGCTGAAGAGCAGGAACGCTGCGAGCGCCGCCGACGCGATGGCGTAGCCCTTGGTGAGCGCCTTCGTCGTGTTGCCGACGGCATCGAGGTGGTCGGTGATCTCGCGAGCCTGCGCGTCGGCATTGCTGAACTGCGCGATGCCACCGGCGTTGTCGGTGATCGGCCCGAAGGTGTCCATCGCCAGGATGTAGGCGGTGGTCATGAGCATGCCCATGGTCGCCACCGCGGTGCCGAAGATGCCGCCGTTGCCGGCCGCCCTCGATGCCCGCGAACGCCTGCTCACCCAGCCAGTGGCTGGCGAAGAGGGCGATGCCGATGGTGATGGCAGTGACGCGCGGTGGTCTCGAAGCCGACCGCAGTGCCGCTGATGATGTTGGTGGCGGGGCCGGTCTTGGAGGCCTCGGCGATCTCACGCACCGGGCGGAAGGTGCCGGCGGTGTAGTACTGGGTGATATAGACGAACGCCACGCTGGTGGCGAGGCCGACCACGCCGGCGCCGAAGAACCAGACCCACGGAGGGATGCCGCTGCGCGCCCACCTGGCCGCCGGTGTCCATCATCACGAGGTCGTCGAGCGCGAGGCCGGCGACCGACAGGATCGTGGTGGCCCAGTAGCCGCGGTTGAGGATGTTCATCGGGTTCTCGGTCTCGCTGCCGCGGACGAAGAACATCGCGACGATCGTCGCCAGCAGGCCGAAGCCGCGCACGACGAGCGGGAAGAAGATCCACGCTCGGGTTGCGGCCAGTCGCTGGCAAGCGCGAGGCCGTAGACGGCGACGCCCAGGATCATGGCGCCGATGTTCTCGGCGGCGGTGGACTCGAACAGGTCCGCGCCACGACCGGCGCAGTCGCCGACGTTGTCGCCGACGAGGTCGGCGATGACGCCCGCGTTGCGTGGGTCGTCCTCGGGGATGCCCGCCTCGACCTTGCCGACGAGGTCAGCGCCCACGTCAGCGGCCTTGGTGTAGATGCCGCCGCCGAGCTGGGCGAAGAGGGCCACGAAGCTAGGCGCCGAAGCCGAAGCCGACGATCAGGAAGGGTGCCTGCTCCGGGTTGGTCGAAGCCGCCGAAGGCGACAAAGATGCCGTACACGCCGAGCAGCGAGAGGGCCACGACCAGGAAGCCGGAGACGGCCCCGCCGCGCATGGCGACCTGCACCGCGCGCACCAGGCTGTGCTGCGGCGGCCGCGGCCGTGCGCAGGTTGGCCTTGACGCTGATGAACATCCCGATGATCCCCGACGCCATCGAGCACGCGGCGCCGACGAGGAACGCGATGCCGGTGCGGATGCCGAGGTCGAGGCCATAGATGTCGGTGTCGGCCACGTTCCGGCCTTCGACGATCGTGATGACGGCGCCGATGAGGAGCGCGCCGCCGAGGGCCAGCAGGCCGATCGTCTGGTACTGGCGACGGATGAACGCGACCGCGCCTTCGTAGATCGTCCCGGCAATCTCCTGCATGGCAGGCGTCCCGGTGTCAGACCGCAGCACGTCCCACGCGAGATACAGGGCGAACGCGATCGCCGCCAACCCGGCGAGCGGGATGACCAGGGTGATGGGCTGGAACTCCATGAATCCTCCGATGGGCGGTCACTCGCTCGGCGCGACGAACTAGACGCGCGCGCACGATGAGGGATCCGATATGACACACGGAAACGCCCCGCGAGATCGGCACATCCGTGCCCGCCGGCGAGGCCGCGACATGGTAGCCGTGCGCGGCGGCGGTGGTCAACCGCCGCGGGGCGCGGTGCTCAGGGCAGCCACCGTGGTCGCGTCCCATCCGCGGCGAGCTGGTTCACGCGTCCACTATCGAGCTCCACCAGGATGATCCCGGATTCCGCGCCCTGGCGCGTGGCGCGCGCCGCGATCAGGGTGCCGGACTCCGGGGTGAACGCGACCCAGGTGATGACATCCGGCGTGACGTCCAGCAAGCGGGACTGCGCGCCGCCGTTTCCGGTCGTGATCCACAGCGGCCCGCCCACGGCGCCACGCGGCACGACCACGGCGGCGATCCGCCCATTCGCGGCGACCGCCAGTCGCGCCGGCCCCTCGAGCGGGGTTGCCTGCGGCTCGTCGGAGTTTCGGAGCACGCGGAGCACCTGCTGGGATCCGGCTGCCGTGTCGCTCGCCGGATCGAGTGACGCGACCGCGGTCGCCGCGGGGTGGGACGGCGCGTCGCGCGGCAGTCGATCCAGCTCAACCCCGCTGACCAGCACCGCGCTCGAATCGGGGAGCCATACCGGCGGCGACGCTGCGGCCACGAGGGCGCTCGCCCGGCGCTGGGTCGCAAGGTCGACGATGACCAGCCGGCCCGCGGTGTCGACGTATGCAACGGCGCCGCCATCGGGTGCGTAGACCGGCGCGCGCAGGAGGGGACGTGGGTCCGGTGGTCCGTCCGGCGACGGGGAGGCGGACGCCGAGGCGGAGACCGATGCCCGGTCCTCACCCGCGTCTGGTGCGGCGAGCTGATTCGCCTCGCCACCCGCTACGCCGCGTCTCCAGATGCCGAGCCCGGCGCCCGTTGCCAGGTCCGCACGTCCAAAGATGATCGTGCGGCCGTCCGGGCTGTACGACGGGTCGAACTCCAGATGCACCACGTCGGTCAGCAGGCGCAGGTCGCGGCCGTCGACCGCCTGCTCCACGAGCTGGACGCCATCGCCGGAGACCAGGGATCGGCCGTCGGGAGCGACTGCGAAATCGGTCACCGGTGAGAGCGAGGTCGTCACCTGATGCTGGTTCGTGCCATCGGGATTCATGGTCCACACGTTGCCGATCCCCGACCGCTGACTGAGGAAGACCACCTGGTTGCTGAGTGTCGCGCTCGGGGCGCCGGTGGTGAAGCTCCATCTGACCGACTCCGAGAGCTCCCCACCGTCCGCCGCGCGCAGGCCCGGCGCCAGGGTGACGTCGTACGTGGTCGTCGCGGCCAGGGGCCCCGCAGGAACGAATCGCAGAAGGCGCGCTCCCTCGTCAGCCAGGCCCGCTGCGCCCGGCAGAACGACCGCTTCCAGGGAGCCTGCGATGTCGGGGACGATGCTGAGGAGGCTGCCATCCACCGACGTCGGGTCGAGGGGCCGGTCGAAGACGATGCCGATCGGCGTGGTCACCGCGATACCCTCGACCTCGTCGGCGGGAACCAGCTGCGTGACCTCGAGGTCGGTGCGGGCGGTCACGAACGACAGCTCCAGTGGCACGTTCAGCGGCGTCCCACCAAGATCGGTTGCATCCGTCGAGATCGCGAGCCGGTATCGCCGCCCGGGCTGCAGTGGCTCGTCGGGCGTGACCGTCAGTCGCTCGCCGCGCCAGCGCAGGGTGATTGGGGTGCGCGGCGTGATGGACAGGGCCGCCTCGACGGATGCCGTGTCCATGAGCGTGGAGAAGACGACGTCGATGGCTGAATCCGGCGCGATCGCGGTGTCCCCATCGGCGGGCACGGTGCTCGCCACCTCCGGCGGCCCGACCGTGGTGAACGCCAGCGGGCTGGTGCCGGCATCCATCGCATTGCCCGCTGGATCACGCGTGCCGGCGCCGACCGTGACCACGAAGTCCGCCTCGAGCGGCAGCGGGTCGGCCGGCGTGAAGGTCATGGATGTGCCACTCCAGCTGAAGCTGCCGTCGAGCGGCGGTGCGACGGAGAAGGCCGCCTCCGCCGACTCGTGGTCGACCACCTCCGAATAGGCGACCGTGACACTGGTCGTGGTGAGCGCGATCGCGTCGTCGCTCTCGAGGTGCTGGGTCAGCGCGATGCGGGTCACGACCGGCGGCCGCGAGTCGACCGTGCTCGCGACATACAGGATCCCGGCCAGCAGGACACCGCCCACGAGGAGCACGGCCAGGGACCGGACCAACGCGCCCCTCACCGCGGCGGCGCCTAGTGGTGTCGCAGGCGGGCGGGCAGGATCTGGAGCTCGTCGCGGTACTTGGCGACGGTCCGGCGAGCGATCGCGATCCCCTCCCCCGCGAGGTGGTCCGCGATCTCCTGGTCGGAGAGCGCGTTGCGCGGCTCCTCCGCCTCGATGAGCTTGCGGATCTGGTCCTTGACGCCGAGCGACGCGGTGAAGAAGTGGCTGAACGGCACCACCTCGCCGGACGGGATCATCACGAACTTCTCGGCCGTGGCGCGGCTCACGGTGGACTCGTGCATGCCGATCAGGTCCCCCACCTCGGCGCGCGTGAGCGGCACGAGGTGCTGGACTCCGTGGAGCAGGTAGTCGCGCTGCCGCTCGGCAAGGCATTCGGCGATCCGCTGGATGGTGGCGCGCCGGCGATTGATGTTGTCGATGAAGAATTTGGCGCGGCCGACGTACTCACGGACATGCTGCTTGTCCTGCTCAGTGGTCTCGCTGGCCCGCAGCTGGCTCGACAGCGAGGAGTAGATCGGGGTCACCTGCAGGCTGAAGCGTCGCGATTCGACGACTTCCACCTCCAGCTCGCCGTCTGACTGGCGGATGAGCACGTCGGGGCGAATCAGCGTGCGCTGGCCGCTGCCACTGACCGCGGCGGTGAACGCCGCCGTCGGATAGGGGTTGAGACTCGACTTCACGAACTCCCAGGTCGCGATCACCGTGGCCTGGTCGGTGCCGAGCGCCGACGCCACGTCGCGGAAGCGGCGCTCGCCGAGCTCGGCGAGATGCTCGCCGACAACCGCCTCGGCGATCTCGGGACCTCCGTCTCTCCGCCCTCGCGCAGCCACGCGATCTGCGCCAGCAGGCTTTCCACGATGGAGCGAGAGCCGATGCCGATCGGCTCGATGCCCCGCATGGCGAGCAGCACCTGGGCGACCTGCTCGGCTGAGGTCCCCGTCGCCTCCGCGATCTCCTCGTCGCTCTGGGTCAGGAAGCCGCTCTCGTCAAGCGCGCCGATCACGTGATCTGCAATGGGGTGCAGCTCACGCGGCAGGATGGCGTGCAGATTCCAGGTGAGATGCTCCTCGAGCGTGAACTCGGCCTCGGCGCGGGCCACGGGGTCGAACTCGTCCGCCTCGTCGCGGAGGCGGGGCGATGAGTCGGGCGGCAGCTCGTCGACTGCCGCGCTACCGTCGTCCGCTGCCGCCTGGCGGTTCGGCATGCACTCGGTGCAGTAGTTGCCGCTCACCGGGGAGCCGCAGATGGGGCAGGCGGACGTCTCGAGCATCTCGAGGGCGGGATTCTCGTCGAGCTCCTGGCTGATCGCCTCCTGCAGCTCGACGGAGCTCATCTGCAGGATGTAGTTGGCAGCGATCTGCTTCGGGGTGACCTTGACCTGCAGTGACTGGGTCAGCTGCTGGTTGAGCTCGAGCGACATGGATCCTCGCGAGGCGGACGGGCCATCCGCACGGATGGCAGGGGGGCGATTATACGGGTCGGCCCGAATTCACTCGGCCCGCGCGTCCGGCGCGGCCGCCGCGTTGATGCGCCGAATCACCGGCCCATCGCCGCCGAAGGTCACGATGCTGTAGCCGGCCGGGTCCTGGCTCAGGCGGCGCCGGTAGTCGCGCATCGGCCAGCCCAGGAGATCGGTCAGCACGATCCGGTTGACGTGGTTGTGGGCCACCACGACCGCGCACCGGCCGCGCTCATCGGCGACCCACGCGGCAAGGCCATTGATCACCGGAAGCGCTCGCGCGGCCACATCGGCGCCGCTCTCGCCCCCCGGGCAGCGGGTCGCGTACGGATTCGCCTCCCACGCCGCGCGCAGCTCCGGGTCGCGGGCGCGGCACTCGTCGGCGCTCAGGCCGTCCCAGGCGCCGTAGTCGATCTCCAGCAGGCCGGGCTCGACCTCGATCCGGTCAGGGTCGACGCCCAGGACGCGGGCGACCGGCGCAAGCGTCCGGCGGCAACGGCGCGCGGGGCTCGTCACCAGCCGCAGCTCGTCGTGCGGCAGCTCGGCCAGCTCTGCGGCGAGCGCCGCCGCGAGGCGGTCCGCCAACCGCTCGCCGGCCGCGGAGAGCGGCATGTCACTCTGCTGCCCGAGGTTGCGCCCGGAGGCGCTGGCTGCGGTGGTGGCATGTCTGACGAGCACGAGCGATCCCACCTGCGCAGTCTACGGAGTGGGTCGCCAATCCGCGCGCCGGGCTGCGCTATGCTGTGCCGGCTGCCCCTCGCGCTGCCCCATGGAGCCTCGATGACCTACGCCCCTGCCGCGGACGACCGCGACGAACCCGATGGCGCGCCGCCCGCCAACCGCCGCGGCCTCGGTTGCGCCTTCGAGATCGTCGAGACCCTGGTCCTGACGCTGATCATCTACCTGGTCATCCACAACTTCGTGGCACAGCCCTTCGAAGTCCGCATGAGCTCGATGGTCCCGACCATCCTCGAGCACGAGTACGTGCTGATCGACAAGATCAGCCCGCGCTTCGCCGACTACCAGCGCGGCGACATCGTGGTCTTCCAGCCGCCGTCCGGCTTCCAGCAGGAGGGCGACATCCCGTTCATCAAGCGCATCATCGGCCTGCCCGGGGACACCGTGCAGCTCATCAACGGTGCGGTCTGGGTGACCGCGCCGGGTGGCTCGGCGACCCGCCTCGACGAGCCGTACATCGCCCGGGCCGGCGGGGCGCCGGTGCCGACCACCTGCGCGCCGGCGGAGTGCACGAGCGAGTGGACGGTTCCCGATGGGCAGTTCTTCGTGATGGGCGACAACCGTGGCGCGAGCCAGGACTCCCGGGTCTTCGGACCGATCGATCGTGATTCGATCGTGGGACGCGCCTGGCTGCGCTACTTCCCCCTCGACCGGGTCGGGTTCGTCGGCCGCCCGGACGGCGGCTACGAGGGGCTGCCCGACCGGGCGCCCGCGGCCGCCGCCAGCGGCGGCTGGGTCTTCGCCCTCGTCGACTGACGCCGCGGCCTCAGCCGCGCGCCGGCTCCTCCGCCACCACCCACGCGTCGATGGCGCGCTCGTAGTCGACCAGCGCGTCGCTGCCGAACCACAGATCGAGCTCGGCGAGGGCCGTCTCCGGCGCGTCCGACGCATGGATCAGGTTGCGCAGGCCACTGATCCCCAGGTCGCCGCGGATCGTCCCCGGCTCGGCCTCGTTCGGCATGGTGCGGCCGACCATGCGGCGTACGGTGGCGATGGCGTCCGGCCCCTCGAGGGCCAGCGCGGCGACGGGGCCGGACGTGATGAACTCGATCAGTCCGGCGTAGAAGTGCTTGCCCGCGTGGACCGCGTAGTGGCGCTCCGCAAGCTCGCCGTCGACGTGCATGAGCTTCAGGCCGGCGAGCTTTAGCCCCTTGCGCTCGAAGCGGGCGATGATCTCGCCGACGAGGCTGCGCTGCACGCCGTCCGGCTTGACGAGGACCAGAGTTCGCTCCATGGACAGGCTCCTTGTGATGCGGGGGCTTGACCGCTGCCACCGCGCCAGGCGGGCGCGCGGCGACTGGTACCGATGCGCGGTGCTGGGACCCTCAGGAACGGCCAGCGCGGTCGTAGGCTGCCGCGGCGTCCGCGGCGCGACCGGCGGCCCGGAGAAGGTCGCCGTAGAGTAGCAGACGCTCCGCGCCGGGCTCCTCCGCGATCCCGGGCTCGAGAAGCGCAATCCCCTCCGGCGCGATGCGCGGGTCGAGCCGCAGGGCCAGCATGAGCTCGCGATCGCCGCGACCCTTCTCGCCCGCACCGTAGGCCTGGCGTGCCGCCTCGAGCCGCGCGTGCGCCGCGGCGGTGCGCTCCGGCTCGTCCGCCGTCAGCGGGGAGGTGAACGGGGCGGCAGCGGGACGCCGCGTTCCCGGGCGCATGGATGCCGGGACGGGCCACGCCACCCGTCCGGGCACCCCACCCCGGATGCGCCACGCGTCGTCCACCCCGGTTGAGCTGAGCACGGTTTCCGCGCCGCGCGCGGCGGCGTCGGGATCGCCGGACGCAGCGGCCGCTTCGGCGGCGATGATCCCGACCACCGGTCGCTGGCGCTCGATGCTCGAGGGTCGAATCCCGTCCAGCGCCGCCCCCGCGGCACGATGCCGGCCCTGGCGCCACAGCGCCTCCGCCAGCAGGGCGTGGGCGGCGTCGAGCTCATCCCGCGACCCACCCTCGACCCCGATCTCGGCGATCCTGCGCCGCAGTGTCGCCTCCGCGATGGGTGCCAGGCCCGACGCCAGCTGGCCGCGGGCGAGCGCGAGCTCGTCGGCGACCAGGTCGATGATGTAGTCGTCGCTCATCGGCTCGTGCCCGGCTGCCATGGCCGGAGGGCCCGGCTGAATCGCGAGCGGCCGCGAAACGGCCCCAGGACGGCGAGCCGGGCGAGGTCTGGTCGGATCCAACGCCGGGCCACCCGCAGCAGGTCGGCCGGGGTGACCGCGTTGAGCTCCGCCACCACCTCGTCCACGGTCAGGATCCGGGGTAGCAGGCTCTCCCCCGTCCCGAGCCAGCCGGCGACGGCACCCGTGTCCTCCATGCGCAGCTCCAGGCGGCCCTGGGTATAGGCGCGGGCGCGCTCCAGCTCATGGGCCTCGACCGGGTCCGTGCAGATCCGCGCCAGCTCGCGGCCGATGGCGGCGACCACCTCCTCCGCGTGGTCGGGGTCGAAGCCCGCGTGAACGCCGAAGGTGCCGCAGTCCGCGTAGCTGGTGGCGAAGGTCGCCACGTCGTACGCCAGCGAGCGCCGCTCGCGCAGCTCGAGGAAGAGCCGGCTGCTCATCCCGTCGCCCAGCACCGCGCCGAGCAGGTCGAGCGCCCAGCGATCCGCGTGGTCGCGCGCCACGCCGGGCATCCCCAGGCAGAGGTTGCCCTGCGCCAGGTCGCGATGGATGACCCGCATGGCGCCCGGGTCGGTTGGACGGGGGCTGCCGAACGGCACCACGCCGGCCCCAGGCCGAACGCGGACCTCCGGACGCGGCGCATCGGTCCACCACCCACGGGCGATGTCGGTCACCGTGGCGTGGTCGGTGGCGCCGGCAACGGCCAGCACAATGTGCTCGGGCCGGTACCACTCCTCCCAGTGACCGCGCACCGCCGCCTCCGTGGCACGCCGCACGCTGCGCGGGGTGCCGGCGATCTCGCGGCCGAGCGGGTGCTCGCCGAACAGGAGCTCGTCGAACATCGTGAACACGTGGTCCCCGGGGGAGTCCACGTACATCCGGATCTCGTCCACGATCACCGGCTTCTCGGCGGTCAGGTCCGCGCGTCGCAGGAGCGGCTGCGCCACCAGCTCGACGATCACCTCCAGGGCGCGCTCGGTGTGCGCCGCCGGCACCTTTGAGCTGTACACGGTCAGCTCGCGATCCGTGCTGGCGTTGACACTGCCGCCGACCGATTCGATCGCCTCCGACAGGCCGCCCGGCGCGGGGTAGCCGCGGGTGCCCTTGAAGACGAGGTGCTCGAGCAGGTGCGAAAGGCCGCCCTGCGCCGAGGACTCGTGCCGGGACCCGACCGCCACGAACAGCCCGGCGGCCACGGATCGCGCGTGCGGCATGCCCTGGGTCACCACCCGCAGTCCGCTCGGCAGCACGGAGCGCTCGTACGGAACCGGCGCGCGCCGGGTGGTCTCCCCGCGACGCCGCGCGACGGTCGCCACCTCAGGCCTCGTCGTCGTCGTCGGACCCGTCGGCGCTCTCGGGCGCCATCAGCAGCTCCATCTGGATGTAGCGCAGGTCGCGGGCGAGCTCCGCCGGCGTGCGCGGCAGCGGGTGCCCGGCGACCGCGTCGCCGTCATCGGTCAGGCGCGGCAGGCTGTTGGCGAACTCGATGACCACCCGCTCGGTGCCGATCACAAGGGTGTACACGAGGAGCTGCTCGGAGGTGGTGTCGAACTGGAGGTAGTCGAAGCTGTCGAGGTTGAGGCAGATGGAGAGCGGCGTGAAGTAGCTGGCGATCTCCGGGTGGTCCACGACGATGCGCTCGACCCAGCCGGTGCCCTGGCTGGTCACCGTGGTGCCGCGGTAATAGGCGTAGCTCACCGTCTGCTTCAGCAGGGGCCGGAGGATGTTGTAGATGTCGCTCCGGTTGGTGACGACGCCGGTGTTGATGTACAGCTTTGCGCGAGCGTCGGTCATGGGTGTCGGCGAGTCTAGCACCGCGCCACGGCCCGCCTTGGCGGCAGCGGCGGGCCCGAGACGCTGGACGGACCGATGGAATGGCCATTCCGTGCCGCACGGCGTCAGGCTACGATGACGGCGATGCAACTCCTGGCCGCCGACATCGGCAATACGAACCTCACCCTCGGCCTCTTCGACGGGGAGCAGCTCGCCGGCGCCTGGCGGGCCACGACCCGGGCGAGCGCCACCGCCGACGAGCTGGCCGCGCAGATGACTGACCTGCTGGCCCTCGACGGCCACCGGCTCAGCGACGTCGGGGCCGTGGCCATCGCCTCGGTGGTGCCGCCGATCACCGCCACGATGGACCGCATCGCCCGCGAGCGGATCGGCGTGGATCCACTGATCGTGGAGGCGGGGTCGCTGCGCGGGACGCTGGAGATCCGCATCGACCGGCCGGCCGAGGCCGGCGCCGACCGGCTCGCGAACGCGCTCGCGGCACGCACGGAGTTCGGCGGGCCGGCAATCGTCGTGGATCTCGGCACCAGCACCAACTTCGACCTCGTCAGCCACGACGGCGCGTATATCGGCGGCGCCATCGCGCCGGGAATGGGACTCAGCCTCGAGGCGCTCGTGGGACGTGCCAGCAAGCTGCCCCGGATCGAGCTGCGTCGCCCACCGCGGGCGATCGGGGCCAACACCATTCACGCCATGCAGTCGGGGGCGGTGCTCGGCTATATCGGCCTGGTCTCCGGCCTGCTGACCGCCCTGCGCGGAGAGCTGGCCGAAGCGTCGCCCGCGGATGCACGGATCAGCGTCGTCGCCACCGGCGGCTACACGTTCGAGCCATGGCTCCTGGAGGTCCCCGGCATCGATGCCATCGAGCCCGATCTCACCCTGCGCGGAATCCGCTACGCGTGGGAAGCAGCGCGCAGCGCCACAGCCGCGCAGCGCGGAGAGGAGCACGCATGACGGAATCGCGCGGCACGCTCGCCGGCCGCCGCATCGTGGTCGGGGTCGCCGGCAGCATCGCGGCGTACAAGGCGGTCGCCCTGGTGCGCCTGCTGATGGAGCGCGGCGCAGTGGTGGACGTGGCCATGACGCCGTCCGCCACCAGCTTCGTCGGTCCGCTCACCTTCGAGAGCCTCACCCATCGACCCGTGGTCGACGACGTGCTCGAGCTGGATGGCGACCAGCAGATTGCCCACATCGACCTCGCCGAGGCCGCCGACGCGGTGGTCATCGCGCCCGCGACCGCGAACATGCTGGGGGTCCTCGCCGCCGGACTCGTGCAGGACGCGGTCAGCGCGATTGCATGCGCCTCGCGCGCGCCGGTCATCGTCGCGCCGGCGATGGACGCCGGCATGTGGACTCACCCTGCCACGCAGCGCAACGCCGAGACATTGCGCGGGTATGGCTACCGCGTCGTGGAGCCGGAGGTCGGGTCGCTGGCCAGCGGCCTGACCGGTGTGGGACGGCTGGCCGAGCCACCGACCATCGTCGACGCCGTCGAGCGCCTGTTCGCCCGCGCCGGCGACCTGGATGGGATCCGGGTCGTGATCACCGCCGGCGGCACCCGCGAGCCCATCGACCCGGTGCGCTTCATCGGCAATCGCTCGAGCGGCAAGATGGGCACGGCCATCGCCGAGGCGGCGCGCGACCGCGGCGCGGCGGTCACCCTGATCGCCGGCGCCATGAGCGTCACAGCGCCGCGCGGCATGGAAGTGGTCAACGCCACGACCGCCGCGGCGATGCGCGAGGCGGTCCTGCGCCACGCCCCGGGCGCCGAGATCCTGGTCATGGCTGCCGCGGTCGCCGACTTCGCACCGCAGCGCGCATCCGGTCGCAAGATCAAGCGCGACGGCTCGTCGCTGGCCATCACCCTGGTCCCCAACCCGGACATCATTGCCGAGGTCGGCGAGATGCCGGAGGAGGTGCGGCCGTTCCTCATCGGCTTCGCCGCCGAGAGCCAGGACCTGGAGGCCAACGCCGCTGCGAAGCTGCGTGAGAAGGGCCTCGACCTGATCGTCGGCAACGTCGTCGGCGGCCCGTTCGACGCCATCGGCTCGGACGAGAACAAGGTGACCGTCTTCGGCGCGGAGGGCCCGCTCACCGACTGGCCAATGCTCCCGAAGCGGCAGGTCGCCGAGCGGCTGTGGGACCTCATCGCGGATCGCTGGCGCGCGGCCAACCCACCCGCCGAGCCGGCCACCAGCACCCGTCGGAGCCGTCGCCGATGAAGGTCGTCGAGAGCACCGACGACCTTCGCGCCGCGATCCTCGAACGCCGCCTCGGCGGTGACTCGGTGGGCTTCGTGCCCACCATGGGCGCGATTCACGATGGGCAGCTGTCGCTCGTGCGCGCGGCAGGCGACTCGGACGGTTGCGTGGTCGTCTCCGTGTTCCGCGACGCATCCGAGTGGCGAATCCTGGACGAGGGCGGCGGCGGGCCGCGCGACGTTGTCCGCGATCTGGCCCTGCTGGAGGGCGCCGGGGCCGACATCGTGTTCCGCGCCGCGGTGTCGACCCTCTACCGGCCGGACGACCTGACCCGGGTGACCGTCGAGGGGCTGACCCGCCAGCTGGAGGGCGCTTCGCGGCCCGGGCACCTCGATGGATTGACGACGGTGATGATGAAGCTCATCCACCTGACCGGCCCGGCGCGTGTCTATCTTGGCCAGAAGCACGCCCAGCAGGTGGTGGTGCTGCGCCGCATGCTGCGCGACCTGTTCATGAACGTGGAGCTGGTGGTGTGCCCCACGGTCCGCGACCCGGACGGCCTTGCCCTCTCCAGCGCCAACGCTCGCCTCTCGATCGAGGAGCGCATGGCGGCCACCTGCCTGCATGCCGCGGTCAACGCCGCCAGCCACGCGTACGAGAGCGGAGAGCGCTCCGCAGAGGTGCTTCGGGCGCGGATGTCGGAGATCATCGCCGGCGAGCCGATGGCCCGGCCCGATTACGTCTCGGTCGCGGATGCAACCTCGCTTGCAGAGCTGCAGCGCGTCACCGGTCCAGCCCTCGCGATGGTGGCAGCCTGGATTGGGCGCACCCGCCTTACCGATGTCATGCCGCTCGCCTGGGACGCCGCGTAGAGCGACGGGGCCGCGCGGGGCGAAAGTACTAGTGACGGCACGGGCCGTGCTTCTATCATCCGCCGTGTCACCGCGACCCCGGTCTCGTACCGGACGCGTCGCGGTCATCAGGGGAGACCGGCGAGTGCCCGCGTCCGGTCTCCCCTTCCTCATGCCCCAGCCGCGGTCGTGCGACGCTCAGAGGCGCTCCACCAGCGCGTCGACGTCGAGCGCACGACCCACCAGGTCGATGATCGTCGCGATCTTCTCCGTGTCTGACGGATGCGTCTTCACCAGGATGTCGTCGACCGCGCGAGCGGTGCGATACGTGTCGCTGTCCACGAGAAAGGTGAAGGTGTCCGCCGCCCGCAGGTCGGCGAGCACCCCGTCGCTGGGACGGAAGCCACCGGTGACCACGATCCCGGTGACGCGCGGCCGCTCCGGCGACGCCAGATTCGCCTCCGCCGCTGCACGCAGCAGATCCTCCCGATCGCCGGGCGTGATGAGGAGGGTCCGATCTCGTAGGAGCCCCATCGCATGGTCGGCGCGCATCGCGCCGATGGCGACCTGGCCGATGATCCGGTTCGGCGCCGCCTCCCCCGCCAGCAGCTCGCCATCCAGGTGCGTGTCGATGAGCTCAAGCGAGGGATGGGCGAGGAACTCGGAGAAGCCGATGCAGCCGAGCAGCGGCACCCCCTGCTGCGCCAGGCCGCGCTCGAGGATCTCCGGCAGCTCCGGGCGACCGGCGATGTCGACCTTGTTGACCACGGCGCCCACCACCCGCACGCCGTGGCGCGCGAACAGGGCCACGTTGAGCGCGATCTCGTCGATCGGACGTCCGACGCCCCCCTCGCTGACCACCACCACCGATGCGTCGAGGAGCTCCGCGGCGCGCGCGTTGGAGAGCCCCACCACGGCGCCGACGCCAGCGTGGCCGGTGCCCTCGATGACGACGAGGTCCTTGTCGACTGCCACGCGCTCGTAGGCCGCCGTGACCTGCGCACCGAGGTCGTCGCCGATACGCCCCATGACGTAGTCGGTCGTGAAGTGGCGCGGCAGGGTCACCGGGCTCATGTCGTTAAGCGCATCGGGGAGATCGAAGACCTCCTGCATGAGCACCGCGTCCTCGTCGGCGCGGATCCCCTTCACCATCAGCGTCCGCTGCCCGACCGGCTTCATGAAGCCCAATGCGTGACCCGAGTTGCGGAACGCAGCGATCAGCCCCAGGCTCGTAGTCGTCTTGCCGCGGTTCTGGCCGGTGGCGGCCAGGAAGATGCGGCGCGTCACCCCCGGGCGACGGTGCTGCGGCGCCCGACGAGCTCCACCGCCTCTCGGAGCCGGGCCACGAGGTCCGCTTCCAGCATGTCCGGCGCGAGATGCTCCCCCAGCCGCTCCATCATGTCGGCCGCCATCGCCAGCAGCACCTCGGCGTCGGCGATGAAGAACTGCGGCTCGTTGTTGTAACGGACCAGGGTGAGGCGCCCCTGCAGGGTGGTCCCCGACTCACCGTGCGAGATCTGGGTGCCGAAATTGTGGCCCTGAATGCCGTCCGGGTTATTCAGAAAGTTGAGCGCGTTGTCGATCGCCAGTCCGAAGCGCGCGCGCCAACCCACGATGCGCTCCTGCACCTCGGGCGGCAGGCCCATCTCCCCCACCTCCTCGAACACCTCGCGGTCGACGGTCAGCAGCCCGACGAGGGTCGAGCCGGCGCGGCCGCCGAGCATCACCTGCAGCGAGCGCTCGAGGGTGAAGACGTCCGAGTCGAAGCGCGGCGAGGTGGTCACCTCGGCGAGCAGGTCCTCGACGTTGTCGAGGGCGTTCACGTCCGCGAGCGCGTTGGCCAGGTTCAGAATCTCTTCGCGGAAGAGGAATCGCTCTTCGTGATCGAGCATCGGTCAGCCCGGCCTTTCCATGGACCGATGCGTAACGGGCGCCCCGGGTGGGGCGCCCGCATCGGTCGGAGGGTGCTTAGGGGTAGAGGCCGCGCAGCGTGGTCGCCTCGGCGACCCGGGCCACGGCGACCATGTAGGCGGCGGTGCGCATGTCGACCTCGTGGCGGGCCGCCATGGTGTGCACCGCCTCGAAGGCGCGATCCATGATCTCGTGCAGGCTCTCGTTGATCCGGTCCTCGGTCCAGAAGAAGCTCTGCATGTCCTGCACCCACTCGAAGTAGCTGACGGTGACGCCGCCGGCGTTGCAGAGGATGTCGGGGATCATGAACACGCCACGCTCGAAGAGGATCTCGTCCGCCTCGGGGTTGGTGGGCCCGTTGGCCGCCTCGGCGACGACCTTGGCCTTGATGCGTGGCGCGTTGTGGCGGGTGATCTGGTTCTCGAGCGCCGCCGGCACCAGGATGTCGCAGTCGATCTCCAGGATCTCCTGGTTCGTCACCTCGGTGGCGCGCGGATAGCCGACCACGGTGCCGTGCTCCGCCTTCCAGGCACTCACCTTGGCCGGGTCGAGGCCGGAGGGGTCATGGATTCCGCCCTGCGAGTCGCTCACCGCGACGATCAGCGCGCCCTCGGCGGCCAGCAGGGTGGCGGCGATGCTGCCGGCGTTGCCGTAGCCCTGGATCGCGACGCGCGCTCCCTGGAGCGGCGTGCCGGTCGTCGCCGCCCAGCGCTGCAGGGTGAAGACGGCGCCGCGCGCCGTGGCCTCGTTCCGGCCCAGCGATCCGCCGATCGAGATCGGCTTGCCGGTGACCACGCCGCTGATCGTGTATCCGTGGTGCATGGAGTAGGTGTCCATGATCCAGGCCATCGTCTGCGCATTCGTGTTGACGTCCGGAGCGGGGATGTCGCGGTCGGGACCGATGAGCGGGCTCGAGCTCGGTGGTGAAGCGGCGGGTCAGGCCCTCCACCTCGCGGATCGACAGCTTCTTGGGATCGACGATGACGCCGCCCTTGCCGCCGCCGTAGGGAATGTTGACCACGGCGCACTTCCAGGTCATCCACATGGCGAGCGCGCGTGACCTCGTCGATGCTCACGTCCTGGTGGTAGCGGATGCCGCCCTTGGCGGGGCCGCGGCTGACGTTGTGCTGGACGCGGTAGCCGGTGAAGACGCGGACGCTGCCGTCGTCCATCGTCACCGGGAAGTTGACGGTCAGCTCGCGCTGCGGGACGCGCAGCACGCGGCGCATGCCGTCGTCGAGGTCGAGCTTGTCAGCCGCGTGGTCGAACTGCTGCTGGGCGACCGCCCAGATGTTCGACGCCTCGGCGACCGGTTGCTTGCTGGCCATAAGCCGGAAATGCCTCCTCAAGAGTCATCTGGCGACCCGGCGCCTCTGCACGCCCTCGTGGTTTCCGGGCGGAGGCAGGCCAAGATCGCGGACGGTTTCAGAGTCTAGCGTAGCGGCCCATGCCGTCACCGGTACCGATGGCTCACCCGCGAGTCCCGCCGACGAGCTCGACCGCCATCGCCACCGCTCCCCCGCCGCCCAGGCAGAGGGTCGCGAGTCCCTTGCGCCCGCCCCGGGCGCGCAACGCGTGGATCAGCGTGGTCAGGACCCGCGCCCCGGAGGCGCCGATGGGGTGGCCGAGCGCGATGGCCCCGCCGTTGACGTTGACCCTGTCCCAGTCGAAGCCGAGCTCGTTGCCATCGGCCAGCACCTGCGCGGCGAACGCCTCGTTGATCTCGATCAGGTCGAAGTCGTCGATGCTGCCACCGACCCTCTCGACCAGGCGGCGCACGCCGTGGATGGGTGCCTCGAACAGCCACTCGGGCGCGACGTCCGCCTGCGCGTAGCCAGTGATGCGGGCGAGCGGAGTCGATGCCGTCCAGCGCATCCTCGGCGGCGATCACCAGCGCCGCCGCGCCATCGGTGATGCCCGGCGCGTTGCCCGCAGTGACCGTGCCACCGTCCGGCTGGAAGGCTGGCTTGAGGCGAGCGAGCGCCTCGGCCGAGGAGTCGCGGCGCGGGTTCTCGTCCACGCTGACCTGCTCCGGTCCCTTCTTGCCGGCGACCGTCACGGGCACGAGCTCGGCATCGAAGGCGCCGCTGTCGATGGCAGCCAGCGCACGCTCGTGAGAACGAAGCGCGAAGGCGTCCTGCGCCTCGCGGGTCACGTCGTGCTTGGCGGCCACCCGCTCGGCGTGGATGCCCATGTGAACGTCGCAGCTCGAGCACCACAGCCCGTCATGGACGGTGCTGTCGACCACGGTCTGGTTGCCGAGCCGATACCCGGCGCGCGCACCCGGCAGCAGGTACGGGCCGCAGGTTCATGTTCTCCATCCCGCCGGCCACGATGACGTTCGCGTCACCGGCGCGGATGGCGGCCGCGCCGAGCATCACCGCCTTCAGACCGGAGCCGCAGACCTTGTTGATGGTGGTGGCGCTGACGCCGTCCGGCAGCCCGCCCTTCAGCGCCGCCTGGCGCGCGGGGGCCTGGCCGGCGCCGGCCTGGATGACCTGGCCCATGATCGCCTCGTCGACGGTGGCGGGGTCGATCCCCGATCGCTCGACGGCGGCGCGAATGGCAGTCGCGCCAAGCTCGGTGGCAGGAGTGGTGGCAAGGCCGCCGCCGAACTTGCCGATGGGCGTCCGGGCGGCGGAGAGGATGAAGACGTCACGCATGCCCCCATCTTAGCGGCGAGGCGACCCACGCCTCCGTGTTCGATCTATCGGACATAACGCGCCCCGAGTGCGCGCCACGCCCAGTCCGTTCGATGTATCGGTCAGTCCTTGGCGTCGGCCTCGTCGAAGAGGTAGGCGATGCGGTCTGCGTAGCGGTCCTTGATGACCCGAACCTTGATCTTCAGCGACGGGGTGATCTCGCCGGCCTCCTCGGTCAGGAGCGCCGGCAGCAGGGCGATGCGTCGCGGCCGCTCGTAGATCGCGAAGGGGTCGAGGGTGCGCTTGACCTCGCCCTCGATGAGCTTGATGACCGATCGCTCCTTCACCAGCTGGTCCGGCGGCATCTCCGCGAGGCCGTTGGCCGCCGCCCACTCGCCGAGCGTCTCGAAGTCCGGGACGATGAGCGCCCCGGTGTACGGCTGGTTGTCGCCGAGTACCACGACCTGCGCGATGTACTTGCTGGTGAGCATCGCGATCTCCATCGGCGCGGGCGCCACGTTCTTGCCGTTGGCCAGCACGAGGATGTTCTTGAGCCGGTCGGTGATGCGCAGGCGCCCCGCCTCGTCGATCTCGCCGATATCGCCGGTGTGGAACCAGCCGTCGGGATCGAGGACGCGGGCCGTTTCCTCCGGCTCATTGAGGTAGCCCTGCATGACCTGGGGGCCCTTGGCCTGCAGCTCCCCGGTGGCGGGGTCGACGCGCACCTGGGTTTCGGCAACGGGACGTCCAACGGTTCCGAACTTGTATTCGGTGGGCCGATTGATGGAGAGCAGCGGCGCCGTCTCGGTGAGTCCGTAGCCCTCCAGGATCAGCATGCCCATGGCGGCGAAGAACTCCCCCACCTCCTGGGCGAGCGGCGCGCCACCTGAGACGAAGTAGCGGACGCGGCCGCCGGTGCGCTCCTTGATCTTCTTGAAGACGAGCCTGTCGGCGATGGTGAGCTGCAGCCTGAGCCAGGGGGAGTCCACCGTCCCGGCGACGTGGTTGGCGTACTTCTGGCGCCCCAGCCCGAGCGCCCAGCCGAAGATCTTCTGGCGCAGCGGCGGCCCCGCCTCGACGGTGGCGGTGACGCGGGCGTAGAGGCGCTCGTAAAGGCGCGGCACCGCGACCATCACGGTGGGCTTGACCTCGGCCATGTTTGCCGCCAGCCGCTCGATCATCGGTTCGGCGTATGCGATGGTGCAGCCGCGGCCGAGCGGCACGAACTGGCCGGCCGCGCGCTCGGTCATGTGCGACAGCGGCAGGAACGACAGGAACAGGTCGTTCTCGTTGAAATCGACCGCCTGGATGCCGGACTCGAAGTTGTGCAGCACGTTGCCGTGGGTCAGCACGACGCCTTTGGGGTTGGCGGTGGTGCCCGACGTGTGGACGATGGTGCCGACCTTGTCGCGGGTGAAGCCGCGCCACGTATCGGTCCATTCGCGGACCTCGCCCACGTCGGCATTGGCGAGGTCGAAGATGTTGTCCAGCGAGCCAGCCCAGTCGGGGACCTTGCCGCGGTCGTCGATGACGATCATGTGCTGCAGGGTCGGGCATTGCTCGCGGACGGCCACGATCTTGGCCGCCTGCTGTGCGTTCTCGACGAACACGAGCCGGGCCCCCACGTTGTTGATGATGAACGCCGCCTGGTCGGCCTCGACCGATGGGTAGATCGGACAGGTCACGGCGCCCAGCGAGAGGGCCGCCAGGTCGCACACCAGCCACGCGGGGCGCGTGCGGCTCATGATGCAGACCCGGTCCCCATCGGCTATGCCCAGGTGCTTGAGGCCCAGTGCCACCTCCGTGATCCAGCGCCACGTCTCGCGGTAGGTGGTGCTCGTCCACTTGACGACGTCCTCCTCCGCGGCCCCATCCGCATGGCGCTTGGACTTCGGCAGCTTCCAGCGGAGCGCCTCCTTGTCCGGGTAGCGCTCGACGCTGCGGTGCACCACGTCGACCAGGTTCCGTGCGCGGAACTCGTCGGGGATGGTGAGCGGCTCGATGTCGGTGATGCTGCGGCCGCCCGGGGTCATCGGGCGCTCGGTCGTGGTGGCCATGGTGCGTCCGTCTCCTCAGCCGTCGCGGCGGCTCGTCTCGATCAGGTGCTGGGCAATGATCAGGCGATGGATCTGGTTCGTGCCCTCGTAGATCTGGGCTCCCTTTGCGTCGCGCATGAATCGCTCGACCGGGTTGTCGCGGCTGTAGCCGGCGCCACCGTAGACCTGCACGGCATCGGTGGTGACCCGCATCGCGGTGTCGGACGCGATCCACTTGGCCATGCTCGACGCGGCGTTGATGGGCTGGCCGGCGTCGCGGAGCCGGGCGGCGCGCCAGGTGAGCAGCCGCGCCGCCTCCACCCCCGCAGCCATCTCCGCCAGGAGGGCCTGGATCATCTCCTGGTCGGCGATCGGGCGGCCGAACTGCCTCCGCTCCGCCGCGTAGCGGACGGCGTGCTCCAGGGCGGCGCGCGACAGGCCGACGCAGCACGCCGCAATGCTGATCCTCCCCGCGCCGAGCGCTGAGAGCGCGACCTTCAGCCCCTGCCCCTCCTCGCCCAGCCGGTTGGCGGCGGGCACGCGGGCGCTCTCGAAGACGAGCTCGGCGCTGACGGTGTCGCGGATCCCCATCTTGCGTTCGTGGCCGCCGACCCTGAAGCCCGGGGTGTCGCGCTCGACGATGAAGGCGGTGATCCCGTCGCGACCCTTCGAGCGGTCGACGGTCGCGAAGAGGACCGTCACCTCCGCGTCAGCGCCGTTGGTGATCCAGATCTTGGTGCCGTCCAGGACGTAGTCGTCGCCGTCGCGTCGCGCCGTCAACGCAAGCGCGGCGGCATCCGAGCCGGCACCCGGCTCGGTGAGCGCGAAGGCGCCGAGCCACTCCCCGGCAGTCATGCGCGGCAGGAAGCGGTCCTTCTGCTCATGGGTCCCGAAGGTCAGGATCGGCAGCTGGGCCAGGATGTGGACGCTCAGCGAAACTGCCATCCCCATGTCGGCCGCCGCGACTTCCTCGAGGGCGACGACCCACGGAAAGGTGCCCATTCCCGCGCCGCCGTGCTCCTCCGGGTACGGGAGGCCAGCCAGGCCGATCTCTGCCATCCCGCTGAAGAGCGACCGGTCGTAGGTCTCCTGCTCGTCGCGCTGGGCCACGGTCGGCTCGAGACGGTCTTGGGCGAACGCGCGCACCGTATCGCGCACCGTTCGCTCCTCCTCGGTAAGGGCGAACGGGTCTCGAGGCGCAGCGCCTGTGGTCATGGGCCGACCCGGTTGCCCTTCTCGTCGTAGCGGTAGAAGCCGCGACCCGTCTTGCGGCCGAGGTGGCCGGCGCTGACCATCTGGCGCAGCAGCGGAGCGGCGCGGAACTTCGGGTCGCCGAAGCCCCGATACAGGACGTCCATGACACCCAGCATGACGTCGTTGCCGATGAAGTCGGAGAGCTCGAGCGGCCCCATCGGATGGTTGAGGCCCAGCCGCGCGCCGGTGTCGATATCGTCGGCCGTGCCGGTCGACTCCATCAACGCGAAGACCGCCTCGTTGATGAACGGGCCGAGCATGCGGTTGACGAGGAAGCCGGGCATGTCCTTCGACTCGATGACGGTCTTGCCCAGCTCACCGGCGAGGTCGCGGCAGGCGGCAAAGGTGGCGTCATCCGTCTCCAGGCCGCGGATGATCTCGATGAGCTTCATCACCGGCACGGGCGAAAAGAAGTGCAGCCCGATGAACCGCGCCGGTCTGTCCGTGGCCGTCGCGAGGCCAGTGATGCTGATGCTGCTCGTGTTGCTGGCGAAGATCGTGGTGGGGTCGGCTGCGGCGGTCACGGCCGCCCACGTCTCGCGCTTGAGGGCCTCGTCCTCGAACACGGCCTCGATCACGATGTCGTGGCCGGCGACGCCATCGGCGCCGACCGCGGTAACGACACGTCCGGTGATCTCGTCCGCGATGGACGCGTCGAGCTTGCCCTTCTCCACCTGGCGGGCCAGGTTGCCCGCAATGCGTGCCTTTCCCTTCTCGGCGAGCTCGCCGGTGCGGTCGGCGAGGGTGACCTGCTTGCCGGCCGCGGCGGCGACCTGGGCGATGCCGTGCCCCATGAGGCCGGCACCGATGACGTAGACGCGTTGGATGCTCATAGGGGCCGAAGGGTACCAGCGCCGCTGCCCCCCCGGCGCGTGGCGGTCGCCATACTCGGGGCATGCATGACACCACGCCGACGGTTCGCCTGCGACCGCTGACCGATGCCGAGTACGACGACATGGTCGTCGCGTCGAAGGCGGGCTATGCCGAGGGCATCGAGCAGCAGGGCGGCCAGACGCGCGAGGCGGCGCTCAAGAAGGCCGATGACGACTTCGCCGCCCTGCTGCCACAGGGCCTGGCAACGCCCGGCCACTGGCACTTCGTGGTCGAGGCCGACGGGGTGCCGGTCGGTCGACTCTGGCTGGCAGAGCGCACGTCCGGCGGGCGATTGGCCCTGTTCGTCTACGACATCTCGATCCTGCCCGAGCACCAGGGTCGTGGGCTCGGGCGCATGACGATGTGGCTCGCCGAGGAAGAGGCCCGCACCCGGGGCGTCGGGCGAATTGAGCTTCACGTCTTCGGCGGGAACGATGTCGCGCGCGGCCTGTACCGGTCACTGGGGTACGTGGAGACATCCGTCCAGATGGCCAAGGACCTCGACTAGGAGCTCGGACCGTCGAGGAGGCGCTCGGCTGCCGTGAGCGGGTCCAGCTCGCGAGCGCCGACCGCACGCAGGGTCTCCTCCCAGTTGTCGGCGCCGGCTGCCCGGCGAGCCGCCAGGTCGGCCAGCGCGCGGCGCACCTGGTTCGCTGCCCGCTCGCGGACCTCGACCGGGTTGCGAGCGGCTGACCGATGGGCATCCACCGCGTCAGCCAGCTCCACCACGCCCTCCCCTCCCGTCGCGGTCGTGAGCAGCACCTTCGGCGGTGTCCGCCCGACGCGGCCACCGGCGGTGGAGAGCATCGCCCGCAGCTGGCGCGCGGCGCGGTCGGCGCCGGGACGGTCGGCCTTGTTGACCACGACCAGGTCGGCGACCTCCAGCAGCCCGGCCTTGATTGCCTGTACCTCATCGCCCATCTCCGGCACCTCGACCACCACCGTGGTCTCGGCCAGGCGCGCCACCTCCACCTCCGACTGGCCGGCGCCGACGGTCTCGACGATCACCGGGTCGTAGCCGGCCGCGTCAAGCGCCGCCGCGGCGATCCAGGTCGTCGCCGCCAGGCCACCCAGCTCGCCCCGCGAGGCCATCGAGCGCATGAACACGTCGCGGTCGGCGGCGTGCTCCATCATGCGGATCCGGTCGCCCAGGATGGCCCCGCCGGTGTACGGCGAAGACGGGTCGACCGCCAGGATCCCGACCCGCCGACCGCGCCGCCGCCACTCCCCGATGAGCGCGTTGACCAGGGTGGACTTGCCGCTCCCCGGCGGCCCGGTGATGCCGATGACGTGCGCCCCGTGGCCGGCCGCGAAGAGTGCCGGCAGCTCCGGGCGCAGGTCGGGATCGCCCCGCTCGATGCGGGTCAGCAGGCGGGCCAGCGGTCGCCGCTCGCCGCTGGCCAGCTCCTCGGTCAGGGTCACCGGGTCACGCCCCGCGGTGGACGTGCTCGCGGAAGTAGCGCGCGATCTGCCCGATGCTGGTGCCCGGACCGAACACCTCCGCCACCCCGGCCTCCTTGAGCTTGACGATATCGGCGTCCGGGATGATCCCGCCGGCGGCCACCAGGACGTCGGGCATGCCGCGCTCCCGCAGCAGCGTCACCGTGCGAGGCAGGAGCGCCATGTGGGCCCCCGACAGGATGGAGAGACCGACCACGTCGACGTCTTCCTGCTCGGCGGCATCGGCGATCATCTCCGGCGTCTGGCGGAGGCCGGTGTAGATCACCTCGAACCCCTCGTCACGCAGGCCACGGGCGAGCACCTTGGCACCCCGGTCATGGCCGTCCAGGCCGGGCTTGGCGATCAGGACGCGGATCGGCGTGTCAGTCATCGCAGCCGATTCTATCGGTCATCACAGGGTCGCTGCGCCCTTGCCGATGAGACCCATGAACTCGCCGCGGGTCCGGGCGTCGCGGCGGAAGGTGCCCAGCATCGACGAGGTGACCATCGTCGCGCCCTGCTTGCGAACGCCGCGCATCATGGTGCACAGGTGCGACGCCTCGACGACGCATGCCACGCCCTTTGGCTCCAGGCACTCCATCAGCAGGTCGGCGATCTGCACCGTCAGCCGCTCCTGCACCTGCAGGCGGTGGGCGTACATGTCGACGATGCGCGGGATCTTCGACAGGCCGATGACGCGGCCGCGCGGCAGGTAGCCGACGTGCGCACGCCCGTGGAAGGGAAGCAGGTGGTGCTCGCACAGGCTGTAGAACTCGATGTCGCGGACGACGACCATCTCGTCGTAGTCGACCTCGAAGGTGGCCCCGTTGACGAGGGCGTCCGGATCGGTCGCGATAGCCGGCGGTCAGCTCCGCGTACATCCGCCGCACGCGTTCCGGGGTGCGGCGCAGCCCGTCGCGTGACGGATCCTCGCCGATCTCCTCGAGCAGGGTGCGGACAGCGGCCTCGAGATCCGCTCCCGGCGCCGCGTGGGTGTCGCTCATGGGGCCCGATGGTACCAGCGCCGTGACGCCACCAAGGCATGGGCACCGGCCCGCGGCCGGGGTACACTCGCATGTGACTGGACGCACCACCCGAGGGTCCCGAGCGCCGTGATCATCCACCCGACAATTCGCCGCCACCGCTCCCTCGGCATGTCCATCGGATCCCTGGGCGGCGACCCGCTGGCGCGCGTGCTGGCGCGCGGCCTGGACGACGGCTACCACTACCTGCGCGGCGTCCCCATCGCGGACACCGTGATCGACACGATCGTGGTCGGCGTCGGCGGGACGTGGGCCATCAGCCGGGCCGACGAGGGGGGCCGCTTCCGCAAGCGCAATGGCCACTGGTACCGCTGGAACCGCGGCACCGACTCATGGGCGCCGTGGCATGCACGCCCGCTCGACGAGGCGCGGTTGGCGGGCCACCGCCTCTCGCTGATCCTGGAGCGCGCGGGCGTGGCCACCGAGGTGCAGCCGTGCCTCCTGGCGGGCCACGGGATGGTGGTCGAATGGGAGCCGGATCAGCGGCCCGGCGTCCACGTCCAGCAGGATCCCGAGCGGCTCGCGACGCGCATCGTGCGGGACGAGGTGCTCACCCCGTCGCAGGTGGATCGGATCGTGGCGCTCTTGGATCCGCGTCAGCCGCTGCATCGGCTCGCGCCGGAGCCGCACTGACCCGCGGATCCACTGGAACGCTGGCCGCGGCGAAGAGCGTGACCCACGCGAAGCCCATCAGCCACCCGCCGATCACATCGGTCGGGTAGTGCACCCCCAGGTAGACCCGGCTCAGCCCCACCAGCGCCACCAGCGCCGCCAGCAGACCGATGATGCCGACCCGCGCCGGCCTCGGCATGCCGCTGCGTGCCACGAGAACCGCGATGACCCCGTACGCCACCATCGCCGACAGGCTGTGGCCTGACGGGAACGAGTATCCGGGCTCGACGACGATGGGCGTGAGCAGGTCGGGGCGCGGGCGGGCCACCACGAGCTTCATGGTGCTGTTGGCCAGCGCCCCGAGGCCGATCGCCGCGGCGGCCGCGATGCCGACCCGTGGCCTCCCCAGGAACACCTCCAGCACTCCCACGAGGGCGGCAAGCGCGAAGACCCAGGCCGTGCTCCCGAGCTGGGTCGCCGCCTGCAACCACGCCAGTGGCGCCACGAGCGGGGCGGCGCGCACGGTTCCGATAACGGCCTCGTCGAATGGCCGCGCCAGGCCCGCGTCGATCAGCGCGACGAGCGCCACCACGATGACCGCGACGAGGGCGACGGTCGCCACGGCGGTCGCCGGTCGCGGCGCGAACCGGGGATGCGCTGAGGTCGGCATGCGTGTGGCGAGTGTAGGGGTGCACCGTATGATCCGCAGCCGATGAGCCAGCGACGCCTCGTACGAGCAGCAGGCACCGGCGCGGCCGCCGCGGTCCTGCTCGGCGGCGCATGGCTGTGGCCGTTGGCCGCGGTCGGGGTGGTGTGGCCGCTGCTCTTCGTCGTCCCCGGCTGGATCGCCATCACCTGGCTTGCGCCGCGCCTGGCCGCGCCCGGTCGGCTGGGGCTGGCCGTCGTGATCTCGGTGGCGGCGAGCACGCACCTCACCTACTGGGTCTCGCTCCTCCTCGGACCGCTGACCGGGGGCCACGGCTACGGCCGTCCGGCGGTCTTCCTGTCGGCGGCGCTGCTCGCCGTGACGCTTCCGCTGGCCGCGCTGGGTGGGGTGATGCTGGCTCCGAGCGCCGCATGGCGATCCGTGCGGCGAAACGCGGCGACCCTCGGGGTCGCGGGCATCGCCGCCGCCTTTGTGGCGATCGTCCTGGGCTTGGGACTGTGGCGGCTGACACCGACCGGGGTGTCGGCGGGCGGATCCAACTGGAGCGATCTGCCCGTCCACCTCTCCATCGCCGAGAGCCTCAACGCGGGCAACTTCCCGCCGCAGGTGCCGTACTTCGCCGGGGAGCCGCTGGTCTACCACTGGTTCGCTGACTTCCACGCCGCCATCGCCGCGCAGGCGGCGGGGCTGTTCAGCGTGCCTGCATTCGTCACCGGGTCGGCTGCCGGTGCCCTCGCGCTCGCCCTGTGCGTGCATGGCCTGGCGACGCGGCTGCTGCGCGGTCGCGGCGCGCGCAGGGCAGCGCTCATCGGCATGGCCCTCGCGGTTGCTGCTGGAGGCTTGGGGTGGACGCGCCTGGTGACAGACCTGGCGGGCGGGGGGGACCTCGGGCAGCTCGTGGCCAGCAACAGCTACGACAACTTCTGGTATGACAGCGCCGGAGCGGTGAGCTGGCCCTACTTCCGCATCCCGTCCGTGATGGGCACCGGGCTGCTCGTCCACCGTGCCACTGCGCTGGGGCTGCCGATCTTCGCCGGCGCGATCCTCCTCCTGACCCTCGCGCTCCCGACGCGACGCGAGCGCCGGGCGGGTGCCCGCGACCGGCCTCGGCTGCTGGTCGCCGCCGGCCTGCTGGGCGCAAGCCTCGCTCCGTTCCAGTTCTTCCTCTTTCCGGCACTGCTGCTGGTGGCGCTGGCATGGGTCATCCTCGGCGGGCGGCTGGTCGGGCGCGAGGCGGCGGCGAATGCCGCCCGCTACCTCCTGCCGTTCCTGCTGGCAGTGCCCTGGGCGCTGCCGGCTCTGACGCAGGCCGATGCCAGCGGCGCGCTCGGCGTGGTGCTCGGCTGGGAATCGGCGCCGCGCGACGACGGGCCCCTGGCCGTTGCGTTCTTCTACGCCACCAACCTCGGCGTGCCATTCCTGCTCGGCGTGGGCGCCCTGTTCGTGGCGCGCGTGCCGCACGCCGCCTTCCTGGCGGCCTGGACGGTGGCCCTCTTCGCGCTGCCCAACCTCGTGGAGGTCAGCGTCGTGGCGTTCGACATGAACAAGCTCTTCCAGGGCATGTGGCTGGCCACCGCGCTGGCGGCCGGCTGGCTGCTCCGGCGCTGGCCGTGGCCTGCCGTCGCGGCGGTGCTGCTGCTCAGCCTGCCGAGTCCGCTCCTGGTCGGCGCGTGGACCGCGGGCGGCAACCTCCAGATGCTGACCCGCGACGAGCTCGCCGCGACCGAGTGGGCACGCACCACCCCGGAGCGCAGCGTCTTCGTGACAGATGGCTGGCTGCATGCCTTCACCGATCCGGCCGGCCGGCTGCGGTTGTCCACCTTCGGACCCTATGTCGCCAATCTCGGCTACGACGCCGATGCGCGTGCCGCACAGATCGTCGAGATTTACTGCGGCGGGTCCGCGGACCGGAGTGCGGCGCTCATGCGCCAGCTCGGTGCGCGCTACGTCGTCGATGCCGGGCGGCCCTCGCCCTGCCCGGCGCGCGTCGACTTCTCCACGGGGCCGCCATTCCGCGAGGCGTACGCGAACCCATCCATCCGCGTCTGGGAGCTCTCCGGGGGATAGGTATCATCCCCCGATGAACGGGCATCCATCCGCCGGCGGCGCCGTCGTCGACCTCGAGCATGTCAGCAAGTCCTACCCGGGCGCCGACGGTCCCGCCGTCGGCGACCTCTCGCTCACGGTCGCCGCCGGCGAGATCTGCGTCCTCGTCGGTCCGTCCGGCTGCGGCAAGACCACGACGATGAAGATGATCAACCGCCTCATCGAGCCGACCGGCGGGCGGATCACGATCGGTGGCGAGGACGTCATGGCCATGCCCCCCGTCGAGCTGCGGCGGCGAATCGGGTACGTCATCCAGCAAGTCGGACTGTTCCCGCACCTGACGATCGGCGACAACGTGGCCACGGTCCCGCGCCTCCTGCGCTGGAACGCGGCGCGCATCCGCGAGCGCGTGGAGGAGCTGCTCGACCTGGTCGGGCTGGAGCCGCGCGAGTATCGCGACCGCTACCCCGCCGAGCTCTCCGGTGGCGAGCGTCAGCGGGTGGGCGTGGCGCGCGCGCTGGCAGCCGATCCACCGGTGATGCTGATGGACGAGCCGTTCGGCGCCGTCGACCCGATCCGGCGCGAGCGCCTGCAGAACGAGTTCCTGCGTCTCCAGGCGCGGGTGCGCAAGACGATCGTCTTCGTGACCCACGACGTCGACGAGGCGATCAAAATGGCCGACAAGATCGCGATCCTGCAGCGCGGCGGGGTGCTGGCCCAGTACGACACCCCCGACGCGATCCTGGCCAACCCGGCGTCGGAGTTCGTGGAGCGCTTCGTGGGTGCTGATCGCGGCCTGAAGCGGCTCTCCCTGGGTCGGGTGCGCGACCTCGAGCACATCCAACCGGTGATCGTGCGTGCCGGGGAGTCGCGCGCGGACGCGCGACAGCGGCTCGAGCGGGTCGAGGAGCTGACCTACGCGCTGCTGGTCGACGACCGAGACCGTCCGCTCGGCTGGATCGACGCCGCCGACCTCGCCGGTGAAGGTCCCATCCCCGCCGAGGCGGCCACTCCCGGAGCGCCGACGGTGCAGGCCGAGACGACCCTCCGCGACGCGCTGTCGGCGCTGCTCGGCTCATCGGTCCAACTGGGGGTGGTGGTCGACGAGCACGATCGGGTCACCGGGTTGGTGAGCGTGGATGCCATCGGCGAGGCGCTCCGTGCCCCGGTTCGAGCCGCGGACGGCTCCCTCGTTCCCGTCGGCGAGGGCACGGACGCCTGATGACGGGGCAGCCGTTCTTCCGGGTCGACTGGGTGGTCGACAACCTCGATGTGTTGCTGCGGCGCCTCGGCGAGCACCTGCTGGTCGCCGGCATTGCCGTCAGCGTCGGCTTCGTCCTGTCCTTCGGCCTCGCGCTGCTCATCCGTCGCTATCCGGCGCTCTACGGCCCGATCCTGGCCGTGAGCGGGATCATGTACGCCATCCCCAGCATCGCGCTCTTCGTGCTCCTCATCCCCATCACCGGCCTCTCGCTCCTCACCGCCGAGATCGCGCTGGTGAGCTACACGCTCGTGATCCTGGTGCGCAACATCGTCACCGGCCTGCGCGGCGTCCCGGTCGAGGTCCTCGAGGCAGCCAACGGGATGGGATTCTCGCGGACCCAGCGCCTCTGGCGGGTCGAGCTCCCGATCGCGCTGCCGGTGATCATCGCCGGCGTGCGGATCGCCTCGGTTACGACCATCGGCCTGGTGACGATAGCGACACTCATCGGGATGGGCGGGCTCGGCTACCTGATCGTCAACGTGGGCCTGCAGCGCCGGTTTCCGACCGCCACCATTACCGGCGTGCTGCTCATCGTCACCGTGTCGGTGGTGATTGACCTTCTCCTCTTCGCGCTCCAGCGTCGCCTGACGCCGTGGGCCGCGGCGCGAGGCGGGTGAGGCGATGGAATTCTTCGGCCAGGTGTGGGCCTGGTACACCGATCCCGCCCAGTGGAGCGGCAACAACGGCCTGCCGCTGCGCCTGTGGGAGCACCTCTCGTTGGCCGCCGCCTCGCTTGCCGCCGGCCTCGCAGTCGCCTTGCCGATCGGGCTCTACATCGGTCATACCGGTCGCGGTGAGCGGCTGGCGGTCGCGATCAGCAACGTTGGTCGGGCGATTCCGTCGCTGGGATGGCTGGGAATTGCCTATCCGATCAGCACCGCGCTGCTTGCCCGCGGGGGCATCGGGTTCGTGCCTGCATTCGTCGGGCTGGTGGCGCTGGCCATCCCGCCCATCGTGACCAATGCCGCCGCCGGACTACGCGAGGTGGATGCCGACCTGCGGGAAGCGGCTTCGGGGATGGGCATGACCGGCTGGGAGACGCTCACCCGGGTGGAGGTACCGGTGGCGCTGCCGGTGATCCTCGCCGGCGTGCGGGTCTCCGCCGTGGCGGTCGTCGCGACCACGCCGTTGGCGGCCCTCATCGGCGGCGGCACGCTGGGCGCCTACATCCTGCAGGGACTGGCCCTGAGCGACGAAGTCCGCGTCTTCGCGGCCGCCCTCCTTGTGGCCCTGCTGGCCATCGTCACCGAGGTGACCCTCGCCTGGATCCAGCGGCGCTTCACCTCGCCGGGGCTCGCCGGGGCGGCTGACGCCCCCGCCGATGTGCGGACCGCCCGCGCCCCAGCCTAGCCGTTCCGTTCGGCGATTGAACGTGTCGCCGACCAGATACCTACAAGGGGTTGTCAGGAATGCGCTGCTAGACTCCACCGCAGATCGCTACCCGACGGCGATTATCCCCAAGGTCAATTGCACAGTAAGGAGAACCCAATGCGGAAGTACCGCACCCTCGCTCTCGGGGCGGTGACGCTCGCGCTCGTGATGAGTGCCTGCTCGCCGGGAGAGAGCGGGAGCCCGGCGGCAAGCGGCAGCGCCGCCGCCACCAAGCCCGACGTCAGCGTCGGGTCGGCAGGCTTCTGGGAAGCCGCCGTCGTTGGCGAGATCTACGCCCAGGCGCTGGAAGCGAAGGGCTACACCGTCGAGCGACATCTCGAGATCGGTGAGCGGCCCGCCGTGCACGCCGCGCTCGAGGCGGACGAGGTCAACCTGATTCCCGACTACCTGGGCGGCCTGGCCGGCCAAGGGTTGGGCCTCGAGGAGCTGCCCTCCGATCCTGCCGAGGCGCTGGCCAACATGCAGGATGCCCTCACCGCCAAGGGCTGGGTGTCATTCGATGCATCGCCCGGGACCGACGCGGACGGGTTCGCCGTCCGCCAGGAGACCGCCGACGAGTTCGACCTGGCCACCATGAGCGACCTCGCCGCGGTCGCCGACCAGCTCGTCTGGGGCGTCGCCGAGGGCTGCTCGGACAACCCGGTCTGCGGTCCGGGCCTGACCGATACGTACGGCATCGACTTTGCGTCGCTGGACCTCGAGACCCTGCCCCCCTGCAGCACCGACATCGCCACCGCCCTGAACGACGGAGCCATCGATGTCGCCCAGGTCTGCACCACGCAGCCCGAGATCGCGTCGATGAACCTCGTTCTGCTGGAGGACGACAAGTCCCTGCAGCCAGCCCAGAACCTGGTGCCGATCGCATCGGCCGCGCTCGCTGAGGCGGCTCCCGCCGATTTCGGCGACACGCTCAACGCGGTCCAGGCAAAGCTCACCACGGAGGCGCTCACCGCGCTCGGCGTGGCGATCAATATCGATCAGCAGTCGCTCGAGGACGCGGCAGCCACATTCCTGGAGGACAACGGCCTGCGGTAAGCCCGGCCTCTCACCGTCCCGATCACGGGCGGCGCTGCCCTCTGGCGGCGCCGCCCGTATCCTTATCGACGCATGTCCGAACATCTTGACCTGGCCGACTGGCGGCGGCGCGTGGCCGCCCTCTACGCGGATCTGCGTGTCGACGGCCGCGCGGATGCGATCCGTCTCGTCTCGTTCCGCTCACGCAAGGACCGCCTCTTTGCCGAGCATCCGTCCTCGCCCATCACGGCTGAGGCACGGCGCGACTTTCGCGGCCTCGCCTACTGGCGCCACGAGCCGGCGCTCGTGTTTCGGGCAGCCCTCGAATCCGATCCCGCCGCACCGCCGCTGGCGCTGCCGCGCTCCGGTCCGGGCGAGGCGATGCCGTTCGCACGCATCGGCTGGGTGCGCTTCGTGGCGGATGGCACGCCCTGCCGCCTCGCCGTCTACTGGCTCAATGAGTACGCGGGCGGCATCTTCATCCCGTTCCGTGACGCGACGAGCGGCAGCGAGAGCTACGGCGGTGGACGCTACCTGTGGGACTCGGCCAAGGGCGCCGATCTGGGATCAACGGGCGGGGAGCTGACACTCGACTTCAACTACGCCTATCACCCGTCGTGCGTCTACGACCCGAAATGGAGCTGTCCGCTGAGCCCGGAGGAGAACCGGCTGGCCATCCCGATCAACGCCGGCGAGCGCCTGGACCGCGCCGGCGGCATCGAGCACGGTGAGGTCGCGGCATGACCGCGCAGCCGGGCCGCCACTGCATCAAGTGCGGCCGCGAGATCGGTCCGGACGAGACGATCTGCGCCACCTGCAACCGGGCGGGCATGGCGACCCCATCGGCAACCCAGTACCACGGGACGATGGTGGCGGCGATCATCGCCGGCGTCGCGGCCCTGGCGATCGCCGCCAGCCTCGCGACGCGCGGCATTGGACCGTTCGAGGGGCAGGTGCTCACCAGCCAATCCGTCGCCGGGGACCGCGTGGCGGTCAGCGTGGCCGTCGACAACCAGGGTGAGCGCGCGGGGCGGGCACGGTGCCAGCTCGTGGCGTACGACGGTTCGGGCCGCTCTGCCGGATCGCGCTCGTTCGTGACGGTCGAGATCGGCGGCGGTGCCAGCGTCGAGGTCGACGAGGTCATCCCCGGCGTCACCACCCCGCCCGCGCGGATCGAGGTCAGCTGCCGGGGCTAGCTCGCGAAGCGCAGCTCCACGTCGATCAGGCCGCGCTCGAGGGGCTGGTCGCTGACGAGCAGCCATGCCTCGTGCGAGAGGTCCACCACCCGTTCGTCGGCGGTGCCCCAGTAGCAGTCGCACCAGTCGACCACCGGAAGCTCGACGCAGCGATCCGCGCACACGGTCACGGTGCCGTTGACGGTGCCGGTATATCGCCCACCCAGGTCGCCGGGAAGTGCCACGGCCGCTTGCCCGATGTAACCGGCGGTGCCTCGATAGTTGCTGGCGGTGCCTCGCACCGACCGCTGCGCGCGGGCTGCGGGGACCTCGGGGTCTGGCTGCGTATTGGTCGTGCGCGCTAGTCCGGGGGTGCCGGCGGCGGCGAGGACCTGCTGCTCGACGACGGCGTGGTCGAGGGCTGCCGAGCGCCGCGAGAGGGTGCCGATGTCGCGCGCCTCGACGGCGATCCCCCCGATGGCCGCCGACAGGACGATGGCGACGGCGAGGGCGGCGCACAGCGCCGCGAGTGGGTGCCTCAATGGTGACTCCGGATGCGAAATTGGGGCGATCGCTGCCGTCCGGCGCGCCCGATCGGACGCTCCCCGCGGAGGTGTCTTCCGCGATCGCGGGGCGGCGCCACGGGGCGCCGCGGTTCATCTGACTGCTGCCAGATGGGTCGCAAGAAGGGTGCCAGCCACCGATGCGATAGGCAAACCGCGTATGCTCCGCCCCGATGCGACGACGACGGCTGTCCGCCCTGCTTGCGCTTGGCGCCACCTTCCTGCTGGCCGCCGTGGCGGCTGCCGCCGGACCTCCGTTCCCGGACCCGATCGACACGGTGGCGGTGTACGACACGGCCGGTGCGCTCCGCACCGCGACCGAGGCCGCCGTCGAGCGAACGATCGACGACATCGAGGCGCGCACCGGCGCGGAGGTGGTCGTCTACACGCAGGTCAAGCCGTTCATCGGGGAGGACGAGAACCTCGCCGACGCGAGAGCCCTGATCGACCAGTGGGGCATCGGTCGATCCGGCTTCGACGATGGCTTGGTGCTGATGATCGGCCTCAACGAAGACCTGGTCCACGGCAAGGTGAGCCTGTTCGCCGGCTCGGGCTACACGTCCGCCTACCTGGATGAAGACGCGCTCAAGGCGATCATCGACTCCGAGTTCGTGCCGCCCGCCCGTAACGGCGACCTCGACGCTGCGGTGCTGGGGACGATGGCCGCGATCGACCGCGCCACCACGCCCGAGCAGCGCGACCGGCTCGAGGGGGCGCGACGTGTCAATGCCGTGGTCGGTCTGGTGGGGGCTCCACTGGCGCTTCTGCTGGTGGGCGGTGGTGCCTTCCTCCGCTGGCGCCGCGAGGGCGACGACCCGGACCTGGTGGACAGCCCGTCGATCTTGGCCGCGGGGCCGCCGGCCGGCATGACCCCGGCCCTGGCCACGGTGGTTCGCGACGGGCGCGCAACGCGCCACAGCCTCAATGTCACGCTGCTCGAGATCGCCAGCACTGGCCGCATCGGGTTCGCGAACCTCGACCATGTGCGAAGCGCGCGATCCGACGCAGATGCCGATCCGGACACCGATCCGGCCATCCACCTGCTGCCGGCCGGCGCCGCGGCCCGCGAGCTGAGCCCGGTGTCCGCCCAGGCGTACGACATCATCCGCCGCCTTGGGCACGGGGATGCGCGCATCAGCCGCTCTCGCCTGTGGGGCCTCAATGACGCCCTGGCCGGCACCAGCGAGCAGCTCGAGCGCGAGGCGGTGCGCCTCGGCTGGCTGACGCGCGAGCCGAGCCCGGTCATACGGGCCCGCTCCTGGGTCGCCGGGCTCTGGCTCGTCGTCGGGCTGGTGGTCGGTGGTGCCGGGTTCGTTCTCCCCGCCAGCGGTCTGATCCTGGTTGCGATCGGCCTTGGGTTGGGCTCAGCCATCTCGTTCGGCTTCGCCCAGGCGATGAGCAAGCGCACCACGCAGGGAGCCTATGCCGACGCGATGCTCACCGCGTATCGCCGCACCTTGCAGAAGACGATGCTCCAGGCGCGCTCGATGGAGCAGGTCGCGGCAGACGACACGGTGCGCATGCTGGCCGACACGCCCGACAAGGCGGTGGTGTGGGGCATCGCGCTCGGCCTGCACGATGAGCTGCGTGGGGTGCTGGAGCGGACCCTGGAGGATGCGCGCCAGGCAGGCGCCACCCAGTCCTCCGGCTACATGCCACTCTGGCTTGGCTCGTCGAGCGGGTCGTCGTACAACGCGGCGGACACGAGCATCCTCCACGGCGGCGGCGGGATCTTCTCCGGCTCGCCCATCCCCGACATCGGTGGCATGTTCGACGCGCTGGGGAGCATGGGCAACACCCCGCCTTCCACCGCCTCCAGCTCGTCGGGCGGCGGCTTCTCGGGTGGCGGGAGCTCGGGCGGCGGCGGAGCGAGCGGCAGCTTCTGAGCTCGACGTTTCAACGCGTCGTTGAAACGGATGCTGGCGCGTTCGTGACAAACACGCCATACTCGTCGGCAATGGCACAGCAACGACGCAACGACCGACGACCCGGCGGGGGCAGGGGTGGATTTGAACGTGGCGGCGGAGGCGGTTTCGATCGCCCCGACCGCGGTGGCTTCCCGCGCGCCGATCGAGGCGGGTTTGAACGAGGCGGCGGCGGCGAGCGCGGCGGCTTTGAACGCCGCGACACGGCCCCGCGCAGCGCTGGCTTCGGCGCGCGCCCGGCGACGCCACGGCCCGCCTTCCGCAGCGAGGAGGAGGGCGGCATGAACATCCGCCTCACCCCGCGCGGCCTCAACGCGCTCAAGACCCTCGCCGGCGAGCTCGGGATGCGTCCCGGCGAGCTGGTCACCAAGTGGGTCGAGGAACGGCTCGAAGCGGAGCGCGCCGGTGGGGCGACCCCCGAGGTGCGGACCGCGCTCGAGGCGCGGGTCGAGGAGCTCGCCAATCGCGTGGCTGCTCTCGAAATGAGCCGTGCAACGCGATCGGGCCGATCCGAGCCGCAGGCACCCGCACAGGTGACGCCGGCGCCTGAGACAGCAGCTCCCGCACCCGCCGGCGAGGCGGCCCCCGAAACGACCGCCATGCCGCGCCGGCGCGGCCGTCCACCGAAGTCGGCCACCGCCACCGCCACCGCTGAGACTGGCGCGCCCGCGGCGGCCCGTGGCCGGCCGCGCAAGGGCGTCGCCGCGAAGGCGTCGGGCAAGCGCGTCCCGCTCCACGAGGAGATCATCGCCGTGATCGGCGAGCGCGGTCCCATGACCGCGGCCGATCTGGCCACGGCGATCACCGAGCGCGGCGTCTTCCAGCCACCGCGCTCCGGCAAGCCGCTTGACGCGGCGACCGTCAACAGCCGCGTCAGCAACCCGGTCTACCGATCGCGGTTCCGCCGCGACGGGCACCAGATCAGGCTCGCCGAGGACTGAGCGGCAGTCTCCAAACCATGGTGATGGCCGCCGGGCCATCGGTCGGAACCCCCGACCGGCTCGGCGGCCATCGTGCTGCTCGGGCCCGTGAGGCCCATCGGTCAGTCGTCGAGGACGAAGGTCACCAGGATGTTGGCCTGGAACTCGACGGCGCCATCACGGCTCACGTTGACCCGCTGCTCCTTGACCCACGCGCTGCGGACCTGGCGCAAGGTCTTGTTGGCGCGGCTGATGCCTTCCTTGATGGCGTCCTCGAAGCTCTCGGTGGAGGTGCAGGACAGCTCGGTTACGCGTGCGACGGACATCTCGTGTCTCCTTCATGTCGGTGATTCGGTTTCCAGACCGATGATGCACGACCCGGACCAGTGCCGCCGCTACGCGTCGTGGGAGGCTGCCCAGCCCAGCAGCCCGTCGGCGGGCTGCGCGTTGACGACCATCGCCGCGGTCACGCCGCAGCGGAAGGCACGTTCGGCACCGTTGCGCATCCACGCGAGCTGGCCGGGCGCGTGGGCATCGGTGTCGATGGTGAAGCGGCAGCCGGCCTCCACTGCCAGCCGCAGCAGCCGCTTCGGCGGGTCCTGGCGCTCGGGGCGCGAATTGATCTCGATGGCCTTGTTGAAATGCACGGCAGCCGCGAAGACGATCTCGGCGTCGAACGTCGACTCGGGGCGTTTGCGCTTGCCGGTGGTCATGCGGCCGGTCATGTGGCCGAGCACGTCGAGGTGCGGGTTGGCGAGCGCCACCACCATGCGGCGCGTCATCGCTCCGGCCGCCATGCGCAGCTCCGAGTGGACGCTGCCGACGACGAGGTCGAGCATGGCAAGCAGCTCGGGCTCCTGGTCGAGGCTGCCGTCCGACAGGATGTCGCACTCGATGCCGGTCAGGATGCGGAACGGGGCCAGCTCCTTGTTGAGGGCGGCCACCACGTCCAGCTGCTCGCGCAGCCGCTCCGCGGTCAGGCCGTTGGCCACCGTCAGGCGCGGCGAGTGGTCGGTCAGGACCATGTAGTCGCGGCCGAGCTCGCGCGCCGCCTCTGCCATCTCGCGGATGGGCGAGCCACCGTCCGACCAGTCCGAATGGACGTGGCAGTCGCCGCGCAGGGCACCCAGGATGGTCGCGGCACCAGACTCGACCGGCACCGGGCCGGTCGCCTCCATGCGGCGCAGGTAGACCGGTTCGACCCCGGCCAGCGATTCGAGGATGGTGCGCTCGGTGACCTCGCCGATGCCCGGCAGCTCCTGGAGCCTGCCATTGGCCGCCCGTCGCTCCAGGTCGGCGGGCGCGAGCGCCGCCAGCGTGGTGGCGGCCGTCCGAAAGGCACGAACCCGGTAGCCGGGCTCACTCGCCGCCTCGAGCAGGAAGGCGATGCGCTTCAGGTCGGCGATCGGGTCGCGCGGCTCGGCCATCTTCGTCAGGGCAGCGCCGGCAGCCGGCGCGGGTCGGGAGCCATGGGGTCCTCCAGTGGGCCATCGGTCAGGGCAAAGGGAGGCCGTCGATGGTCGCGATGGCGATAGTGTGCCGTCTCGCCACGGCTCGCGTCATTGGGCGACGGGGGTGCGGCGCGCGTCGTAGGCTGGTCCGCACCGAAACCGCCATCACCAGTCCCGCGCGGAGTGACCTGTGCCGCCGACGACCCGAGACACCAACCTGTGGACGATTGCCCAGCGCCACCTCGACGAGGCAGCCGAGCGGCTGCGGCTCGACGACGGCATGCGCCGGGTGCTGCGCCTCCCGAAGCGAGAGCTCACGGTCAGCTTCCCCATCACCCGGGATGACGGCACGGTGACGGTGTTCACCGGGCATCGCGTGCATCACAACGTCAACCGCGGCCCGGCGACCGGCGGCGTGCGCTACGTGCCCGACCTGACACTCGACGAGATCCGCGCCCTGGCGATGGCCAATACCTGGAAGGCGGCGCTGGTGCAGATCCCGTTCGGCGGGGCGATGGGCGGGGTGCGGGTGGATGCCAAGGCGCTCTCGGTCACCGAGCGCGAGGGGCTCACCCGCCGCTATGCGACGGAGATCAGCCCGTTCCTGGGTCCGGACCGCGACATCCCCTCGCCCGATGTCAACACCGGATCGCAGACGATGGCCTGGATCATGGACACCTACTCGATGCACCGCGGCCACACGATTCCCGGCTCGGTGATCGGTAAGCCCATCGCCATCGGCGGGTCGCGCGGACGGCGCGAGGCGACGAGTGTCGGGGCGCTGCGCACGATCGAACTGGTGGGCCGCACCGCGCAGGTCCAGCTCGAGGGGGCGCGGGCGGTGATCCAGGGATTCGGTCGGGTCGGCACCATCCTCGCCCGCCGTCTCGAGCGCGCCGGGGTGCGCGTGGTGGGCATCGCCGACGACGACACCGGGGTGGTCAACGATGCGGGGATCCGGGTGAGCGACGCGGTGGCCTGGATGCGCGACCACGACCGAATCGCCGGCCTGCCGGACACCGAACCGATCGACCTGGCATCGGTCTTCGGCCTCCCGTGCGAAATCCTCGTCCACGCGGGCCTGCAGTCGCAGCTCGACGGCGCCACGGCGGACGCCGTGCAGGCACGCATCGTTGCCGAGGTGGCTGGGGGGGCCGTCACGCCGGAGGCGGACGTGTCCCTTGCCGACCGCGGCATCCCGGTCATCCCGGACATCCTCAGCTCCGCTGGGAGCCTGGTGGTCGGCTACTTCGAGTGGGTGCAGGACATGCAGGCCTTCTTCTGGAACGACGCGCAGGTGTCGAGCGAGCTGGAGCGGGTCATGGATCGCGCTGTCGCAGCGGTCTGCGAGACGGCCGATCGGGAGCGCGTCACGCTCCGCCAGGCGGCGGAAATGGTGGCGGTGCGGCGAGTCGCCGAGGCCACGTCGCTGCGCGGCCTGTACCCCTAGCCTTCGGCCGGGACCATCGCGGCCAGTCGACCAGCCGGCTGGCGCGGGCTCGCGCTTTCGCGCGGCTCGCGGGAGTCGGCCGGCGGGCGCGCGAGCTCCATGGCCGGTTCCACGTGCGGCGTCTCATTGAGGTCGACGCCGGTGACCACGGCGAGGTGGCGCTTGAACCACAGGTCGTGGGGGTCCATGGAGACTGACAGCAGCCCGAAGGCCCGGGCCAGGTCACCGCTGCTGATCATCCCGATCAGCAGCTCCCCCTCCGCGACCTGGCCCAGGTACCAGCGGGCTCCCCCGATTCCCACCCTTCGCTCGGAACGCTCCTGCTCGGCGCGGCGCCCAGCTGCAAGCTGGCGCATGAAGTCGCGCGCCGACTCCCCCCGGCCGGGCAGAAGCGGTAGAACGACGCAGTGTTCCTGCATGCACCGATGATCGACCCGGGGGGCCGCGGGCGCATTGGGCAGCGCCTTAGATTTTGGGGCCGGGTGCCTTAGTTTCGAGGTCATCGTCCGGCGCGATGCCGAGCCGCGTGGCGAGCGTCGCCGCCTCGACGCGGTTCTCGACGCCGAGCTTGTTCTTGATGTTGGTGACGTGCACCGAGGCTGTCTTGCTGCTGATGAAGAGCCGCTCGGCGATCTCCCCATTGCTGCGCCCCGCCGCCAGCAGGGCGAGGACCTCGCGCTCGCGGGCCGTGAGGGTCCCGAGGTCGTGCGGCACCGGATCGTCCCCCGGCGCGCCATCGTGCGGCTCCAGCGCGATGCGGCCCCGTGCGGCAAGCTCCTCGATCGCCGCGACGAGTGGTCGCGCGCCCATTCCGCAGGCCAGGCGATGGGCCGTGCGCAGCGCCTCCCGGGCCGGCGTGGCCGAGGCGCCGCCCGCGGCGAGGGCGGCGGCAGCCCCGCGCCAGCGCGCGACCGCTTCGTCGAACCGGTGGTCAAGGCTCGACCAGGCAGCAGCCGCCGCCGCCCACGCGGTTGGATCATCGCGGCCGGTGGCTCGTCCATGATCGGCCAGTACCTGGAGCCGGTCGGCACGCAGGTGGGCTGAGGCTGGGTGGCGCTCCGTGACCGCGGCGGCGTGGCGGTCGAACCGTGCCATGAGCGCGTCTGCCTCCTCGTCGAGCGCGCTGCGTTCTGCTGCCGGCGCGCCGTCCCGAATGTCGCCGATGGCGCGCAGGCCATGGATGGCCAGCCATCGCCATTCCGCGGCCCCGGCGGTGACTCCGGCGGCGTCGAGGATCGCGAGGCCGGCACGGGTGTGATCGAGCGCCTCGTCCGGTCGCCCGGCCCACAGGGCGGCATGGGCGCGCTGCTCGTGCGGCCCGGTCCAGCCGACGATGCGCGGTGACGTCGCCAGGCGGTCAACCGCTGCCAGGGCGACCGCGGCCACCTCGTGGTTGCCGCGGGCAGCCTCGAGCTCCGCCTCGACCAGGGCCAGCCACGTCTGCGGCAGGCCACGCGGCGCACGGGCCCGACCATCCTCGAGGAGCTGGTCGGCGAGCGCCCAGTCCCCGGCCAGGAAGGCCCGATCGATGGCAATCGCGTTCGTCGTCTCGCCATAGGTGTGGTGCATGCCCGCCGCGTTCACGCGCTCCACGCCCGCCAGGACGACCTCCAGGGCCCCACGCAAATCGCCGGACTCGTGAAGCGCCTCGGACAGGTTGGAGCGATCGATGGCCTCCTCGTCGAGGCGACCCATGCGGCCCGAGATGGCCAGCGCGGCACGCAGGCTCTCGACCGCGGCGGCCGCGTTGCCCGCGAGCAGCTCGGCGACGCCCAGCACCCCGAGTGCGCGGCCCTCCTCGACCTCGGCGTGCACGGCACGCGCGACACCGACCGCCTCCTCGGCCAGCGCGCGCGGTTCGTCGCTCGCGGGTGCCATCACCAGTGCCGACGCGAGCCGCGACAGCACCCAGGATCGCGCGGCGCTGGGAGGCTGCGCGGGCACCAGCTCGACGGCGCGCCGCCGGTGACGGGTGAACGCGTCGCCGTCGCCGATGAGCCAATACGCCTCTCCGGTACGCGCGTGCAGGAGGCCGGCTGCCACCGGATCCGCGCTGGCATCGGTCAGTCCGACGGCGCGCTCCCAGAGCTCGACGGCGCGTGCGAAGTCGCCACTCGCTTGCGCCGCCTCGGCGGCCATTCGAACGAGCTCCAACAGGCCGATATCGATGTCGTCGATCGCCTCCGGCCTCACCTCGATGATCGCCAACGCCTTGTCGAGCGCGCCGAACGCCTCGGCCTGCGCGAAGGCCGCGTGGGCCGAACGCGCTGCGGCGACGAGTGCCGGCAGCGCGCGCCGCTCCTCCCCGGCGCGCAGCCAGTGGTTCGCCAGCTCGGCAGCGGCGCGCGGCGGTGAAGGGTCTCCGAGGCGCGGCGTGGCGGCGAGGGCGGCAGCGTAGGCGGCGTGCCAGCGGATCCGCTCGCCGGGCAGCAGGTCCTCGTAGACCGCCTCGGCGATGAGCGGGTGGCGGAACCGGTAGCGGCCCGACGCCGGGTCGGTGGTGATGATTGCCCGATCGACCGCCTCGCGCAGCGACTCGAGCAGCTCGTCCGACGGCAGGCCGGCGACGGCTTCGAGCAGTGGGTGGGTCACCGACCAACCCACGGCCACTACCCGCAGCAGGCGTCGCGTTCGATCGCTGAGGCCGCGGGCGCGGGCCAGCAGCATATCGCGCAGGCCGCTCGACAGGCTCACGCTGCCGCTGCCCGGAGCGATCAGCTCCTCCGTGTAGAACGGGTTGCCATCGCTGCGCGCGTAGGTCTGGGCCAACAGTTCGTTGGGTGGCCTGCCACCCAGAATGGCGGTCACCTGGGCGTCGTGCTCGGCGCGCGTGAAGCGTTCGAGCAGGATCTGGGTCACCCGCTCCACCCGTCGGAGCTCGGCGAGCAGCGGCGTGAGCGGGTGCCGCGCGTGGAGCGCATCGGTGCGGACGGTGACCACCAACAGCACCCGCGCCGAATGGAGCGTCCGGCCCAGGAACGCGACGAGTTCGCGGGTGGAACGGTCCGACCACTGGAGGTCCTCCAGGACGAGCAGCACGGGCCGGTCGCGACCGGCACGGCCCAGCACGCCGAGCAGCTGGCCGAACAGCCGAGACTGCGCCAGCCCCAGATCCACGTCGCCCACGACCCCTGGACCGAGCTCCGGGAAGAGGCGCGCCAGCTCCGGACGGGCACGTCCGATGGCCTCCTCGGCGGCCACGTCTCCATCCAGCGCGTCGTCGACGATCGGACGCAGAGCTTCGAGCACCGGCACGTAGGGCAGGTTGGCCTCGTCGATCTCCATCGCCCCGCCGACCAGGGTCTGCCCGCCACGCCCCCGGACCCGCGCGACGAGCTCCTCAACGAGCCGCGACTTCCCCACGCCTGCCTCGCCCAGCACGAGGACGGTGCCCGCCGAGGTGCCGCTCGCGGCGGATTCGTAGCATGCCTCGAGCTGCGCCAGCTCGGCGGCGCGGCCGATCAGGACGGGGCTGGAGCCGGCACGGACCATGGGGCCAGAGTAACCCCGATCCATATTGGTGCAACAATTGCACCTCCACGTACAGAACGTGCGCGTAGTCACCGATGCGGTGCGCGTGACGCCCCGCAGGAGTTCCGACATGTCGACCCCGTTCATCCCGCCTCGCGATCTGCTGGCGGAGCTCGAGCCTGCCGCCGAGCGCCTCATGAACCGCCACCTCGGGATGGCCAAGGAGTGGTTCCCCCACGACTACATCCCGTATTCGGTGGGGCGCGACTTCGACAAGGAGCCGTGGACGCCGGACCAGCCGCGCATCAGCGGCGTCGCGCAGGTCGCCTTCGAGGTGAATCTGCTCACCGAGGACAACCTGCCCAGCTACCACCGCGAGATCCATCGCATGTTCGGTGGCGGGGACGGCGCCTGGATCAACTGGGTGAACCGATGGACCGCGGAGGAGGGACGTCACGCCATCGTCCTTCGCGACTACCTGATCGTGACCCGCAACATCGATCCGATCGCCCTCGAGCGCGGGCGCATGCAGCAGCTGCAGACCGCCTACGACCACGACGACGGCGGCAATGTCCTGCGCGGCATCGCCTACGTCGCGTTCCAGGAGCTCGCCACCCGGATCAGCCATCGCAACACGGGCCGCTACTCGTCGGACCCGGTGGCTGATCGAATCATGGACCGCATCGCGGCCGACGAGAACCTGCACATGGTCTTCTACCGCGACATGCTGGGCGAGGCAATCAAGCTCGACGCGTCAGCGGCCGTCCTGGCCGTCGCGGACGAGATCATCGACTTCCAGATGCCGGGCGCGGGCATGGTCAACTTCGTCCGCAAGGCGGCACAGATGGCGAAGGCCGGCATCTACGACCTGCGCGTGCACCACGACGAGGTCATCTGGCCACTGCTGCGCCACTGGGGCATCTTCGAGCTGCCGAACCTCAGCCCGGAGGCGGAGCGGCGGCGCGAAGAGCTGCGCTCCTTCCTCCAGCGGTTGGACACCACCGCGTCGCGCTTCGAGGCAAAGCGGGCCGCCACGCTGGAACGGCAGGCGGCGCGCGCCGGCTGAGCCGCCGAGCTAGCGGCGGCGGGCTGTCGTCGAGTTGCCGGTGAGGCGACGGAGCAGCTTGGTGAGCAGCCAGCCGATGACGAGGCGCCGAATCAGGGTGAACATGCCTGCCCTGAATGCACTCCGCGTGCCGGGCGCTCGCCGGCCTCGGTTGCGGCGCCATCGGTCCAACCCGCACACTTGGCCGCATGAGTGACGACCAGCGCTGGCGCGAGCACCAGGACCGATGGGCGCGCGAGCGCCTCGACCCCGCCCTCGAACGCGCCCCGGAGCGGCGTCCGCGGTTCATCACCCAGTCGGGCGTCGAGATCGAGCGTCTCTACACCCCCGCCGACCTGGCCGATCCCGCCAACGACCCCGACGCCGACCGTCCGCGCTATCAGTTCAGCCCCACGAATGACGCAGGCACCGGCTGGGACCAGATCGACGATCTCGGGCTCCCCGGCGAGCCGCCGTTCACGCGTGGCATCCACCCCACCGGGCACCGCGGCCGGCTCTGGACGATGCGCATGTTCGCCGGCTTCGGCACCGCGGAGGACACCAACGATCGCTTCAAGAAGCTGATCGCCGCCGGTGGCACCGGCCTCTCGATCGCGTACGACATGCCGACCCTGTACGGCTACGATCACGACGACCCGATGGCGGAGGGTGAGTTCGGCACCTGCGGCGTCGCCGTCTCCAGCCTGGCCGACATGGAGCTCCTGCTCGACGGTCTTCCGGTCGGCGAGATCTCGACCTCCATGACCATCAACTCGCCCGCGGCCATGATCTGGGCCATGTACATCGTCGCCGCCGAGAAGTCCGGCGTGCCGCGCGCGCAGCTGTCCGGGACGCTGCAGAACGACATCCTGAAGGAGTTCATCGCCCAGAAGGAGTACATCTTCCCGCCGGCACCATCGCTCAAGCTGGTCACCGACACCGTTGAGTGGGGCACCCGCGAGCTACCGCGCTGGAACACGATCAGCATCAGCGGCTACCACATCCGGGAGGCGGGTTCGACAGCCGTCCAGGAGCTGGCATTCACGATCGCCGACGGGATCGCCTACGCGGAGGACGCCATCGGGCGCGGGATGCGTTTCGACGACTTCGCGCCGCGCCTCTCGTTCTTCTTCAACTCCCACAACGACTTCTTCGAGGAGATCGCCAAGTTCCGCGCCGCACGGCGCATCTGGTACAAGCTGTGCCGCGAGCGCTTCGGGGCGGAGAACGAGCGCTCCACATGGATGCGCTTCCACACCCAGACGGCCGGCGTCTCGCTCACCGCGCAGCAGCCACTCAACAACCTGACCCGCGTCGCCATCCAGGCACTCGCCGGCATCCTGGGCGGCACCCAGAGCCTGCATACCGATGCGTACGACGAGGCGTGGGCGGTCCCCAGCGAGGATGCCGCCATGCTCGCCCTGCGCCAGCAGCAGGTCCTGGCCGAGGAGGCGGGCGTCGCCAACACGGTGGATCCGCTCGGTGGCTCGTACTTCGTCGAGACGCTCACCAACCAGACCGAGCAGCGGGCGTGGGCGTACATCCGCCAGATCGACGAGATGGGCGGCATGGTGAAGGCACTCGAGGCTGGCTTCCCGCAGGCCGAGATCGCCGATGCGGCGTACGAGCAGCAGCGCGAGATCGAGCGGCACGAGCGAGAGATCGTGGGTGTCACCAAGTACGCCGACCCGAACGAGGAGCTGCGCATCCCACTGCTCGAGATCAGCAAGGAGCAGGAGCGTCGCCACCTCGACCGCCTGGCGCGAGTCCGTGCGGAGCGCGACTCTGCCGCCCACGCCTCCGCCATGCGGCGCCTGGAGGACGAGGCGCGGCGTGGCGATGTCAACCTCATGCCGGCGATCATCAATGCGGTGACGGCCTATGCCACCATCGGCGAGATGTGCGGCGTGCTGCGCGGGGTTTACGGCGAATACAAGGAGCCGCTCGCCGTCTGAGGCGCGGCCGGACCGGTCCGACGTCGGGCCGGCCCGTCGCAGGGCACGCAGGCCGCGCCAGCCCTCAGCATTGCACCCGACCACTTATCAGCCGCTTATCGCCGCGGGCGGGCTACCATCGGTCGGTCATGCAGCTGCACCTCGTCGACGCCACTTTCGAGCTCTTCCGCGCCTACTACTCGCGTCCGCCGGAGCGCGGGCCCGATGGGCGGCCGGTGAACGCCGTACGTGGCCTCGTTGAGAGCATGCTGAGTCTCCTCCGAGAGTCGGAGATCAGCCATGTTGCGGCGGCGACGGACCACGTCATCGAGTCGTGGCGCAACGACTTGTACCCGGGCTACAAGTCGAGTGCGGGTGTCGACCCCGACCTTCTGGCGCAATTCGAGGATGCGGAGCGGGCCCTGGCCGCCATCGGGATGGCCGTGTGGCCGATGGTCGAGGACGAGGCGGACGACGCCATCGCAACCGGGGTCGCCCGCTTCGGTGATGACCCGCGCGTCGAGCGCATCGTCATCTGCAGCGTCGACAAGGATCTCGGGCAGTTGGTGGAGGGCGATCGGATCGTGCTGCGGGATCGGATGCGTACCATCACCTACGACGAGGCAGGCATCGTCGCCAAGTTCGGGGTGCGGCCCACGAGCATCCCCGATTACCTGGCGCTCGTCGGCGACAGCAGCGATGGATTCCCCGGCCTGCCGGGCTGGGGAGCCAAGAGCGCGGCTGCGGTCCTCGCTCGCTGGGAGCACCTCGACCGCATTCCGCCCTCGGCGCTCGACTGGGAGATTCCGTTGCGTGGGGCCAGCCGGCTGGCGGCCACGCTGGAGCAGCAGCGCGATGAAGCGCTCCTCTACCGGCGCCTCGCAACCCTCAACCGCGATGCCGCCATCTCGTCCATCACGCCCACGCTCGACGACCTCGAGTGGCAGGGCGTGCCGCGCGACGCCTTCACCGCCCTGTGCGACGAGCTGGGCTTCGAGACCATCCGGCAGCGGGTCCACCGCTGGGCCTGACACTCGCCTGCTCGGACGCGTCGCGCGGGTCGCAGTACCTTCGTACGGTTCGGAGCGGTTCGGTGCGCTGGTAGCGTCGGCGGCCCGATGCAGACGCGCACCACGCGCTGGGCAGCAGGGCTCCTGCTGGCCGGCTTCCTGACCACTGCCCTCTCCGTCCCCGGTATGCCGAGCGGCGCCGCTGCCGCCGCGAGCTGCACAGCGTGGACCAGCGAGACGCAGCCGCCGCCCACGATTCGCGTCTTCCGCACCGCCACCGGAGCCGTCGAAACGGTTGACTTCCGCGCCTATGTCAAGAACGTGCTCTCCCGCGAATGGATCAGCAGCTGGACCACCGAGTCGCTGCGCGCGGGTGCCCTGGCGGTCAAGAACTACGCCTGGTACCAGGTGCTCCACTACCGCGGCTACGTCACGACCGATGGTGCCTGTTTCGATGTCTTCGACTCGACCCGCGACCAGCACTACGACCCGTCCCGCCCGACGTACGCCAGCATGGCCGCGGCGGTCGACTCCACGTGGGCGACGTTGGCCCTGAAGGCGGGGCGCATCTTCCCGACGTACTACAACGCCGGCACCTCGGGCGAGGCGTGCGGCGCGAATGCCAACGGCTGGCGCATGTACCAGTGGGGCTCGCAGACCTGTGGCCTGGCCGGCAAGAGCGCTGCCCAGATCATGGCCATCTACTACGCGGGCGTCGGTATCAGCGCGGCTCCGGCGCCCGTGACGCCCCCGCCGACGCCGGCACCCACCCCGACGCCGGTTCCGACGCCGGTTCCGACGCCGCGTCCCGACACCCGTGCCGACCGCGACCGCGACGACCACCCCCGCCACGGCCCCACCGACCCCTGCCGCCACACCGGTTCCGACGCCCACCCCGACCCCGGTGCCCACGCCTGCCGCGACCCCGACGCCCCATCCCTCGCCCGACGGACAGCCGGGCGGCGGCCAGAGCGGCATCGTGGACGCCGCCGCGCCGCCGCCACCACCGCCCGCCGACCCGGCACCGATCGTGGTGGTCGCCGCGGCATCCGGCGTGACCACCTCACTGCCCGACGAACCCACGGAGGCCGCGTCCGCCACCTGGCGCAACGGCGGCCGCGCCGCCGAGCGCGTCATGGAGTGGGAAGCGAATCGGCCGATCGTCGGGTTCGTGTGGGCGGCCGCAGCCGATGCCCGCGACGCCGCCGACCCGCGTCTCGTCACGTTCCGCGTACTGTTCGACGAGCTTGCCGCCCGCCTCGCCCGCCAGGTCGCACGCGAGCTCGCCGGCGACCCGGTGCTGGCGCTACTCGACGCGGCGCGCTGATCGGCGCCCGGCGAGGTTCAGCCGAGGAGGCGGCGCGCGGCGATCTCGGCGGCGGCCACGTCCTGGATGGCCAGGCCCACGCTCTTGAAGACGGTGATCGCCTGGGGATCCCGCGACGCGGCCCACGCCCGATCGACGCGCCCGATCTCGACCAGGGCGGACTCGGCGAGCGTCCCGGACGCGATCCCGGCCAGCACGTCGCCGGCCTCGGCCATCGCGGCCGCGTGGGCATCGACCGCCGTCAGCGCCGCGCGTCCGAACAGCTCCGGTGGCAGCTCCACCATGTCCGGCCGGTAGGCACCCACACCATTCACGTGGCAGCCGGGGTCGATCCACGCCGCGTCGAAGACCGGCTCGCTGGAGGTCGTCGCCGCGCACACCACGTCGGTGCCGCGGACCGCCGCCTCGGCGTCGGGGACGGCGCGCACCGTGACCGACGGCCCGAGATCGGACGCGAGTGCGTCGGCGAACGCACGCCGTCGCGTCTCATTACGGGCAAAGACGCGCACCTCCTCGATGGGCCGCGCGGCCAGGACGGCACGCACCTGCCATGCCGCCTGCGCGCCCGCGCCAAGCATGCCAAGCACCCGCGCATCGGTCCGCGCCAGCAGACGGGTGGCGACCCCGGACGCCGCACCGGTGCGCATGGCGGTGATCGTCGCCCCATCGAACACGGCGCGCGGCTCGCCGGTCGTCGCGTCGAGCCAGGTCACGGCGGCATGGATCGTGGGCAGGCCGCGTGATGCGTTGGCCGGGGTGATGGTGACCAGCTTCACCGTGCTCCCGGCGCCGCCCTCGCGCACCCCGGGCATGAGCAGCAGGTCGCCATCCGGCAAGGCGACGTGCATGCGCAGCGGCGATCGGTCACGACCGGCGGCCACGTCGCGGAACGCGCCCTCCACCGCATCCAGCAGCTCGCCGATCGGGATGGCGGCGCGCGTTGCAGCCGCGTCGAACACCTGCATCAGGCCCGGAGTCTACGCGTCGGTCGTGCAGGCGGCACGGGGCTTGCTCATAGTGGAGCGATGGCAACCAACATTCGGCGCGAAGTCGCCAACCGAGCGGAGACGGTCGGCGGCGAGATCGGCGCCTTCGCCTGGATCCTCCGCACCGCCGTGTTCGCCGCAGTGGCGGGCGCAATCTACACGGAGCTTCGCAAGCGCCCGGAAGAGCGCACCTGGCACGGCAAGGTCGCCGGCGTGGTGCCGTACGACTTCCGCGTCCCAAACCTGGGCGACCTGAAGCGCGCGTACTGGAATCCGCATTCCACCAAGGTCTTCACCGACCGCCCGCTGGGCGTCGGCTGGGCGATCAACATCCCCACCGCCCTGCGCCGCATTGGCATCCTCGACAGCCGCCGCGGGAAGGGCACCAAGGCATCGTCCTGAGGGTGCGCTAGGATCGGTCCAGCATGAGCTGGTTTCCGATTCTCCTGATCCTGCACATCGCCCTTGCGCTCTCGCTGCTGTTGCCGAGCGTCGTTCTGCCGTTCCTGCTGCGACGCGGACCTGGCGCGGAAGCGATCCCCATGGTGCGCTTCCTGATGCGCATGCAGGGCAGCGGCTCGCTCCTGATCGCGGCCGGATTGGCCCTCACAGGCGCCGGCCTGCTGGCCGTCCTGGGGGTGCGGCTCCTCACGCAGCCGTGGCTGCTCATTGCGCTCGTGATCTACGCGGCCAATCTGCTGATGGCCGGCTTCGTCAGCCGTCCGAACCTGCGGCGCCTCATCAGGATGGGCGGTGGGGACGCGATCGCCTGGGAGCGGCGGGCACGGCGCCAGCGCTGGATCGCCTACGGGATGGGTGCCGCCACCGGCGTCATCGGCTTCCTGATGATGACCAAGCCCGGCGGCAGCTGAGCGGCGTTCAGAAGCGCGGCAACGGCAACGGGCGTCCCTGCACCCAGAAGATCGCGAACACGATCAGCACCAGGGCAAGCAGGAAGAAGAACATCCAGCGCAGGACTTCCATGATCTACTCAGGCTCCTCAGGGTGCGGCAGCAAATCCCCATCGGGGTCGGCCGATTCTACCGCCCCTCGTCCAGCCCTCTAGAATCGGGAGCGTGACCCTCCGCCTCCACGACTCGCGCCGCGGCGCGCTCGTGCCGTTCGAGCAGCCGATGGACCGGCCGGTCGGGCTCTACGTGTGCGGCGTGACTCCCTACGACACAGGGCATCTCGGCCACGCGTTCACCTATATCAGCTTCGATGTTCTGCATCGCTACCTCGTCCACCTCGGCCACGAGGTGCGCTACGTCCAGAACCTGACCGATGTGGACGATGACATGCTGCGCAAGGCGCGCGAGACCGGCGAGGACTACCTCGATCTCGGCAACCGCTGGGTGACCACCTTCCTCACGGAGATGGCCGCCCTCAACTGGCTGCCGCCGCACGTCTACCCGCGCGCGACCGAGCACCTCCCGCAGATGCAGGCCATGATCGGCGCCCTGCTGGCGCGCGGACACGCCTACGCGGCGGAGGGCAATGTCTATTTCGACGTGGCGTCGTGGCCGGCGTACGGCGAGGTGTCCGGGCTGCCACGGGAGGCAATGCTCCCCATCGCCAACGATCGCGGCAACATCCCGGCGATGCCGGGCAAGCGCGACCCGCTCGACTTCGTGCTGTGGCAGCGCTCCCTCGACGACGAGCCGGCCTGGGAGGCGCCGTGGGGGGCGGGCCGCCCCGGGTGGCACATCGAGTGCTCGGCCATGTCGACCGCCTACCTCGGCAATCGCTTCGCGATCCACGGCGGCGGCGGCGACCTCATCTTCCCCCACCACGAATCGGAGGCCGCGCAGTCAGAGGCGGCCACCGGGGAGCGGCCGTTCGTGGACACGTGGATGCACGTTGGAATGCTGCGCCATGAGGGCGAAAAGATGAGCAAGTCGCTCGGCAACCTGGTCCTCGTCCGCGACCTGCTGCGCTCGTACCCCGGGGACGCAATCCGCCACTACATCCTCTCGCACCACTACCGCCGCGAGGTCGAGTACGACGCTGCCGGCCTCGAGGCATCCGCACAAGCCGCGGCCCGCCTGCGCAGCGCCGCCTGCCGCGCCCGCGACCTGGCACCGGATTCGCCGGCCCTCGACTCCGATGCCGCGCTCCTGCCGGCAGTGGCGGAACACCGGGAGCGCTTCCTGGCCGCGATGGACGACGACCTGGACACGCCTGCCGCCCTCCCCGAGCTGCACGCGCTTGCAGCGCTCGCCGCGGGTGATGATGAGCGGCTCGCCATGGAGGCAGGCTGGATGGTTCACGAGCTGGGGACCAGGATCATCGGTCTGCGGCTGGCTTCGGCGCGCGACGTGGAACACGGCGCCGCCGCGACGTGAGCGAAGACGGTATCGGCAGCGACCTCGTCCCCGCCAGTGTCCGTCTTGGCAACGTCGTCCCGCCGGAGGACCCGGAGGACTGGACGCGGCCGCTCACCTGGGTGGCGGCACTGGGGATGCTCTCGGCGCCCATCGTCACCCTGGCGTGGTTCGTCGCCGGCGCGCCCGCCGACGCCGGTCATCCGATCTTCCTCACGTACCTTGTCGCCGCCATCCTGGCCGCTGGCGCTGCCGCAACCGGCGCGACCCAGCAGGGTGCCCCGCGCGCTGCCATGGCGACCCTCGGGGCCGCACTCTTCGCGGCGCTGGGCCTCGTCATCCTGGGCGTCGTGATGGCCGGGGAACGCCAGGTCGGCGTTGCTTCGCCCACCCTGGCGCATGCCTTCGCGGCCGCGGTCGGCGGCCTTGGCGGCGCGGTGGCCGCCGCCGTGATCGCGGCCACCGTCGCCCGCCTGCGCTCGCGATGGATGCGGGTGCTGGCTCCCGGGATTGCCAGCATGGCGGTCGCCATCGGGCTCGTAGGAGTGGTGCTGCCCCCCGGTTGACCGGTGCGACAGCGAGCCCAGTTCAGGCCGCCGGGTGCTTGCGGGACAGCCGCTCGGCCAACCCGCCGACTGTGAGGGCCATGCCGAGGGCGATGATCCCCACCGCGGCGACCAGGCGGAACGCCTCGCCACCAAATGCGGTCGCAAAAGCCACATAGGCGACGACCCCACCGGCGGCAACGCCCGCCCCGATCCACTTGAAGGCCGGCGCGTCGGCGATCCAGCCGGCGGCATACATGCCGAGGCCGACGCTGAATGGGAAGACGCTCCACAGGTACGACCACGCGTCCCAGCGATCGGTGAGTGACGTGTACAGCGCGGCGCCGCCCACGGCCGCAAGCACGACGCCGGGGATCACCATTCCCGCTCGCAGACGACGATGCTGCTCGCCGAACACCGCGGGCGCCAGGAAGAAGAGCGACAGGACGACGAGCAGCGCCGGCCACCACGCCCACAGCTCGGGAGTGACGCCAAGGTCGCCGAGGAAGGTGCGTATCCATTCGCCGGCCAGGATGAGCACGCCAATGGCGAGCAGGAGGATCCCGACGAACAGTTCGATGGTCCGGCTCATCGGGCCCTACATCTCGCCTTCGAACGGCGGCTGTGGCATGCGCAGCGGGCGGTCCTTGCGGTAGCCGAGGACGTAGTCGGCCTGCATGAGGGTGTGGATCTGGCTGGTTCCCTCGTAGATCACCGAGCCCTTGGAGTTGCGAAGGTAGCGCTCCACGGGGTACTCGTTGCTGTAGCCGTACGCGCCGTGGACCTGGATCGCGTCGAGCGCCGAGGCGACCGCGTGGTCGGTGCAGAACCACTTGGCCAGCCCCGTCTCCCGCGTGTTGCGCTCGCCGGCGTTCTTCTTCCAACCCGCCTTGAAGACGAGCAGGCGACCCGCCTCGATCCCGGCGTACATCTTCGAGATCATCTGCTTGACGAGCTGGTGCTCGCCGATCTCGGAGCCGAACGTCTTGCGCTCGTGCGCGTACTTGACCGATGCGTCGAGGCACGCCTGGGCGAGTCCCACGCTCCCGGCGGCGACGGTATAGCGGCCCTGGTCGATGGCGCTCATGGCGATGGTGAAGCCCTCGCCCTCCTCGCCGACCCGGTTGGCTGCCGGCACCTCGCAGTCGTCGAAGGTGAGGATCCCGGTATTGCCGGCGCGGACGCCCAGCTTGCCGTGCAGGGACTCCGAGCTGAACCCGGGGAACGAGCGCTCGACGATGAAGGCGGTGATCCCCTTGTGGCCCTTGCTCTTGTCCACCGTGGCGAAGACCAGCACGTGGTCGGCGGTGTCGCCGAGGCTGATCCAGATCTTGGACCCGTTGAGGATGTACCGATCGCCGTCGCGGCGCGCCGTCGTCGACAGGCTCGCGGCGTCCGACCCGACGCCGGGCTCGGTGAGCCCGAACGTCGCCAGTTTCTCGCCGCGCGCCTGGGGGACCAGGTACTGCTGCTTCTGCTCCTCGCTCCCCCACTGCAGCAGGGTCAGCGAGTTGAGGCCGGTGTGGACACTGAGGATGACGCGAAATGCAGTGTCAGCTCGCTCCATCTCCTCGCACAGCAGGGCGAAGGCGATGTAGTCCATCCCGGCGCCGCCGTACTGCTCCGGAATCGGCAGGCCCAGGAGGCCCGCCGCTCCCATCTTCTCGTAGAGGGAGCGGTCGTACCTCGCGGTGCTGTCGAGCTCGCCGATGCGCGGGAGGATCTCCCGCTCCGCGAAGGCGCGCGCCGTGCGCTGCACCTCTCGCTGGGCATCGGTCAGTGAGAAATCGATCATCAGGGCTCCATGGCGAAACGGTGAGTGGGGTGGGCACCCGCACGTCGCGGGTGATCAGACACTGGCTGACCACGATTCTAGCGATCTCCACTCGGACCGCCGCCGCGCCGCGGGAATCCCGACCCGGCCACCGGTGATTCGGGTTGACGAAGGAATGTCGTCAGGCTAGCCTAACGCCGGTCCACGATCCCCCTCCGACCGTTGCCAGGAGCATCTGACGTTGAATCTCGGGTTTCTGTCCGCCGGACTGCTGACCGGCCTCCGCGAGGGGGTCGAGGCGGCCCTCATCGTGAGCATCGTGCTCGCCTACCTGGCGCGGACCGGGAATCGGCGCCGTTTCGGCAAGATCTGGCTGGGCGTCGCGGCTGCCGCCGGCGTCAGCCTCGTCGCCGGCGTCGTGCTGTTCGCCACCATCGGCGAGTTCTCCGAACCCGCGGAGCAGATATTCGAGGGCATCGCGATGGTGGTCGCCACGGCGGTCGTCACGTGGATGCTCTTCTGGATGCGACGCCAGGCGGCCGGGGTGCGGAACGAGCTGCACGCATCGGTTGATCGGGTCCTGACCGACGGGAGCGTGTGGGGGCTCACCGCGCTGGCCTTCACCGCCGTGATTCGAGAGGGAATCGAGACGGCGCTCTTCCTGCTCGGCCAGACCCAGGCCGCCGCGCGCGCGGAGGGCGGCGCAGCAAGCACCTTGCTCGGCGCCGTCATCGGGCTGCTCATCGCGACCGGCATCGGCTACGGCTTCTACCGCGGCGCGCGTGTCATCAACCTGCGCACGTTCTTCCAGTGGACCGGCGTGGCGCTCATCTTCATTGCCGCCGGGCTGCTCAGCCACGCCGTGCACGAGTTCGTGGAGGTGGCGGAGTTCTACGGGACTGAGCTGCCGCTGAGCGCCACCGCCTTCGACCTGAGCGCGATCCTGCCGCACGAGGGCAACTTCCTCGGCGAGATGCTGCGGGCGATCTTCGGCTACGCCGCCACCCCGGAATGGCTGACCCTGCTCAGCTGGGCAGGCTACCTCGGCATCGTGCTGACGATGTACCTCCGCCCGTTGCCGCCGCCCACGTCGGCTGCGCGTCCAGTGGAGGAGCGAGCGGCCGGCGCCTGACGTCCGGGACACTCGCCCCGCTCAGGGATCGTCCATGGTCGGCAAGCGCGCCCACGCGAGCGCGGGATCGCCTTCCGTGCCCTGGATCCAGACGGCGAGATCGCCGGCCACCTCGACCCGGAATGCGCCGCCGATCTCACTGGTCGGCGCAATCTGGAAGATGCGCGCCATCTCGGCCCGCTTGAGGTCGTAGAGGTAGAACTGGGTGTCATCGATCCCCCAGAAGCCGACGTAGCGGTTGCCGACCGACGGGGACTTTATACCTCCCTGCGGATCGGTCGCCACCATCCGGGATTGGCCGGAGCCGAGATCGTGAACCACCAGGGTCCCCCAGGCGAACACGTTGTCGGCTTCCTTCCACACCACCAATCCATCGTGGATGTCCGGTTCGCTGGCCCGCCCCGACCTGTCCAGGCGTTGCGGAGTCGCCATGGGGTCACCCAGGTCAAGCAGCATCGCGTAGAGCTCGGCCGGCTGGAACAGGGATGCGGCATCTCCATGCACGTAGTCCACTTCGGTGTACACGAGGCGATCCCCGTCGAGCGCCGGGTCCCACCACTGATACTCCTGCGGATCCGCCGAGCGGATGACGCGACGCGTCATTGACGGAAGGTCGATGGCGACGAGGTCCGCGCGCTCGAGCTCGGGACCGAATCCAATCGCCTGCCACACGAGATGGCGATCATTGATCGCCACGAGTGGAAGTGGCGCGTCGTTGTGCGCCGGGTTGCGATCCAGCTCGATCGGATCGGCGGCACCTGGCGGGAGGAGCCAGAGCCTCCATGCCTTTTCGCCGAATTCAGCCACGTTGCCCTCGCCGAAGGCCACATACCCCCCTCCAGCGGCAACCGGTATCAGGTCCGATTGTCGTCGAGGATTCGTGAAGATCACCCGGGGCGCCTCGCCGGGACGGGCCGCCAGCAGGTCGGGCGCGTGATCGGTGGGCGCATCTCGCGCTGAGGTCCCCGAGAAGATGATCGACTCCCCGTCCGTCGTCAGGAACAGGGTCGCCGAGGGACGATCGACGATGCCGTGTTCCGCCACCGTCGTGAGAGCGGCGTCGGCGGGGTCGGCGCCGAGCGACACCGTCCCGCTGGCGGCGGCTGTCGTCGCGCGCGAATCCCGAGACTGCGGCGACACCGCCACGGAGCCGCTCGGGCCGGGCGGCGGAGCGCCGCAGCCGACGATTGCAACGGTCACCAAGATTGCGGCTGCCCGGCCGATGCCGGGCAGCCGCCTACCGCTACCAGACAACCCATTTGCCCTGTGTGTGGACCCGATTGGTCTTGAGCAGGGTCTGGTAGACGTCGAAGCTGGGGTCGTAGAAGCGCCCGGTGGCGCCGCCCGCGCCGCCCGATGAGTCGGTGTAGTACGCGAGCGGGGCGCGGGTGCCATCCCATTTGCCGTAATAGCCGCGCATGACGATCCAATGGCCGGTGTCGACCGCTGGGCTGTTCGCCCAGCTGCTGAGGAAGTACTTGAAATTGACGTCTCGGGGCGCCACCGCCGCGGTCATCGGCATGCTCCAGCCCGTGACGTCGGTGATGATCTTGGCGTGCCAGTCAGCGCCGCTCTTCACCTGGACCTCGTAGTAGGTGAAGCCGTCGGGGAGGCGGCTGCCGGCATTCATCCCGATCCGCTCCATGTAGGGCGACGTGCCGCCGTTGACATCCGCCTTCAGCCACCAATCGGAGATCTGCTGCTGGCCGAACCAGTTGACCGCCTGGTCCCAGCTGAACACGCCGCGCGTGTAGTTGATGACCTGCTGGACGGTTGCAGGGCCGCAGAAATAGCTCTTGATCTGCTGGCGCGGGTAGATGGCGACGAAGTCGCTGACGCAGCTGCCGGACCCGGTGACGGCGGCGACCCGCTCTGCCGGCGTCGCCCCGAACGCGCCTCCCTTCGCGTTCTCCGAGCTGCCCGATTGATCGCGTGCCGCGGCTTCGGCCGCAGACGTCGGGCACAGCGCCGTGGCCGCAACGTCGCCGTCGGCGGGGCGCCCCTTCGACGTGAAGGTGGCAGCGAGCTGTGCCGCCTGACGCTCGCGGGCCGCGACCGAACGCTGTTCGTTGCGACTCAGGGGCAGAGGGATTGTTGTCGTACCACTGGCGGGGCCGGGAAGGACCTCCACGGTCGGGTCGTCGGCCAATGCCGTGGATGGGATGAGGGTGCTCATGCCGATCATGAGCGCGGGGAACAGAAACCGGATGCGAAACATCGCAACCTCCGAAGCGCAGCAGGTGACCAGGACCGATACGACTGCGACACCGTTGGCGGCGACACCTCCCCGAATGAGCGGCGGCCGGACGGCGCCGGCCTGCTGGCACGCTAGCGCAGCGCGGCTTATCAGCCGCTTAGCGGCTGGTTAGCGGCACCCCCCGGTCAGGCGACCCCGATTGCGAACCACGTGCCGGCCGCGAGCCCGGCGGTCACCGCCAGGTACGCCGCGGCGCGCAGCGCTCCCGAGGCGCGCGGGGCGATGCTGGTGCCGTCAGGGCGGCGGAACATGCTGCTCATGGTCGGCACATGAGCGGGCGCGATGAGATACCCGATCACGGCGCCTACGATCAGCCCGCCGACATGCCCGGTCCAGCTGATGCCCGGGATCAGGAAGGTGAAGACGAGGTTGATGGCGAGCAGGGTCCCGGCCTGGCCGAGGACCGCGCGCGCCTCGCGAGTGGTCGCCACGCGGTGGCGCCGGGGCACGACGAAGGCGAGGCCGAAGAGACCGAATATGGCGCCCGAGGCACCGGCCGCAGCCTGGCCGGGGGCGACAAGCATGGTCAGCACGCTGCCACCGGCGGCGCAGAGGAGGTAGATGACCAGGTATTCGACGCGCCCGTACATCTGCTCGAGCACCCCCCCGAACAGGTTGAGGGCAAGCATGTTGAACGCCAGGTGACCGATCCCGAGGTGGATGAACGCGCTCGTCACGATGCGGTAGTACTCGCCGTCGGCGACGTACGGCGCGTAGATGAGCGCCGCGTCGCCGATCGGTCCAGTCCCGCCGAAGAACTGCAGCGTCCGGCCCTGCGTGAGCACCACGTCGAGGAGATAGATCGCCACGCAGATCGCCATGATCCCCCACGTCACATACGGCGTGAAGGCGGCGTAGCTGCCGCGCGCGCGGTTGAACTGGCGCCGCGCGGCGAAGTCGTGGCCGGTCTCCTTGAGCAACCACGCGATGCGGTTGGCGATGGCGCCCTTCTCGTGCGCAGGTGCGCGCCGATCCGCCTCGCGGTAGGCGGTGATGGCGGCATCCAGGTCGCCGTCGCGGACCTGTTGCTCGGCCACGCTGCGCCAGCCCATCCAGGCGCTTCGGAAATCGGTCTCCGCCGCGCGCTGCCAGGCAACGAGAGCACCGGGCTCGTCATCGGTCCGGTAGCGCGCCGTGCCGAGCGCCAGCCATGCGGCGCCGGACACGTCCGGGTTCGCAGAGGACGTGGCGCGAAGAAGGGGCTCGAGGGCCGCCTCCGGATCCCCGTCGTCGAGCAGCTGCTCGCCCTTGGCGAGGGTGGAGGGATGGTCGGCGTCGGTCATCGGTCGGCCATTATGGCGCCTGCACACGAACGACCGCCGAGATGGGCACCTCGGCGGTCGTTCATGCCCCCTTGGCAGGAGCGAGGTCCGTTCCGGCGTGGGACCGGTCGGGACCTGATATCGGGGTAGCGGCTACTTGCTGCGGCGCAGGAAGTCCAGCACGTCGTCGTAGCGGAAGCGTCGGTCGCCGCGCTTGCAGACGCGGAAGAACGGGAGCTCGCCGCGATCACCGAGACGCTTCACGGTGTTGACGTGCAGGTGGAGCATGTCGGCAACTTCCGATGCCGTGAGCAGCCTGCCTACTTCGTTGCTGATCATTGTGTACGGTGTCCTCCACCGGGCACGAGTGGGTTGGTGGACGAGTCGTCCGCTCGCTGTGCGGTCGGTGCGGCTCCTGTCCGGATAGTACGGTTGAGGTGCCTTCCGGCCACCCGGTACGTTCGGGGTAGCCCGGGGAGTACTTCCGCATCGCATGAGCGTCTACCAGCGACATTGCTTCGTCTGCACCAGCGGTGACTGGTGCGCCACCATCGACGGCGATGGCCTGGGCGTCCACGCCCGCCTGAAGGCCCTCGTCAAGCGGCACGACCTCGGCGATCGGATCCGGATCAACAAGGCCGGTTGCTTCTCCCAGTGCGGCAACGGACCGATGGTGGTGGTTTACCCGGATGGCGTCTGGTACGCCGCGGTGACCACTGCAGACGCCGATGAGATCGTGTCCAGCCACCTCATCGGCGGAGTGCCGGTCGAGCGGCTGCGCTACCGCCCGCCAGCGAGCGGCCCCAACAAGCTGAAGCGCGATCCCGACGGGAGGCCCATCGGGCGCGAAGCAGCATGGCCCGCCGGCACCCGACCGGTCGATGGGGAGGCGCTGTGAGCGACGGAGCACCGGACGCGGTTCGCCGCCTGGTCGAGCAACGGAGCGAGGCACGCGCCGCTGGCGATTTCGAGCGGGCCGATGCGCTGCGCGACAGCATCCATGCCCTCGGCTGGGAGGTCCAGGACGCCCGCGGCGGCCCGACCCTGCGAGCCATCCTGCCGAGCGACGACGCCGACGCCGGGTTCATCAGCGCCGAATCGCTCGCCAGCCGCCTCGACGAGCCGCCGACGGTCCGTCTCTCGGTGCTCCTCGTGGCGGACGATCACCTCGATGACCTTGCCCGCACGCTCGCCGGCCTGGCGGCGCATCCCCCCGCGGTGAGCTGGGAGCTGCTGGTGGTGGCCAATGCCACCGCCGCCCCGGTCGAGCCGGCGATCGAGGGAGCCGACACCGCCACGGAGGTCACGGTCCTCGCCACGAGCGAGCGGCTGGGATACGCAGATGCGGTCAACCTCGGCCTTCGACAGGCGATGGGCGACGTGGTCCTTCTACTGGACACCAGCCTCGAGCCGGCGGGCGACTGGGCCTCGCCGCTGCTCGCCGCCTTCAGCGACCCGGGCGTGGGCGTGGCCGGCGGCTGGGGCGTGCGGAGCGGCAACGGGCGGCAGTTCGACGACGCGCCCCCCGGCGAGGTGGACGCGGTGGAGGGCTACTGCCTGGCCGTGCGACGCGAGGTGCTCCGCGAGGCGGGGCTCTTCGACCGCCGCTTTCGCTGGTATCGCAACGCTGACCTGGACTTCTCGTTCCAGGCGCGCGCGGCGGGATGGCGCGCGGTGCGTACCGCGGCTCTGCCATTCACCCGGCACCCGCACCGCGGCTACGCGACGTTCGAGGAGCCGGAGCTCACGCGTCAGTCGAAGCGCAACTTCTACCGCTTCCTGAAGCGCTGGGGCGACCGGCGCGACCTGCTCCTCGAGCCGGGTCCCGAGCACCAGCATCACGACCACGACCACGACCACGACCACGAATGAAGCGCGGCGGTCCACTCGCCCACCGGGTGCATGTCGTGCCGTGGCTGCGCCGCCCCGGGTCGGCGCTGCTTCGCAACTGGCTGGCCATCACGGTAGGTCGTGACATCTGGGCCTGGCGGGCGCTCGAGGCACGCGAGCTGCGCCACGAGCTCGAGCACGTGCGGCAATGGGCCGAGCACGGGCCGTCATTCGGGATCACCTACCTTCGCGCGTCGTACCGAGCGTGGCGCAAGGGCGGCGCCTGGTACCGCGACAACCCCTACGAACGTGCAGCGCGCGAAGCGGAGGAAGCGTCCGACTGACCGATCAGGCGCGCTGACCCTCGAGGCAGGTGACCCCCACCGGACCAACCTCGGCGGCGTGACGCGTCCGAGGCGGCAGCGTGAATCCCTCGCCGGGTCGCAGCGTCAGCGGCCGCTCGTCCGCCCCGACCAGGAACGTGATGCTGCCCTGTGCGCACATGAGCAGCTTGGTGTATCCGTGCTCATGCGCCGCGTACCGATCGCCCGGCCCATTCGACCAGGCATACGGCTCCACGCCCATGCTCCGCAGGTAGGAGCCGACGGATGCCGCGTTCGGCGGCGCGAGCTCGTCCGGCAGGCGAAGCGTCTCGAATGCCGCCGCGCTCACCGCACGACGAGGTCCATGCGGGTGATCGTGATGCCGTCCTCGACGCGCGTCACGGCCACGAGGTGGTCGAGCGGCTCGAGGTTGGCCAGCACCATCCGTTCCGGGCTCAGCACATCGCCATCGGGCAGCTGCTCGGTGACGAGGTCCACGATCCCGGCAAGGTCAAGCCAAACCGATGGGTCGGTCGCGGAGCCACCGAGTGCCGACATCGCCGCCGATGGGCGAGTGTCGCCCGGCCAGCGAGCCGGCCGGCCCGACGGCCGCAAGGCGCGCGGCTTCCCCGCTGCCAACGGTGATCGTCACCGCATCGTCGCCGACCGCAATCTCGACGACAGGCATCCCGCCGCCGGTGAGTCGTGTCACCGCGCCGTCACGCTCGACGGCGAGCGACGAGCCAGCCGCCCTGGCCAGCGCATCGACGAGTGCGTCGAGCTGGGCGGAGGCCGCCGCCGGGTCATCGGTGAGCGCGATCATTCCGCCCACCGGTTCGGTCCCATTCCAGGCGGCGTAGAGCGCCATGTCATCGGCCCAGTTGAAGAGCTCGCGCGGCGCCACTCCCGTCGCCGACTCGAACTCCGTGAGCCACTGGTCGGCCATGTCGCCCGTCATCTCGTCAGCCGCCACGGTGGCGAGGAAGGCGTCCACGGCGGCGGCCACCGAGGGACCCACGTTGGGGGCCGATGCGTAGAACAGTGAGCCAGCTGGAATGCGTTCCGCGAGCGCCTCGCTGAGCGGCTGGAAGGCGAGCGGGCCGTCGACTGCCTCCGCGACGCTCGTGACCACCACCCGGTCAGCCTCGACCGAGAGCGCGGCCACGGTCATCGGCGGCGTTCCTGCCAGGTAGGCCCCGAAGTTGGCGGCCAGCTCCGGGGCGTTCGCTGCGACCGAGTCGACGAGTTGCTGCAAGGGCGCGCGGGTGTCCATCACCGACAGACCGATGCGACCGGCCGGCAGGGCGGCGATCAGGCGACCCGCCGCGCCGTCCGTCGCGAGCGAGGCGTCGCCGGCGTGCGTGTCGAGCAGTCGCCCAACTTCGTCCACGCCAGTGGCGACGAGCAGCGCACCGTCGGCCACCGCGTAGGCGACCTCCGCGTTGCTCGCGAACTCGGCGGTCGCCGGATCGACCTCCAGGGACCAGACGGTCACCCCGAGGTGGTCAGTCGAGCTGAATGTGGAGCCCTCCTCGACGGCCAGGTCGCGCAGCTGGGCAGCGAAGGCCGCGGCGGCAGCGTCGTCGCGACTACCGATGACGATGCCCATTTCCGGGACGGACGGCCGCATCCCCATCGCGGCGGCGTTCGACATCTCGGGCCACTCGCGCACCACTAGCGCGAAGGTGCCCGCGAGCCACGGGGCAAGGTCATCCGCGTAGCTGACGGGTGCTCCGCTGTCGCCGATCATCCCGTCAACCCAGCCCGCGAACTCGTCGCCGAGCAGGAGGTCGGGGTTCAGCGCCGACCAGTGGTCGAGCAGTGCCGCCACGTTCGCACGCTGCGCACCCGGGAGGGTCAGGTCGAACTCCGCGTACACGGCGGAGTCGGCCGGCGCCCAGCTGGCCAACGCGTCGGCTCCGGCGCCACGCCCATTGACGAGGTAGGCACCCACCACTCCACCGATGGCCACGGTGAGCGCGACGACGATGGCGATCACTGGGACCGCCCAGCGCCGAATCGGGTGGCGCGCCACCGGTCGCAGCTCCTGGGTCTCGACGGTCATGAGTTGGTTCCCCTCAACGCTCGGGCGGCACGGGCGAGCCGCAACCGGGGCGAGCATACGACCGCCGTGGAGCGTCCACCAGCCCCCGACAGTACCGTCAGCGCGACGCGCGGCCTCCGATGCGCTGCGCGAAGTACACCGGGATCACGGAAAGCAGGATCAGCGCCACCGCGACGACGTTGACGACCGGCAGCGCGTTCGGTCGCTGGATGGCCGAGAAGATCCACAGCGGCACCGTGTCTGACGCCGGCGCCGGCGGTGAAGTTCGTGACGATGACCTCGTCGAAGCGAGAGCGCGAAGGCGAGCAGGCCGCCGGAGAGGAGCGCGCTCGCGCATCGACGGCAGGAAGACGTGGCGGAACGTCTGCCAACGTGTCGGCGCCCAGGTCCATCGACGCCTCCTCCGGCGAGCGCGGCAGTGCGCCGCAGCCGGGCGATGACGTTGTTGTAGACGATCGACCACGCAGAAGGTCGCGTGGCCGATGATGATCGTCAGCAGCCCGAAGCTCGATGCCGAGCGTCGTGAAGGTCGGCCGACAGGGCGATGCCCGGTCACGATGCCCGGCAGCGCGATCGGCAGGACGACGACGAAGCTAGACCGTCTCGCGGCCGAAGAACCGGTAGCGCTGGACGGCGAACGCGGCCAGCGTGCCCGAGGACGAGGGCGATGCGCGTCGCGCCGATGGCCGCCGGTCAGCGACGTCGACGAGCGCCTGGCGCACCGCCCGCGTCGGCGAGGGCGCGCCCGAACCAGTCGCAGGCTGACAGCCCGGGGATCGGCCACGTCTGGATGTCGGCTGGCGTTGAACGCGTAGATGACGATGACGACCAGCGGCAGGTAGATGAACGCCAGCACGGCCAGCGCTCGCGATCCGCAGCGCGATCCGCAGCCAGCGCGACTCGGTCATCGGCTGCCTCACAGCGACTCGAAGGCGCCGAGGCGCCGCGCGACGAGCAGGTAGCACGATCATGATCGCGACCGGGACGATGGCGATACGCCGCCGCCAGCGGCAGGTTGCCGGCACGCCGACGATGTCGTAGATCGACGTTGCCGATGAACTGCGTGTTCGACACGAGCGTCGGGCGTGATGTAGTCGCCGAGGGTCAGGCTGAACGTGAAGATCGAGCCGGCGACGACCGCCGGGCAGGACGAGCGGCAGGACGACGCGCCGGAACGTCATGCCGGTCCGCCCGCCGAGGTCGGCCGACGCCTCCAGCAGCGAGCTCGGGATCCGCTCGAGCGCCGGCGTAGATCGGCAGGATCATGTACGGCAGCCACAGGTAGCTGAACACCAGCCAGCGCGCTGACGTCGCCGTAGCCCGGGCCCTCGACGCCGAACGGCGCGAGGACGCCAGTTCAGCACGCCGTTGCCGCTGCAGGATAGTGCGCCACGCGTAGACCTTGACGAGGTAGCTCGCCCACAGCGGCAGCAGCACCGCGACGACGAGCAGCGCCGCGGATCCGCGGCGAGGCCACGCGGGCCATGTAGTAGGCGATCGGGAAGGCGAGCACCGCGTCAGTCACGGTGACCAGCGCGCCATGCCCGACGGTGCGCATCGCGATCGTCCGGTAGACCTCGGTCGTCGGCGACCGCTCGAAGTTGTCGAGCGTGAACTCGGCGATCGACGTTGCCGGTGAACGAGTCGTCGCGACCAGAACGCGTTGAGCGAGCAGGACGGCCAGCGACCCGAGGTAGGCGAGCACCAGCCAGCCGAGCGGGCGCCGCGAGCAGCAGCGCCGAGCTGCGCCCGCGGGTGCCGGTGGAGCAGCCGCGCGACGAGCGGCGCCGCGGCGCCGGGCGGCGCGGCGCGGGCGGTCGGCGGTCATCGGTGCGGAGTCAGGCGCGGGTCGACGACTGGCACGGGCGCCCCCGAGGTGCGCCCGGGAGCCCTCGGTCGTCGGCGGCCGCGACCGGTCAGCCGCCCGTGATCTCCGTCCAGGCCTTCGTCCAGTCGTCGGAAGTCCTTGCAGATCGTCGCCGCGCCCGTCGACCGCAGTCCTTCTGCGGCGTGGTCCAGTAGTAGACCTTGTGAAGTACGCCTCGTCCTTCGCGTGGAACGCGTCGCAGTGGCCGGGCTGAGCTTCTCGGCCTCGGCGCACGCCGCTGGCTGACCGGCGCCTCGCCGAACCACACGGTCGCCTGCGCGTTCGCCTTCGGCGAGATGATGTAGTCCATCCACTTGTACATGCAGTTGGGGTGCTGCGGCCTTCGAGGAGATCATCCAGGTGTCGGACCAGCCGGTCGCGCCCTCCTTCGGGCAGGACGCGCCTCGACCGGCGCCGTCGGCGTCGAGCATGTTGACCTGGTACTGCCAGGTCGTGCCGACGACCATGTCGCCCGCGGCGTAAGCCGTCGATCTGCTCGGCGGCGGTGCCCCAGTACTTGCCGATCGATCTCGTTCTGCTGGCTGAGCAGCTCGACGGCGGCGTCGAACTGGGTCTCGTCGAGCTGCGTACGGGTTCGTGATCCCGAGGTCGGGCTTGGTGCTTCATCAGGTACAGCGCCGCGTCGGCGATGTAGATCGGCGCAGTTGTAGGCGCTGATCTTGCCCTTGTACGGCGAGTCCGCGTCCAACACGACGCCCCAGCTGGTCGGGCGCGGTCGCGAACGACGTCCGTGTTGTACATGAGCACGTTCGCGCCGCGGCCGTGGGGCACGCCGTACGGCGACGCCGTCGACGGTGTTGTGCGGCTGGTTCTTGAGGCCCGTCGAACATGTTGGCGTAGTTGGGAATCAGGTCCGGAGTTGATCGGCGACGACGTCGCCGCCGGCGATGAGGCGCAGGGTCGCGTCGCCGGACGCCGACACGCCGTCGTACTCGCCCGTCTGCATCAGCTGCACCATGTTGGCCGAATCGGTGCCGTCCTGGTCGTGGTGACCTTGCAGCCGGTCTCCGTCTCGAACGGCGTGACCCAGTCGTAGGCCGGGTCGTTCGCGCCGCGCTCGCGCGTAGCCGGTCCAGATGACGAGGTTCAGCGCGCCCTCGCCGGCGCCGATCGCGGCCGAGCGGACGCCGTCGGCCGGCTGTCGCGGCCGGTGACTGCGGCAGCCGGCGCCGGTGGCGACGCGGCGCAGCCGACGAGCGCCGAGGCCGGCGATGCGCCGCCGGCGACGCCGCGGGATCGTTCGCATGCCTCCTCCTCGCTCCTCCGCTGGACTGCTCACCGCTCAGCCGTCGCTGCTCGGCACGACGCGGAGCACGTGCTGCCGCTTCCAGACGAGGCGGACCGGCGGCCCCGGGCGGCCAGCGCCTCCATGGACGATGTCGTCGAGGTTCTGCTGGGTCGACGACCAGCTCGCGCGCCCGCGTCGAGGGCGACGATGTAGCGCGTGTCCGGGCCGAGGTACACGACGTCGCGGACGCGTGCCAGTGCCGCACCGTCTCGTCGCTCGGCCACCGCGGTCGTCCGGCTCGGCCGAGCCGGATCTTCTCCGGCCGCACGGTGAACGTGCCGCTCCTCGCCGACGATCGGCCGCGCGGCGTCGCCGCGGAGCAGGTTCGACGTCCCGACGAAGCCGGCGACGAACGCCGGTGGCGGGCCGCTCGTAGACCTCGGCCGGGGTGCCGACCTGCTCGATCCGGCCCGCGTTGAAGACGGCCAGCCGGTCGCTCATCGTGAGCGCCTCCTCCTGGTCGTGGGTGACGTAGATGAACGTGATCCCGACCTGCTGCTGGATCGCCTTGAGCTCGATCTGCATCTCCTCGCGCAGCTTCAGGTCGAGGGCGCCGAGGGGCTCGTCGAGCAGCAGGACGCGGGGCCGGTTGACGAGCGCGCGAGCGAGCGCGACGCGCTGGCGCTGGCCGCCGGAGAGCTGTGCCGGCTCGGCGCCGGTCGTGAGCCTGCCAGGCGCACCATGCGCAGCGCCTCTCCGACCCGCGTGCGGCGCTCGGCCGGCGGGCACCTTGCGCACCATCAGGCCGTAGGCCACGTTGTCGCCGACCGTCATGTGCGGGAACAGGGCGTAGTCCTGGAAGACCGTGTTGACGTCGCGCTCGAACGGCGGCTCGCCCGTCACGTCCCGCCCGTCCAGCAGGATGCGGCCCTCGCTGGGCAGCTCGAAGCCGGCGATCATGCGCAGGGTGGTCGTCTTGCCCGAGCCGGACGGTCCGAGCATGGAGAAGAACTCGCCGGATCGAATCTCGAGATCGATCCCGGCGACCGCCTCGACGTCACCGTAGCGCTTGCGAACGCCCTCCAGGCGCACGGCCGCAGGCGTGGCTGGCTTGCCCTCGCCCGCTGGTCGCTCCGCTGGATGCACTGCGCCGGTCCGGTCTGCGGCCACGCGTCCCTTTCAACTCCGGCGGGCGGTGGGGACGGTCCCGGTGCTCGGACGCCCGCGGCGGAAGATTGGCCGATGCTGCGGAAGGCGTCTCGGGATGTCAAGCCGATTTCCGCACGGGTTCCGCCACTCACGCTCCAATTCGTCACGAGATCGGTCGGCGGAGCGCCGCGAACCGGCCGATTCCGCGGCACACAGCGGACGCGGCGGGTCTGGTAGCCTCGCCACCCATGCCCACCGCCTTCCTCGGGATCACTGCCGGCATCGCCGCCGCCCTGAGCTTCGGCGCCGGCGATTTCAGCGGCGGGCTCGCCGCGCGGCGCGCCGGCGGGCTGCTGGTAGCGGCGGCCGCCCAATGGGTCGGTCTGCTGGCCCTGGTGGTGGGTGCCGTGCTGCTGCGACCGCCGGCGCCCGACGTCGGCGCGCTGGGTATCGGCCTGGCCGCGGGCGTCGCCGGTGGGGTCGGCCTGGCTGCCCTGTACGCGGGCCTGGCGCTCGGCGCGATGGGCCTGGTGACGGCGCTGTCGAGCCTCGGCTCGGTGGTCATACCCGTGCTCGCCGGCGCACTCACGGGCACCGTCCTCGCGCCGCTGCAGCTGGCGGGAGTGGGACTGGCGGGGATCGCCGCGATGACGGCCGGTGGCGCCTCGCGGATGGGGGTGAGCCGCGCTGCCCTGGCACTCGCCGGCGTGGCAGCCCTGGCGTTCGGATCGTGGTACGTGCTGCTCGACCTCGCGGCCGCCGCCGGCGATCCGCTGTGGGTCCTGCTTGCCAGCCGCGTCTCGTCGGCGGTCCTCATCAGCGGCGTCGTCGCCCTGCGCGGTCGTCCGGCCGGCATGCATTCGGTGGCGCCCCTGGTGGTCCTCGCCGGGCTGCTCGACGTCGGCGGCAACATCGGCTTCGTCATCGCGCGGGATGCCATCCCGGTTGGGCTCGCGGCGGCGCTGAGCGGCCTCTACCCGCTCGTGACCATGCTCCTGGCCCGCATGGTCCTCGGTGAGGCGCTGCCACGGCTCGGGCTCGTGGCGGTGGCCCTGGCGATCACTGCAGTCGCGCTCATCTCGCTCGGCTGACCGGACCGGCGCACGCGACGATAAGCCGGCGCTAACGGCCCGATAAGGGGCCCTGCGCTCTGCTTGGCGGATCGGCCGGTCGCCCCGATCGGCCCTGCAATGGAGGCGCTCGCCGTCATGCCACGCTCACTGAGGACCTGGGTCCGCCACCTCCCGATCTGGGGGATCGTCATCATCGCGGCGGTCACCACCGGCGGTGGCTTCCCCCGTTGAGTCACCCGGTCGCACGCTCACGGACCGCTATCATGCTGGGACTCCCCTGCCGTCCCCAGTCCGCAGCGCCGAGCCACGCCGACCCGCATGACCTTCGACCGCGTACCGATCGTCGAGGCCGCCCTCGATGACGCCATCGCCGCGCTCCCCGCCCCACCGGGGCGCCTGCACCCGGATGCCCTGATCCCCGGCACGCGATCGTTGACGGGCGCTGCCGCGGTCGCGGTGTTCGAGGACCAGGTCCTCAGCCGAGCGCTGGATGTCGCGGCCCGCGAGCTGAAGAAGACGAACCGCAGCTTCTACACCATCGGCTCGGCGGGCCACGAGAGCAACGCCGTGGTCGGCGCGCAGCTTCGGATCAGCGACCCCGCATTCCTGCACTACCGATCCGGCGCGCTGATGATGGCCCGCGCCCGCCAGCTCCCGGGCAGCACACCGGCCTTCGACACGCTGCTGGGGATCGTCGCCTCGTCGGAGGACCCCATCTCCGGCGGACGCCACAAGGTATGGGGCAGCCGCGCGCTGTGGGTGCCGCCGCAGACGTCGACGATCGCCAGCCACCTGCCGAAGGCAACCGGCCTCGCCTTCAGCCTCGCGCGGGCGCGCCGCATGGGCATGGCGGCCGAGGTGCCGTCCGACGCTGTCGTGCTCGCATCGTTCGGGGACGCCAGCGCAAACCACGCCACCGCCCTTGCCGGCATCAACACGGCGCGTTACGCGGCGCGCCTGGGCCTGCCCTGCCCGATCCTATTCCTGTGCGAGGACAACGGCACCGGCATCAGCGTGCCGACGCCGGCCGGCTGGATCGCGGAGTCGTTCGGCAACCTGCCGCACCTGCGATACGTCCTGGCCGAGGGTGAGCTCGATGCCGTGTGGCGCGCCACGGAGGCGGCCATCGACCACGTTCGGCACACGCGCCAGCCGGCGTTCCTGCACCTGCCGACGGTGCGGCTGTGGGGCCACGCCGGCTCCGACGCCGAGCACGCCTACCGCGACGCGTCCGAGATCGCGGCGGTCGAGGCGCAGGATCCGCTGCTGCGCACCGCGCGCCGCCTCGTCGAGCTGGGGGCGGCGAGCCGTGACGAGCTGGCGGTGCTGGTCCGTGACACCCGCGATCGGGTGCTGCGGGCGGCGGAGGAGGCCACTCGGCGTCCGCGACTGGCGACCACCGCGGAGGTGATTGCCCCGTTGGCATCGTGGCATCCCGACCGGGTCGCCGCCCGCGCCCGCGACGCGCTGGAGGTCGAGCGCAGCTCGATCTTCAACGGCCCGCTGCCGGAAACCCTCACCGTCCCGAACGCGCGGACCCTCGCCGGCTGCATCAACGCGGCACTCGCCGACGAGCTGGCACGCCGGCCCGAGCTCCTGCTGTTCGGCGAGGACGTGGGCCGCAAAGGCGGCGTCTACAACGTGACGAACGGGCTGCAGCGCCGATTCGGCGCGGCGCGCGTGTTCGATACCCTGCTCGACGAGACGTCGATCCTCGGCATCGCCCAGGGCGCTGCGCACCTCGGATTGCTCCCCATGCCCGAGATCCAGTACCTCGCGTACCTGCACAACGCGCTCGACCAGCTTCGCGGCGAGGCGGCCAGCCTCCAGTTCTTCAGCAACGGCCAGTTCCGAAACCCCATGGTGGTGCGGGTCGCCGGGCTTGCCTACCAAAAGGGCTTCGGCGGGCACTTCCACAACGACAACAGCGTCGGCGCGCTGCGCGACATCCCCGGCCTGGTGGTGGCGGTCCCTTCCCGCGGCGATGACGCGGCGCGCATGCTGCGCGGCGCTGTGGCAATGGCCATCGAGGACGGCCGGGTCGTCGTCTTCCTCGAGCCGATCGCGCTCTACCACGAGAAGGACCTGCACACCGATGGCGACGGCGGCTGGCTGACCAGGTACCCCGCGCCACCGGAGGCGCTGCTTCCTGGCGAGGTCGGCGTGTACGAGCCCCATGCCAGCGACCTGCTGATCGTCAGCTACGCCAACGGCCTGCGGCTCAGCCTGCAGGCAGCGCAGCGGCTGCGGGACGAGCACGGCATCGCGGCGCGGGTCCTCGACCTGCGCTGGCTGGCACCCCTTCCCGTCGAGGCCGTGCGCCAGCACGCGGTGGAGTGCGACGCGGTGCTGGTGGTGGACGAGTGCCGCGCCACCGGGGCCGGCATCGCCGATGCGGTGATCGCCGACCTGGTCGAGCACGGCGGCCGGACCGAACGGCTCGGCTCAGTGCGCGCCGTGGACAGCTTCGTCCCGCTCGGCACCGCCACGTCGGCGGTCCTGGTGGGGACGGACCAGATCGTCGCCGCGGCGGTGGCATCGGTTCGACAGGCGAGTGGAACGCGAGCATGAGCGCCGCGGAGCGCGGGGTGCTGGTCCTCCCCGGACGAGGGGCGTATACCGCCGCCAGCCTCGGGTCGCTCGACCCGAACCATCGCTGGGTGCGCCGCGCCGATGAGCTGCGCGCTGCGGCCGGCCTGCCGCACCTCACCGAGCTGGATGGCGCGGCGCGCTTCGACCCGCGCCTCCATCTCCAGCCCATCCACATCGCACCGCTGACCTGGCTCGCGTCGCTGCTGGATGCCGAGCGTGCTGCGGCCGACCATCACATCGCGGCTGTCATCGGCAACTCACTGGGCTGGTACACCGCGCTCGCCGCAACCGGGGTGCTCGACTTCGACGACGGCTTCGCGCTCGTGCAGGAGATGGGACGCCTGCAGCAGGGGCCGCTCCCCGGCGGCGGACGCGGCGGGCAGGTCATCTACCCGACCAGCGATGCCGAGTGGCAGCCGGACGCGGCGCTGCTGGCGAGCGTCGACAGTGCTCTCGCCGCCTCCAACGGGAACGGCGCGGGGCATGCCTTCCCCAGTGTCGATCTGGGCGGCTACGTGGTGCTGGCCGGTGACGACGCCGGCATCGACCGCCTCCTGCGCCAGCTGCCCTCGGTGCGCCTCGGGGAGCGCCTCTACCCGCTGCACCTGGCGCTCCACGGCCCGTATCACACCCCGCTGGTCGCGCACATCGCGGAGCAGGCGGCGCAGCGCCTCGGAGGCCTGCACTGGGGAGCGCCGCAGGTGACCCTGATCGACGGACGCGGCGCGCGTTGGACCCCGTGGTCGACGGACCCGCAGCGACTGCGCCACTACACCATTGGCGACCAGATCACCACGCCCTACCGATTCGCCGCCGGCCTGCGGGTGGCACTCCGCGAGGAGGCCCCGGACCGCCTCGTGCTGGCCGGTCCCGGCAATACCCTGGGCGCGATCTGCGGCCAGCTCCTCGCCGCGGAGGGCTACCACGGCATCCGCAGCCGGGCGGACTTCGAGCGCGTCCAGCAGCGCGACCCGCTCGTCCTCTCCATGCGCCGCTGATGCTGCCGGCCGTCGCGCGCCGCACGCGTCCGGCCCTCCCGCGGGCCACGACCCCGGATGCGGCGGTCACCATTCGGGTCGAGGTGCCACTCGACCTGCCACTGACCTTGGCGCCGGTGGCGCACGGCCACGGCGACCCGACGATCCGCATCGCCCCGAGACAGGCGTGGCGCGCGACCCGCACCCCCGACGGCCCGGCCACGCTCCAGCTGCTGCGCGGCACCGATTGCGTCGAGGCCCGGGCCTGGGGACCCGGCGCCGCGTGGGCGCTCCGCCAGGCGCCCGCCCTCATCGGCCTGGAGGACGATCCCGCCGCGTTCGCGCCGACAGCCGAGCCGCTGGCCGGCCTCGTGCGGCGCTTCCCCGGCCTCCGCCTGCCGCGCAGTGGACGCGTGATGGAGGCCCTGCTGCCCGCCATCCTCGAGCAGAGGATCACCGGCATCGAGGCGCGTCGCGTATGGCGCGCCCTGCTGCGGGAGCACGGCGATCCCGCGCCCGGGCCGGGGGCGGCCGCCGGCATGCGCGTCGTTCCGACCAACGAGGCGCTGCGCGCAATTCCCTCGTTCACCTGGCACCGTCTCGGGCTCGAACGGCGCCGTGGCACCCTCGTGGCACGCGTGGCGGCAGAGGGCGACCGATTGGAGGCTGACCGGCCGAGGGTGCGGGCGCGCCTGGCGGCCATTCCCGGCATCGGGCCGTGGACCCTGGCCGAGGTGGCACGCGTCGCGTGGGGCGATCCTGACGCCATCAGCATCGGCGACTACCACATCCCTTCGCTGGTCGCGTGGGCACTCGCCGGCGAGCCACGCGCCGACGACGGGCGCATGCTGGAGCTGCTGGAGCCGTTCGTCGGGCAGCGCGGCCGGGTCCAGCGCCTGCTCGAGGTGAGCGGCATCCGCATGCCACGCTACGGACCTCGCATGACCCCCGGCGACATCCGAGGCCTCTGAGGACCGGACAGGCCGATGCGCCTCGCTCTGTCCTAGCCCTCCGGCGAGCTGAGCCCCATCCGTCGCGCCAGCTCACGCGCATCGGTATCCACCCCGAACAGCGTCGCCGACGCCTGGCTGTGCTGCCACAGCGAGCCGATGAAGAAGAGGCCCGGCACCTCGGCGACGCCGCCCACCTGGCGCGGGAAGCCGAGCTCGTCGGTGATGGGCGCGTCGATCCAGCCGTAGTCACGGCGGTAGCCGGTCGTCCACAGCACGGTCGAGATGTTGGCGCCTGCCAGATCCAGCGTTGGCGGCACCGGCGGGTCGTGGACCACCTGCTCGCGGTCATCCGGCGGCAGGTCGATTCCCTGCGCCGCAATCAACGCCTCGATCAGCGGCTGGAAGCGCTCGCCGAAGAAGGCATCGGCCATGGCGAGCTTGGCCGGCAGGTCGTCGGCCAGGTCGAGGCGCTCGCCACCGACGCCGGTGATGCGGCCGAGAAGGGTCATGCGCCCGCTGGCGGCGAAGGCGCGCAGGTTGGTGTCGTGCCCACCGCCGTGGCCGGAGAGGTGCGGGTTGCCGGCCAGCCGCATGCGCGGATCGGGCAGCATGTCGACGGTCGGCAGCGCGACGCCGTTGGCCGGACCCTCGGTCACGATGGCGTGCAGCCAGTGAAAGATGTCGCGACCGCGATAGCGCCGCGGGATGCGCCCTGCCGAACCGACGGAGAGGTACACGCTCCGCCCCGCATCGGCCAGCTCCTCGGCGATCTGGACACCGGACTGCCCGCTGCCGACGACCAGCACCGCGCCCGGCGGCAGGTCCGACTCGTTGTGATAGTCGTGCGAGTGCAGCTGGGTCAGCCGCGCTGGCAACTCAGCGCCGAGGGACGGCATCATCGGACGATGGAAGCCGCCGACGGCGACGACCACGCTCCTGGCGCTGATGGGCCCGTCGTCCGTCTCGACCGTCCAGCCGCCTTCACGCGGAGCAAGGCGGCGCACCTCCGTTCCCAGCGCAAGCGGTGCCCCGGAGCGCTCGGCAAAGCCCGCAATGCGAGCGACCACCTCGTCACGCGGCATGAAGCCGTCCGGATCGGTCCCGTCATACGGATCACCCGGGAAGGAGGTGGTCCAGTTTGGAGTCACCAGCCGGAACGCGTCCCAGCGGTCCTGCCACCCACCGCCGGCGCGCGGACGGCGCTCGAGCACGACGTGCTCGCGTCCGCTTCTGGCGAGGTACCAGCTCATGGTCAGGCCGGCTTGGCCGGCGCCGATGACTACCGTATCGATCGCGGAGGGGAGTGACATCTCAGCCTCCCGCAGGACGTTTGCCTGCGCAGCCTCACTTACACGCGTGGACGCCGAGCCTATGCCCGGCGACGGTACGGGTGCAAGTGGTGCGGCAAGGAACGATTCACGCTGCGGTCACGCAGGCCGATGGCCGCAGAGCGCTGTCGAAGACAGTCCCGCGACCGCCCCGCGGCTCGGCCTTCGCACGCGCCACGGGTGACTGCGCCCCTCGACGAAGAGGTTTGCGTTGAATCGGGCTGATCTGATGCTCAACAGGCAGAGGGCGAGCTGGCACGGTGGCAGTTGAGCAGACGTGCGAACGGCCCACGATGGGGCCGTTCGCCGTGCGCTTGCGCCTCTGCGACGAGGCGATTGTGGGCTAGACCTAACTGGGATCACCGCTCGATGGCGGCGTGCCGCAGACCGAGAAGTTGCTGACACCGAAGGGCTTCCCGGTGCGAGAGTTGATCGGGGCCGTGACGAACATCGTCTCGCCCGGGCCGACCTCGACGGGGGTCCCGTCGCCCCCACCGTTCCTGCTGGAGCCACCCTTGACCACGATCGTGAACCACTCGTCCGCCGTGGTGTTCGTGACCTCCAGACCGCCGTTCTTGAGCTCGAACTCGAGACCATCGAACGACCCGTCCATTGCGCCGCCGCTGGTGATCTCGATGTTGTCGAGGAAGGTCGTGCCCGGCGGGCAGCTCGCGTTTGCGCCAAAGACAACCATCGGTGCAACCAGCGCGACGCTGGCGACGGCGAGCGCCAATCCGGCCAGCAGGACTAGACCGCGCCTCGTGTGGGACATTCCTGGATGAGTGACTGCCGGGTTCATTGGTTCCCTCGCTCGAATCGAAGACCGATAGACCAGCACGGGCAGCGCGGCGGTCCGGAAACGATATGGCAGCCCTGGTACGTTTGCCTACCGCGGTAGGACCAATTGCGGTGCCAGGAAACACCGCCTCGCGCGCTGGCGGCGATGGTCGAATTCCCGATCACGCACGCGCCCCGGCGCGTTGCGCGGCCAAAGCCAAATGAATACTCGCTGGGGATCGATGACACCGACGGGATGGGGATGCACGACTCCACCGATGAGCAGCTCAGCATCCGAAAGCCCTCGGACCTGCCGGACGCCGTGAAGAAGCGCGTTCGGGAGTCGCGTGCGGGAAAGCAAAGCGAACTAGCTGAAACCAACGGAGAGGGAAATGAGCCGCGTGACCCCGCGGTGTATCGCGTTACAGAGGCTTCCCACCCCTGCCCTGACTGTGATGGGACGCTAATCCGGAAGACCGGCAGTCGCGGCGACTTTCTCAGTTGCAACCATTACCCACACTGCCGCTACTCGGAGGATCTCCCCGCACCCCGAGCCCTACCGACGACGGCCGACCTTGCCCTGATCGAGGAGGTTCACCGCCGGGAAGAGGAGGCCAGGGAACGACGTGAACTCGAGCGGCAACGGGCGGTGGGCGAGTGAGCCTTCACCTAGGGGTCGAACCCGACTCCGCTGGAGCTGCCTGCGAGACGACGAACTGGTCCATGCGGTTGCAGGTTTCGCTGACCCCCTCCATGCCCCGCAGTCCGACCCATTCGATGCAGATGTCGAAGACCAGCAGGCCGTCCAATTCGGCGCGTTCCGTCAGGCGGGCGTGGTTCTCGTCCCAGCGGGAATATGCCGCGTCGAAGTACGCACGCACCTCGCTGGAACCCGCCGGCAGATCGTGCTCCCACGCGCCGACCAAGGCAGCCGCCACCGCGTCAGTGTCCTTGGATGCCACGATGATGCGCAGCACGTTGTCGCTATCGAGCCCAACAACGCGGTACGCAGTGGATCCGCACTCGTGCACCTGCTCCATCGTGGTGTACGGAGTGTGGCAATCGACGCTCTTGGGCAGCAGTTGCCCACATCCCGCAAGGACCGAGCCCAGGGCTACGGCCACAGCGACCGATGGAGTGGGACCGCGGAGGCGGAACACTCAGCGAGTCTACCGGGCGGTGGCCCCCATCCCCAGCCGCCAATCCGTGCTTCAGGGACACAGCGGTTTCGTAGACCGCATGTTCAGGGGTGGCCGCCACGCTGAGTGGAGCAACTTCGATGGTCAATCCGTGCGTGAAATGTGGCGTCCCCGGCAGGATTCGAACCTGCGACCGGCGGTTTATGAGAATCTTCTCGCGGGCCGTGCTCGGACCCCGCCGCTGAGCGTGCTTCGCAGTCTACCGGGACCCACCAAGCCTACTGCTTCGGTTGGTCCTGTTGGTCAGATAGTTGGTCAGAATCCGGTGGCGGCGTCGGCTCCACGACCGGGCTTGCCGCACGGAGGGCGGTCGCGCGAATCGACGGCGGTGACCTCGATTGCGGTCATTCGTCCATCCTCATCACGCATCAACAGGACTTCGACCTTCGGGGCGTCTGACCACGCCTGAGCGGCCAACGGGCTCGACCCGATCCGCTGGCACGACCTCCGACACGGCGCAGCGACGCTGCTGGTGGCTCAGGGCGTCCACCCGCGGGTCATCATGGAGCGGTTCGGTCATGCCAACATCGCCACCACCATGAACATCTACAGCCACGTCACCTCCGCCCTCGACCGCGACGCGGCAGATCGGATGCAGGCCGCGCTCGGCGGCTAGGCGAGGAACTCGGCGCTGTCGTAGCGCAGGCGCTCGATTATCGCCTGGCGGGACTTGTACAACTCGCATAGCGGCCAATGGGCGTTCACCTCCTGCCCTCCCCTGAAGGTCAGGTGGACAACGGCCCAGCGGTCACCGTCCAACGACAGCAGGAAGTCGTCGCGGTCGTAGCGGCGGCCAACGAAGCGCACCCGTTCGTTGTACAGGACGTGATCGGGGGCGAGTTCCCGCTGCAACTCATCCTCAAACATGGCCAGCGTATCGGGCAAGATTTCGGCCCATGGCTCCACCAGTCGGCCCAACGGCGCTCGGGCGGCGGCGGGCGACAAGGGCCTGCGACGAGCACCGGGCACGGCCAATGGATCGAGCGTCCCGGTCTCCCCCGGCGCCGTCGTCGGTGACTGCCCTTCATCCGGGCGAGAGGCATGGCGGGCGCGGCGGAGGGCCACCCCTCCGACGACTGCGGCCAGCACCGCGATCGTGACGGCGATGTAGCCCTCGGTGGTCATCGACCCGAGTCTACGGGCCATGTTGGTCAACGTGTTGGTCAACCGGCCATGACGACGGCCCTCGGGACTGCTCCGAAGGCCGTGTTCGTGCTCAGAAATCTGGCGTCCCCGGCAGGATTCGAACCTGCGACCGGCGGTTTAGAAAACCGCTGCTCTGATCCGCTGAGCTACGGGGACCCGCCGAGACGGTAACAAGTCGCCGCGGCCCGCGCCACCGCTCAGCCGGCCCGCACGACGCGCAGCGTGGTGGGGAGCGTGGCCGGCAGCAGCATCCCCGCCGTGGATTCCGGCGAGCGGCGCCCGTACTTGGCGGTCAGGCCATCGCTGACCAGCTCGATGCTCGCCGGATCCGTCGCCGCCTCCGCCCGGACCCGAACCGCTCGCCCTGCGACATGCAGCACCGCCTCGGGCCGTTCGCGGATCTCCCGATACCAACGTCCGCGATCCCCCTTCCACGAGCGGATGAACACGTCACCGGCTGCAACCACCGCCCAGATCGTGGCGCGGTGTGTCGCCCCATCCGCGGCCGTTGTGTCGATGTCGACTTCGGCTTCCTGGTCGATCAGGGCGAGGAGCTCGGGATCCCATGCGTGGCCGTCCATGCCCCCGATGATGCCCGACCCGCCGAGCTCAGGCCGGCCGTCGCCGCCTGACGAGCAACGCGGCGCCGCCGAGGGTGAGCGCGCCGATCCCCAGCGACACGGCCGCCTCGCGGCCCACTGCCTCCGGGTAGCGGGATCCAGGCACGACGAACTGGATGTCGTGGCCCAGCCCTCGCCCCGCACGCATGTCGGCCTCCGAGGCGAACACCTCGCCATGCTCGTCGATGTAGCTCGCCTCGAGGCCGCGCGCGCTCGCCTCCTCCCAGGTGTACGTGGTCCCGTCAGCCGTCTCGATCCCCGCCCCGACGTACAGCGCGCCGGGGGCCGGATCCTCGAACATGCCGGTCGCCGGGTCGGTGCGGGTGGTCACCGCCACGCTCTCCAGCCATCGGTCCTGGAGGAGGCTGACCCCGGTGAAGGCCAGGGCGATCAGCAGGGCCGCGGCGAGGATGGCCGGCAGCACCCGGCCGAGGGCCGCTCCCACCACCAGACCGATCCCCAGCGCGCCGACGCCGCGCGCCACGACGCAGCCACCCGCGCCGCCCGATCCACTGGAAGTCGTGGGCGAAATCGACGCCCGGTGCCAGCGCCGCGCTGAGCAGCTCGCTGGCCACCGCCAGCACCCGAGCGCCAGCAGCGCGAAGAGCGCCACGAAGGCGATCCGCCGGAGCAGCCAGCTGACGCGCGATGGCGCGAGGGTCCACGCCAGCTGCGCGGTGCGGCCCTCGATCTCGCGGGCCACCAGCGGGCCGCCGAGCAGGACGCCCATCCCGAACGGCGCGGCGAACGAGAGGTAGAGCAGGCGGGTGGCGGTGTCGCGCGTTTCGGAGATCCGCTCGCCGATGGCTTCGCAGCCCGCGACCAGCGTGTCGCCGCCAGCGCACGCTGGATTGGCGACCGTCAGGTCGCGCAGCTGCTGGGCGAACCACAGCATGGCGGTCGCCGTCAGCGCGACGCCGACCGCGACCAGGATCAGCTCCCAGCGCTGCTGCCGGAACGACAGGCGGACCCACGTCAGCGCGCCGCTCACGCCGCCGCTCCCACGCTCTCGCGGGCGGAGGCCAGATAGCCGAGCACCACCTCCTCCAGCGTCGCGCCGCGCTCCCCCGTCCCGGCGACGCAGGGATACCGGTTGCCCATCGTGCCCGGCGAACGTGGCCACCGCTCCATCGACCGTTCCGCCTCGCACCGCGTGGCGGGCGAGGGCGGTCGCCACCGTCTCGTGCAGGAGCACGCGCCCCACACCGAGCACGATCAGACGGTCACATGCCTGCTCGACGTCGGTGACGATGTGCGAGGAGAGCAGCACCGTCGTGCCGTCGGTGCGCACCGCGTCGGTAACGACGTGGAGGAACTCGCGGCGCGCCAGCGGGTCGAGCGAGGCCAGCGGCTCGTCGAGGAGCAGGATCGGGGCGCGCGTGCCGAGGGCCAGGGCCAGCGCCACCTGCGCCTGCTGCCCGCCGGAGAGCGACCGCGCGCCCGCCGCACGCGGGATCCCCAGCTGGTCGAGCCGCGCCCGCGCCGCGCCCCGGTCGAACCCGCGCCGCAGCTGGACGGCCAGGTCGAGGTGGTCCTCGACGCTCAGCCCGTCGTACAGCGCCGGCGACTGGGGCACGTACCCGAGCTGCTGCAGCGCGCGTGAACGCTGGCGCCACGGGTCGAGCCCGAGCACCGCTGCGGCGCCACGGGTCGGCTTTTCGAACCCGACCCATGTCTTGATGAGCGTCGACTTGCCGGCCGCGTTGGGGCCCACCAGGGCGGTCACTCCGCCGGACGGAATGGCGAGGTCGATTCCCCCCAGGGCCCAGACCCCGCGCCGGTAGCGCTTGGCCAGCCCACGGGCCTCGAGGACGGGCGTCGCGTCCGTCATCGGACGCTGCCCACCAGCAGCGAGAGGACATAGACGAAGGCCGCGAGACCCACGAAGGGCAGTGCGACCGCGGAGGCGCGAAGGGTCTGCATCGGTCCAACCTCGGCGTGCGTGATGGACCGATGCTGGTCGCGCATCGGGACCGCCACCATCGGTGACACCCCGCAGTCGCGTTGCGGGTTTCGACCCATACCGGTGCGCCCGGACCCTCGCTACCGTCGCGGCATGTCGCTTCCCCGCCATGCCTGGCTGTCCCTGGCGATCCTCGCCGGCGCGATCCTGTCGAGCGCGCTGGTCTGGACCAACGGCCGCGTCGACCTTGGGCTGCGTCTCGAGGAGCGGGACGGGGGCGTCTACGTGTCCGACGTGACGCCGGACGGCATCGCCGGGCAGCAGTACGTTATGCCCGGCGCACAGGTCCTCCAGCTGTGGACCACCGACGGCCGGGACATCCCGACGGCACCGGCCATTCGGTGGCCGGCCAGCGAGGACGGCGCGCTCCACCCGCCGACGCGTGCGGTGGAGGAGCAGGCGATCGACTGGATCTGGATCGGGTTCGAAGAGGGTGGCTACGAGCCAGGGTACGACGGTGGCTATGCGGTCACGAGTCAGCTCCATCGCGCCGACTGGGAGTGGCGCCTGGATCACAGTGTGTGGGGAGTGCTCACCGGGCTGCTCATCGGAGCCGGGGTGTGGCTGGCGCTCCATCTCGGGGCGGCGGGAGCACTCGGCCGGCGCGAGGCGGTGCCGCTGGGGGTAGCGACGGCAATCCCCTTCGTCATGTTGCCGGTGGTCTATGCCGGCACCGCGCAGGGCATCGCGGCCGGCTACCTCGTGCCGGCGCTGGCCGCCCTGGTGGTGGGCCTCGGCATCGCACGCCAGCATCCGGATCCGTCGTGGCGCCGCATCAGCCTGGCGGCCGCGCTCGTCGCCACCGGCGTGACCGTCATCGTGGTCGGCCAGCACATGAGCCAGACGTTGCTCGGCTCCGCCGAGAGCGCGCAGATCATCCCGCTCATCATCGCCATCGCGCTGATTCCGGCCGCCACGGTGGGCCTCGCCAGCGGTGGTTGGCGCGAGCGGACGTCGCACCTGTCCCTAGGCTTCATCCCCGGCGTGGCCGCCGTCACCGTCCTCGGCACACAGTGGAACGTCGGGGCGGCGATGCTGGTCGGCGGGCTGATCGGGTGGCAGCTGCTGCCGCTGGAGCGTCTGCATGGCCTATCCATGCGTCTGCGCGGCTGGACCGGTGCCGATGTCCCACCCGCGGCGCCGGTGGCGGACGATCCGGTGACGCGCGAGCGACGCGATGTCGTCGCCTTCCTCATCGCGGGCGCGGCCGTGCTGATGTCCGCCAGCGGGTCTGACACGTTCCCGCTGCTGGCCGGGCTGGGTGCGGCCGTGCTGGCCGGCTACGCGCTGCGGGGTGGCTTCCTGGGGCCGGCCTGGACCTCGTTCGCGGTCCCGGTTGGCGTGGCCGTCGGTGTCCCGATCATGTTCGCCGGGTACGAGCCGTCGCGGAGCATGGCCATCCTGCTCCCGACCGCGGCCGCGCTCGTCGTGGCACATGCCCTGGCGTGGCGCCACCCGGACCCGGCGTGGCGCAATCGGCACTTCGTGGCAGCGGCCCTGCTCGCCGCCTTCGCCGTCTTCCAGGGCACCCAGGACTGGGGCAACGGCACCCTGGCCCTCAGCAGCCTCGTGCCGCTTGTCCCGGGCATCTCGCTCGCCTTCGGCACGAGGGCGCCCGGCGACGGGACGATGACCGGGCGTCTCGAGACGCTCGCCGTGGCCCTGACACCAGGTGTCGCGATGGCCGAGATGGTCACCGGCTCCGGCGTCCTGCTGCTCCTGGGCTGGTTCGTGGCCCTGGTCGTGTGGCGCCGCTTCACGCTCGCGCCGCTCGTCGGCTTCGTGCAGCGTACCCAGCAGCAGCTCGACCTCGCCGTTGCGGCAGCCGAGCAGGAGCGCGCGCGTCTCGCCGCGGACCTCCACGACGACGCGCTCCAGGAGCTCACCGGTCTGGTGCGACGCCTCGACGAGGCGGGTGACGCGGACGGTGCCGAGCTGGCCCGCGGCATCGCCACGCGACTGCGCGGCATCACCTCCGACCTGCGCCTGCCGCTGCTCGACGACCTCGGCGCCGGCCCGGCGCTGGAATGGCTGGTCGCCCGCGTCCGACCGATGGCCGGCGGCGAGGTGCGCCTCGAGCGGGCCGATCCCTCGCGCCCCCCGAGCGCCGTCGAGCTCGCGGTGTTCCGTGTCGCGCAGGAGGCGCTCGCCAATGCCGTCAAACACGGCAAGGCACCCATCACGGTGCGCTACCACGTCGACGAGGCCGGCCACGTGTCGCTCACCGTTGACGACGCCGGCCCGGGCATCGACCCAAGGCCGCCGCCGGCCGCCCTGGCCGAGCGGCCACCTGGGCATGGCCAACATGCAGCAGCGCGCGGAGCAGATCGGGGCGCTGCTCAACGTCCGGGCGCTGGCCGACCGGTGGCACGCACGTCGGCCTGGAGTGGCGGCCGCAGTGACCACCGGCACCTCGCGCGACGCCGATCCGGGTCGCCATCGTCGATGACCACCCGGTCGTCCGCGCCGGCACGGCCGCGATCATCGAGCGCGCCGACGACATGACGCTCATCGGCACGGCGGCGATCTCGACGAGGCGCTTCCACTCCTGGATGCCGCGCCGCGGTCGACGTCCTGCTCCTCGACCTGCGCCTCGGCACCGACTTCGGGCTGCGCGCGCTGCAGGAGAAGGCGGGCGACACGCCACTCCCCGCGGTCGTGGTGGTGACCTCGTACGACTACCCGCAGTACGTCGACGCCGCGCTGCGCCTCGGCGCGAGCCGGCTACGTCCTCGAAGACTGCTCCCATCGCCGAGCTGCTGGACGCGATCCGCTCTGCCGCCGCCGGCCGCCTGGCGTACGGCGTGCGACCCGGCGTCCGGGGCAGCCCCGCTCACCGCGCGCGAGCGCGACGTGGTGGCCGCCGTGGTCGACGGCCTCTCGAACGACGAGACCGCGACTCGGCTCGGCATGGCGCCCAAGACGGTGGAGTCCCACCTGCGGCGCCTCTTCGAGCGCCACGGCGTGGCGTCACGCACCGAGCTGGCGACGCGCGCGCTGCGCGAGGGCTGGCTGGAGATCCCCACCGGGCACGGATAGCGCCGCCCGCGCATCGGTATACTCGGCGGACCGATGACCGACGACGACCGCATCATCACCCGCACGCAGCTCCAGACGCCGCAGATCGAGTCGGATCGCGACCTGATGCGCGACGAGGACCTGCTCAACGAGGAGCACCTGCGCCGCATGGACCAGGTCCTCCTGCGTCGCAACCTCGATCACGTGCGGATAACGAGCCGCAAGCTGTCGCTCCAGCTCCAGCAGTACGTGCACCTCTACACGCCGGAGGCCAACGAGCTGCGCCGGCGAATCGAGACCTACATGGTCATGGAGCGCATGGTCGAACGCGAGATGGCGAGGCGCCACACCTACTAGGCACCGCGCCTCCATCCCACCGAATTGTGGACATCTGGACGATCGCCGTGCCCGATTGTGGATAACTTTCGGGCACGCGCTCACGATTCCGCGGAGGCGGTCGACGAAGGGTTACAGGACCACGGCCGCCGGCGCGCGGCGGCCATCGGTCAGGCGGGCAGCGCCGCCAGGCGGCCGTCGATCGGCGGCTCGGAACGGGCCGGGAGGACCTCCCGGACCCATGCAGCAAGCAGCGACATCTCGCCGAGCGTGAACGTCACGCCCTGCGTCGCAAGCTGGTCGTAGCCCCAGCCGTTGAACTCGCGACGCGATGCCACGAGGCACATGTCGTCGTAGATCTCGGGCCAATGCGCGCTTCGGCGACGGTGGCAGTGACGGATGAAGTCGGCGATCTCAGCCGACGGATGCTCGCGTCGCGGCGACGCGGAGCGTGGGCGTTCGGCGGGGGCGCCGGACCGCTCGGACATGTGCAGCGGGCCTCCCAGTGATTCGATTGATGGATGATGGCAATGACGACGATACGCGTCGGCAGGCATCGTAGAAGCCTTCAGTCACCCCCGGAAGGGGGTTCATCCACCAAGTTGTCCACATTCGTTTCCACACCGAAGCGACCAAGCGCAAACAGACCGATGTCGTGGCGCGTGGCGCCGTCGATCGCCAGCTCGGCGCAGATCTCGCCGACCACGCTGCAGAACTTGTAGCCGTGGCCGGAGAAGCCGGCGGCGAACGTCACCTGCGGCGCATCGGGCAGGCGGTCGATGATGAAGTGCTCGTCGGGCGAGTTGGTGAACATGCACGCCTTGAGCATCTCGGTGGTCCCCGCGGCATCGGGCAGGTGGCGCTCCACGAAGGCGCGCAGCGCCTCCTCGTCGCGCGGGGTGGTCGATCGGTCCGGATCGTCCGGCTCGATCGGCTCGCGGAAGTGGTGATACCAGCCGACCTTGACGCCATGCCCCGCGTGGGTCGGGAAGCCGTACCAGCTCTCGCCGGCGACGTCGAAGATGAAGACCGGGAAGCGGCCCACCGTGAACGGCTCGGGGCGCAGCGGGGTGAACCAGCCGAGCACCTGGCGCTCCGGCACCGCCAGCTCGGCGAGGCGCGGCAGGAGCTGACGCGCCCAGGCGCCGGCGGTGATCACCAGCCGATCCGCGTGGTAGGTCGCAGCCGCGGTGGTGACGGTCACCCCGCCGTCCGCGCTCGGCTCCCAGCTGCTCACCGGCTCCTCCCAGTGCAGCTCGGCGCCGTGCGCGGAGGCAGCCTCGACGTGCGCCGCCATCGTCTCCTCGGCGAGCAGGAAGCCACCGTCCGGCTGGAGCACGTACTTGCTCCCGGGCTCGAGCTCCTTCCACACGGGGAAGCGGCGCGCCACGTCGTCGAGGTCGAGTACCTCGTGTGGCAGATCATGCAGCTCGGCTGCTTCGAGCGCGCCGCGGAACATCGGCCCGTCCTCCGGCCCGCCCTCCAGGCTCCCGGTCGTGATGAGGAGCTCCTTCCCCGCCAGCTGCTCCAGCTCATGCCACAGCTCGTAGCTGCGCCGCAGCAGCGGCACGTATGACGGGTGCTCGTGGTAGGCGAGGCGGATGATTCGCGTCAGCCCGTGCGACGACCCGCGCTCATGCCCCTGGTCGAACTGCTCCAGCCCAAGGACGCGGTGGTTCCGCCGCGCGAGGTGGTAGGCGCTGGCGCTGCCCATCCCGCCCAGGCCGATGACGATGGCGTCGTAGCGGTCCGGCATCAGTTCACGCTGGCCAATCGGCCCGTCTCCAAGGCAGTGCTGGGCTCGCATTGTCCATCGAAACGCACGCGCGCGGCGGCGCCCGATCGCACCACGGATCGGGCGCCGCACCGGCGTGAACCGGTTCAGCTCATCCTTCAGCCGGGGCAGTAGAACGGCGCAAGGTCGACCCCCAGTGATTCGATGTGTCCACGCCTGGAAACGATGTCGCCGCCAGGGCCGAAGATCACGCGACCGGCGTCGAGCATGCGAATCCCACCATTGGCGTAGAAGAGCTGGGTAGGCTTCCCGACTACCGTCTTCGTGCCATCGGGAGCCAGGAAGCTGGTCCCCGCGCCGACCTCGACGGGGAGGCGCGGATCGTCGGGCACGAATCGCCGATTCACGTGGAGGATCTGCGAGCCATCGGGGAACTCCTTGAGCGTCCAGCGCTCGGTAACGGTGGTGAACGTTTCGATGCCGCAGAGCTCATAGATGAAATCGTCAAAAAAGACATCGGTGTACGCGTCAGCGACACGCGTGGGACCGGCCGCGGCTACGGCACCAACGCTCAACAGGCCGAGGAGGATGGCAATCGCTCCGGATCGAGCAAGGCTGCGCGGGATCATGGTTCAGGCTCCGATAGGAAATGGTGCGGCAACGCTAGGCAGCACGCCGTAGGCGGGGCCACCGTGCTGGCACTCGGTGTTCGCCCGAGGTATCCCGGGTGTCCAGGCCCCGTGCCGTATGCCAGCATGCTGGGATGAGTCGCCGCATGGGTTTCACGATCGCCGCCGGCGCCGGTGCCTTCGCGGTGATTACGACGCTTGTTGGCATTTCGAGCGGGGCGCCAGCCGAC
>CAWAGB010000005.1:0-237493 GCA_963781555.1 uncultured Chloroflexia bacterium | reverse complement strand
CTGGCCCACCTTCGAAATGGAATGGATAATCCGCTGCTCGGACAGTACTTGCCTTTGTTGGCCACCGTGCCAGAGTTCGGTCGCTGCCGAGCTGGATTGCGAGAACGCCCTCTTGAGAGCCGGGCTCGGCGAGGTTCCACGCATCTCGGGCGTTCTGGATGAGCTCAAGCAGGAATCGCCCGTGGTACTCACGTTTTAGTGTCTGTTCGACACTCCAGTTGGACAGCGGCGTGCTGGTTACCTGGTCCAGACTCACGTGGCGTGCCCGATCGGCGGTGGTGTTCAGGATTTCCTGCCGGATCGCCGCTGATCGCGAAGCCCTTCTGCCTTCAGGTGCCATTCCTACCGCGACCCTCCGGAGTGGAGACAACACTCGGCCGCAAGTATCGCGCGGGGTGCCGTGCGATGTCCCTCACGAACTACAGGGTCTGGTTCGCGCCCAGAGCGGGGCTTGACGGTCACGCAATCCGTTACGGGCACAGCGGTAGTACGTTGGCCACCAACGTCCGTCCGCTCCTCCCCATGCGCCTCAACTTGATCTTAAGCGCGGCTCGGGCAGAGCCGCGCGTAGTCGCAGTACGGCACGCCTTGGCCGATGGCGTGGCCGCGAAGTCACCAGAGCGGATTCGGGCGGTTCGGGCGAGGATGTCGGCGCGGGCTGCATCCAGCTGCTCATCCGTGCGGGTCGTGCTCATCCGCGTGGCGGACTCCGTGAAGTACAGCGTGACCCGCTCCGGCGTGCCGAGGCCCAGGGCGTCGCGGCAGGCGAGCGCGTAGATCGAGAGCTGGAGGCTCTCGTCACGCCCTTCTGGGTGCCGGTGCGGCCGGTCTTGTAGTCGATGACCTCGAGGCCGCCCGACGGGCAGCCGATCGATCCGGTCGATCGAGCCGTGAGATCACGACCGGCGGTGCGCCGGCGGCTCCATCGATCACAAGCTCGAACGCGAGCTCCTCGTGCATCGCCTCGCCCAGGCTGCTGATCTCACCGGTCCAGAAGTTGTCGAGCAGGGTCGCGACGCGGCGCTGGTAGCTCTCCTCGGTCGTGCGGTCGCCGAACTCCGCCGGGACCCAGCGCTCGCGGAACAGTCGCGCTCCAGGTCCTCGCGGGTCGGCGGCGCGTCTCACCCGGGCGGCGCGCTCCCGGCGCTCCTTGGTGAACGCCTCGAACGCCTCGTGGGCCGTCGCCCCGAACGCGAACGCGGCGACCGGGCGCTCGGCGGCGGGATCCGGTAGACGTACTGGAACGCGTAGCGCAGCGGGCAGCGCGTCATACGTGTCGAAGGCCGAGTAGCTGAACTTCGGGGCAGCGGCGCGATCGGAGCAGATTGGCCCCGGCGCCACTGTCGAGCGCGATCTCGCGGAATGTCAGCGGATCGAGCCCGGCGGCGCGCCGCGTCCGCCCCCACCGCCGCGCGCCCGCCCGACGCCGCCAGCTGCCGCCGCGAACCGCGCGCTCGCGTCGGCCCCTCTGGATCCGCATCATCGGCGCCCCTCGAGCAGCCCGACGAGTTCCGTCGCCCGCAGGCGCAGCGCGAGCCGGCGCTCCCGCTTCGTCGGCAGCGGCATGACCTGCGGATGAGCGCAGGGCGAGCGCTCGCATCGGTCGTCCGGTCGTCGTCGGCCCCGTCCGCCCGCCTCAGCGGTTGGCGCGGTCGAACCGCCGTCCACCTCGGCCGATGCGCCCTGCCTCTCAGAGATCTCGCCGACGAACAGCGAGCTGGCCTTCGCCGCCGTCGGCCCGCCGTGCGTCGTCAGCATGAGCCGCGTCCTGCGCGCGCGTCATCGCGACGTACAGCAGCCGGCGCTCCTCTTCGGTGTGGAGGTCGCCTGCCCGCGACCGGCTCACGCAGCAGCTCCGTCGGGAAATAGCCGCTCCAGCCCTCGCGCGTCGGCCACTCGTTCTCGAGCAGGCCGGGGATGAACACGTACCGGAACTCGAGGCCCTTCGCCTGGTAGAGCGTCATCAGCCGGACGCCCTCGACGTCCTCGGTCAGCTCCACGCTCGTCGGCAGCTCGCCGCCGGCCGCCTGGTACGCGTCGAGGTAGTCGACGAACCCCGCCAGCGTCCCTTCGGGTGGGCCGCCTGCCAGTCCGCGGCGAACCGCAGGAAGCTCGCGATGTTCGTCACGGTCCGATGGGCGTCCGTGCGTATCCGCGGCGACCAGGTCCAGGACCGTGCCGTCCGCTCGAGGTACCGCTCGAGGATCGTGAACGGACCCTCGCGCCAGGTCTCGGCTGGAGCTCGTCGATCGCGCCGAGGAGCCTGCGCAGCTTGGCGCGCAGGGTCGGCGGCGTCGACTGATCGGCCTGGTCGCGGGTCCTCGGCGTCCGGCCGTCGACGTCGCCTCGCCGGCCTCGATCGACGGTCGTGATCACGTCCATCGAGCTGGCGCCGGTCGAATTCGCCATGCGCGAGTACGCGGAGGATCTCGAGCGCGTCGAGGCGCCACGGGCCGGCGGTCATCATCCGGGTCAGGGCGACGTCGTCCTGCGGGATCCGCGATCGCGCGCAGCGCCTGCTCGAGGTCCCGGATCTCCGGGCGTGGCGAACAGGATCAGCCCGCCGACGACGGTGTACGGGATGTCCTCCTCGCGCAGCCGGGCGACGATCGCCTCGCGGTGCTTGTGCTTGCGATACAGGACCGCGACGTCCTCGACCAATGCGGGTGCTCCTCGCCCGAGCTGCGCGCGGATGCGCGTCGACGATGGCCACCGCCTCGTCCTCCGGGCCGGCGCAGCTGACGACCTGGACGGGTCCGCCGTCTCGCGCTCCGTCCAGAGGCCGCTTGTCCGGCTCGAAGCGCGTCGCGTTCGCTGATGAGCCGGTTCGCCGCCGTCAGGACGTGGCCGACGGAGCGGAAGTTCTGCTCGATCCGCAGTCGCGGCGGCGGGCCGGGCGGGGGGCGCTCGGGGTCGTGCGTCGGGGGCGGGCGAATCGCCGGTCGAACTCGGCGAACGCGGCGAAGCTGGCGCCGCGGAATCGGTAGATCGACTGGTCGTCGTCGCCGACGACCATCACGTTGTCCGGTCGGTCCGGCGTCCGCCCCAGCAGCTCGATGAGCTCGATCTGGGCGATGTTCGCGTCCTGGAACTCGTCCACGAGCAGGTAGCGGAACTGGCGCTGCCATCGGCGCAGCACGTTCGGGCGGCGCCTTGAACAGCTCGGTCACCGCCGCGATCTGCTCACCGAAATCGAGCGCGCCGCGATTGACCAGTTCCGCCTGGTACGCCCGGTAGACCGCTGCGATCTCGTGCAGGCGCATGACCTCCAGCGCGGCGCCGTCCTTGACGTAGGTGTCGGCGAGCGCATCGATCTGCGGCTGCTGGTCGTCGGGGTATTGGCTCCGGCTGGGCGCACCGCCGGTCCCGCCGAGGTCCGGCGCGCCTCGCGGTCGGCCGTCTTCTCGGCGCGTCCGGGTCGTCTTCGGGCTCCTCGCCGCGCTCCTCCGCGCGCTCGTTCGGCGCACGCCCGCGTACTCGCTTCGCACGTCGCGCACGGGCGTCGAGGTTGCCCTGGGTCGCGAGTCGGGCGGCCGCCTCGGCGTAGCTGCCGTAGCGCTCTTCGAAGATCGCCGCTCCCTGCGACGAACGCTTCGAAGTCGGCCGGCGTGACCAGCTCGTCCTTCGCGCGGTTGATGAGCTTGACGAACTCCGGCAGGCCCAGTCGGTCGGTGGTAGATGAGCTGAGCTCCGGTCGCAGGTCCGCAGCAGGAGCAACTGGCCGACACCGTCGAGCACATCCGGGTTGGCGGGCACCCCGGCATCGGCCGCACTCCGGTGAGGACGCGGTGACAGAAGTAGTGGAAGTTGGACACGGTCGTGCGGCCCGAGCGCCGATGCGTTCCTGGTCCGCTCTCGTAGCTCCGGCGGCCTTCACGTTATAGGTCAGGACGAGGACGCTCTCCGGCAGCAGGTCCTCTCGGTTGTCGAGGAGACACTTGACGCGCTCCACGATGACGCGTGTCTTGCCGGTTCCGGCTGCCGCGATGACCACCACAGGGCCGTCGCCCGCTCGACGATATGACGCCTGCTTCATCGGTGAGCGGGAAGGCCGATGGAGTGGTCGCGATCAACGGGAGTCAGCCCGGACCAGCTCGGCAAGGCGCGCGGCGACTGGGAAGCGGTCGCGGACCGCGACGTGGCTCTATGTGGCAGCATTCCCCTCTCGTTAGACCCCAATGATGCCGCTACAGGTCAAGCGCCGTGAAATTGCGCGCCTGATCGCAGTCGCCACAGATCCACGAGGTGCCGTCGCGCGAGGGTTCGAGACCATCGGCCCAGAGGTCGTCGCCGCAAATGGAGCAGCGACCCTGAGGATCCGGCTCATCAGTGGCGTTCATCGAGGTCAGTATCGGCGCGCGTTGTGACAGCAGTGTGTCGCGATCCGGCGGCCTACCCACGGGCAGCGTCCGCGATACTGCGCCAATGAACATGTGGATCAAGACCGCCCTGGTCATCGTGGTAATCGTCGCGGGTAGCGATCCTGGTTTATCGGCCCAGTGGGAGATCTGTGACGCAACCGTACCGACCTGGCAGGCTGATCAGTGGGAGAGCGGCTGCGGCAGGCCGGCAGCGCTGTACGAGTACCTGCTGCCGTGGCACTGGGGTGCGCCATCGGTATGCACAGGCCTGTGCCCCGATCCGGAGTCCAGCCGTTCGCCGCGCTGACGGATAACCGCCCATCACTCCGCTACCATTGGACGCTCAGCGCCGACAATCCGTGGCGCCACCCATGGAGCGAGAAGGAGGTGTCCTTCGACATGACTGACCCGACCACCCGCTCCCCTGCCCCGACCTCCGGAGCCGCGTAGCTCGCAGCGCGCGACGCCTCCAGCCGGGACGCAGGGTGCGGCCCCGATCCCTGGAGGACGCATGACCGACCTGGAGATCCGCCCGCTGAAGCCGGGCGAGACCGACCTCTTCCTTTCCTACCCCTACCCGACCACGCCCGAGGTGGGCTACGAGGCGCGGCGCCAGTACCCCGACCTGCTCGCCACCAACGAGTACCGCCCGGAGCACACCTGGGTCGCCCTGCGCGACGGCATCGTGGTGGCCCGCGCCGCCTTCTGGGCCGGGCCCGATGACGCCCTGCCCGCCTCCCTCGACTGGCTCGAGGCGGCACCCGGCCCCGACCAGGCCGAGCTCGCCACCCGGCTCCTGCAGACCGCCTCCGAGACGATGCGCGACGAGGACGGCGAGCGCCCCGACTACCACCTCCTCCTGCCGCCGGACTGGAAGGACCGGCCCGATATCGTGGCCGCCGCCGCGTTCCGCACCACCGCCGCCACCAACGCCGGGCTGCGGCCGTTCGTCGAGCGGCTCAGCTATCGGTACCGGCCGGAGGTGGATGGCTTGCCGCCACGCTCCGAGCGCCTCGAGTTCCGCCCGACGACCGACGAGGAGCTGCTGCCCGCCCTGGTATCGGTCATGGAGGGGACGCTGGATGCGTACAGCCGGCGCGACATCGCGGTCCACGGCATCCAGGAGGCGGCCGCCATCCAGCTGCGCGACCTGCACTGGTTCCCGTCACCGCGCGAGTGGTGGCAGCTCGCCTACGACGCTCGCGGTGCGCTGGTGGGCCTCATCATCCCGGCGCGCAACTACCACATGCCGACCATCGGCTACATCGGGGTGGTGCCGGAGCAGCGCGGCAAGGGCTACGTGCACGACCTGCTGGCCGAGATGGCGTGGCGCCTGGCCGAGCTGGCGCCCGGCGAGGAGATCGGCGCGGACACGGACGTCGGCAACGTACCGATGGCCCGCGCCTTCGCGCGTGCCGGGTTCCGCAACGACGCCGCACGGATCGTCATGACGGAGCGCGGGATGCCATAGGCTCGCGGCCCCATGCGTCCCTGAGCCGCCCCATGCGTCCGGGCGCATGTACCGGCCAAGTAGCCGCCAGAATCGGTCCTGGGATGGCCGGTTCATGCGCCGCGGCGCATTGGTCAGCCAGCCGGGAGGCCGATGTTGGCCGTTACATGCGCGGCGGAGCATGCGGCCGGCGGCCGGTGCGGCGCCCATGCACGGGAAGTGCGCTAACGGCCACGTTCGGCCCAATATCGGTCTCAAGGTGGCCGATTCATACCAGCCTGGATGCATAAGCGGCCACGCAGACGGCCCAAGGTGGCCGTTAGCCGACATCGGATGCATACGAATGGGCTGGGCCTAGTCCACTCCGGGCGCGGTGGCCAATCTAGGTAGCCATGCTCGGCGTCGTACGCCTCCTGGTCGACGTCGACGTTGTTCAGCCACGGTGAACGCGTCGCCGCGTAGAAGCAGCCGCCGTCCTGCGCGTTGGGTTCAAGGCTTGCGGTCAGCTCAGCCATGGCGTTATGCCAGATCCGCACATGAGTCGTCTCGTGATCGGGATCCGGTCGAGGGCGAGCGACCACCACGCCACGAGCGGCTGCGATGCGGGAGACGGCCCGACCCACCGCGGCATGGTGACGACGTACGTGGTCGTGACCTGGCAGGCCGGATATGGACATCTCGAGACGGCAGGACCTCCGTCCGCTGTACTCGGTGAAGTGCAGGTCGATCTCCGAGTTCGCGATTGTGTCGCCAGTGCCGGTATCCGGTCCAGCCGGCTCACCATGCTGCGCAGTTCGGTCGGTGTCTGCCACTATCTCCGTAGTACTCGACCTCCGCCCCGGCGATGGTCACGATCCCGACAGCACCTCGCCATGGTGGTGGAGAGCACGGTCCCGATGATCCACGTGGCCCTGTCCGTCCCAGCTGCGACCCAGCCCGTCGGCCCGTCGCCCTGCACCTGAAACCAGAAGTACCCCGATCCGAGGACGGACCCGCAAGGACGTGGACGAACGCGCCGGAATCGTAGGAGCCCGAATATCGCCAGAGCCGTCGGTCCGCGCCGGCCGCGACCGGATCAGCAGGTTGTCGGCCGCGATCACGCCCCGACGAGCCAGCCCGCAGCTGACCGGCGAGGCCTCGGAAGAACTGGGGCCGGGTTGGGGAAGGGCCGTTGGCGGATCGTCTCGCCGGGGGAGCTGCTGACGGGTTTGCCGAGTGGTCGCCGTACCCGGCGAGGAGATGCTATCGCCACCAGCATCGATGCCTGGGCGATCGAGAGGGCGCGCCCTGGAACGTGACGATGCCCAACAGGCCAACTGTGAACACCACGAAGATCACGACCGCGCTCGCGGCTTCCGAGAGGCCGGCCCGGCGAACCGGGCCGGCCATCGAAAATACGGTCGGGGTAACCGCAGCGCCAGCAGGCAGCGGCGCGCTCCGGCACCGACAGACCGCAACCTCGACCCCTGGTCGGCGCATCGGTCAGATCTCGGCCGCCGTCGTGCCGTTGCTGCAGCGTCGCGTACGTATCGTCAGGCGGACCTTCTCAACGTCCCAGTAGCCGAATCGTAGCCGCGCACTTCCACGAACGTGCGCACGACCCGGTTAGCGTCATGGCTTGAAGCGCTGCCCACTCGGATACCACCCATATGCGGTCCCGGTGTAGCGGGCGTCGTCGTCGTAGCCGGCCGTGAAATTCCAGATCGACATGATGAGCTGGACCGCGGCTTCGGCCAGCACCCAGCACGCTGAAGAACTTCAGAGTCCCGTAGCGCGCAGACCGAGACGGCAGGGTTGAAGTTGTCAGCCAGACCCAGCGAAACTTTGCGGTCGTAGAGATTCCCGTCAGATGCGACCCCGCGCGCAAAACTGGAGAACGCAGAATCGACCCAGCCGGAAGAGGTCGAGATCATTGAAGCTGCTGTTCTCGTCGCCGTAGCTTGGTCTGCGAGGCGGTGTGCCAGGTGAGGCGCTTCGAGCGAGACGGTGACGTAGCGCGTGACGACAATGGTGTTGCCGCCACGTCCCGGGCGGTCGTCGTGATGCGGTTACTTGCCCGCGTCGGGACGACGGACGCCGCTGGTGTTGCGACTCATTCCATTGGGTTGCATAGCGACCCTTCCCAGCCAGACAGCGACCAGGCACGCACGCCGGTGCCGGCTGAGTTGTAGACGCGGAAGGTCAGCCGACGCAGACTCGCCGAGGTTGCCAGTGATCTGGGTCGAGTCGAGGATACAGCGTCGAGGACCAGGATAGGAGGTTCGCGTACTTGGACGGCGACCGCTCCGAGTTTTGACCGACGATCGGCGAAGATCGTCTGGGCCGCGATGGGACACGGCTTCCCGAAATTAGGTAGGCCGAGCCCTGGTATTTGGCACGGATCGTGTTGCTTCCGACCGCCAGGCTATTCAGGTCGAGCGTGGCGATTCCGTTGACGAGGGGTCGGCGGGCGATGGACGTTGCCCCGTCGTAGAACAGGACGTTGCCATCGGCGGTCCACGGGCTGACAGTCGCGGTGAATCGGACGGTGGTCTCGAAGCGCGTTGCCGTAAGGGCACTGGAGGTCAGCGCCGTAGTGGTCGGATACCTGGCCACCTGGACGAGCGTCGAGCTGGACGATCCGGCCAGACTGCCGAACGGCAGGAACTCGGCCACGACGTTCGTGGAGCCGGCGCCGAACGACCATGCGAGCTGCGCCTGCCCGTTGGAGCCGATGGGCGTCGTGTAGCCGATGTACGTGCCGCCAATGATGAATCGAACGTCTCCACCGCCAGGGTTCGGTGACACGGTCGCGGTGAGGGTCACCTGGTTGCCGGCGTTCGTGGGGTTCGCGCTGCTCGAGACCGACGTGGTCGTCGCGACCAATGACGCCGTGATGATGATCGACGGGCTCGTGCTACCGGTGTATCCGGCGTTCCCCTGGAACTGCGCGTAGAGCGTATGAGTGCCGGCAAGGAACGACCGATCGATGCTGGCGGTTCCGGTTGCCGCGTCAATGGGAAAGTCCAGGCCAACGTCGACATTGTTGTCGATGAGGCGGACATTTCCTGCGCCGGGGTTCGGCGCCACAGTGACGGTCAGGGTCACCGTCTGGCCAACGACGACCGAAGACGATGGCGACGAGAGGCTCGTGGTGGTCGGGCTCGCTGCGACTGCTGGAGCGGGCGCGGTCGCCGTCAGTGCCCCGAACGTCATCAAGGCGGCAACAGCTAGAGATCGGATCCGCGGGTGCATTCTTCCTCCCCTATCCCGCGACGCAGAGTGCGGCGGGTCTACCTCGGGGGCGCCAACGGGCGCAAACCCCTCGGGTCACATCATGCTCTGCCGCTCACGCCGATTTCATCAGTAGAACCACGGAACGAGCTACGGAATCCGATGTACGTATCCCGTCGCCGTTGTGCGGCATGGGTCTCTAGAGCCGCGGTCACACCCCGCCTCGTGCCGTCACCGCATGCGCGGGGGCGCATGTAACGGCCACGGAGCCGCCCATTTCGGTCCTGGGATCGCCGTTCATGCGCGGCGGCGCATCGGTCAGCCACGCGGGAGCCCGATGTTGGCCGTTCATGCGTCGCGGCGCATGCCGACGCCCCGCGGTGGACGGACCACCGCGGAGCGCATCGGTCAGGGTGTCAGTGCCCGCCGCTTGCCCGCGTCGGGTTGCAGGCCTGCCCCGGATGGAGCCCCAGGCCGATGAGGACGTTCCAGATCGGCTTCGCCTGGCCCCACGACTGGGAATGGCCAGGATCGCCGCGGGTGGCAACCGGCTTCGGCATCGTATCGCCGTCGTCGTAATACCACTGGAGGTCTTCCTGCCCGGAGTACGCGCAGTCGGAGCGGCCGTGGACGTCCTTGAGCTGGCCGTTGCCGGTGATCTCGCCCGCCAGGACGGCCGTGGTCGTCAGGACGGAGAGCAGCGTCACCGCCGCCAGGATGGTGAGAACTCTCGACTTCATCATGTTCCTCCAAGCTCGGGGCGGGTGCACCGTGGGCCGCCGGGCAGCGGGGAGGCGGGCGGGACAGAAGATCCGCCGTGTCAGATGGTTGTAGCGCAGCGCACCGCACCGCACAATCCGGCCCGCTACACCGGTGGTGCGGGCGCGCACCGCGTCGAGCTCCGCCATGGAGGCGGTGCTTCGACGCACCGGGCCACCGGCACGGACCGGCGTCAGCGCGTGGCGTCGGCCACGAGCGCGTGTCGGTTGGCACCCGCGAAGTGGTCCGATACGACCTCGAAGGGAGCGCTCTGCCCGGGCGCCAGGTCGGATGGGTCCGCGAAGACGTGGCTGGCTGCCAGCACATAGCCCCACGCGTTGTAGAGGGTCAGGCTGAGGTGCGCGTTGTGCACGGCGAACGCATTCCCGTTGGTGACCTCGCCGGGGTAGTACCGATACAGCTCCGCGGTGTACGGCGCATGCCGCTGACGACGAGGTTCCCCACCGGCGCGGTCGCCAGGGAGGTGCTCGTGACTTTCAGCGTGTAGTGGTGATAGCCGATTGGCGCTTCCGTGCCGACCACGAACGGGCTGCGACCCCGGGATGACAGGTCACCGGCCATGGGGTTCGTGAAATCGGTCTTGATGACCACGTTGGCGCTGTTGTAGTAAGTCGCGGTGATCTTCACCGACTGCTGCGCCGTGCCCGTGTTGTTGAGCACTTCGCCGGGGATGAACAGGTAGTCGTTGTTGTCCATGTAGGCGGGCGCCGACGAGACGATGAAGACCCCGGTCGGCAAGGTCCGCAGCCGGAGCGCGTACTGGCGCGTGCTGTAGGCCGATGGCGTCGCCGGGGCCACCCGCGCGAAGTACGTCCCCACTGCGAGCTGGCGGTAGATCTCCTCGAACTCGAACCCCGGCCGGTTCGACCCGGTCAGCCGCGTGCACGAGCTGTTGTACAGGTCCAGGCGGTAGTCCTTCGGCAACGCACCCAGGGTGATGAGCGAGAAGTTGGTCGAGGCCTTCTGGAACCGATACCAATCGGTATCCGTACCGCTGCTGATGTCACCGCGCAGCCAGGTGTTGATGGGACTCGCCGTGGTGGCCGCCGCGCAGCTGTTGGGCGCATCCGCGGCAGCCACCGCGTGAGCCGAGGTGGCGAACACGGTCAGCGCGAGCAAGGCCGATGTCGCGAGGCGACGGATGATCAGCGAAAGCGAATGCAAGGGCGTTCCCCTCTTGTCGCCGCGTCGGTAGGAGCGGCGGGTGCGGGTGAGCTTACGACCGGCCGGGGTGGCGTGCCGTCCACTCGTGGCCCGGCAGCAAAGCAGGTTCAGCGGCGTCGCGCATCCGTAGAAGTACGGACGTCAGTAGGCCAGGACCGATGCGCCCTGGCGCTCGAAGTCGGGGCGGTTGCGGGTCACGATGGTGGCTCCCAGCTCCCCGGCAACGGCGGCGATCAACGCGTCACCCAGCCCCAGCCGACCGCCGGCATCGCGGCGGATGCGACGTGCCTCGCCGGCGGCTCGGGCAGAGGCGGGATCCGTGGCCACGTACTCGAGCGGCTCGATGAGGCGGGCCAGGATGGCGCGCTGGTCATCGGTCCCGCCGGACATCGCCTCGCAGACGACCACCTCGCAGGTGAAGAGCTCCGCGCCCTGCTCGTACAGGCGGCGGAGGAGGGTGGTCGCCGGCTCGTGGCCGTTGGCGTGGTCGATGAGGAGCGTCGTGTCGAGCAGGTAGCGCACGGTTCCGCCCTACGCGGAGTCGTCGCGGCGCAGCTCGTCGACGAAGGCGACGACCTCGGTGGGCGTCATGGCGCCGGGCTGGCCGCGCATCGCACCGGCGGTCTCGCGGATCGCCGCCCCCAGGGCGTCGCGTCGCACCCGTTGCGCGACAGCCTCGGCGACGTATCGGCTGCGGCCGCGCTGCCCCGCCAGCCGATCGACCTGGTCGAGAAGGTCGGCTGGGAGCGTCACATTGGTCCGGACGAGGTCGGAGTGTGCCATCGCGTGTGCAATGCTAGCACACTCGACCAGCCCTGCTTCCCCGGGATTGAGCGTCAGCCGCCGCGGGGCGTGCGGCGGCCGAATCGGTCCACGGTGGTCTCCAGGTCCGCTCCCGCCTCACGCGCTGCAGCCACGATCTTGTCCACGGGAAGCCGCTGCGGCTTGAGGTCCGTGGCGATCCCCAGCCGGTCGTCGATGTCGCCAAGGTGCCAGCCGTCGGGGTCGGCGGTGGCGAGCTCGTCCCAGGTGATGGGCACGGCGACCGAGGCGAGCGGCGTGGGCCGCAGCGAGAACGGCACGACCACCGTGGCCCCCGGCGCATTGCGCAGCCAGTCCACGAAGACGCGGCCGCGGCGGTCCTTCTTCAGGAACTCGACGGTGAGCCGCTCCGGGTCGCGGATGGCAGCCAGCTCGGCGAGCGCGCGGGCGACGGTAGCGGCCTCCTCGTAATGGAGCTTGCCGCCGATCGGTACCCAGACATGGAAGCCCTTGGAGCCGGTGGCCACGGCGAACGCATCGACCCCGAACTCGGCGAGCAGGTCGTGGACCCGGGCGGTGGCGTGGCGCGCACCATCGGCATCACCGGCCTCCGGGTCGAGGTCGAGGACGAGCCAGTCGGGGCGCTCCGGCGCATCGGTCCCGGACAGCCACATGTGGAAGGTGATGGTGCCCTGGTTGGCGAGGTAGGCCACGTCATCGGCCTGGTGGACCACCGGGTAGACCGTCGTGCCGCCGTCCTGCTTGGGGACCTTGTATCGACCGATGCTCTCCGGGTAGTGGTCGGCCACGTTCTTCTGCATGAACCCCGGCGCACCGATCCCCCGCGGAAAGCGCTGCACGGTGAGCGGCCGGCCGGCCATGAACTCGAGCATCCGCGGCGCGACCCGCTCGTAGTGCGCCACGACGTCGCCCTTCGTCACCCCGGCCTCCTCGAAGATCACGCGCTCGGGGTGGGAGACGGTCTGCGGCATCGGTCGAGTCTAGTCGGCGGTTCCGCGCGCGTGTTCCGTCCAGTGACCGTAGCGACGATCCGCGGGGGCTCGGTGGCCGCGATGGTCAGCTAGCGGAATGTTCCGACCGTTGGGACGGCTCTGCGTTCGCCGTTAGAACCGCTCCGGGGAAAACCCGGGGAGCCCGGGGCAGGGTGGGGTCAGTCCTCGTCCGGGACCCGTGTGTCGGTGGCGACGAGGTTCGTCTCCCAGGTCGCGCCGGCGTCCACCGAGAACGCCTGCTCAAAGTGGATCGTGTCCCCGCCGTCGTACGCGATGAGGAAGCGGACCACCACATCGCGGCCGTCCATCGTCTCGTGGCCCAGGAACTCGCCGCGCCCGTCGTTCATGGCGCCGATCAGCGGCGGGCTCATCGCGCCGGCGCGTGCCGTCGCGACGTTGATGCTCCACTGCCCCGTGGCTGCGTCGAAGAGGCGGAGCGAGAGCGCCTCGACTCGACCGATCGGCATGTCCGCGGTCAGCTCGACGAGGTTGGCGCGGCCGTCCCAGATCGGGTGGACCAGCGTCGTGCCACGCCCCTCGATCCACTGGGTGGACCCGGTGAGTGGCGCGGGCAGCAGCCGGAGCTCCGTGGACCAGGTCCCGAACTCGAAGTCGAAGTCGTGTGCGTCAGGCATGGGGACACTCTACCGATGGGAGTCGCGGGGGCCGGGGGCGGGGCGGGCGGGGCGCGGCAGATGTTCCCTCCAGTGACCGTTACGGAGGTCCAACCGCCGGATCGGACCCGTTCGGTCTCCGCTGCGGTCACCTGGCGGAACAATCCGGCCATCGGTCTGGCTCTCGTTCGCCGTTAGAACCGCTCCAGGGAAAACCGGCGCGGCCGCCGACGCACCTACCGGCGCAGCGGCAGGCCCTCGGAATCCCGCAGGCTCCCGGTCGCGATCATCACCACGTCGATCATCCACCAGATCCCCAGCCCGCCGATCGTCACCAGCTTCAGAATCCCCAGGCCGATCTGGCCGAGGTAGAAGCGGTCGACCCCGAAGTAGCCAAGGAGGAGGGAGAGCAGGAGCGCGACCATCCATTCCTTCTGGGAGAAGAGGCCGGGGATCTCGCCCGCCGGGAAGAAAGCGCTGTCACCACGGCGCACCATGGTGGAGGTCTTGATCAGGCCCTCCCGCACCTGCGCCTGGAGCGTGCTGAAGGGGTACGGGCCGTCCTCGGCGCCCATGCGCTGGACGGTGAACATGTCGTTCGGGCCGATGCCCGGAGTAGCGGTCATGACCTCTCCCCTTGTGGTGTTTCGCCTCAGCGCCCGATCTTGAGACCGCCTTCGCCGACCAGGAACGCGCCGGCGAAGAAGGCGAGGCCGAGCGGCACCAGGGCGATGCTCCCCAGCGATGTGCCGATGGCGGCGAGGACGAAGCAGATGACCGCCGCAATGAGCAGGATGGATCGGAGTCCCATGGAGTACCTCTGTTGGGATGGCGTTGGGCGGCCACATCATGCCCTGTCCTCACCCGACCGATGCGCCTTCGGCGCGACACGCGAGCTGTCACGCAGACCTGGGCATGATGGCCACGTGATCAAGCCACCCACCACACCGCTCCCGCCCTGTCCACGGTGTGGCGCCTCTGCCCCGCTGCGCGTCCTGTACGGCTACCCGACGACCGAGGCGTTGGAGGCGGCGGAGCGCGGGGAGCTAGCGATCGGCGGCTGCATGATCGGGGAGGAGTCACCGGACTATGAATGCGGGGCGTGCGGCGCTCCCCTGCCCTGGGTCGCGACCGATGAGTGACGCGGTCCGCGCGGCGGTATACGGGCATCTCGTCGGCGACGCGATCGGGGTGCCGTACGAGTTCAGCGCGCCCGACCCGGGCCGCGTGGTCGAGCTGCGCGGGCACGGCGCCCACGGCCAGCCGGCCGGCACGTGGAGCGACGACGGCGCGCTCATGCTCTCCCTCCTCGACTCGCTGCTCAGCGTCGGCTTCGACCCCGAGGACCAGGGTCGCCGCGCCCTCGCCTGGACCGATGCGCAGGCCTACACCCCCGACGGCGACGGGGCGTTCGACATCGGCGGCGCGACCGCCTCGGCGCTCAGCCGGCTGCGTGCCGGTGTCACGGCGACCGATGCCGGCGGCACGGGCGAGCGCGACCAGGGGAACGGCAGCCTGATGCGCATCCTGCCGCTCGGCCTCGTAAGCGACGAAACGGACGACGCGACGCTGGTCGAGCAAGCCCATCTCGCCAGCCGCGTGACCCACGGCCACACCAACTGCCAGGTGGCGTGCGCGCTGTACGTGCTCATCGTGCGCGGGCTGCTGGAGCGGCCGCAGGAGGACCCGGAGGCGGTGCTCGCCCGCTCCGTCGACCGGCTACTGGCCGCGTACGCTACGCGGCCGGAGGACGCAGCCGTGCTGCGCGGCCTGCTGGCGCATCGGTCCAACCTTCGAAAGCCGGGCGGTGGCTGGGTGGTCGACAGCTTCTGGTCGGCGTGGGAGGCGTTCGCGGCGGGGACCTCGTACCGCGATGCCATCGAGCGTTGCGTGCGGCTCGGCCACGACACCGATACCACCGCGTGCATCGCCGGCGGCCTTGCCGGGCTCCGCTGGGGAGTCGCCGGCATCCCCGGTGAGTGGCTCGACGGCCTGCGCGGCAAGGACGATCGTGGAGGGGATCCTCACCGCCTCGGGGCCTGCGGGCGCCCATGCGTCCCCGCGCATGTAACGGCCAGGCAGTCCCCGATGTTCGGCCGGTCGTGGTCCATTGATGTGCCCCGGCGCATCGGTCCGGCATGGGCGAGCCTCATCTTGGCTGCTGCATGCGCCACCGCGCATCGGCGGACGCGGGGTTCGGCCCAACGGCCGCGTGGGCCTATGCACGGCACCCTCGTGGATATACGCTGCTCCTCCCATAGATCAGGAGATGCAACCAGTGGCCGACCATCCAAACGCAGCGCTCATCCGCGAGATCGCCCGGAAGTCCGAGCAAAGCGGCGACATGACGGCGGCCTTCGAGCAGCTGTCCGACGACGTCGCCTGGCACGAAATCGGCCGCGACGAGCCGATCCGCGGCAAGCAGGCGCTCATGGAGCGCTTCGCGAGCATGCCGGAGGGCGGGACCATCACCACCGAGACGCATGACGTCGTCGGCAACGACGAGCACGTCATCCAGCTGGTCACCGCCACGGCGACCCTGGGCGACCAGTCGCTCGTGTACCGGACCGCCGAGATCTATCACATGAAGGACGGCAAGGTCACCGAGCGGTGGGCCTTCAGCGACGACACAGACCGCATCAACAAGTTCTTCGGCGGGATGTAGCTCGGACCGCAACCTCGCCGTGCGGCATAGCGGGTGGGTGATTTCGGTCGCCCTTCTCATCGGCCTGGTGGCGTGCTCCGGCGCGCAGGGCGGCACGGCCGAGCCATCGGGAAGTGGATCCGCGGGACCCCACGGATCGCTCGACACCGGCGCCACGACCCCCGCCGGGCCGTCTGCCACGCCCGGCGTGCCGGTCGAGTGGACCGAGGTGGCCAGCTTCGCGACCGATGGCGGCCTGGCGGCGGCCTACGACGTGACGGCCAGTGCGTCGGGCTACGTGGCGGTGGGAGTCGCGCTTTCCCACCAGGACCCTGAACAGGGTCGGTCCGCAGGCGGCTGACGGCCGTGTCTGGCGCTCGGACGATGGTCGCGCGTGGCGGGACGCGACCCCCGCTGGCACTTTCGAGGGCGCGCTCCTCCACACAGTCGTGGAAATCAACGGGCAGCTCGTCGCGCTGGGGAACCTGCCGGGCGATGACGGCATGCACGACCGGCTGATGGCGTGGTCGAGCGACGACGGCGTCAGCTGGGGCGAGAGCGACCTGGGGATTGACGGCGGGATCCAGCAGGTCGTGGTCGGCGAGGCCGGCGCGCTGGCCCTGGTGCGACCCGCCAGCGAGGTTCCAGAGCTGTGGCACGCCTCACCGGGCGAGGATTTCGAGCGCGTTGACGCGCCGCCGCCGCTTGGCTTCTGGGCAACTGTCGCCGCCGGGCCGGAGGGGTTCGTTGCCGTCGCCATCCGCCCCTCGGCAGATTCGGACGAGACCGCCGCCTTCGCCTCGTCGGACGGGCGCACGTGGTCCGAGGCCGACGTGTCGCCGGTGGGCAGCCTCTTCGTCGCTCCGCTGGGGACGGGTTGGGTGGCCATGGGCCCGGGGCAGGGTGCCTCCACCGCGTCATGGACCTCCGCCGACGGGCTGCGGTGGACGGAATCCGGCACCGTCGAGCTGAGGGCGGCTCGTGAGGCTGACCTCGAGTGTCGCGAGCTCATCAGGGACGTGATCGCGGCCGGGGACGTGGTGGTCGCCCCGACGACCTTCTCGTACCCGTGCAGCGAAGGTCGCGTGGAGCGGTTCGGTCAGGTGTTCGCATCCACCGATGGCGCGGCATGGAGCACGTTGCCCTTCGCCCCATCGGCGGTCGGCGCGGAGCCGGGCCAACGCGGCACGACGGTGCGCGGGGCGGCACGCACGGATGCCGGTCTCGTGCTCGTCGGCGAGTCAGACGGGCGCGCCACGTTCTGGCTGCAGCCCACGCGCTGAGCGGGGCAGCCAGCGTCCCCGCGGCTGGCCGCGGACTTGCGAGGGGAGCCGCCATGAAGCTGCTGCGCGACCATGGCCTCGCGGTCTCGATGTTCGCCATCTTCGGCGCCACGCTGATCGGTCTGGCGTTCGTGGGCTGGGATACCTACAACCACGAGCAGCTGGACCATGGGGCGGCGGCCATCGGTCTGCTGGCGTACCTGGGCACCCCGAACTTCGGTGAGGCAGTCTTCGAGAACTGGGAGAGCGAGTTCCTCCAGATGGGCGCCTACGTCCTGCTGACCGCCATCCTGGTGAGTCGCGGCTCGGCGGAGTCGAAGGACCCCGATGCCGGCGAACGGACCGATGACGACCCTTCAACCGTCGACAAGCGGCGGCGCGACCTGCCATGGCCGGTGCGCCGGGGTGGGCTGATCCTCGCGCTGTACGAGCACTCGCTGACGATCGCGCTGTTCGGCATCTTCTTCCTCTCGTTCGCGCTGCACGCCATCACCGGGGCAGGCGACTACAGCGCCGAGCAGCTGGCCCATGGTGGTCAGGCGGTGTCGGCGCTGGAATACCTGACCACCTCCCGATTCTGGTTCGAGTCGCTCCAGAACTGGCAGAGCGAGTTCCTGGCGGTCGGGGCATTGATCGTGCTGTCGATCTTCCTCCGGCAGCGCGACTCCCCGGAGTCCAAGCCGGTGGCGGCGCCCCACTCCCAGACCGGCGACTGAGCTGCTCCGCCGGCCATCCTGGTCGGAGAGCGGGTCGGCGCCTCGTTCTGGCTTCGCCCAGGGAGCTGAGCCGTTCTGGGCTCCCCGCTGAGCGCCCTCTTGCGCGGCTGACCTGGCCGCCCCGGTTCCCGTGGGGCGCAGGTATCGGAGAGTCAAATGCGGAATCGACGCCGCGTGGGAGCGGCGGAGACGCCCCGGCGCGCGAGCGTGGCCGGCCGTCCCACCCGTCGCAGACAACGCAATTAGGTGTCCGCTACTCCCACCCCGTGGGAATCCCCGGGTCAGGCGGCCTTCTTCGGGTCGTCCGCGGTCGCGGCCGGCGTGACGGCAGCTCCCTGATCTCGGCCGAGCAGGCGGAGCAGCGCGATGGCGGTCGAGAGGACCGGCTCGCGCGCGTTGCGCATGAGCCGGGAGATGGTGGTGTGGTTGATGCCGGTGCGCATCGCCACCGCTCGGGTGCTCAGCCGGCGACGCCGCATGGCGTCGCTCAGCCAGCCGCCGAAGTCACCATCGAGGATGCGCTGGGGAAGGTGGATGCCCGGCATGAGGCCCCCTGCTTCGGCGTTGGAATGCGCCGCGGAGCAACGCAGAGCGCATGCCACGCCGGTCGGCATGCGGCTTGCCAGTGAGCGGCTCGTCAATCTCCCGGCACGCCGGACCAGAATCGGTGGTGCGCCGGGGCACCATACGCACCCCACTGGAGACCTAAACCCATGGACGCGATTCAGCTGCTGAAGGCCGACCACGACAGGGTCAAGAAGCTGCTCGAAGAAGGGGACGCGACCACCGAGCGCGCTGAGAAGACCCGCCCCGAGCTGCTCGCCACCATCAAGCAGGAGCTCACCGTGCACGAGGAGATCGAGGAAACGATCTTCTATCCCGCCTTGAAGGAGCATCCGAAGGCCAAGGAGATCGTGAACGAGGCCTACGAGGAGCACAACGTCGTCGACACCGTCATGGCGGAGCTCGAGGCGACCGACGTGACCGATGAGCGCTGGGCTGCCAAGTTCACGGTCATGAAGGAGAACATCGAGCACCACATCGAGGAAGAGGAGGGCGAGATGTTCAAGCAGGCGCGCTCCGTCTTCGACGCCGATGAGCTCCAGGCCCTCGGCGACCGCATGGCCGCGCGCAAGGCCGAGCTGACCGGCGCCGCTGTCGGCTGACCTGGCCCCGGGGGCGGCGTGGCGATCGTCCGCCGCCCTCCCCTTGCGCCCCGGAGCCCACCGATGAGCTCGATTCGCATCGGCTGTTCAGGCTGGCAGTACAGCGACTGGCGCGGTGACTTCTATCCCTCGGACCTGCCCGCCAAGCGGTGGCTGGAGTTCTACGCGCAGCAGTTCGACACCGTCGAGCTCAATGCGAGCTTCTACCGCCTGCCACAGGCAGCCACCTTCGCGGCGTGGCGGTGGCGCCTGCCGCCCGGCTTCAGCATGGCGGTGAAGGCCAGCCGCTACCTGACGCACACGAAGCGGTTGCGCGACCCCGTTGAGCCGCTCACTCGACTGTGGTCACGAGCGGAGCTCCTGGAGAGCCGCCTGGGACCGATGCTCTACCAGCTGCCGCCCCGCTGGAAGGCCAACCTGGAGCGGCTGTCGGGATTCCTGGCGGCGCTGCCGGGGGGCCGGTTACAGGCGATCGAGTTCCGGGACCCATCGTGGAACCGGCCGGACGCGTATCGCCTGCTGGCGGAATCGGGCGTCGCCCTGTGCCTGCACGACATGCCGGCCTCGATGCCGGATCCCGTTCATGTCGGACCGTTCGCGTACGTCCGGTTCCACGGGGAGGGTGGGCGCTATGGAGGTCGCTACGCCACGGACGTGCTTCGTGCCTGGGCGGAGCGGCTGCGTGCCTGGGCTGCCGCCGGGGTCCCGTCGTGGGTCTACTTCAACAACGACATCGGTGGCCATGCCCCGCGCGACGCGCAGCGGCTGCGCGAGATGATCGGATGAGCAGGCCCGATTCCAACCCGCGGCGACCGGCCGAGGTCTGGGTCCGCGATCTTGATGCCGACCCGTTGGAGTGGCATCTGATCATCCGATCCGGCGAGCCCACCGGCTGCGGGCGCGTGGTCGTGTATCGACGCGCGAGCATCTGGCCGGTGAAGGAGGGTGAGACGGGCCCGGGGCTCAACGAGCGCTGTGCGGAGTGCTGCGACGCCGTCGTCCGGGTCTTCGGGAGGCTCCCCATCGCCTAGTCCGCGGGCATGAAGAAGCCCCGGAACCAGGGGGACTAGCCTGGTCCGGGGCGATGCAGGCTTCGGGGTTAGACGGGGCCGCTGCCGGTGCGGCGATTGCCCATCACCATGTTGGCGATGACGACCAGCACCACGGCGCCTACGACGGCCGTGAGGATGGTGCTCACGTCGAACACGCCATCCATCGGATCGTTGCCGGTTACCTGGCTGACAACCCAGCCGCCAATGAGCGCTCCCACGACGCCGAGCACGATATGCCCGACCACGCCGAGGCCTTCATCGCCCTTGACGAGCAGGCCGCCAAGCCATCCACCAATCGCTCCCACGATGAGCCATGTGAGCCATTCCATAGGTCCCTACCTCCTGGTCCGTTTCCGGGCGCGCCGACCAGAGCGGTCGGGGTCGCCGTCATAGGAGTAGCAAATTCCGGGCCGGAATGCCGGGGAAAGCGCCCGGCATGTCATTTGCGTACTTGGGTCCAAGATGGGTGACAGAGAGGTCGATTTGCTCGCCGTCCGGACGATCGAGGTCACCACGCGCCACGCGCTGGAACAGATTTCGGGAGAAGCCGAACGCGCACAGGTGCGGGTGAGGGCTGCCGAAATGCTCGCTCGCCTCGAGGAGCGAATCCTGAGTCGCGGCGGCGACCTGGTGCTCCTCGAGGCTTTAGAGGACGCTCGACGAGGGCTCTGGGATTAGGCGAGCTTCTTGGGAAGCCCCAACGCCGGTGGCCCAGCCCCTCGACGATGTCCGGAAAGAGCTCGAGGATCTCCTCCGTGTCGTTGACCACGAGAATCTTCGTGCCGGTTGGGCCGTCTGTTGCCATGCGCGGTCGAGGCCCACGCGGGCCCGACATCAGTAGGTAGGCGCGTCGAGCAGCCATCGGCCATCGACGCGCACCAGGTCCCAGTAGCCGACGAAGCGCCGCGACGACCCGTTGTCGTACGTCTCGGTGAAATTCGCCTGGACCGTCGCAGTCGAGGCAGTCTGGCGCGCCACGTAGAGGGCGCTGAACGAAATGTCGGCCGTCTGGTCGAAGCGTTCGTCGAGGTTCGGCTGACGCGGGTAGTTCGCCTTCATGCGCGCGCTCCACAGGCTGTAGGCCGCGTCGAAGTTCCCGGCCTCGGCATGCGCGTAGAACGCGCCAACGCTGTCCTCCGGTCCCGCGACCGCGACAGGGGCCGCGGTGGGAGCCTGCGCCGCGGGCGTCGCGACCGGCGGCACGGGCGCAGGCGGGACCGGGGTTGGCGACGCGGTGGGAGTGGGCGTTGGGGTGGGCCGCGGCGTCGGTGCCAGCGTCGGGGTCGGCGTCTCCTGGGCGACGGCCACGCCGCCCGGTGAGACGGAGGGAATCACGATGCCACGTTCGTCGGCCCCACCGGGCGCCAGCAGCCGCGCGCCGCCGAAGCCCATGAGGGCCAGGAGGACGATGGCGGCGGCAATGACCGGCAACCGCGATCGCCGGGTGACGCCTGCCACAGCGACAGAGGCAGGTGGACCGCCGTGCTCGTCCAGCCAGGCCAGGAGATCGCGCCGGAGCGCTTCGGCGGTCGGGTATCGGTCGGCGGCCCGGGGAGCCATCGCGCGCTGGACGATGGCCGCCAGACGGGCCGGAATGTCGGCGGCGACATCGCGCGGATCCGGCGCGGGCACGCCGAGGCGCGCCGTCGCCACGGCGTACGGCGTTGTCCCGGTGAACGGCCTGATGCCCGTGAGCATCTCGTAGAGCACGACACCCAGCGCATACACGTCGCTCGCAGGTCCCGCCGCCTCGCCGCGCGCCTGCTCCGGACTGAAGTACTCGACCGACCCGAGCAGCGCCCCGGTCCCCGTCATGCCGTCTTCGGCCGTCGCGCGCGCGATCCCGAAGTCCGCCACCCGCGCCCGCCCGTCCACGCCGACGAGCACGTTGCCCGGCTTGACGTCGCGGTGCACCAATCCCCTGGCATGGGCGGCCCCGAGCGCCGCCGCCGCGTCAGCGGCAATGCGCGCCGCCTCCGTGGCCTCGAGACGGCCCTCGGCGGCGATCGCGCCCGCCAGGTTTCTGCCGTCGATGAGCTCCATCACCATGTACGGCGCACCATCGGTCCCGACGTCGTAGACGGCCACGACGTTCGGATGGGACACCGCCGCCATATGGCGCGCCTCTGCCTCGAAGCGACGAACGAAATGAGGGTCCTCGAGCAGGTGCTCGCGCATGAGCTTGAGGGCCACGGGCCGGTCCAGCTGCTCGTCCAGGGCGCGGTAGACCGTCGCCATGCCGCCTCGACCGATCTGCTGGTCGAGCCGGTAACGGCCGCCGATCAGGCGACCGACGTTCGGATCGGTCGCGGGTGGTGTCGTAGTCACCCACCGCTATCAGGCAAGGCGCGTACCACTGGCGGCGGAGGGCTTGCTGCGGGGGCATAGGATGGTGATGCTGCTCCACCGCCGATGTCCGGCCCGCACGGCGGCGATCGATGGCCTCGATCACCCCACGGGGAGGAACCATGCGCCGCATCAGTGCCCTGGTGCTCATGTCCCTGCTCGCGCTGGCGCTCGCAGCGCCGGCCATGGCAGCGACGACGATCTCGGTCCATGCCTTCGTCAAGGAGAACTTCGAGCGCGCGCCGTCGGATGAGCCGTGCACCTTCGTGGAGGAGCCGTTCTCATTCACCTGCTACGGCGTCGGCAATGCCGGCCGGTTCGGGCGGCTCACATCCGAGGTGACGTTCACCGATGACGCCACGACCCGCACCATCACCTTCGGGGACGGCTCGACGATCACCCTGGACGAGGAGTACCCCTTCGCATCGAAGCCGGGCAACTCCGGGAATGCCCCCGGAGCGTTCCACTCGTTCGGCAATCCGGCATTCGTGACCGGGACGTTCACGGTGATCGGTGCGACGGGCAGCCTCACCGGGGTCACCGGGTCCGGGACCATTCATCAGACGCTCGCCGGGAACACCATCCAGATCTGGTTCGACGGGATGCTGACCTTCCCGTAACGGGCGCCGGAGGCGCATCGGTCCAGGTGCCCGATTTGGACCGATGCGTCAGCCGGTCGCCGTCGCGGCCTCCCGCGCCCGACCCGCGTAGTCCGTCGCGCGAATGCTGGTGAACGTCTCGAGCGCGGCGGCAGCCGCCGCGCGGTCTCCGCTCGCCTCCGCGAGCCACAGCTCAGCGCGCGCCGCGTCGAAGACGCGCTTCGAGGTCCGTAGATCGGCGGCCGCCGCGCGCAGGCGATCCAGCTGCGTCCCGTCCCCGCCGAGCATCTGCAAGGTCGCATCCCCGGCGTCGAACAGGGCGCGCCGCACCAGCACCTCGGCCGGGGTCCCCGGTCGCGTGACCCGCTCACGGAATGACCTCGTCAGCCCATCCAGCGCCGCGGCCGCGCGCCGCACCAGCGGCGCGTCGGCCCCGATGTCACGAGCCAGCCAGGCGACCACGTCCACCGCCTCGAAGAGATACCACGAGCTCAGGTTCGTCTCGCTCGAGTCGCCGCGCAGGCTGATGCCGCGCTCAATGGCGGCCACCGCCGACTCGTCATGTCCCGACCCGCGCTCGGCGTGCGCGAGCGCCAGCTGGGCCGGTGCGAACGCCTGGAGGTCGTCGATCGCGGCCGCCGCCTCGACGAACGGCGTGATCGTGCGCAGCGCCTCGTCACAGCGGCCGCGGTAGGCGGCCAGCAGGGCGCCATAGGCCGCCACGTCCACCTGGAGATAGCGGTTGGCGGTGACGATCGACTCGAGCTCGCTGAGCTTGGCGGCCGCGTCCTCCCAGCGACCCTGCGGGATGCCCTGCTCGGCCTGCGCGGCGCGATGCCACTGCTCGAACGCCCCGCCGGGGGCGACCTTGCGGTCATAGGCCAGCATCTCCTCGAACAGCGCCTGCGTCTCGTCGACGTCGAAGAAGGAGATGGCCGAGCCCTGCGCACACAGGTTCGTGTAGGCGCGACCCGCGTCGTCCGGAAGGTTGTGCTCGAGCGCCAGGGCCAGGCTGGTCCGCAGGTCCTCGATCCCGCCCGGGTCGCCGAGCCCCATGCGCGAGGTGCCGAGGTTGTTGAGCGCGTGCACCTTGGCCTCGATGCTGCCGACCTCGTCGGCCACCTCGATTGCCTTGCGGGCGAGCCGCTCACCCTCAGCGTGATCGGGCATCAGCATCCGCAGCTGGGCGTGTGCGCTGTACGCGTGCGCCAGCTCGGGGGTGTGCGGGAACTCCTCCAGGCCGCGGATGGCGACCACGATCTCCGCCTCCGCCTGCTTGCCGTGGCCGTCCATCCAGTAGTAGCGCGCCAGCTGGCGATGGCAGTCCAGTGCGTGCAGCCGCTCACCAGCCTCGGCGTAGAGGCGCTCCGCCTCACTCACCTGTGCGATCGCCTGCCCCATCTCGCCGACGAGGTAGCTGAGGTGCGCGGCGCGCTCCAGCATCTCCGCCCGTCGCACCGGCTGCCCGCTCAGCAGGTCCGCCGCCTCCAGGTACATTGCCCGGGCCTCGCTGGGCGCGTTGATGCGTCGTGCCCGGTCGGCCGCGCGTGGCAGGAACTCGCGGGCGCGGTCCGGGTCGTCGCCGTCGCGGTAATGGGCGGCGATCGCCGGCAGCGCCTCTTCGCCGCCGTGCTCCTCGAGCCACGCACCAATGCGCCGGTGCAGCACCCGCCGCCGCGCCACCAGCAGACTGCGGTACGCGACCTCGTGCACCAGGGGGTGACGCATCGCGTAGGTCGCCTGGCCCAGGTCGCCACCGCGGGCGACGATCAGCTCATCGGCCTGCAGGGCCGCCAGCGCCTCTGGCAGACCCTCGCTGGGCTCCACCGCCGCCAGCAGCTCGGCCCCGAACTCCATCCCGATCACCGCCGCCACGCCGAGCACCGCCCGCGCCGCCGCCGGCAACCCGTCGATCCGCGCCAGCAGCAGCTCGTGGAGGGTCTCGGGAAGGGCGGCCGTGCCGTCACTGCCCGCGCGCAGCAGCTCCTCCAGGAAGAATGGATTCCCGCCAGACCGATGGAGCAGCTGGTCCGTGCGCCCCGCATCGATGCTCGACCCCGCCGACAGGGCGGCCACCAGCTGGCGTGCCTCGTCGTCCCGCAGCCGGTCCAGGTTGACCTGCTGGTAGAAACTGCGGCTCGCCCAGCGGTTGCTCCACCCCGGCCGATGCAGCGCCAGCACGACGATGGGTCCCTGCGGGACGATGGTCAGCAGCTCGTCCAGCACTGACAGGCTGGAGGCATCGGCCCAGTGGAGGTCGTCCAGCACGATGAGCTGGGGTCGCGCCGCGGCCCGCGCATTGATCACCGCGCCGAGCGCGCCGACCAGCAGCCGCTGCCGAGCATCGGGAGTCGCGCCGGCCAGGAGGGCCTCCTGGGACGGATCCGCGCCCCGCGAGATGTCCGCCAGGATGGCGGCCCATCGGTCCAGCAGCTCGGGATCCGCGTCGGGCACGGCTGCGAGGAGCAGGTCGCGGGTCGAGCGATCCGCCGCGCGGGGGAGCAGCTGGTCCGCGAGCGCGGCCACGAGGTGGAACGGGAACGAGGCGGCGTAGGACAACGCCGCCGCCCAGGTGGTCTCGAAGCCGTCCGCCTCGGCACGCTGGCGAAGCTCCAGCGCCAGCCGCGACTTGCCAATCCCCGCCTCCCCGCTCATCCCTACCAGCAGCCCGTGCCCATCCTTCGCCGATTCGAGCGCGGCCTCCAGGAGGAGCTGCTCGCGCCGCCGCCCGACCAGCGGCGCCTCCCCGCCGCGTACCCGCGGCCGCTGCGGCAGGGCGCGCGCCAGGCGCCACGCCTCGACCGGCTCCGGCTTGCCCTTCAGCTCGAGGGGCGGCAGCGGGGCGAAGTCGAAGGCCTCGGCCGCCAGGCGCCGCGTGGTCGGCCCGACGAAGATCTCGCCCGGCTCGGCTGCCTGCTGGAGGCGCGCCGCCACGTTCACCGCGTCGCCGGTGACGGTGTACTCGTGGGCCTGTGGCCCTGAGCCGGCACCGCCGACCACCTCGCCCGTGTTGACCCCGATGCGCACCTCGAGGCCGGAGGCCAGTCCCGCGACCGCCCCGCGGATGCCGAGCGCCGCGTGGAGCGCGCGCTCTGCGTCGTCGTCGTGGGCCTGCGGCGCGCCGTACAGCGCCATCACCGCGTCGCCGATGTACTTCTCGACCGTCCCGCCGTAGCGCTGCACCTCTGCTGCCACCGCCTCGAAGTAGGCGCGCTGCATCTCGCGCACGTCCTCCGGGTCGCTCGCGTCGGATCGGCTCGTGAAGCCGACCAGGTCGGCGAACAGCACGGTGACGAGCCGGCGTTCCTCAGGGATGGTCACCGTGGCATTCTCGCGCACCGTCCATCCGGAGGCATTCCGCATGCGTATCAGGTGGCGTATGCCACCTGTCCCGTATCGCCTGGGGTTCGCCGTCAAGGTGCTCGCCGCCGACGGCCCGCTGAAGGAGGCGGATCACCGCCGCTGGCAGAGCGGCCCCCACCTGCGCCATTCGATCGAGCTGCTGCACGGCATCTGGGACCACCTCGAACGCATCGGGGTGCGGATGTACCGTCTGTCGAGCAACGTCATCCCGTACGGGACGCATCCCGACCTGCCCGATCTGGACTACCGGCGCCAGATCGACGCGTGCGGCCCGGAGCTCGCGGCACTGGGCGCGCGCGCCACGGCAATGGGACTCCGCCTCTCCCTGCACCCCGGCCAGTACACCGTCATCAACGGCCCGGACGAGCGGCTGCGGGACGCGTCGCTCGCCGAGCTGGAAGCCGGTGCGGCGCTGCTGGACGCCCTGGGCTGCGGGCCCGAGGCGACCGTGGTGGTTCATGTCGGCGGACGGTACGGCGAGCCCGAAGCCGCGCTCGACCGCTGGGCGGCAGCGTGGGAGCGCCTTGGCGACCGCGCCCGGGCACGGCTGGGCCTGGAGAATGACGAGCGCCTCTTCTCAGCCGGCGACGTGTTGGAGCTGCACCGCCGCACCGGCGTGCGGGTCGTCCTCGACTGGCATCACGACCGCATCCTCCCCACGCCGGGCCTGGCGGCGACCGACGCGCTGGCCGCCGCGATGGCGACCTGGGCGCCGGGGGTTCGCCCGAAGGTCCACCTCTCGAGCCCGCGGGTATCGGTCGAGACGGTGCGGCGACCCATGCCGGGAACGCGGCGGCTCCGCGACCGCGTGGTGACGCCGGCCCTCGGCCCGCATGCCGACCTTGTGTCGCCGTGGGACTTCCTCGAGCTCCACCACGCGGCCGCGGCGCCGCTCGACGTCATGCTCGAGGCAAAGGCCAAGGACGTGGCGCTGATCTGGCTGCGCCGCCAGCTCGCGTCCGTGGCCCCCGACGTCGCCGCGGCCGAGGATGTCCCCGCCTAGTTCCCGGCCGCCCGGTGCTGCTCCTCGGAGGTGCCCATCTTCCCGGCCGGCATGACGAGCTGGATGATGATCGCGGCGATGATGGCCGTCACGATTCCCACGAAGAAGGTGGAGGCCGTCGCAAGCGAGAAGGCCTGGTGGATGCCGTCCACGATCGCGGGAATCATCGGCTGGACGAACGCCTTCGCGTCGTCCGGCACCTGCGCCAGGATGGCCGCCCCCAGGTCGCCGACCGAGGTCAGGTCGTTGAAGGCCGAGGTGTCGCCACCGCGCGTGAACTGATTCGCGAACTGGGCCGGCACGCCCGCCGCGGTGATTTGCTTCGGGATCTGCTCCAGCAGCGTCGAGCCAAACAGGGTGCCGGTGATCGCCAGGCCCACCGTGCCGCCGATCTGCTGGAAGAGGGTCAGGCTGCTGGTCGCCGTCCCCAGCGAGCGGATCGGCACGGCGTTCTGCACGGCCAGGGTGAAGACGGCGAACGTTGGACCCACGCCGAGGCCGGTGATGGCCATCCATAGCCAGAGCAGCGGCTCCGGGGTATCGGGCCGGATATTGGTCAGCAGGAAGAGGCCGACCGCCATCACCAGCAGGGCGCCGGTGATGAGCGCCTTGTAGCGCCCCGTGCGGGCGACGATCTGCCCGGCGCTGATGGCCGAGATGATGAGCCCGCCGAGGAGCGGCAGGATCTGGTAGCCGGACTCGGTGGCCGATGCGCCGGCCACCACCTGGAACCAGCGCGGCAGGAAGACGACCGCCGCGAAGAAGCCCGATCGCCGCCAGGAACATGGCCATGACGCTGGTCGGTGAAGGTGCGGATCCGGAAGAGGCCGAGCGGCACGATCGGCTCGTGCGCCCGGGACTCGACCCACACGAAGACCGCCGCCAGGGCCAGACCGATGGCGATCAGGCCGCCGACGTCGAGATCGGTCCAGTCGCCGAACTGCTTATTGGTGAAGCCGATCAGGATCGGCACCAGCGCCGCCACCAGGAGCGCCGCTCCGGCATAGTCGATGTGGCGGTCGGCGCCCTCTTCGCGATGGGTGGGCAGGGTGCGCCAGATGATGACGAGCACCACCGCCCCGATGGGCACGTTGACGAAGAAGATCCAGTGCCAGCCGACGGTGTCGGTGATGATCCCGCCGATGGCCGGGCCGATGAGCGAGCTCACCCCGAAGACGGCCCCGAAGAAGCCCTGGTACTTGCCCCGCTCGGACGGCGAGAAGATGTCGCCGATGATCGCCAGCGCGATCGGGAAGAGGGCGCCGGCGCCCAGTCCCTGGATGCCGCGGAAGAGGAGGAACTGCCACATCGTGCCGCTGATCCCGCACAGGATCGAGCCCAGCAGGAAGACGGACACCCCGATGATGAAGATGGGCCGCCGGCCGAAGATGTCGGACAGCTTCCCGTAGATGGGGCCGGAGACGGTGGCTGTCAGCAGATACGAAGTGAAGGCCCAGACGTAGACGTCGTTGCCCTGCAGATCCGTGACGATCTTGGGCAGCGCGGTGCCGACGATGGTCTGGTCCAGCGCGGCCAGGAAGATGCCGAGCAGCACCGCCCACAGGATCTCCATCCTGACGCGATGCGGGAGCTCGATTGGCGCGCGATCGTGGGATGCCGTCTCGGTGGTCATGCTCGGTCTGCGTTCCTCTGTCGAATCAATGCGAAGGGCGCAGTGTACGCGGGGTGCGTGACAGCGCCTGTCAACTTAGACGGCGACCGCTGGCGGAACTCATCGTTCGATAGTTCGAACGGTTCTTGCAGGGCGCGGCGTTGGCGCGCGGTTTGGCCGATATATCGAACGCCGGTGAGCGCAGGCGTGCTTCCGGGGGCGGTCCCCGCTCACCACGGACCGATATATCGAACGAACGCAGCGCAGCCGGGCGGTCACGCGCCGTTCGGCCGATATATCGAACGCGCGGCTATCGCGGAGTCAGTCCGGCTCGGCCACCACCGGGTTCGACAGCGCCCCGATCCCCTCGATCTGGACGGTGACCGTGCTGCCGACCGCCATCGGTGCGACCCCCGCCGGCGTGCCGGTCATGACCAGGTCGCCGGGCAGCAGCCGGGTGAAGCGGCTGATGTACTCGATCAGGAGCGGGATCGGAAAGATGAGGTCCCGCGTCCGGCCGTCCTGGCGAAGCGCGCCGTCGACGGCACAGGTCACCCGCAGGTCGGCCGGGTCCAGCTCCGTCTCGATCCACGGGCCGATGGGGCAGAACGTGTCGAACCCCTTGCCCCGCGTCCATTGCTCGTCCGCCTTCTGGATGTCGCGGGCGGTCACGTCATTGCCGCAGGTGTAGCCGCCGACGTACGCCATGGCCTCCGCGGCGCTGACCCGGTGCGCCTCGCGACCGATGACCACGACCAGCTCCGCCTCCGGGTCGACGCGCTTCGAGATGTTCGGATAGTGGATCGCCGCTCCCGGACCGATGACCGAGGACGGCGGCTTCATGAAGAGCAGCGGCTCCTGGGGCACGGCGTTGTCGAACTCAGCGGCGTGCTCTCGGTAGTTGCGGCCCACGCAGATCACCTTCGACGGCGTGGCGGGCGCGAGCAGGGTCACATCGGCCAGCGCGCCGACCACATCGCCGATCTCGAACCGATCGCCGAACGCAGTGCCCGCCACTGCGCGAACCTCGTCGGCGGAGTCGAGAACGCCCCAGGCGGGACCGGCGTTCCCCCGGTAGCGAATGATCCGCATCCAACCTCCCGCGTTGCTTCTACCATCATGGCGTGCACCGCCCTGCGTCGTTCATCCTCGTCGGCATCGGGCTCGCCGCGGGCATCTTCAGCGGTCTCTTCGGCGTCGGCGGGGGGATCCTCATGGTGCCGGCGATGGTGCTGTTCGCGACCTTCCTCCAGCAGCGAGCGCAGGCAACGTCACTCGCCGCGATCGTCCCCATCGCTGCGGTCGGAGCGGTGATATTCGGACGGACCGACAACCTCGATCTGCTCGCCGCCGCGATGCTGGTTGCTGGCAGCATGCTCGGCGTGCAGTTGGGCACGCGGCTGATGCACGGCCTGAGCAATGAGCGGCTGTCGACCATCTTCGGCCTCTACGTCGCCATCGTGGGCGTCGTTCTGCTCGTCCAATGACCAGCATCGACCAGGTGCCGATCCTCCTGGGCCTGCTCGCCGTCGGTGTGGCCGCCGGCTTCTTCGCGGGTCTGCTGGGCGTGGGAGGCGGTGTCGTGGTGGTCCCGGCGATGGTCCTCTTCCTTGGGTTCGACCAGCACGTGGCGCAGGGCACCTCGCTCGTGGTCATGATCCCGGCCGCGCTCGTCGGGTCGTGGACGAACTACCGCAGGGGAAGCCTATCCCTCCGGGATGCGCTGCTGCTCGCCGTCGGCGGCGTCATCGGCGCGCTGGGAGGGAGCCTCTTCGCGCTCTCGCTGGACGATGTCGTGCTCCGACGGCTCTTCGCCCTGTTCCTCATCGTCATAGCCGCGCGGATGCTGCTCCCGCGTCTCATCCGCGACCGGGAGGCTGCCGGCTAGCTGCGCTTCGGGAGCTGCTGGAGCGCCCAGCTGTTGCCATCCGGATCGCTGAAGGTGACGAAGTGGCCCCATGCCTGCTCGTCGACCCGCATGATCATGTCAGGGCATGTCCGCTTCTAGCGCGGGCGGCCCTCGCGAAGCGCCTCGATCGACTTCGCGATGCGTCGCTCGCGGGTCTCATCGGTCTTGGCACCAGTGACTTGCGACACGTGCCAACCCTTGTTGCTGTTGGAGAGCTTCTCGAAGGTGGCGCGGGCCTCTGGGGAAGCTGCCAGCGCTGCAGCCAGCTCGTCGGGAATCTCGACCGTGCGCGGCTCGGTGTCGAGCTCGACGTCCACCTCGATCTCGTCGCCGCCGGAGATGCCTGACGCGGCCCGATGGTCGGCGTTGAACCCGATCATGTAGGCACCGCCCATCACCGCGACGGTGCCGCGATACGCGTAGCCGTTCACCGTCACCACGACCGGCGGCACCTTGCCGGCGTTGAGCCCCTCGACGACCTCGGCGGGGATCTCGATGCCGGTCGCCGTCTTGCCGGACTGGCGGAGGGTGGTGCGGAAGGTCGCCACGGTAGTGTCCTCGCTCTGGGGTCTAGCTGAAGCGGTAGCGCGTCTGGCTGAACGTCTCGCCCTTGCCGAACGCGAAGACGGTCACCGGGCGGACGCGGAAGACGTGCGCCTCACCGGCCCCTCCCTGCGCGAAGCCGCCGTCGGTGGCGCGGAAGTCGAACGGTGGGCCGTACTTCTCAGCACTGGCCGCCGCGGCGCGTTCGAGGACCGCGCGGTCGGTGACCCGCTCGGCGAAGCCCTCGACGACGATGTCGCGCCCGCTGTCGATGGCACCCGCGCCGGTCGTCAGCACGCACGCCGAGTTCTGGGCGAGGTTCCTGACCTTGCGCTCGGTCGGACCGCTGCACACGAAGAAGGCATCGTCCATCCACATGGCGATCAGGGGCGTCACGTGCGGCCGCCCATCGGGCCGAACCGTGGAGATCCAGAAGATCTCGGCCGCCGCCAATTGCCGCTCGACCTCGCGCCACGGCGTGGCGGTCGCGTCCGGGCTGCTGAAGTCGGGGTTCAGCTCGACGCTGCTCGGCTCGGCCATCGTCACGGTGCCACGTTGTGGTTGCGGTGGAACAGGTTGGTCGGGTCATACCGCCGCTTCACCTCCACCAGCCGCTCCCATGTCGCAGCCGGATAGCCAAGCCGAGGGTCATCGGAGCCCTCCACACCGATGAAGTTGACGTAGTGCCCCGCGTCCCCCTGGTCGAGCGCGGCGGCCAGGTCGGCGACGAACGCCTGATGGACGGATGGATCGGAACCGGCGGGGAAGAGGGCCGCGACGTTGATCATGATCCGGCTCGACCGATGCGCATAGGCAGTCGCGTGGGCAGGCACACGTCCATAGGCGCCGCCCAGCACGCGCAGCTGCGCGACGCTCATCATCGCGTCGCTCGCGGCAACGTGGGCGTTGAGGCGGTCGATGACCATCTGCGCGGTTTCGTGGTCGATCTCGTTGGTGAACAGGGTCCGCGAGACGGCCACCGGGTGCTCGCCCTCCGGGCCGCCCTCCTCCTGGAACATCTCCGCGTAGGAGATCGGCTTGAGGAAGTCCGCAAGCGGCTCCGCCAGGGCGCGGAACGGGGCGAGGACCTGCGGCGCCTCTTCCTCAGGGCCGGCGAAGGCCATCATCGCCATCACCACCAGCTCGCCGTGGCGCTCCTCGGGGAGGAACGGCATTGGTGGCGCCTGCATGACGTTGACAATCGCCGACAGCTCGTCGGGCGCCGCCTCGGCGGCAGCCATGAAGCCGGCGATCACTTCCGCCGTGGCCGGGAGCAGGAGCATCCCGCCCACGATCCCGGGCAGCTCGACCAGGCGGTAGTGGAAGCGGGTCACGACACCGAAGTTGCCGCCGCCGCCTCGAATCGCCCAGAAGAGGTCCGGGTCGCGCTCGGCATCCACGAGGCGGATCTGGCCGTCCGCCGTCACGATCTCGACGCCCAGCAGCGAGTCGATGGTCAGGCCGTGCTTGCGTACCAGGTAGCCGACCCCTCCGCCCAGGGTGATGCCGCCGATGCCCACCGAGCCGGTGTCTCCGAAGCCAATGGCCAGCCCATGCTCCGCCGCCGCGGACGTCACCTCCCAGGCCCGCAGGCCGGCCTCGGCCCACGCGGTGTGGTTCGCTGCGTCGATCTCGATGCGCCTGAGGCTGGACATGTCGAGCAGGATCCCGCCGTCGGTGGAGCTGTGCTGCGCGACGCTATGGCCACCACCACGCACCGCGAGCTCGATGTCGTCCTCGGCGGCCAGCGACACCACCCGCGACACATCGGTCGCGTCGGCCGGCTGGACGATGGCCGCGGCCGGCAGTCCCGGCCCGTAGATGCCGGCGCGCATGCCGTCGTATTCGGCGTCCTGCGGGCCGATGACGCGGCCGGCGACAGTGCCGCGCAGGCGGTCGATGAACTCGGTGGGGGTACTCAGTGCCACGCTGAACGCTCCTCGCTGGCTGGATGTCTTGCGCAGTATCTGACGGCCGGCGCGCGGAAAACTGATCGGTTCATGGGTAGCATGTGACCGATGACCGAGCTGACGACCGTTGACCGCGCAGAATCCCCCGTCGCGCCGCCCGACACGGAGCGCCTCGAGGGTTACCGCGGCGAGCTGACCGCCCACGCCTACCGCATGCTGGGCTCGCCATTCGAGGCCGAGGACGCCGTCCAGGAGACGCTCGTCCGGGCCTGGCGCTCGCTCGACCGCTTCGAGGGCCGCTCCGCCCTGCGCTCGTGGCTGTACCGCATCTGCACCAACGTGTGCCTCGACATGCTGAACGGGCGCCAGCGGCGCGCCATACCGATGGACTTCGGGCCGGCGATGCCTGCCAGCACGCCACTCCCGGCACCCCTGACCGAGACCGCCTGGGTCGAGCCGATCCCGGATGACCGTGCCGCGCCCGCCGGCGGCGACCCGGCCGAGCTGGCCGTCGCCCGCGAGTCGATTCGGCTGGCATTCGTGGCGGCACTCCAGCACCTGCCGCCGCGCCAGCGGGCGGTCCTCATCCTGCGCGAGGTGCTGCGCTGGCATGCGGATGAGGTCGCCGAGCTCCTGGGCACCACCGTGGCATCGGTCAACAGCGCGCTGCAGCGCGCCCGGGCCACGATGGGCGCCAGCGGCGCGAACGACGCTGCGCCTCCGGCCCCGCTCGATGATGCGCAACGCGCCCTGCTGGCACGCTACGTGGATGCCTTCGAGCGCTACGACATGTCGGCTCTCACCGCGGTCCTAGCCGAGGACGCATCGTGGTCGATGCCGCCGTATGCGCTCTGGCTGCGCGGCCACGACGACATCACGGCGTGGTGCATGGGCACCGGCATCGGCTGCCAGGGCTCGCGTCTCATTCCCGTCTCGGCAAACGGGGCCCCGGCGTGGGGCCAGTACAAGCCGGACCCCGACGGCGACGGGCTCGTCCCGTGGTCGCTGCAGGTGCTGGAGCTGTCAGGTGATCGCATCACCGGGGTGGTCTTCTTCCTCGACACGGCTCGTCTCTTCCCGCTCTTCGGGCTCCCCGAACGCCTCGAGGCCTAGCGGCCCGCACAGGCCGGTGAGCTCCAGCAGGGCGCGCAGCTCCGCCGTCGTGCCATACAGGCGCACCCGGCCGCCGCCGCGATGCGCGGCGAGCTGGAGACGTGCCAGGGCATCGACGGTCCCGACATCCGGGACGTCGATCCGGCTGACGTCGCAGTCGAGCACGCGGTCGGGTCGTGGCGAGTCGTGGCGTGACGCCACGCGGGGCACCTCGGCAGATCTGTGGTCATGCACCTGACACGTAGCGGACGCCAAACTCATCGGTCACGTGGCGCTGGCGCGCGATAATCGCCGCATGCCGCAACCGAGCTGCTGCCGGGTCGACTACGACGCCACATTCGACCAGAAGGACGCCACCGACGATCTGGCGAGCTACCGCCATGACGGGCCGGCACCGAGTACCCGGCGCCTCATCGACGCGCTGCTGCGCGAGGGCGTCGAGGGCGCCACGCTGCTCGACATCGGTGGCGGCATCGGGGCGGTGCAGCACGAGCTGCTCGCTGCCGGGGCAGCGTCATCGGTCGACGTCGACTTCTCGCGGGCGTACCTCGAGGCGGCGCGCGACGAGGCGGTCCGTCGCGGCCTTGGCGAACGGGAGACACATCGGTACGGGAACTTCGTCGAGCTCGCCGCGGAGATCGAGCCGGCCGACATCGTGACCCTCGACCGCGTGATCTGCTGCTACCCGCACATGGGGGAGCTCGTCACCGCCTCGGCCTCTCATGCGCGGCGCCTGTACGGCCTCGTGTTCCCGGTCGATCGGTGGTGGATCCGGGCCGGGGCGCGGGTCGTCAACCTGGTGCTCAGCGTGACGCGGCAGACGTTCCGCATCCACGTCCATCGCACGCATGCCGTCGACCGCCTCGTCCAGGGCCTCGGCTTCGAACGGCGATCTGCGTCTCGCAGCCTCTTCTGGCAGGCAATCGTGTACCGGCGCATCGGTGCGCCGTCATGACTGATTCGAGCGGTGGCAGGCGCGGCGCGACCCTGCCGGCGGCGATCATCCTGGCGCTCGTCGGGATCGGCATGCTCGCCTACGTCGCCATTGGCTACGCGACCGCGATCGCCGGCGCCGCCACGCAGACGTCCAGCGGCCCGGTGGGCCTCCTCTTCGCCGCGGCGGCGGTGAGTGCCCTCGTCACGGCCTGGGGGCTCTGGCAGCACCGCGCCTGGTCCCGCGCCCCGGGCCGCATCGTCGGCGTGCTGTGCGCCCTGGCGGGGCTGGCCATGATCGCGTACCTGGTGTTGCTCATCACCATCGCCCCCGACGCAGCCAGCGCCGCGGTGCCGGTCCTCGGTGGTATCGCTCTGCTTGGCATCCTGGCGGGGTTGGTGGTGTGGTGGTCGGCCGGCGCGGTCCGACCCTCCGACTGACCCTGTCGATTCGGGGCGGCGCCGTTCGTCGTTGGGATAGCGGCCGATTTGGACCGGTCGACCCAGCCAACGAGGAGCACAACAAGATGGCAGGCGCACAGATCGTGCACGTCGAGGTCGTCGGCAAGGACGGGCCCGGCATCCAGAAATTCTTCAGCGAGGTCTTCGGGTGGGACCTCGACACGGACAACCCGGGCGGCTACGGCATGGTCCGCCAGGGCACCATGACCGGCGGCTTCGGCGCGACCCAGCAAGGCGAGCCGGGGCACGTGACGTTCTACGTCCACAGCGACGATCCCGAGGGCGCGCTGCGCAAGGTCGAGGAGCTCGGCGGGCGGATCATCATGCCGCTCACCGAGGTGGCGCCCGAGACGACGGTCGCCCTCTTCGCCGATCCGGAGGGCCACATCGTCGGTCTGATGTAGCCTCCGCCGAGGAGCGTCGCCGGCTGCCCGACGCAGGGCAGCCGGCGGCCTCGATGCGACCCCCGCCGCGTTGCGACAGGCAAGCTGTCGCGCGGTTCCTCTACTCTCATCGGCCAAGGGAGGAACCGAACTGCAGCTCATCGACGGCCGGCCCGTGTATTCCGCCACGGACCTGGTGGGCTATCTCGCCTGCGAGCACCTGACGGCGCTCGAGCGCGCCGCGCTCGGCGGACTGGTCACGCCGCCCGCACCGCGACGACCGCGAGCTGGACGTGATCCGCCGCCGCGGATTCGCGCACGAGACGCCGCTACCTCGACGAGCTGCGTGCCGAGGGTCGCCGTGCGGTCGACGATCGAGACTCGAAGGATCGACGAGGACCGCGGTGAGCCAGCTCGCCGCGGCCGCCGAGACGATCGATGCCATGGCAGCCGGTGCGGACGTCATCTTCCAGGCCACGTTCTTCGACGGCACGCTGGCGGGCCACGCCGACTTCCTGCTGCGCATGGACGACGCGGCCCGCCCATCGCGGTTTGGCGCATATCACTACGAGGTCGCCGACACGAAGCTCGCGCGCCACGTCAAGGCCAGCGCGGTCCTCCAGATCTGTTCCTACATCGACCAGCTCGACCGAGCTGCAGGGCGTCGCACCCGGAGTGGCTGCATGTCGCCCTGGGCGGCAGCGCGCCGGGACGCGCCGACGCTCCGCGTCGACGACTACATGGCGTACTACCGGCGGCCCGCGACCGGTTCCTGCGGACATGGCCGACGATCGCGCCCGTCGCCTTCCCGCCGCGCGGCCACCTACCCGGAGCCGGTCGACCACTGCGACGTCTGCCGCTGGGCCGTCGAGTGCGTCGCCCGTCGGAGCGACGACGACCACCTGGTCACTGGTCGCCGGGATCACCGCCCGCCAACGCCGGGCCCTTGCGGGCGCGCGGTCGACGACGCTCGAGGCGCTCGGCGACCTGCGCCCTGCCCTTCACCCCGCAGCTGGACGGCGACGAGCGTCGCCGCGCTGACGCGCGTCCGCGAGCAGGCGCGCCTCCAGCTCGAGGGTCGGCGCGAAGGCCGCCTCAAGTACGAGCTGCTGCTGCCGCCGCCCGGCGAGCCGGTCGAGCCGGAACGCGGCCTGGCCAGCCTGCCGGAGCCGTCGCCGGCGACCTGTTCCTCGACATCGAGGGCGACCCCTTCGCGCTCGACGATGGCCTCGACTACCTGTTCGGCGTGCTCGAGGTCGCGGGCGACTTCCACGCCTTCTGGTCGCGCGACCCGAGGGTCCGGCGCCTTCACGCTCGATGGCGAGCGGGCCGCGTTCGAGCAGCTCATCGACTTGTCTGACCGCGCGCCTGGAGGCGGTACCCGGCGCTGCACATCTATCACTACGCCCCCTACGAGCCGACCGCGCTCAAGCGGCTGATGGGCCGTTACGGGACGCGGGAGGAGCGAGGTGGACCGGCTGCTCCGCGAGGGCGTGCTCGTCGACCTGCTGCGGGCGGTGCGCCAGTCGCTCCGCGCCTCGGTCGAGAGCTACTCGATCAAGAAGATGGAAGCGCTCTACGGCTTCACGCGGGACGATCGACCTGCGCGACGCCGGCTCGAGCATCGTCGCCTTCGAGGAGTGGCTGGAGCTCGGGGAGGGCGATCGCCCCGCATCGCAGACTCCTCGACTCGATCGCGACCTACAACCGCGACGACGTCGTCAGCACCCGGCGCCTGCGGGACTGGCTCGAGTCGCGGCGCGGCGAGCTGGCCGATCGCACCGGCCATGCCGTGCCGCGGCCGACTCCCGTCTCGCCGGAGCCGCCAGAGTCACTCAGCGAAGCGGCCAAGCGCGTCGAGGCGGTCGCGACGCGCCTCACCGATGGCATCCCGGTCGACCCGATGGAGCGATCCGCGACGGAGCAGGCCACCTGGCTCCTGGCGCAGCTGCTGTCGTGGCATCGGCGGGAGCAGAAGGCCACGTACTGGGAGTTCTTCCATCGCATCGGGCTGGGGCCGGACGAGCTCGTCGAGGATGACGCCGCCATCGGTCGGCTGGAGGTGATCGGGACCGTCGGCGAGCCGTGGCGGCGTGGCCAGCGCGGGAAGGGGCGCCAGAACTGGCGCTACCGCATCCCGCTCCAGGAGCACGACATCGGTCAGCGATCGGAGCTGTACGACCCACGCCTGCAGCAGGAGCACCCGGACACGTGGAAGGCGTGGCGCATCGGGGCGGAGCTGGTCGAGATCGACGATCGCTCCGCGACGGTGACCCTGTCCTGGCCGGCCGGCGGAGAGCCCGTCCACCCGGAGGCGATCGTCCCGCTCAACGTGATCGGCGACCCCGACCACCGTGCCACGCTGCTGCGCCTCGGGGAGTGGGTCGCCGGCTCCGGCGTGGCTGCCGACCTTCCCGACTGGCGCGCCGGCCGCGACCTCCTGCTCGGGCTGCCCCCGCGCTGCGGTCAGCCGCCCGGCGCCCCGCTGCGCGTGGGCGACGAGACGGACCTTGCCGCCGCCTGCCGCCTGGTGGGTCGGCTCGACGGCGGCGCGCTCGCCATCCAGGGACCGCCGGGATCGGGCAAGACGTACACCGGCGCGCGGATGATCGTGCGCCTCCTTCAGGCCGGCAAGCGCGTCGGGATCAGCGCCACCAGCCACAAGGTGATCGCCAACTTCCTCACCAAGGTGCTCGAGGCGGCCGACGAGGCCGGTGGCGTGGACGTGCGCGCCGCGCAGAAGGTGGGGGACACCGGGGTGGGTGTGGCCGACCCTCGGGTGACCCTGAGCGGCGACAACACCTGGATCCGCGACGGGCTTGCCGGCGGAACGCTCAACCTGGCGGCAGGCACCTCGTGGCTGTGGGCGCCGCAGAAGAGCGACGGATTGCTCGACGTGCTCTTCGTGGATGAGGCGGGCCAGATGTCGCTCGCCAACGTCCTCGCCATGTCCGGCGCCACCCGCAACATCGTCCTGCTCGGTGACCCGCAGCAGCTCGACCAGCCACTCCAGGGCGCGCACCCGCCCGGCGCCGATCGCTCCGCGCTGGCCCACATCCTGGGTGACCACGACACCATGCCGCCGGCGCAGGGCCTCTTCCTGGAGGACACGTGGCGCCTCCACCCCGACGTCGCCGCCTTCACCTCCGACGCGTTCTACGAGGGCCGCCTCGAATCGCGGCCGGAGCTGGCGAACCAGGCGCTCAACGGCCCCGAGCCGCTGCGGGGGACGGGCCTGCGGCTGCTGCGAGCCGACCATGTCGGGGCGGACAACGACTCGCCCGAGGAAGCGCGACAGATTGCAGCGCTCGTCCGCGTCCTGGTCGAGAGCGGGTCGACATGGACCGATGCGGACGGCCGGACGATGCCGCTCACCTGGAACGACGTGCTGGTGGTCGCCCCGTACAACGCCCAGGTCGGCGAGATCCAGAGCCTCCTGCCGCCCCAGGCGCGCGTCGGCACGGTCGACAAGTTCCAGGGCCAGGAGGCGCCGATCAGCATCTACTCCATGACCAGCAGCTCCCCGGAGGACGCTCCGCGCGGCATGGACTTCCTGTACTCGCGGCACCGGCTCAACGTGGCGACCTCGCGCGCCCGGTGCATCGCGGTGGTCGTTGCGGAACCCGCGCTGCTGCGGGTACGCGCCCGCACCCCCGAGCAGATGCGCCTCGCCAACGCGCTCTGCCAGTTCGCGGAGCTCGCCGGAGGCTAGGCGGGGACGTCCACCGTGACGCTGACCGGGATCGCGCGCCGCACCGCGTCATCGACCGGGCAATGCCGCCAGCCCCACCCCGCCAAGGCGCGCAGCCGCTCCGCATCCACGCCCTCCGCGGCCAGGGCAATGCGCACGGCACTGCTGAAGGGTCCCGCCGGAATGGCATCGTCGGCGCCGGTGATGCCGCGGTCGTCCGACTCGGAGTCCACGGTGACCTCGAGCCGGTCGAGCATCGACGCCCTCCTCGGCGGCGCGCATCGCGATCAGGGTGGCCACGCAGGCGGCGTGAGCGGCCCGCAGGTACCAGCCGGGCGACGGTGCCGTTCCAGCTCCCCCGACGCTCGGCGGCATATCGGTCCGCAGCGAGGCACCATCGGGCCCGTCCACGATCACCGCCAGGCCGGAGTCGACCCGGGCCGTGGCCGCCGAGTCGCGGTAGCGCGCCTCCTCCGGATGATCGGTCAGATAGGCGCGGGCACCCCGCAGAGCATCGCCGATGTCGGTCATTCTGTCTCCCATCCATGCGCCAGGGTCATCGGGCGCGATGCTACATCGGGCTAGTCTGTGGCCACCACGCAGGAGACCATTCGACCGATGGCATTCGAGCGCACCACCCCGGGCACCGGGATCGGCGCGGAGCCGGGCATTCCCCTGGGTACGGCCGAGTCCGATGCCGCCGCGCCGGCATCGGTCCAGCTGCGACTCCAGATCCTCTCGACGGAGCACTGGAGCCTGCTCGCCTCGCGTTCGCTGGCGTGGAACGAGTCGTTCGCGCGGGCGGGCATGTTCCTCACCACCCTCTCCGGCGCGATGGTGGCGCTGGCCCTCGTCGCGCAGGCATCCGGCTTCGACACCGAGTTCGTGCTGTTCGCGCTGGTGGTGCTGCCGATCACGCTCTTCGTGGGCGTCGCCACGTTCCTCCGCATGGGCGCATCCAACTGGCACGACGCGCAATGCGTCATTGGCATGAACCGGATTCGGGGTGCCTATCTCGAGATCGCTCCAGAGCTGGCGAAGTACTTCGTGATGAGCCCGCACGATGACGCGCCAGGGGTCGGCGTGACGATGGCCATGCCGCCCGCCACGCCGTTCTTCGTCCACCTGGTGTCGGCCACGCCGAACGTCGTCATGGTCCTGAATGGCGTGCTTGCCGGGGTGATCGTCGCACTCGCCGGCCTGCAGCTCGGCCTCGCGGTGGGCCTCGCCATTCTGCTCGGGACGATCGTGGCGCTCCTGACCATGGGGCTCCACATCCGCTACGCCATCACGGCGGTGCGCACCGGGCAGGCGAGCGCGCGGCCGCTCTTCCCGAGTCCGCCCCAGGAGCGCCAGGACACCGCCACGTAGCGGTGCTTGATCCGATCGCCGTCGCCGGCGAACGGACCGCTGCCGAGCGCGTGCGGCCAGCGCTGCGTTGAGTGCGGCCGAGGGCACGCCGCGAGCAAGCTGGACCCGAATGGCGCGAGGTGCCGCGCCTCGAGCAGGCACTGGCGCGACTCGCTGCCGGAAGCGGCGATGCCGGGTAGGCTTTCGGCATGGCCGACGCCACCAACCCGCACGACCCGGGTCCCGAGATAGCCAACGAGCGCGCAGAGGCGCATGCCGACGCGGCGCGCGAGCCGCTGCAGGTCGGACGCGCCAGCGTCCGCATCGGTACGGCATCGTGGACCGACCCGACCATGACCGCCGCCGGGGTCTTCTATCCGCCGGATGCCACGACGGCAGAGGATCGCCTCGTCTACTACGCCAACCAGTTCCCCATCGTCGAGGTCGACGCGACGTACTACGCGCTCCCCGCCCGGCGGACCGGCGAGCTGTGGCTGGAGCGCACCCCGCCCGACTTCACGTTCGACATCAAGGCGCACGCCCTGATGACCGGCCAGCCGTCGGAGGTCGCTCGGCTGCCGAAGGACCTGCGCGAGGAGCTGCCGGCCGAGATCATCGACAAGAAGCGGGTCTACGCCCGAGACCTGCCCAACGAGATCGAAGACGAGATCTGGGCGCGCTTCCTGGACGGCATCGCGCCGCTCCACTCGGCGGGCAAGCTGGGCGCGGTCTTCCTCCAGTACCCGCGCTGGTTCTTCCCGACCAACGAGTCGCGCGATGAGATCGTGAAGGCCCGTGAACGGCTGCGCGACGTACCGATGGCGGTCGAGCTCCGCCACGCCTCGTGGTTCAACGAGAAGAATGCCGAGCGCACTGGCAATTTCCTGGAGAAGTACGAGATTCCGTTCGTCATGGTCGACGCGCCGCCCGGCACGAAGTCCTCGCTGCCGCCGATCTCGCTCGTGACCTCGCCGAAGCTTGCCGTGGTGCGCTTCCACGGCCGGCGGACGGAGACGTGGGAGGCCACCGGCATCCCCGTCGTCGAGCGATTCCGCTACCTCTACGACGAGGGCGAGCTGGTCGAATGGGTGCCACGCATCCGGGAGGCCGCCGCCCAGGTGCCCGAGCTGCACATCCTGATGAACAACTGCTACGCCAACTACGGGACCACCAACGCCCGCGAGATCGCGGAGCTGCTGGCCGCCGACGCCTGACCGCTGCCAGGGGCTGTTGCGCGGCCGCGCCGATAAGTACTATGCGGCGACGATCTGCCCTCGGAGCGATCGTGGTCGCCCCGGGCAAGGTCGCATCATCGGAGGAGATGCAGTGACCGCCCCCGCGCACAGCCCTGACGCTCCCGCCGCGCCCACCCTGGCGCGTAACGCCATCGGACTGCCCGAGGTCCTCTTCCAGTCGATCACCCACATGGCACCGGCCGTGGCGACCGCCCTGTCGATCGGCGCGGCGACCTCCTTCGCCGGCGGCATCACCCCGCTCGCCGTCCTGTTTGCCATGATCGCCGTGCTCTTCACGGCCTTCTCGATGGCCGAGCTGGCCCGCCATCTCCCGTCCGCCGGCGGCATGTACACGTACGTCGGCCGCGGCCTGGGCTCCTTCTTCGGCTGGCTCGTCGCATGGAGCTTCGCGCTGGCCGAGCCACTTGTCATGCCGCTCCTGCTGGGCGGCTTTGGCTTCTACGGCGCCATCTTCCTGTCGTCGTACCTCGGCATCGACATCGCCAACGCCTGGCTGGGCCTCGCCGTCCTGTGCGGCCTGCTGGTGTGGTGGCTCAACTACCGCGGCATCGGTCTTTCGACGCGCGCCGGCCTGGCGCTGGGGCTGGTGGAAATCGTCATCTTCCTGCTCATCTCGACCCTGCTGATCGTGAACGCGGACACCAACACCCTCAACGTGTTCGTCCCCGGAGCAGACGGGGTGAAACCGGCCTTCCAGGGGATGATCTTCTGCCTCCTGGCGTTCATTGGATTCGAGGCAGCCGCGCCACTCGGGGAGGAGACATCCGATCCGCGGCGCACCATCCCGCGAGCGGTCGTGTGGTCGGCAATCCTGGTCGGCCTCTTCTATGTCTTCTGCTGGTACGCGGCGACGGTCTTCTTCGGTCCGGACCAGATGACCGGCTTCTACACCTCGCATGACGGCGATCCGTGGGGCTGGATGGCCGAGCAGGTGTTGCCGGGCATCGGCGGCCTGCTGGTCGTCTTCGCGATCCTCAACAGCTCCATCGCCAACGCCAACGCGGGGGCCACGGCAGCCACCCGCTCGCTGTTTGCCATGGGCCGCGCTTCGCTGCTGCCGCGCTTCTTCGCTGCGGTGGACCCGAAGACGCGTGCCCCGATCAATGCGGTCCACTTCCAGGCGATCTCCGCGATCGTCATCGCGGTCGTGCTCGGCGTGGTCCTCGCCAACGATCCCTACCCAACGCCCGAGGGCGCGAGCAGCTTCGGCGGTCTCAATGTCTACGTATTCCTGGGTACGCTGCTGGGCCTCATCTTCGCCGGGATCTACATGCTGGTGAACGTGGCCTGCATCGGCTATTTCTGGCGCGAGCGGCGCGACGAGTTCAACATCGTCAAGCACCTCATCGTGCCGGTCCTGGGTGTCATCGCCATGATTCCGGCCCTGCTGGCGGTCATTGGTGGACTGACGATCCCGATCCTCGATATCGAGCTGCCTGCGTACGAGAGCGCGCTGCGCTGGACGGCGCCCATCGTGGCCGTATGGATCATCCTCGGAGTGATCGCCTACGTCGTCCTCCGCTCGCGGGGTGACGGTGCACTCGAGCGGGTGGGCGACGTCTACGGAGATGCCTCGGACGGGTGACCCGCCGACGGATGGACCGATGATGGGCCGGCGGCGACGCCGGCCCATCGGCCTGCCTAGGCGAAGATGCCCAGCGGGCAGTGGGCCGTCACCACGAAGTTCGGCACATCCACGATCTCGCTGATGCGCAGGTCGGCCACCACGCTGCACAGCAGGTAGGCCTGCATCGGGTCCAGGCCGTGATCGCGGCCGAGCCACTCGATCATGCGCCGCAGCGCGTCCCGTGCGGCGGTCATGAGGTCCGGACCGATGCCGTCCGTGGCGTACCGGCCGCCGTTGCGCAGCGCGGCGTGCGGGTCGGGCGCGGCCAGGAACTCCGGCCCGCTGAGGTGCAGGTCCTTGCGCACGGTGAGGCGCACGAGCGCGCGCATCGGCGTCTCGATGGCGGTGCCGCTCACCTCCCCATCGCCCTGCGTGGCGTGCCCGTCCCCGATGGAGAACCGGGCGCCGGAGTGGAACACCGGGAGGAAGAGCGTCGACCCGGCGATGAGATGCCGGGTGTCCATGTTGCCGCCGTGCAGGTCCGGCGGAATCGTCGATCGCGGCCCGTCGACGGGCGCGACGCCCAGCTCGCCGCAGAACGGCGCCAGCGGAACGGAGACGCCGGGCCAAAATTCTGCGCGGTCGGCCCCGGGCGTGAGACGAGTGATCTTGAGATGCCCATCCGGGAACTCGTCGGCGAGAAGGCCGAAGCCCGGGATCGAGGCGGTCCACCCCCAGTCGGCGGGCGTGAAGTCGAGCAGGTCCACCTGGAGTGTGTCGCCGGGTTCGGCGCCCGCAACCTCGACCGGCCCCGTAACCTGATCGACCTGGTCGAAGATCAGGGTGTCGAGCGTCGCGGTGGTGGCTTCGGCCGTGATCTGGCCGTTGGAGGCGTCGAGGCAGTCGAACTCGACGACGTCACCGGACCCGACGCTCGCGACCGGGGCAATGGCAGGATCCCACGCGAGGTGGTTCTGCTCGCGGGAGACGCGGAGGGCTGGGCTCGGGTGCGCCATGGCCGCATTGTAGGCAAACGAGAGGCCCCGACCAAGAGCCGGGGCCTCTCGCAGGTATCGGTAACCCTGGCTCAGCCGCCGGTGACCCGGAGGAGCACCAACTGGCCGCCTTCACGCTTGTACGTAAAGTCGGCTCCGGGCGGGGCGACATTGTCATCGCCCGGCGCCTTCTCGACCCACAGGGTGTGCGCCTGCACGGTCACCAGGAATGCACCCGGGCCAAAGGCCGCGGACGCGTCCACGATGCCGCTCGACTCCCACGCCCCCAGGTTGCCGGCGGTTGCGCTGTCGACGTCGTAACCGGGAGTCTCGTCCAGCGACTGGTTGACGCGGGCGATGACTCGCGCAGCCCCGGCGAACGGGTACTGCCAGATGCGGGCCGTGGTTGCGCGGGCGTCGGTCGAGCCGACCGGGAACTGCTGGCTGCTGCCCGGATCCTCGGTCAGGTAGATGCCGGCGGCGGTGGTCTCGATATTGTCGGGCTGGTGCGTGCGGTCCGGATCCTTGACTTCGCGATCGTCACCCTCGATGTAGACCTTCATCGAGGTCACCTTGCGCTCGTTCTTCGGGTCGAGCACCAGCTGGAAGACGCGCCCGTTGGTCGACTTGCCGTCGGCGACCGGGCCTGACGTGCCGCGACCGGAGTCGACGACGTAGACGATGTTGCTCTTACCGGGACGCTTGTCGTATGCGATGTCCTCGACGCGCACGAACCGGAACGCGCCGTTGAGCTGCGACCACTTCTCCAGGACCCACTGCGGGCCATCGACGCCCTTGCCGGCGGGGTCGCGCTGCCAGCTGCCGTCGTCGGGAGGCAGCGGATAGGGACCACCGAGCTCGGCGGGCACATCCGCCGCCATGAGGTCGGTGCCGTCTGAATTGCGCCCCTCGGCGATCAGCTTCGGGACCGGAATGAACTTACCGCTGACGGCGGCCGCATCACCGGGGGCGAAGTCCTCGTAGCGCTGGTAGGCCGGGTCGTCGGAAACGAACGCGTAGAGCCGCCCGCTGTCGTTCCATACCGCGCTCGAGTCCTTTGCGATGTAGCTGTACAGCTGCGATTGCGAGGGGTTGTTGGTGAAGGTGTCGTCGCCGGAGATCAGCATGACCTTCTTGAATCCGGGGATAGCGACGCTGTTCTCATGGTTGAAGCGGCCCATGCCCCAGATCTCGCGGTGCTGCTGCGTGGCCGGATCGTAGGCGACGACCACGCCCACCTGGCGCGCCGCGTCATCGCCGATGACCGCCGGCCACGCCTTCCCGTCCCGGTTCACCCAGTCGATCCCCTCCTCGTTGGTGAACAGCAGCGGGCGGTCGAAGCCCTCGGCCGCGGTGGCCAGGTAGTTGGAGCAGAAGCGCTGGAAATTGTCAGCCGAGGTGATGGCCATCGAGGCACTCATGACCGATGCATCCACCGGGTCGATGAGCAGGTGGCTCAGCTGCGCGTTGTCGAAGTCGTTCTGCGAATTCGCCTCCGTCGGGGCGGACGGCGTGTAGCCGAAGGGCACGGTGGAGGTCTCGTGGTTGACCCAGACGTCGTAACCGACCGGTGGCGGCTCGGAGCGCGATGCCGTCCGGGATCGACTCGAATCGGTAGGAGCCGATGGTGTCACCGACGGTGATGATCGCTTCGGCGCTGACCCCCGTCTCGGGGCTGATCATCGATGGAAGCGTCGTCTTGAACCCGCCCGCCGCCCCGGCAACGGTGGCCGTGGACGTGAGCAGAACAAGTGACCCGAGCGCGGCCAGCAAGCGGCGCGCGCGGAGTGAATGGCGGGCAACCATGGAGCATCACCTCGAACATGCGGCGGGGGTGGTGTGCGGGTTGGTATGGTGCTCCCACGGACGTCTCGATCGCAACCCGACGGTGCCTTTGTGCACCACGAGATGAGCCGGGTGCCGCCGCCACGCTCGGGGCTGCGGGATTCAGCCCTCGCCGAATTGTCGAGCGCTCGCCCGCTCCGGCGGCGCAGAATCTGCAGGGGCTTCGATCGAAGGAGGAACCTATGGACCTGATCTGGATCATCGTGATCGTGCTCATCGTGTTGGCGCTGCTCGGCTATTTCGGTCGCGGGCGCTTCCGCTAGACCACGGCACACACCACGGCGGGCGCCCTCCATCGCGGGGGCGCTTCGTCATTTCTGAGGAGCAAGACATGAGCGACCCCGCCACCGACGTCATCCTCAAGCGCTTCGATAGCCCAGACGAGGTGCGCGACATGCCGCTTGGCCGATTCGAGCTGATCACGCTCGGCGGCCGCACCATCGGCCGCGCGACCTACCAGCCCGGCTGGCGCTGGTCCGAGCACGTTGGTCCGGCGCTCGGCCAGGAACGGTGCCCGGTCGAACACGTCGGGCTCGTCATCTCCGGCACCGCGACTGCAGCCTTCGAGGACGGCCGGGTCATCGAACTGCGCGCCGGCGAGGCGTTCTACATCCCGCCGACGCCGCATGACAGCTGGGTGGTGGGCGACGAGCCCTACGTCTCACTCCACCTCGTGGGTGCGCAGCACTACGCTACCGACGAATAGCCGGGTGACTACCCGGTCACGCGCTGCGCGCCGCCGCGATGAGGCCATCTGCGTGGCTGATCGGGACCGCGAAGCCGATTCCCTGTGCGTCGCCCGCCACCGCCGTGTTGACCCCGATCACGTTGCCCGCCAGGTCGAGAAGCGGCCCGCCGGAGTCTCCCGGGTTGAGCGCCGCGTCGTGCTGCAGGACGCCTGGAGCGCCTCGCCGTTGCCCTGCCGCGGTCCGTCTGAGGCGGTGAGGCTGCGGTTCACGCCGCTCACCACGCCGGTGGTCACCGACAGCTCGTACCGGCCGAGCGCCGTGCCGATGGCGATGACGGACTGACCGATCCGTGCTTCACCGGAGGCCAGGGCCAGGGTCGGAAGGCTGGTTGCATCGATGTGCACCACGGCCAGGTCCAGCGCGGCGTCGCTGCTGACCACGGTGCCCGCGTACTCGGTGCCATCGGCCAGGATGACGGTCAGCGCAGTGGCACCGTCGACGACGTGGTGGTTGGTCAGGATGAGGCCGTTGCTGTCGTAGATGAACCCGGAGCCCGACCCTGTGCCGGACTGGCCCAACGGCCCGGCCACCGTCGATCGGATGGTCACCACCGCCGGCAGGGAGGCGTTGACGACATCGATCACGGCCGACTCGGTGGTCGAGGAGTCCACGCTCACCGTCGTGGCCGGTGCGGGTGAGGCGGCCGTGGCGCTCGAGCCGCCGGTCACATTGACCACGGCCGTCGCGATCCCGCCGCCCGCGATCCCGCCGGCAAGGATGGCTCCCACCAGGAGTGCCGCCACCGCGGGGAGCCGTCGCGCGGGGGTGGTGCTTCGCTGCTCGACCATGCCCCCACCCTGCACCAGGTTTCTGAGACTCGGCTGGGAGGCCGGTTACGCTTCGTTCACCATCTCGGACCGAGGAAGCCCCGGGTACACTCGTGCGCATGGAGCGCTATGACGTCGTCGTCATCGGCGGCGGTCCGGCGGGCGAGGCGGCCACCCACTACGCAAGGTCACGTGGTGCCAGCGTGGCGGTCGTCGACCGCGAGCTGTTCGGCGGCTCATGCCCGTTCTGGGCATGCATGCCGTCCAAGTCGCTGCTCCACGCCGCCGCCGTGCACCGCGCCGGCGGCGACTACCCGTGGCCGAAGGCGAGCGACTTCCGCGACTACATGATCAGCCGCGAGGGCACCGACTGGCCGTCCGACCACGGGCACGCGGCAGCGCTGGAGGGCGCCGGAGCGACGGTCATCCGTGGCGAGGCGAGCTTCGCCGGCGCGGGACGCCTGCGCATCGGTACCGATGACGGCGGAGCGCGGGAGATCGAGGCCGGAGCGGTGATCCTGGCGGTCGGCTCGGTGCCCCGCATCCCGGATCTGCCCGGACTCGACGAGATCGAGCCGTGGACCAATCGCGAGGGGACGGGCGCGCGCGAGCTCCCGAAGTCGCTGCTCGTGCTGGGGGGCGGGCCATCCGGCGTGGAGCTGGCACAGGTGTACGCACGCTACGGCGTGCCGGTGACCATCGTTCACCCGCGAGACCATGTCAACGATCGCGACCATCCCCGGTCGTCCGAATTCCTGGCCGATGGCCTCCGGCGCGACGGGGTGACGCTGCGGCTCGGGGTCCGGGCGACGCGGATCGCGCCGAGTGGCGGAGCCGACGCGGCGCACCGTGCGGAGCTGTCGGACGGCAGCACGGAGGAAGGCCACGCGGTGATGCTGGCCATTGGTCGTGACCTGCCGCTGGACCGGCTCAACCTGGCAGCGGTCGGCGTGAGCGTCGAGCGCGGCCGTCTCCCGGTGGATCCGCGCCTGCGCGTGGCGGAGCGGGTATGGGCAGCCGGCGACGTCGCCGGTCCGGAGATGCACACCCACCTGGCGCACTACAGCGGCGAGATGGCCGCCCGCCAGGCGTTGGGCGACGAGGTGGCCCCGTTCCTGGATGCCATCCCGCGTGCCACGTACACCGATCCCGAGACCGCGAGCGTGGGGCTCCTGCTCGACCAGGCCCGGGACCGTGGGATCGATGCCGTGGAGCTGTCGGCTGACGTGGCGACCTCGGCCAAGGGCTACGTGACCGAGTCGGAGGGCCACGTGACGATCGTCGTCGACCGCGCCAACCGCGTGCTGGTCGGTGCCTTCATGGCCGGCCCGGCGGTCAGCGAGGCCATCCACGAGTGCGTGCTGGCGGTACGCGGTCGCGTCCAGTTGAGTGTCCTTGCCGACACCATCCATGCCTTCCCGACCCTGGCGCGGGTGACGGGGAGCCTGTTCGTGCAGGCCGACCGGGAGCTCTGAGCATAACTCCGGACTGGCTCCTCCTCGCTGCCCTCTTCTTCGCGGCGGCACTGCTCTATGCGTCCGTCGGCCACGCCGGAGCATCCGCCTACCTGGCCGCCATGTCGCTCGTCGGAGTCGCGCAGGTCGTCATGCGCCCGACCGCGCTCGTGCTCAACCTGTTCGTCGCCAGCATCGTCATCGTCCGCTTCCATCGTGCCGGTGCGCTGCCATGGGCGCAGCTCGTACCAGCTGGCGGTCGGCTCCGTGCCTGCAGCGTTCATCGGTGGCGGGATCGACCTGCCGGGGGAGGTCTACCGACCGCTCGTTGCGTCCGTCCTGCTCGCCGGTGCGTGGCGCCTGTGGAGCGCACGGATCACCGAGGCGGGAGAAGCGGACCGGCCCGGCGTCCCGTGGCTGCCGGGGATTGCCGCCGGCGCCGGGATCGGCCTGCTGGCCGGCCTGTCGGGGACCGGTGGCGGCATCTTCCTTACGCCGCTTCTGGTGCTTGCGGGCTGGACCCGCACCCGCGACGCGGCGGGCCTGTCCGGGGCCTTCATCCTGGTCAACTCGGTCTCCGGACTGGGTGGGCTCATCCTTGGCGGCTTCGGCCTGCCCGATGCGCTGCCGCTCTGGGTCGCCGCGGTGGCCGCGGGTGGCATGCTGGGCTCCTGGCTTGGCGCGGCGCGCCTCTCGATCATGCAGCTGCGCCGCGTCCTCGCCTTCGTCCTTGTGATTGCCGCCATCAAGCTGGTGGTCTTCCCGTAATGCAGGCGTTGCCCGCCAACGTATGAATGACATGGCACCGTGCTCGCCGCGCCGCCCGCGCGTATCCTGCTCCCGATGAGCACCTCGGCCGCGCTGCGCGGGCGCCAGGCAGTCGCCTTCTGGCTGGTCGCTGCGGCGTGCCTGCTCGCCTCCCACGACCTCATCTATCTCGTCCAGCTGGGTCCCGGACGCGGGCTGGCGGACGCCCTGCGCGACGCCGGGCACAGCTACTGGCCGGTCCTGTCGGCGGTCATCGCGGTTGCGGCGGGGGGACTCGTCGCGCGCACCACCCTCCGCCTGCGTGCCCTGGGCCGTCGGGCGCGCGGTCTGCCGAGCCGGCGCGCGGCGCCGCTCCGCATCGGTCCATTCCTGCAGATCTGGATGCGGCTGGCGATCGTCGTGGCTGTGGCCTTCGTCCTCCAGGAGAACGCCGAGCACTTCGTCAGCCATGCCCACGCGCCGCTGCTCGGTGCGCTCGGTGGGCCGGAGTACCCGCTCGCCCTGCCGCTCCTCGGCGCGATCACGCTGCTCGGCGCCATCGTCACCGTCGTGGCGCGCGAACGCGAGCGCACGCTGCTGGCGCGGATTGCCCGGGACGCACCGCGCTTCGCCCGGTCCCGCGGGCGGCACCCGCTCCGCCCGGAACACATGCGCCTGCGACGCGTCCCGATCCTCTCGCGCCCGGACCTCTCGAGGGCACCGCCGCTGCCTTCCTGACCGCAGCGCAGCCCTGGCCGCCCACGGGCGGCCGCCAGACAGAGAGGAATATCCCACCATGCACACCCACCTGCGCCGCGGCGCCGCCCTCGTGGTAGCTGCCGCCGCACTGATCCTTGTCGCGATGCCCGTCACCGCCCACGGCGGACGCGAAGTCGCCGGTTACGAATTCACCGTCGGCTTCATGAACGAGCCCGTCTTCACCGGCCAGTCGAGTGGCCTCGAGGTCTTCGTCGAGCGCGACGAGGTGCCCAAGGAGGGCCTCGAGGAGACACTGCAGGCCGAGGTCACCTACCAGGGCCAGACCCGCGCCCTGGAGCTCAGTCCACGCTTCGATGCCCCCGGCTGGTACCAGTCGGTCTTCTTCCCCACCGCTGCCGGGCGCTACGCCTTCCGGATTCACGGCACCGTCGACGGCACCGCGATCGACGAGACCTTCACGTCTGGGGTCGATGGCTTCGGCGACGTCGCCGAGGTCGCCGCCGGACAGTTCCCGGTCCAGCTGCCCGCCGCCGCTGATGTGGCCGCGGACGCCCGGACCGGCGCGGACGCTGCCGGAACCGCCATCATCGGGCTGGTGCTCGGTGGTGCCGGACTGCTGGTCGGGCTCGTCGCGTTGGGCCTCGCCCTGGCCGGTCGCCGGCGTCCGACGTGAGGCATCTTCGGCGCGGGACGGGTGCGCTCCTCCTCGCCGCCGCACTCCTCGTCGCGGTGGCGGGGGTCGTGGCGGCCCACGCGCAGCTGGTCGCGAGCTCCCCGACCGCCGGGGAGGTGCTGGCCAGCGCCCCGGCCGAGCTGCGGCTGACATTCAGCGAGCCCCTCGAGGGCCTCTTCAGCTCGGCAGACCTGGTCGATGCCAGGGGCAGGACCCTGATGTCACGCGCCGGCGCGCCGGACCCGGCCGACCCCTACACCCTGGTGGTGCCGCTGCCGGCGCTCGATGACGGCGTGTACACCGTCACCTGGCGCAGCCTGTCGACCGCCGACGGGCATCCCGCGGAAGGCTTCTTCAGCTTCGGGGTGGGTGATGTCGAGGTCGGTGGCGACATCAGCGGGCAGGCGCGCTCCGGAGCGGATCCGTCCGATCCAATCGGGCTTGCCGGCAAATGGCTCGGCTACGTGGCCATGCTGCTCGGCCTTGGCGTGCCGCTCTTCGCGGTCGCGGTGCTGCGCGGCGACGCGCGGCCGCGGCGGGGTGTGCTGTCCGCACTCGGCTGGCTGCTGATCGCCGGTGGCCTGGCACTCCTGGCGCTGGCGATCCGCGTCCCGCTCGTCGACGGCGACCCGCTGGGGGAGTACCTGTTTGGCAGTCGCGGCGGAATCCTGGCGCTGGCGCGCAGCGCGGTCCTGGTGGTGGGTGGAACGGCGACGGTCATGCTCGCCCTTCGGGCCGCACGGGCAGTCGCACTCGCTGCCTCGGCGGCAACCGCCCTTGTCGCCATCGGCCTCCACGTGGCGGGAGGGCACGCCGCTGCCGCCGGCAGCCCACTCCCCGTTGTGGTGCAGCTCGTCCATCTCGGAGCCGCAGGCATCTGGCTGAGCGGCGTGCTTGCGGTCACCTTCCTGACGACCCGCGGCACCAGCGTGGTCGAGGACCGGGTGCCGGCCCTGCGGACCGTGGTGCCCCGCTTCAGCGCGCTGGCGCTCGGCGCCATCGGCCTCGTCGCCCTCACCGGCCTGTACGCCGAGTGGACCCAGATCGGTGGTCTGCCGACAACCGACGACCAATATGGGCGGGCACTGATCATCAAGCTCGTCGTGGTCGGTGCCGCCCTCGCGGTGGGTGCGTTCAACTACTTCGACGGCGGGCGCAACCTGCGCTGGTTCGGCGGCTTCCGCCGGCGGATCCTTGCCGAGGCGGGGCTGGCGCTGGGGGTGCTGGCCGCGACCGCGCTTCTTTCGACAACCGCCCCCGGAGCCACGCGCGGCATCGCGCTCCAGCCGCGACCGTCCGCGACCGGCGAGGTCCTGCCGTTCCTGGCTCTCTCGATCGCCCCGGGGAGACCGGGAGTCAACCAACTGGCGGTCGATATCAGCGGCAACATCGGCGACCTGCCGCTCGACCTGGTCCTCTCGAACGCCGAGACGGGCAACGAGACACGCATCTCTCTGGCGGGAGCGCAGCCCGGCTCCGCGCCGATCGATCACACCGCGCACACCGCCCCGACGACCCCCGGCACGGGCGTGACGCGCTACGTCGCCGGGGCGCTGGCCATGCAGCCCGACACGCATTGGGATGCCAGCGTGGTGATCGGCAATGGTGCGGACGGGGAGCTGTACCGGCAGCGATTCACCTTCGCTCTCGGTGACGACAGCCTTACCGACGGAGCGGCCGGCTCGCTGGCCGACGGTGCCCTGATCGCCGGCCTGCTGCTGCTCGTCGGCGGCCTGCTGGCGCTGGGGCTGGGGCTCGGCGGATGGGTGCTGCCGCGTGCCGAGGCGGCGGCGTCCCGGTTCGCACTGCTCGGTGGGGGCGCCGTCGCGGCGGTGACCGGCCTCGCCATCGGGGTGGGGCGGCTGGTCGGATCCGGCTGACCGTGCGACCATCGGTCGCCTCATGACCGACCTCCTCCAGCTTCCCGTGGTCGACACCCTCGCCCGGCCGCTGCGCGACCTGCGGATCAGCGTCACCGACCGATGCAACTTCCGCTGCACGTACTGCATGCCGCGCGAGGTCTTCGGGCCGGATCACGTCTTCCTCCCGCGGGCGGAGGTCCTCACATTCGAGGAGATCGCGCGCCTGACGGCGGCCTTCGTGACCAATGGGGTGACCAAGGTGCGCCTCACCGGCGGCGAGCCGCTGGTGCGACGTGATCTGGACCGATTGGTGGGCATGCTGTCCGCGATCGGCGGGATCGGGGACCTGACGCTCACCACGAACGCCTCGCTGCTCGCGCCGCGCGCCGCGGCACTGGCCGCCGCGGGGCTGCATCGGGTGACCGTCTCGCTCGATGCGCTCGACGACCCGACCTTCGGGCGCATGAACGACGCAGGCGTGCCGGTGCGGCGCGTGCTGGAGGGCATCGCCGCAGCCGAGGCGGCGGGCCTTGGACCGGTGAAGCTCAACGCCGTCATCCGCCGCGGGATCAATGAGCACGCGATCCTCGACCTGGCAGGCCACTTCCGCGGGACGGGGACGACGGTGCGCTTCATCGAGTACATGGACGTCGGCCACTCGAACGGCTGGCGCCTGGACGAGGTGATCCCCGCTGCCGAGGTGGTGGCCGCGATCCATGCCCGCTGGCCGCTCGAGCCCGTCGACCCCGCCTATCGCGGCGAAGTCGCGCGTCGTTATCGGTACATCGACGGTGCAGGCGAGGTTGGCGTCATCGCAAGCGTGACCCAGCCGTTCTGTGGCGACTGCACCCGGGCGCGCCTGTCGGCCGACGGGAGCCTCTACACCTGCCTCTTCGCGACGCGCGGCCACGATCTGCGCGCGCTCGTCCGCGGCGGTGCGACGGACGAGGAGCTGCGCGAAGCCGTCGCGTCCGTCTGGCGCGGGCGCGACGACCGCTACTCCGAGCTGCGCTCGGATGCGACCGTCGACCTGCCGAAGGTGGAGATGAGCTACATCGGGGGGTGAATCGGCCCCGGCCGGTCCCGAAGCGAGCCGCCACCGGCAGCGCGCAACGCGGCCAGGATCTCCGCCGCGATGGCCAGGGCCACTTCCTGCGGTCCGTCGGCGCCCAGGTCGAGCCCCGCCGGCGCATGCAGGACGGCGCGGTCCGCGTCGGACAGCGGCGTGCCTGACGCCTCGAGCTCGGCGAGCAGGCGCTCGGTGCGGTCCCCCGGACCCAGCACCCCCAGGTACGCCACCCCGCGACCCATGAAGGCGCCCAGGAATGCGGCGTCCCGGAGGTAGTCGTGGCTCATCACGACGACCGCGCTGGCCGGCTGCGCGCCAAGGCTGTCGGGGACCGCCGCCGGCTCGGCGTCGAGGCGTGCCGCCGGATCGACGGCGGCCGATGCCAGGAGGCCGCGCCGTGGATCGGCGACCGTCACCCGCCAACCGAGCATGGTGGCCACCCCGACCAGCGCCGGCGCATCCGGGCCCGCCCCGCAGATGACGAGGTGTGGTGGCGGCAGGATAGGGTCCAGCACGGCCTGACCGATGCGCGCCGGCCTGCCAGCACGAACCGCCTCCGCCGCGCCTGGCCCCAGGGCGGCGGCCTGCTGGACCTCGAGCTGCCGGCGCGTACCGTCCAGCCCGGTGAGGATGAGTTTGGCCGTTCCCACGTCGCGGGCGGCACGGAGCGCGGCAACCGTCTCCGCGGCGAGTGCCGGCGGCTCGGCGATGAGCTCCAGGATGCCGCGGCAGCCGAGCCCGGAGCCCCACACGTCGTCGCCCTCCGCCGAATGGTCGATGGTGATCAGGACCGGCAGCTCGCGGTCCAGCGCCTCGCGGCCGAGGCGTGCCACCTCCTCCTCCAGGCAGCCGCCGCTGACGAGGCCGACGGGGGCTCCGTGCTCCGGGACGAGCAGCCGGGCGCCCGGGCGCCGGTACGTCGAGCCGCGCACCGCGATGACCGTGGCCAGCGTCCACCGTTGACCGTCCGCATCACATGCCGCCGCCGCGGCGAGCACCGCATCCAGGTCGTTCACGAGCGCGAGTGTACGGCGCGCGTACCATCGGTTCGTGGATCCGTCGAGATGGGGCGCCAGCAGGGGGCGTCTGCGCGCCGTTGCGGAGGCGCTCGTCGCGCTGGCAGCGGCGACGGTCCTGGTGGCCGTCATCGACGGCATCCTGCAGATCGAGAACGCCTCGCCCATCTACCTGCTGGCGGTCGCCGCCATCGCCATTCGCTGGGGGACGGTCGAGGCGCTTGCGACGGCGATCGGGTCAGTCCTGATCTACAACTTCGCCTTCGTGGAGCCTCGGTTCACGCTCTTGGTCAGCGGCGTCGACGAGCTCGTCACCCTTGGCCTGCTGCTCTTTGTCGGGGCCGTGATCGGACGGCTCACCGGCCTGCAGCGAGACCGCGAGCGCGTGGCTGCGCGGCGCGAGATGGAGGCGCGGGCGCTCTTCGCCATCACCCGCGAGCTGGCGACCGCGCAGGTCACATCTGACGCCCTGGCGAGCGTGGTCGGCCGCCTCGCCACCGAGACCGGGATGGAGCGAGTCTGGGTAGCCGTCGGCAGCAATGCGACGCGGGAGCGGGTGCTCGCCGACACGTCGCCCGATGTGCCGCTTCCCGCCATCAGCACGCACGCCGTCCTGCGGCGCGAGGCGGACGAGGATCGGGCGTCGTGGATCCGCATCCGTCCCCCCGAGGCCGCCTCGCGGACCGATGCGCTCACCGCCACGCACCGCGTCGAGATCGGCGGCCCCGAGGGCGTGCTCGGCTCGGTCTGGGCGCGACGCCCCTCCGGCGCCGCTCCGCTATCGATCGAGGAGACACGCCTCCTCGCGGCTTCGGCCGACCTCGTCGGCCAGGCGCTGACCCGCGAGCACCTCGTAGACGCCGCCGCCGAGCTCGAGATCTCGCGCCGCAGTGACGACCTGAAGAGCGCGCTCCTCGACTCGGTGACCCACGACCTGCGGACGCCACTGGCGTCGATTCGAGCCGCGGCCGGCAGCCTCGCCGACGACACGATCTCACTGACCGGTGCGGAACGGCGCGCGGCGGCGACCTCCATCGATCGCGAGGCACAGCGTCTCAACCGCCTCGTCGGCAACCTGCTCGACATGAGCCGTATCCGCGCCGGCGTCCTCGTCCCGCATCGAGAGCTGGTGCCGCTGGAAGAGCTCACCGACCCGCCGGTCGAGCGCGCGTCAACACGCCTTGGCGGCCGGCACCTGGCCGTCGAGATCGCGCCGCACCTGCCGCCGCTGTGGGTCGACCCGGTGTTGCTCGACGAGGCGCTGGCGAACCTGCTCGACAACGCCATCCGGCATACCCCGGCGTCCACCTCGATCCGGCTCGCCGCGGCGCTGTCCGTGCCGGGTGACGCCATCCGTATCACCGTCGATGACGACGGGCCTGGCGTCCCCGCGGATCAGGTGGGGCGTCTGTTCGAGCGCTTCACGCCGGGCAGCGGGCACCGAAGCGGCTTCGGGCTGGGGCTGGCGGTGGCGCGCGGCATGGTCGAGGCGATGGGCGGCACCATCGCGGCGGCGAGGAGCGAGCTCGGAGGCCTCGCGGTCACGATCGAGCTGCCACTCGCCGGTCCGGACGCGCCGTGAGCACCGGCAGCGCCCACCTCCTGCTGGTGGAAGACGACGACGGGATGCGCGAGGCCGTGGCCGCGAACCTCGCCGGCCACGGCTACGCGGTCCGCCAGGTGGCGAGCGGCGAGGCCGCCCTGCGCGCGTGGGAGACAGCGCGCCCGGACCTCATCCTGCTCGACCTGGGACTGCCCGGGATCGACGGGCTCGCAGTGGTGCGCCATGTCCGCCGCGACGCTACCACGCCCATCATCGTCCTCTCGGCTCGCGACCAGGAGCGCGACAAGGTGGCCGCCCTCGACGCGGGTGCCGACGACTACCTCGCCAAACCGTTCGGCATGGCCGAGCTCCAGGCGCGCGTCCGCGCCGCATTGCGGCGGGCTGTCGGAGGCAGCGCCGACACCACCGGGCGCATCCAGATCGGCCCGTTGCGGCTCGATCCGGTGCGACGCCGGGTGACCGTCGACGATGCCGTGGTCCATCTCACGCCGCGCGAGTACGAGCTCCTCAAGGCGCTGCTGGCGCACATCGGTCGCGTAGCGCCCGCGGCTCGGCTGCTGCGAGCGGTGTGGGGCGTGGGATACGCCACCGAGCGCCACTACCTGCACGTGCATGTGGGGGCCATTCGGCGCAAGCTCGGCGCGGCCGACCCGAGCGGACGGCTGCGCGGGCTCGTGGTCGCCGAGCCCGGCGTCGGCTACCGCGTCCGGGATACAGAGGAGCTCGGGCTGGGAGAACCTTGAGCGCTTCTTGAGCGCCCATCCGCCCGGAACGGCCCATCACTCTTGGGGGCCGGTGCGACGCTGGACGCATGGCACCCATCACCCAGCCTGATCCGGGCGCGGACGATACGCTCAACGGTGTCGTGGCCGCGATCGCCATGGTCGCCGACCGCACTGCCCGCCGCATCACGGTCCACGTGCCGGACGGCGCGGCAATGATCGGCACGGTGCACCTGCTGGCCCGCGCGCGCGGGGTCGAGGTGCGACCGGTGGGCTCCGGCCGCGGGGCGTGGGACCTGGTCTTCACCAGCGAGGATGCGGGTGGCTGACCCGTTACCTCCGCCCTCGGTGGATCCGCTCCTCGAGGTCCGACGCCACCAACGCGGTGCACGTCCCGGAGATGCCTACGTCAAGATCGTGCGTCCCTACGCCGACGTCTTCGAGCGCGGCGAGGAGGGCGGCCTGGTCGCCACCGAGCGCACGCTCCTCCAACGAGACGGCTGGCATGCCGGCCTGCGTCGCCTGCGCACGGTGCTCATCGGTCGCCCCATCAGCACCGATCGGGAGGGCCACGAGCGCCTGACCAAGACGAAGGCGCTCGCCATCTTCAGCAGCGACAACATCAGCTCGTCGGCCTATGCGACCGAGGAGATGATGCGCATCCTGGTCATCTCCGGCATCGGCGCCATCACCCTGGCGATGCCGCTCACGATCCTCATCTGTGCCGTGCTCGCCATCGTCGCCACCAGCTACTGGCAGACGATCCGCGCCTACCCGAACGGGGCCAGCAGCTACCTCGTGACGAGCGACAACCTGGGCTCGCGCGCGGGACTGGTGGCAGGTGCCTCGCTGCTCATCGACTACACCCTGACGGTGGCGGTATCGGTCTCCGCGGCGGTCGCTGCCATCACCTCGGTGGCGCCCGAGCTGTTCGAGTGGCGCGTGGTGATGGGCGTGGCCATCGTCCTCCTGCTGATGGTCGGCAACCTCCGTGGCATCCGGGAGTCCGGCACCATCTTCATGGCCCCCACCTACCTCTACATCGCCGTCGTGCTGGGCATGATCGGGATGGGGGTCGTTCGCGCGCTCACTGGCACACTGCCCGAGTACGTCGCGCCGGCCGGTTGGGCCGAGGCGATCCCCGGCGGCCAGGCGCTCGGCGTGCTCCTGGTCCTGCGCGCCTTCAGCTCCGGCGCGGCGGCGCTCACCGGGGTCGAAGCGATCAGCGACGGCGTGCCGGCCTTCAAGCCGCCGGAGTGGCGGAACGCACGGGTCACCCTGGTCTGGGCGGCGGCCATCTTCGCGACCCTCTTCCTGGGCATCAGCTTCCTGGCCAGCGTCACCGGCGTCATCCCGGATCCGGGTGAGCGGCAGACCGTCCTCTCCCAGATCGCGCGCCTGGTGTACGGCGACGGGGTGCTGTTCGTCCTGACGCAGGTCGCCACGGTGCTCGTCCTGGCCCTGGCGGCAAACACCGCCTTCGCCGACTTCCCGCGCCTCTCGTCGTTCCTGGCGCGCGACAGCTTCATGCCCCGCCAGTTCGCCTTCCGCGGCGAGCGCCTCGCCTTCACCACGGGGATCGTGGCCCTCTCCGGCCTCGCCGTGCTGCTGCTCATCGTCTTCGGCGCCAGTGTGACCGCCCTGATCCCGCTCTACACGCTGGGCGTCTTCCTGGCCTTCACCCTCTCTCAGTCGAGCATGGTGCTGCGCTGGTGGCGCCGCCGCGAGCAGGGGTGGCGGCGCGGCCTCGCCATCAACGGCCTGGGGGCGGTCACGACGGGCGTGATCGCGCTCATCGTGGCGGAGAGCAAGTTCCTGTCGGGGGCGTGGATGGTGATCGTGGCCATCCCGGTGCTCGTGGCGATCATGCTCGCCATCCGCGGGCACTACGCATCGGTTGACCGTCGCCTGGCCAGCCCCTCCGCACGGCCGCTGGCGGGTCGGTCGGACCCGATCGTGGTGGTGCCCATCGCACGGCTCAACGAGCCGGCCCGGCAGGCGATCTCCTTCGCCGCCGCCGTCTCGAAGGACGCCACCGCTGTCCACATCACTCCCGACATGGCCGGCGCCGAGGCCATGCGCGAGGCGTGGGAGACGTGGTCCGGCGGGACGCGGCTGGTGATCATCGAGTCGCCGTACCGCGCGCTCATCGGCCCACTGATGGCCTACCTCGACGTCCTCCAGCGCCAGGACCCGTCGCGCCCGGTGCTGGTCGTGCTCTCGGAGTTCGTGCCGCGCCACTGGTGGGAAAACCTGCTCCACAACCAGACCGCGCTGCGCCTCAAGCTACGCCTGTTCGCCCGCCCCAACACGATGGTCACGGACGTTCCCTACCACCTCCCCTGAGCTCCCTGACCGATGCGCTGGCGGCGCCATTGCGCGCGGCGCGACGCCCAGCAGGCACTAGGATGGGCGCGTGACCAGCACGGATCGGTCCAGCCTGCGCCTCGTCGGCGCCGATACCGTGGTGCCGCTCGTGACCGGTGGTGAGCGACGCTACGTGAACCTCGACTACGCGGCGTCGGCACCCGCCCTGGCGTGCGTGGCGAGCGCGGTGGGCGAGCTGCTGGAGTGGTACTCGAGCGTCCACCGCGGGGCGGGCTTCAAGTCGCGCGCCGCGACCGCCGCCTACGAGGGCGCCCGGGAGTCGATCCGCGCCTTCGTCGGCGCCCGCGACGACGACGCGGTGATCATCACCCGCAACACGACCGACTCCATCAACCTGCTCGCCACCGCCCTTCCCGAGGACGTGCGGGTGATCGGGTTTGCCGGCGAGCACCACGCCAACCTGCTTCCCTGGCAGCGCCGCGGTGGCAGCGTCATCCTGCCCGTGCCCACCTCCCCGGGGGAGCTGCTCGAGCGTCTCGAGGATGCGCTGCGCGCCGCGACCGGGACGCCGACGCTCGTCACCGTCACCGGCGCCTCCAACGTCACCGGCGAGGTGATGCCGCTTGCCGAGATCGCGGCGCTGACGCATCGCTACGGGGCGCGACTGCTGGTGGACGCGGCCCAGCTGGCGCCGCACCACGCCATCGACATGGCGGGGACCGGGATCGATTACCTGGCGCTCTCCGGGCACAAGCTGTACGCCCCGTTCGGCGCCGGCGCGCTCGTCGGTCGCGGCGACTGGCTGGGCGGCACCCCGTTCCTGGCCGGCGGCGGGGCGGTGAAGCTGGTGACGGTGGGTGAGACGCTGTGGGCGGACCTGCCCGACCGCCAGGAGGCGGGATCTCCCAACGTGGTCGGCGCGGTCGCCATGGGCGTCGCCTGCGACACGCTGGCCGCGCACGGGATGGACCGCATCGAGGCCGCCGAGCTCGACCTGTGGGCCTACGCGCGCTCCGTCTTCGCGACCGTGCCGGGCTGGGAGCACTACCGGCTCTGGGGTCCGGACCACCCGCGGGTCGGGCTCTTCACCTTCAACCTGCGGCCATGGTCGCACGACCAGCTGGCCGCCATCCTCTCCGCCGAGCACGGCATCGGGGTGCGCCACGGCTGCTTCTGCGCCCACCCGCTGATGATGGAGCTGCTCCACGTGGAGCAGGGCGAGGCGGATCGGCTCATGGCGGACACCCGGGCCGGGGGGCATCCGCACCTTCCCGGTGCCGCACGCATCTCCTTCGGGGTGGCCACCACGCGGACCGATGTCGACGCCGCGGCCGCCGCGCTGCGCGCCATCGCGACCGATGGGCCGGCGTGGACCTACGCCGTCGACCCGCTCACCGGCGAGTACGAGCCGGACCCGGATCCCCGACCGATGCCGTCGCTCCCCTTCGCGATGGCAGCCCACCACGTTCGCTCCGGCGAGTCCACCTAGTCGAAGAGCACGCCCGGATTGAGGATTCCCGCGGGGTCCAACGCTCGCTTGATGGCGCGCATGGCGGCGAGATCCCCGGCGGATCGGTCCAGAGGCAGCAGCTTGGCCTTGGCGCGACCGATCCCGTGCTCCGCGCTGATGCTGCCCTCCATCTCGATCACCAGCCGCAGCACGGCCTCGTCGATCGTCTCGTCCTCGGGCGCCGGGCCGAGCAGGTTGACGTGCAGGTTCCCGTCACCGAGGTGCCCATAGAGGACGGTCCGCGCGCGCTCCCCGACCAGCGCAAGGCAGCGCTCCTCGAAGGCCGCGATGCGCCCGATGGGCAGCGAGACGTCCAGCTTGTGCGGCACGCCGGCCGCGTTGATCGCCTCGGTGTGCCGCTCGCGGTACTGCCACAGCCGCTCCCGCCCCGCGGCGTCCTCCGCGAAGAGCGCATCCTCCACCACCGCGGCCAGCGCCTCTGCCGGGTCGGAGGTCTCGAGGAGCAGATACGCACCAGCCGCCGAGCCGCCGAACGGATGCGCCAGCGACGCGTGGTCCAGCACCAGCCGCAGCCCCTCCTCGTGGAACAGCTCGGCGGCCAGCAGCCCCGGAAGCGCGCGCCGCGCACCGGCGACCAGCTCCACCGCGGCGGAGGTCGAGTCCAGCGCCACCAGGGCGGTCACCCGCGCCCCGACCGCCGGGACGAGCTGCAGGCGCACCGCGGTGATCACCCCCAACGTGCCCTCCGAGCCGGTGAGCAGCCCCGCCAGGTGGTAGCCCGTGTTGTCCTTGGCCAGCCCCGCCATGCGCGACACGACCGAGCCATCGGCGAGGACGGCCTCCAGGCCGGCGACCCGGGCGCGCATCGGTCCATGGCGCACCGCCTGGGCGCCGCCGGCATTGGTCGCCACCATCCCGCCGACCGTCGCCGAGTCACGCGCGGCGAGGTCGATCCCCACCTCCCAGCCGGAGCCGTGCACCGCCGAGGCAACGAACGACAGCGTCGCGCCCGCCCCCACGGTGAGCTGGCCGCTCGTCGCATCCACCGGCCCCAGGGCGCGGAGGCGCGTCGTCACCAATACCACCGCACCGTCCGGCGGCACCGCCCCGCCCACCAGCCCCGTATTGCCGCCCTGCGGCACTACCGCGACACCCTCGGATCCACAGAGGCGCAGCACGGCCGCCACCTCGTCCCGGTCCGCCGGACGCACGACCGCCAGGCCGCGTCCCGACCAGCGGCCGGTCCAGTCGACCTCGAACGCCGCGGTCAGATCGGGATCGGTCAGGACGTGGGAGGCACCCACGATGGACGCGAGGCGCTGCAGGACGTCGCCGCTCACCGGGACAGCTCCTCGGGCGGGTGGACGCCGCGGAAGGTGCGGTACACGAGGACGTCATACACGATCTTCAGCCCGCCGGCGACGAAGAAGGGCAGCCCCAGCGCCGCGACGCTGAACGCGACCCCGGTGAGGATCGGCGACGCCGCGGTGGCCACCGAGCGCGCCACGTTGGTGATCCCGGCGGTGGCGGTCCGCTCGTCCGGGTCGACGATGGCCATCGAGTAGGACTGGCGGGTCGGCACGTCCATCTGGCTGATGCTCATGCGCGCCAGGAAGAGCGCCACCGCCAGCCACGCGGTCGGCGCCAGCGGCACCAGGATGAGCAGCACGTTGGAGGGCAGGTGGGTCAACACCATGGTGTTGAGCAGACCGATGCGCGCCGCCAGCCACGACGCTGCCAGCAGCGAGAGGCCAGACAGCACCCCGACCCAGAAGAAGACGATCCCCAGCACCTCCGGGGAGAGGCCCCAGCGCACGGCGAACCAGTACGCCACCAGCGCCTGCACCACGAACCCGCCGGCAAAGGCGTCGAGCCCGAACAGCAGGCTGAGCCGCGCAACGGTCCCCCGCGAGCGGTGGATCCCGATGAACCGCCGCTCGCCCTCCACCCTGGCCACTTCGACCGCCGGCGAGAGGCGGCTGAAGATGCCCAGGTTGGCAAGGCCGATGAGCGCGTACAGCACGAAGAGCGGCCGGTAGGCGTCCGGGCCGGTAAGCCCGAACCCGGCGGCCACGCCGACCAGCCCCGCGGCCAGCGCACCGAATGCCTGCGCCAGGTTGCCGAGCATCCCGTACACCGCGAACGCCCAGGTGCGGCGCTCAGGTGCCACCGTCTCGGGCAGGATCGCCTGGTCGACGGTGTTGAAGACGCCGACCTCGCTGCTCGTCGCGCTGATGGTGCCGGTGAAGGCGCCCAGCAGGAGAAGCCAGGGCGACGAGCTGACGGCGAAGACGAGCCCACCGACCACCATCAGGCCGGCCATCACCATCACGGTCCGACGCCGCCCGATGCGGTCCGCCGCCAGCGACCAGGCCACCGTCATCGCCGCGCTGCCAAGGATGGCGCCGGTCAGCACCACTCCGATCCAGATCTCGTCGAGGCCCAGCTGCGCCAGGTACAGGCCCAGCACCACGGCGAGATAGCCGTAGCCGAACGTGCGCAGCACGCGCGCGACGAGTAGCAGCCGCCCGTCGCTGCTGATGCGAGGGCGACGCGCGGCGGCGTCCGGCGCCGCCATCGGTCTAGGTCAGCCGGAGCTGGGGTAGCACCCGCTCGCCGAAGGTGGTGATGAACGCGGCCTGGTTGCGCCCCACGTTGTGCAGGTAGATCTCGTCGAAGCCCATGTCGACGTAGTTCTGGAGCGCCGCGACGTGCTCGTCCAGGTCGGCGCTGATGAGCATCCGGTTCTTGAAGTGCTCGATCGTCACCAGCTTCGCGATGTTGGCGAAGTCCTCCGGGTTCTTGATGTCCTGCTTGGGGAAGGGCATCCCGCCGTTGGGCCACTCGGTGACCGCCTGCTCCTCCGCTGCGGCCTGCGTGGGCGCCCAAGAGACGTGGACCTGGAGCTGGGTCCGCATCTGCGCCGCGTCCTTGCCTGCCTCGCGCGCGCCCTCGCGGAACTTGTCCCACAGCATGCCGATCTTCTCGTCGGCGGCACCCACCGTGATGATCCCGTCCGCGAACTTGCCGGTGCGCTTGGCGTTCACCGGGCCGGCAGTGGCGACCAGGATGGGAACCGGCTGCTCTGGTCGGGTGTAGAGCTTGGCCGACTCGAGGGTGAAGTATTCGCCGTCGTGCTTGACCACCTTGCCAGTGAAGAGCTTGCCGATGACCTCGATTGCCTCGAACATCATGGCGCTGCGGATCCCGACCTCCGGCCACTCCCCGCCGATGACGTGCTCGTTGAGCGCCTCCCCGGCGCCCAGGCCCAGCCAGAAACGGCCCGGGTACATGGCGCCGAGGGTCGCCGCCGCGTGCGCGATCACCGCGGGGTGATATCGGAAGCCCGGGCAGGTCACCGCGGTGCCGAACGGCAGGCTGGTGCGCTGCCCCAGCGCGCCCATGAAGCTCCACGCGAACGCGGACTGGCCCTGCTGCGGCGTCCAGGGATGGAAATGCTCGCTCACCTGGAAGCCGGCCTCGAAGCCGGATTTCTCCGCCGCCTCCGCGAAGTCGAGCAGCTCGGTGGGGTGGAACTGCTCGAGCATGCAGGCATAACCGATCTTCGTCATGGCGGACAGCCTAGCGGACGCGCACGGTCGACAGGCGAGGCCCGGGCCTCGCCTCGTCTTCCGCATGCTCAGTCGGCTGGCCGGGCAGCTAGTTGCCGCTCGCGCAGGATGGCGAGGACGCGGTCGAAGGCCACGCCACGCGCGGCCAGGAGCACGAGGAGGTGGTAGAGCAGGTCGGCCGACTCGGCGGCGACCTCGTCTACGGTGCCGACCAAGCTGGCGACCGCCGTCTCCCCGGCCTCTTCGACCACCTTCTCGGCAGGGCGCCGTGCGCCCTCGGCGAGGAGACGGGCGGTGTACGAGCTCGCCGGGTCGGCCTCGCCTCGCGACTCGATGATGTCCAGCAGCTCGGCGAGGATACCCGCCGGCACGTGCTCGCCAAAGCAGCTGCGGGTGCCGGTGTGGCAGGTGGGCCCGGTACGGCGGACCCGGTAGAGAAGGGCGTCCCCGTCGCAGTCGGCCGCCAGATCTACGATGTCCAGCACGTTGCCGCTCGTCTCGCCCTTGCGCCACAGACGTTGGCGGCTCCGGGACCAGAAATGCGCCTCGCCCGTCCGTTCGGTCGCCGCCAGCGCCTCCGCATCGGCCCACGCCAGCATGAGGACGCTGCCGTCGTCGGCGTCCTGCACGACGACCGGCTGCAGGCCGTCCTCGAACGAGGGGCGGCGGTCGCTCAGCCAACCCACGCGGCGACCTCCACCGCTGCCAGGGCCGGCGCGGTAGGACGAACCGGCACGCCGCGCGCCGCGAGCTCGGCCTTGAGGGCCGGAATGGTCGTGATGCCCAGATGCAGCAGCGAGGCGAGCAGCGCCGCCTGTGCTCCGCCCCGCGTGAGGACCTCGAATACGTCCTCACCGCCCCCAGCCCCGCCGGAGGCGATCACCGGGATACGAACGCGGTCCGCGATGGCGCGCGTCAGCGCCAGGTCGTAGCCACTGCGGGTGCCGTCGCGGTCCATGCTGGTGAGCAGGATTTCCCCGGCCCCGCGCTCGGCCGCCTCGATTGCCCAGTCCCGCGCATCACGCCCGGCGGGCAGCGTGCCGCCCACGCCGTGCACCTGCCACCCTTCGCCGTCACGAGCCGCATCGATCGCCACCACCACCGACTGCGCGCCGAGGCGCGTGGCGATGCGACCGATGAGCGCTGGATCGCGGAGTGCGGCGCTGTTGAGGCTGACCTTGTCGGCGCCGGCGTCCAGGAGCGCGGCCGCGTCGTCGTAGCCGGCCACGCCGCCCCCCACGGTGAGCGGGATGTCGAGCGACTCGGCCGCGCGGGAGATGAGCTCGATCATTGCCGGGCGGGCTTCGCGGGTGGCGGCGATGTCCAGGATCACGATCTCGTCCGCGCCGTCCATGGCGTAGCGCCGAGCCAGCTCGACCGGGTCGCCGGCGTCGACGAGGTCCACGAACCGCGTGCCCTTCACCACCCGACCTGCCGCGACGTCCAGGCAGGCGAGCAGACGCGCGGCGAGCATCAGGAGACCTCGGCCGCCGGTCGTGCGGCGGCGATCGCGTCGGCCACGTCGAGCGAGCCGTCGACAAGCGCCAGGCCCACGATGGCTCCGTCCAGGCCAAGGGCGGCAAGGGCCTGGAGGTCGGCGGCGGTACCGATGCCGCCGGCCGCGACCAGCCGGACGCCGGGAACGGCAGCGCGCATGGCGGCAAGGAGGTCCAGGTTCGGACCGCTCCGCGTGCCGTCGCGCCGCACGTCGGTGACCACCAGGTGGGTCACGCCCTCGGCGGCCAGCTCGACGGCCCGGGCCACGGGGTCGGCAGCCGCGCTGCGCGTCCAACCCGCGACGGCAAGCCCACCGTCCCGAACGTCGAGCGAGACCGCTATTCGGCCGGGCTGGCGGGCGACGCTTCGTTGAAGGAGTGCCCGATCCTCGAGCGCGGCAGTGCCCAGGATCGCCACGTCCGCCCCGGCCGCCAGGGCTGCCTCGACGTCCTCATCCCGTCGCAGCCCGCCGCCGAGCTCGACCCGGACCCCCGCCGTGGCACGGTGCGCCGTCGCCATGAGGGTCGCCGCCAGGGCGAGATGGACCGGGCGCCCGGCCCGGGCGCCCGCGAGATCGACCAGGTGCAGCCAACGCACACCCGCCGCCATCCAGCCCGCCACGCGCCGCTCCGGATCTGACACCGATGCGGCGCGGCGTGCGTAGTCGCCCTGGACGAGCCGCACCGCAGTGCCGTCGAGGAGGTCGATGGCGGGGATCAGGTCCATGACGGCACCCGGTCCGGCGCCGCGTCCAGCAGCCCGGTGGCGAATGCCCGCAGCAGGGCGCGCCCGAACCCGCCGCTCTTCTCGGGGTGGAACTGGACTGCGGTGAGCGACCCCGAGCGCAGCACGCTCGGGAATCGGAAGCCGTCGACCTCGGTGGTGCCGATCACGGTGCCGGGATCGGTCGCCTCGAGCCAATAGCCGTGCACGAAGTACGCGTCCGCGCGGTGGCCGTGACGCAGCTCGACGGCGTTCCAGCCGACGTGCGGCACGATGCCGCGGACCGCCATCCTCGAGGGGCGGGAAGGCACGGCAGCGACCGGCGATGAGCCCGAGCCCGGGCGCGTTGTCCTCGTCGCTCCCCTCGAGCAGCAGCTGCGCGCCAAGGCAGATGCCGAGGAGCGGCACGCCGCGCGCCGCGCGCCGGCCGACCTCGTCCCACAGGCCCGCCTCGCGAAGCGCGCGGACGGCCGAGCCGGCCGCGCCGACGCCCGGCAGCACAAGGCGCTCGTACCGTGCCAGCCCCGCCGGGTCGCGCACCAGCGTCGCACGGGCGCCCGCAGCGGTCAGCCCCCGGAGTACCGAACGCGTGTTGCCCGACCCGAAGTCGACGACGCCGATCACTGCAGCGTCCCCTTCGTGCTCGGCACGTCGGCGCGCGACAGCCGGGGGTCGAGCTCGATCGCCGTGCGCAGGGCGCGAGCGAAGGCCTTCATGGCCGCCTCCGCATGATGGTGCGTGCTGGCGGCGCCGGTGACGCGGAGGTGGAGCGTCAGCCGTGCCTCGCGTGCCACCGATTCGAGGAGATGCGGCAGCAGCTCGAGCCACGCGCTCACCCCCGCGAACGGGTCGGGACGAGGGGTGATGGACGACCAGGCGCGCCCGCCAAGGTCGATGGCGCAGGTGGCGAGGGCCTCGTCCATGGGGATCGTCGCATCGCCGTAGCGGCGGATGCCGCGACGGTCGCCGAGCGCCTCGTCCAGCGCGCGGCCGAGCACAATTCCGCAGTCCTCGACGCTGTGGTGCTCGTCCACCTCCAGATCCCCGGACGCGGCGACCTCCAGGTCCAACAATGCGTGGCGCGCAAGCTGGTCAAGCAGGTGGTCAAGGAAGCCGATGCCCGTCTCGATCCGGCTCGTGCCGCTGCCGTCCAGCTCGACCGCCACGCGCACCGTCGTTTCGTTCGTCGCACGCTCGGCAACGCCACGGCGGCTCATGGGTGGGCCAGCTCGCCGAGGGCGGCCAGCAGCCGATCGCCCTCGTCCGTGGCGCGCGCCGTGATGCGCAGCCAGCCCGCCATCGGTCCGGCCTGGTAGTGGCGCACGATGATCCCCTGGCGCCGCAGCGCCCGCTCCACGACGGCGGCGTCCGGCGGTCGAACGCTGAAAAAGTTGGCGACCGACGGGAGCACCTCCCAGCCAAGCCGGGCGATAGCGGCGGCAAGACGATCGCGCTCGCGGATGACGGCACCCCGCCGCCGCGGAGCGTCGGCATCGCGAAGCGCGGCCAACGCGATCTCCTGGCTGGGCGCGGCCACCGAGAGCGGCAGCCGGGCGGCCTGGAAGCGCTCGGCGAGCGGCGTCGGCGTGACGAGGTAGCCGACCCGCGCCCCGGCGATGCCATGGGCCTTCGAGAGCGAGCGCAGGACCAGGATGTTCGGCAGCTCGGCCTGCAGTGCCACGGCCGAGGTGCTGTTCGGCACCATCCCGAGGGTCTCCTCGGCGAACTCGAGGTACACCTCGTCCACCGCCACCAGCGCCGGCAGGCCGTCGGCCAGCGCGCGGATCTCGTCGAGCGAATACGCGTCGCCGGTCGGGTTGTTGGGCGTGCAGAGCCACACCAGCCGCGCGCCGTTCTCCGTGGCGGCGGCACGGATCTCCGCCACCGGTTGGCGCCGCCCGGGCTCGGTACGCGGCACTGCGACGACTCGCGCCCCAGCAAGCCGCGCCTCCACCTCGAACATCGCGAAGGTTGGCGTTGGGATTACGACCGCGTCGCCGGGCCCGACCGCCTGGCCGGTCACCAGCCGGATGAGCTCGTCGGCACCGGCCCCCGGCACGATCTGGTCGGGCGACGCGCCACACGCCCCGGCCAGCGCCGCGCGCAGGTCGCGGTAGGCCAGGTCCCCGTACTCGGCGTGGGCGCGCCCCGGCAGCGTGTTCATGTCCATCCGCGAGATGCGCTCCACCGGCAGGCCGGTCGACGCGGCGAGATCCGCATCCGAGGATTCAGCGGGGTACGCGGCGACCGGCTCGGGACGTCGGAGCAGCCCCACCGGGTCGTCGGGCGCCTGCGTCGCGGCTGCCCGCTCGGCCCGCGCCTGTACCGATGCGGCGTGCGCCGGCAGGCCCTCGGCGGCGGCCAGGCGAGCGACGGTTCCGGCGACCGCCAGCGCTCCCCCAGGGGTCAGCCGCTGGAGCTCGAGCCAGCGCCCGAACGTCTCCACTGACAGGCCGCTCCGGGCACGAGCAGCACCGCCGGTGGGCAGGACGTGGTTCGTCCCGGTCCCGTAGTCGCCGGCGGCGATGGCCGACCAGGGACCGATGAAGACCGCGCCGGCGAACCGAATGCGCTCGCCGAGGGCGTCGGCGCCGGCGCACTGGAGCGAGAGGTGCTCGGGCGCAATCGCGTCGGCGACGGCCGCCGCCTCGGCCAGGTCCGCGGTGATGACGGCACCGCCGTGCCGCCGGACCGTGGCGAGTGCTCGCTCGCCGGTCTCGAGCCCACCTGCGAGGAGGGTGAGGCGACCCTCGACGGCGTCGACGAGCGCCGGCGCATCGGTCACCAGCACGGCAACCGAGTCGGGGCCGTGCTCGGCCTGCGCAAGGAGGTCGAGCGCGACCAGCTCCGGGTCGGCCGCCGCGTCAGCGACCACGACGCACTCGCTCGGACCGGCGGGCAGGTCGATGGCGACATCGGAGGCCACGGCACGCTTGGCAGCGGTCACCCAGGCGTTGCCGGCGCCGACGATGAGATCGACGGCGGGGATGGTCTCGGTCCCGTAGGCCAGTGCCGCGATCGCCTGTGCTCCCCCGATGCGGAGCACCCGGTCCACGCCGACCCGTGCGGCGGCCGCCAGGATCGCCGCCGGCACCCTTCCGTCGGGCCCCGGCGGCGTGGCGATGACGAGCTCGTCGACGCCCGCAAGCCGGGCGGGCACGCCGATCATGACCACCGAGCTCGCCAGGGGCGCACGCCCGCCCGGCACGTACCCCCCGACCCGGGCGAGAGGCCCCCATCGGCGCCAGGCGGTGACACCGGGCAGCGTCCGCACGCTGCGTTCGGCGCGCAGCGCGTCGCGCTGGTCAACGTGGAAGCGGCGCACGGCGCTGATCGAGGCGTCGATGGCGGCGAGCAGCGACGGGTCGAGGGCGCGCGCGGCCGCGTCGATCTCCTCGGGGTCAACCCGCGGGTTGGTGAGGTCGACGCCGTCGAGACTGCGCGTCAGCTCGCGGATGGCGGCGTCACCTCGTTGCCGAACCGCCGCGAGGATCGGCTGCACGTCGACCGCGCTGCCCGTGGGGCGGAGCGCATCGATCCATTGCGTGCGCTGCGTCTCACCGGAAGCGGACCAGTCGATGCGACGAGCGAGCGCTCCGGGGGCCGAGAGCGACGTCATCGGATCACCTTCTCGATGGGGACGACGAGGATGTCGCGTGCACCGGCCGCCTTGAGGGCGGGGACGACCTGCCACAGCGTGGTGCGCTCGACGACCGAGTGGACCGCGATCATGGTGGGGTCGGCGAGCGGCATCACGGTCGGCCCCGAAAGGCCCGGGATGAGCTCGCGGATGCGGTCGATGGACGCCGAGGGGGCATTCATCATGAGGTACTCCTTGCCGCGCGCCTCCACGACGCTCCGCAGCATCGCCACGAGCGACGCGACCCGCGGATCATCGAGGATGGCGGGCCCGGGGCCGACCAGCACCGCCTCCGATTCGAGGAGCGTGGCGACAGGGCGCAGCCCGTTCATGCGCAGCGTGCTGCCACTGGCCACGAGATCCACCACCGCGTCGGCGATCCCGAGCTGTGGCGTCACCTCGACCGCGCCGGAGACCTCGATGACCTGCGCCTCGACCCCGTGGCTCGCCAGAAAGTCGCGGGTCAGACGCGGGAACGTCGTTGCGATGCGCCGTCCGCGCAGCCCCTCCAACCCCTCGACCTCGAGCCCGGCCGGCACCGCGAGAACGAGCGAGCAACCGCCGAACCCGAGGCTCAGGACCGGTTCGAGGCCGTCGCCGTGCTCCGCGACCAGGTCCTTCCCCGTCAGCCCAAGCCCGACGAGCCCATCTGCGACGTACTCCGCCACGTCATCGGTACGAACGAAGAGCAGCTCCAGGTCGATGTTGCGCGCAACAGCGCTCAAGCGCCGATCGCTCAGCTCGACCTCCACGCCGGCATCCCGGAGCAGCGCGATCGCCGGCTCCGCAAGCCGGCCCTTGTTGGGAAGTGCGAGGCGCAGGCGTCCGTTCGACCCGTTCATTGGCCGCCTCCGCCTGCCGCCCGCGACCGATCGATGAGCAGCCGATAGCCGTCGCGGCCGTAGCGCAGCCACTGGGCAACGCGGCTGATCGTCGCGCTTGACGCACCGGTGCGGAGGCTGACCTCGTGGTAGCTGACCCCGTCGTCCAGCAGCCGGGCAACCTGCCAGCGCTGCCCCAGCTCGCGGAGCTCGTTGACGGTGCACAGGTCACGCAGGAAGCGGAGCGCCTCGTCCGGCTCGTCCAACAGGACGAGCGCCGACGCGAGATCGCGAATCTCGTCGGTCAGCCAGCGATCCTCGCCGCCGTTCGTCCGTTCGGATGTGTGGTCGGTCATACTTTAGCACGCTACATCATTAGTGTAGCAGTGTCCAGTGGCCGGGGATGTCGTTCCGCCCGGCACTGGACCGATGGCTCGGCTGCGGCAGGCCCATGGGTCCCTTCCTGTCGCCCGAATGGGAGCCTCGAAATCGGTCTGCTAGAATCGATGGCCGGCCGCTGGGGTGTGGCCAAGCGGTAAGGCGCCTGACTCTGGATCAGGAGATCGAAGGTTCGAATCCTTCCGCCCCAGCCAATTTCGACGCTCGGCCATCGCTTCCCCCTGGGCCACGCAGCCGGGCCACGACGGCCTCGAAGTCCGATGGCGTAGCCGCCTGCACGGCGATCGGCGTTCCGTCCGGCCCCGCAAACGACAGCGCGGCGGCGTGCAGCATGAGCCGCTCGACGCCGCCCACCGGTCGGGGATTGCCGTACCGCGGGTCGCCCAGGACGGCATGACCGATGGCGTGCATGTGCACGCGCAGCTGGTGGCGACGCCCGGTGTGCGGGCGCAGCTCGACGAGGTCGGCATCGGTCAGGCGCTCGAGGACGGCGTAGGAAGTGTGCGATGGCTTGCCCTTGCGATCCACGCCCATCCGCCCCGAGCCGAACTCGCGCAGCGCGAAATCCACGCTTCCGGTGGCGGGTTCGACGTGGCCCGACACGGCGGCGAGATACACCTTCGCGACCGCCCGCTCCTCGAACCGGCCGCTCAGGTACCGATGCGTCTCGGCATCGCGAGCGAAGGCGATCAACCCGCTCGTCTCGCGGTCCAGGCGGTGCACGATGAAGAGGCGCTCCCCGAGCTCGGCCGCGAGGCGTTCGTGGATCGAGCCGGGCCCGACGGCGAGCACGCCCGCCGGCTTGTCGGCGACCACGAGGTGGTCGTCGCGGTGGACAATGGGGGTAGCACCGGGCATCGCCCTACGCTACCGCGCCGCGCTCCGCAGTGTGCGGCTCAGCCCTCGGACGGAACCAGCGAGCGCTTGGCCTCGTACATCGCCGCGTCGGCGCGCGCCAGCGCGGCACGCAGCGTTTCGCCCGCGACGGGAACGGCCCAGCCGATCGACAGCGAGACGGGAGGGTCGGTGCCGGCGGCGGCGCAGGCTGCCGCAACGCGTTGCTTCAACGACGCCGCGCCCGCCGCATCCGCTTCGAGGAGCATGGCGGCGAATTCATCGCCGCCCGTTCGGGCCAGCACGTCGCTGGTGCGCATTGCACCGCGCAGGATGCCGGCCACGGTGCGCAGCAGTTCGTCCCCCGCCGCGTGGCCGTGGCGGTCGTTTGCCTCCTTGAGGTCGTCGACGTCCATCGAGACCAGCACGATGGGTCGCGCGTAGCGTTGCCAGCGCGCCTCCTCGGCCGCCATCTCGTCCTCCCACTGGACCAGGTTGCCGAGCCCGGTGAGGCGATCGACCCGCGCTTCGCGGGCATACCGATCGCGCTGCGCGGCAAGTTCTTCGTGGGTGATGGCCATCATGAGCGACGACTCCGCGGCATCGGCAAGCGCACGTCCCACGCGCCGGCAGAGCGTCGTGAACCCGCGCGGCCGGAGGTCCGTGTGACCGACGATCAATGCACCCAGGGTGCCGTCAGGACCGATTCCCAGTGCGTAGCAGGAGACGATCCGCAGGCCGGAGACCCCGACCGCGTCGAGGTCCTGCTCCACGATCGGTCCGTCAGCGGTGCGCGCGGCGAGTCCCAGGAGTGCGCTGCTGAGCACCGGGTCGTCCGCCATCGCCTGCCATGCGGAGCCCGCCCCGTGAACCTGCGACTGGCCGTCCCGATGCAACAGCACCACGCCGATCTCGCACGACAGCGCGTCGGCCGCCACGGCGGCCGCATGGGTCGCAGCCTCGGCCAGGGTGCGCGGCATGAACTCGTTGAGCTGCTGGACCGCCTGCACCAGCTCCAGCTCGTCGGCAAGCAGCTTGGACGACGGGACGTCGCCGATCAGCGCGACTGCCTCGGTGGCGTGGCAAACCAGTTCGCCGCTCGAGGCGCGGATCCGTTGCGTGGCGCCTACCACCACCAGGTGCTCACCGACCGGCACGAGCGCTGCGTGCGCGGCCCAGTACGGCCCGACGATGCGCACGGGGGCGTCGGCGTCGACCCGTTGCACGCGCCGGCGTTCGAGCAACTCGGCCAGGCGCGGCTCGCCGGCAGCGCTCAGTTCGACGAGGCCTGCCCAGCCCGCGCCACGCCCCGAGCCACCGAGCAGCGACGCGCCGTCCTGCCGCAGGGCGAAGACGAGCAGGTCCTCGACGTGCAGCGTGGCAGCGGTGTCGGCAATGGTCTCGGGTGGCGCCATGCGCGCCAGCATGCATCGCGTTCAGGGGAGCCGCGATGGCCCGATCGGCTGGTCACAGCGCCAGTACTGGTGGCTGCGTACACTCCGCGGCGTGTTCACCAGCCCGCTCCCCGAGATCGACATTCCGGCCGTCACCCTCCCCGAGCTCGTACTCGCGCACGCCGGCCCGCTCGGGCACAAGGCGGCGCTCATTGACGGGAGCGATGGGCGCCTCCTCACCTACGCGGGGCTGGCCGATGGAGTGGAGCGCGTGGCGGCCGGCCTGGCGGAGCGGGGCCTTGGGCGCGGAGATGTCGTCGGCCTGCTCGCTGCCAACCGCCCGGCGTACGCGACCGCCTTCCTGGGGATCGCGCGACGCGGCGCGATCGTGACCCCAATTCCCTCGCTTGCCACCGTCGACGAGATCGTGCGCCAGCTACGCACGGCCGGTGCTCGGCTGCTGGTGGCAGATCCCGGGTTCATGGATCGCGCCGCCGCCGCGGCAGAGCAGGCAGGGATGGCGTGCATAACGCTCGACGAGCTTGCGGCAGCCAGCCCCCCCACGGCCGCGGAAGGCGGATCCCTGCCCGAGGACGTGGTGGCGCTGCCCTTCTCGAGCGGCACCACCGGGTTGCCGAAAGGTGTCGAGCTGACCCATCGCAACCTCGTGGCGAACGTGCTGCAGATCGGGGCACAGCTCGATGTCGGCGAGGACGAGGTACTGATCGGGGTGCTGCCCTTCTTTCACATCTATGGCCTGACGGTGGTGCTGTCGCTCGCCCTCTCGCGCGGCGCGACTGTCGTGACCATGCCGCGCTGGGACCTCGACGGCTTCCTGGAACTGGTGGAACGCCATCGGGTGACGCGGGCCATGCTGGTGCCACCGATCATCCTGGCGCTGGCGCGCGACCCGCGCGTCGCCGGCCGCGACATGTCGTCGCTGCGAATCATCAAGTCCGGCGCCGCGCCGCTGGACGCCGCGCTGGCCCGCGCTGCGGCCGAGCGCATCGGCGCGGCCATCGTCCAGGGCTACGGCATGACCGAGGCCTCCCCGGTGACCCATGTGACGGCCGATCGCGATGGGATGCGCGACCCGGGCAGCATCGGTCCGTTGGTGCCAAACACGCAGGCTCGCCTGGTCGACCCGGTCAGCGGCACGGACGTCGCCCTCGGCGAGCCCGGCGAGCTGTGGGTCCGCGGCCCGCAGGTGATGCGCGGCTACCTCAACGACCCGGCCGCAACCGCCGCCACCGTCGACCCTGACGGCTGGCTGCATACCGGTGACGTGGCGCGCGCCGACGAGGCGGGCTGGTTCACGATCGTGGACCGGGTGAAGGAGCTCATCAAGGTACGTGGCCACGCGGTCGCGCCGGCCGAGCTGGAGGCGCTGCTGATCGGCCACCCGGCAGTGCTCGACGCGGCGGTGGTCGGGATGCCGGACGAGGAGGCGGGCGAGCGGCCGCGCGCGTTCGTCACCCTCCGCCAGCCGATCGGCGGGCACGAATTGCGGAACTGGGTCGCCGAGCGCGTGGCGCCGTACAAGCGCCTCGCCGAGGTCACGGTGGTGGACGCCATCCCGCGCTCTGCGTCGGGCAAGATCCTTCGCCGCGACCTGCGGGAGCGCTAGGCCTCCGTCCGCAGCTGCTCCAGGTCGATCTCGCGCTGGATGACGTGCAGCACGTCGTCGGCGATGACGCCGCGGTCGCGCAGCTCGATGAGCACACCGCGCTCCGCCTCCAGGACCGATTGGCGGATGCGCTGGTGCTCCAGCAGCTCGCGATCTGCCTCCTCGTCGCCGACCGCCGGAAGGTGCTCCCCGCGGTGGCGGTAGCGCTCGCGGAGCTGCTCGATGAGCGGACCGTGGTCGGGCATCTCCTCCTCCAGCTCGTCGAGGCGACGCAGCGCGGCCTCCGTGGCCGCGACCCGGGCCAGCGCGTCCTCGCGGTCGTCCTCGGCGGTCGACCGGATGCCCAGGATGCGGATCACGAGCGGAAGGGTCAGTCCCTGGCCAACCAGGGTCGCCAGGATCACGCCGAAGGTCGCGAACAGGATGAGGTCACGTGCCGGGATGACGGCCTCGCTGATCGCAAGCGCCAGGGCCAGCGAGATGGCACCGCGCATCCCGGCCCAGCCGACGACGAACGAGCTGCGCCAGGTCGCGTCGCGACGCCCCGTCACCAGGTCACCGACCACCTTGCCGGTGACCAGGACCCAGGCGAGGCGCACCACGATGGCGGTGAGGGCCACCGCCACGGCGACCAGCACGAGCTGACCGATGGGCCGCTCCGCCTCCGCCAGCACCACCGGCAGCTGCAGGCCGATGAGCACGAAGATGGCGGCGTTGATGAGGAAGATCATCATCTGCCACACCGCCAGGCCCAGCGTGCGCGATGCCGAGGTGAGGACCCGCGGCGACCACCGGCCGAGCAGCAGGCCGGTCGTGACTGCCGCGAGCACCCCGGAGGCACCGATCTCTTCCGCCGGCAGGTACGCGGCGAATGGGGCAATGAGCGATACCAGGACCTCCACCGGAGCGTCGTCCAGGTGTCGTTCGATCCAGATCACCAATGAACCGACCACCGCACCGATGGCCACCCCGCCGACCGTCACGAAGGCGAGGTCCAGCGCCGCGCCACCGATGGTGAAGGTCGCCGCCCCTGCCGCCGCTATGGCGATCCCGTACGCCGTCAGCGCGGTGGCGTCGTTGACCAGGCTCTCGCCCTCCAGGATGACCACCAGCCGTCGCGGCAGGCCGAGGCGCTGCGCGACCGCGGTGGCGGCCACCGCGTCCGGCGGCGAGACGATCGCGCCGAGCGCGAACGCCGCCGGCCAGCCAATGTCGGGCGCCAGGGTGTGGGCCACCCAGCCGACCGCGAACGTGGTGACCACCACGAGCCCCACCGCCAGCAGACCGATGGGCGCCAGGTTGGCGCGCAGGTCGCGCAGCGAGGTGAAGTACGCGGCCCCCATCAGGATCGGCGGCAAGAAGATCAGCAGCACCAGGTCCGGCGGCAGGGCCAGCCGCGGGATGCCCGGGATGAAGCCCAGCACGAGGCCGCCGACGACCATCAGCATCGGGTAGGGCACGCCCAGCCGACGCGAGAGGGTCGCGAAGAGGGCGATCGCGGTCAGCAGCCCAAGCAGGGCCGCCATGCCGAGGGCCGTGTCCGATCCTTCCATGCGCAGGCGCAGCCTACCTGAGCGTTGCGTACCGGTCTCCATCGGTCTGGTGTGGTGGAGCATTGGCCATTGGTCAGGGGCGGGGTAGGCCGGACGGGCGGCTCGTGGATCAGGGGTCCGCCGCGTACGGTGTCAGCGTCTTCACCCATCCACGAGGCAGCGATGACCCAGGTACAGGCTCACGAGTGGCGCAGGTACGGGTTCGGCGGACCGCCGGAGCCGTGGAACGCGGCGCGCTGCGCGACCTCGACCGGCTCGCGACCTCGTACTACCTGGACCTGCTCGAGTCGCGCAGCATCGTCCTGGGGCGCGACGACGCGGAGGAGATGCGCCCGCGGGTGGAGCAGATGTTCACCGATGCCACCCGTCACAAGCACGAGATCGACTACACGCTGCGCCACTGGGCGACGCCGGTCGAGCGCGCACGGGTCGCGGATCGGCTCGGACAGCTCATGCGCATCTCACGCCAGATGCGCGAGCTTGCCCCGGAGCGCGGGCCCGCTCCCGAGCCGGAGCCACTCCCCGCCGCCTAGGCCTCGTTCCGCCGTTCGATAGGTCGGACGGATTTCGCGCGGACGCCCTGCTTCGCTGGGTTCGTTCGATGGATCGAATGAGACGTCTGGCCGGTGTCCACGCGCCCGCTAGACTCCGGGGGCCATGCCCCGTTTCCCGACCCTCACCGATGTCCTCGCCGCGCGGCAGCTCCTGCGCGGCATCGCGCTGGAGACGCCGCTCGAGCCCAGTGCGGCACTGGCCGAGGCGAGCGGCGCCGCCGAGGTGCGCCTCAAGCGCGAGGAGGTACAGCCGACCGGCGCCTTCAAGATCCGCGGCGCCCACGTCAAGGTCGCCGCGGTGGCAGCGGAACACAGGGACGCGCACCTGGTGGCCGCGAGCAGCGGCAACCACGGAATCGCGAGCGCCGCGGCCGCGCAGCGCTACGGCATGCGGCTCACGGTCCTCGTCGGCCGCAGCGTGGCGCCCGCCAAGCTGGAGCGACTGCGCGCCCTGGAGACGGACCGCATCACCGTGGAGCTCTTCGGCCGCGATACCGATGACTGCGAGGCCGAGGGCCGCCGTCGCGACGATGCCGGCGAGGCGGTCTACGTCTCCCCCTACAACGACCCCGAGGTGATCGCCGGCCAGGCAACGGTCGGCGTCGAGATCCTCGAGGCGTGGCCGGAGGTCGAGGTCATCGTGGTGCCGGTGGGCGGCGGGGGGCTGATCAGCGGCATCGGCCTGTGGGCCAAGGCGGTGCGCCCCGGACTGCGCCTGGTGGGCGTCCAGCCGACCGCCAGTCCGCCGATGTACGCGCACCTCGCGACCGGCGCCACCGCCGCAATGCCCATCGCCCCCACCCTGGCCGATGGCGTGGCCGGCAATATCGAGCGCGGCAGCCTGACCTGGAAGATGTGCCGACAGCTGGTGGACGAGATCGTCCTGGTGGACGAGCCGGAGATCGCGGACGCGCTCCGTTGGGCGCTCGACACCCCGCACCTGCTCCTGGAAGGGAGCGCCGTGCTCGGCATCGCGGCGCTGCGCGGCGGTCACGTCGCTGGCGTCGAGGGGAAGCGGGTCGCCGTGGTGACCACGGGCCGCGGCATCGATCTCGCCGGGCTGGCGCGCGTCATTTGACCGATGCCGCCGTTCGGCGGTCCCCCTACGCTACCGGCCCCATGTCCCTGCTCAGCCTCCGTGGCATCACGCGCTCGTTCGGCGGCCGTCGCATCCTCGACGGCCTCGATCTCGAGCTGCCCGATGGCGCGCGGATCGGCATGGTCGGCCCCAACGGCTCGGGCAAGACGACGCTGCTGCGCATCGCCGCCGGCGAGGACGAGCCCGATGCCGGCACCCTGACCCGCCGGCGCGGCCTGCGCCTGGCGCTCCTGCCGCAGCACCCAATGGGCGATGCGCGCTCCCCGCTCGAGGCGGTCCGGGACGCGCGCGCCGACCTGGCCGAGATCGATGCGGGGCTGGCCGCGGTGACCGGGGAGCTATCGGATCCGTCGGTCTATGGCAACGAGATGCGCATGGCGGCCGCCCTCGCCCGCCAGGGACGCCTGCTGGACGACTACGAGCGTGCCGGCGGGCCGGCGTTCGAAGGACGCGCACGGTCGCTGCTGCTGGGAGTCGGCCTGGAGGAGCGAGAGCTGGACCTGCCGACCGAGGTGCTGTCGGGGGGTCAGCGCAAGCTGATCGGCCTGGTCGGCTGCCTGGTGCGCGACCCGGACCTGCTGCTCCTCGACGAGCCGGAGGCGCACCTCGACCTTGCCGGCCGGCAGCTGCTGGAGCGGCTGGTACGCGGCTTCGGCGGGGCGGTGCTGGCCGTGAGCCACGATCGGTACCTGCTCGACGAGACCGTGACCCAGATCGCGTCGCTCGACGGCGGGACGGTTCGCATGTGGCCGGGCAACTATTCGGCGTACGCGGTGGCGCGCGAGATCGAGCTGAAGCGTCAGCAGGTCCAGTACGTGACACAGCGCAAGGAGATCGAGCGCCTGGAGGAGGCTGAGCGGCGCCTGATCCAGTGGGCGCGGGCGGTCCCCGCGTCGGCCAGCAACAGCCGCCTCGTCAACCAGGCGCGCAACATCCACCGCCAGATCGAGCGCATGGACAAGGTCGAGCGTCCCGTGCTCGAGCGGCGGCGCATCGGCCTGGAGCTGCATCCCCATCAGCGCGGCGGGCGCAAGGCCGTCGAGCTGCGCGGCGTGAGCGTGGCGTTCGACGGACATCCCGTGCTGCTGGACATCGACCTGACCGTGATGCACGGAGAGCGGCTCGGCATCGTGGGCGAGAACGGCGCCGGCAAGAGCGTGCTGGTCAAGACCCTGGTCGAGGCCATCGCCCCGACCGAGGGCGAAGTGTGGACCGGGCCCTCCATCCAGGTGGGGTACCTGGCGCAGGATCAGGACACGCTGGACCCGCGCTCGACCCCGCTGGCCACCCTCCGCGCCGCGTACCCCGGCACCGAGGAGCAGGCGGTGTCGCGGCTGATGGCCTTCCTGTTCGACTACGAGCAGGTGCGGCGCCCCATCGCGACCTTCTCGGGCGGCGAGCGCACCCGGCTGCAGCTGCTGCTGCTGATGCTCTCCGGCGCGAACCTGCTGGTCCTCGATGAGCCGACCAACCACCTCGACATCGAGTCGGTGGAGGCGCTCGAGTCCGCGCTCGAGGCATTCGCCGGCACCGTCGTCTTCATCAGCCACGACCGCTACTTCCTGGACCGCATGGCCGATCGCATCGTGGAGGTCCGCGACGCCGAGGCGCACAGCCACGTGGGCGGGTATTCGGCGTGGCACGAGCGCGCTAGGATCCCCGCGTGACCGATCCGACCGCGCCCGTCGCGACCGATCCGCCCGACCGCTTGCGCCGCGATCTCGACGTCGGCGGCGCGACCGGCCTGGGGTTGCTGCTGATCGTGCTCGGCGGCGTCTTCCTCATCGCACAGCAGACCGGCTTCGACATCGGCGACATACCCTGGCCGTTCTGGGTCATCGTGCCGGGGGTCGTGCTGCTGGTGGCTGGCTTCCTGGTGCCGGGAGGCTCAGGGTTCCTGATCGGCGGGAGCGTGGTCACCACGGTCGGGCTGGTGCTGCTCTACCAGGACGCGACCGACCACTGGGAGAGCTGGGCGTACGCCTGGGCGCTGGTCGGACCGGCGGCGAGCGGGGTCGGCACACTGCTGGCCGGCCTGCGGACCGGCAGCTCGTCGATGGTTCGAGCCGGCGCGACCGGGGCGATGGTGGGGCTCGGCCTGTTCGCCGTCGGGTACCTCTTCTTCGAGGGCATCCTCGGCATCAGCGGACGGGAGCTGCCTCTCCCCGGCTGGGTGGTGCCGGCCGTGGTGATCGTCCTCGGGCTGGCGCTCGTGCTGCGAGGCATCGGGGAGCGCCGCCACAACTGAGTCCGGCGCCTCGTGCGCCGCGGCGTCACCGGCCATGGCCAAATGACCGGTGATACCATCCGTCCATGGATGCTCCGTCGGCGAGTGGCGAGCTGGACCGGCTGGTCGAGTTCGTCAACACCACTGACCTCGAGGACGAGCGCGACCGCATCGGTACCCCGGCGCTCCTGGGCGCCTGGCTGACCGAGCACGGTGCGCTCGAGCCTGGCGCCGTCGTGTCCGCCACGAGCCACGCCCGCGCGCTCGATCTTCGCGAGGGGCTGCGGGCGCTCGGTCGCCAGAACAACGAGGAGACCGCCGAACCCGAGCGACTCCGCGCGCTCAATGCGGCCACCGCCCAGCTGCCGCTCCTCGCGTCGCTCGGCGCGCATTCCGGCTGGCAGCTTCGCCCGCGGACGGGTGGGGCCGATGCGTTCCTGGCGTCGATCGTCGCCACCGCCGTGCGCGCGATGGCCGACGGGAGCTGGTCGCGCGTGAAGGCCTGCCAGAACGACACGTGCCGGTGGCTCTTCGTCGACGGGTCGCGGAACCGCTCGCGCACCTGGCGCACGATGGCCATCTGCGGCTCACGCATGAAGGCGCGCGCCTACCGCGCCCGTCGACGGCCGGACGCATGATCGTCGGCACGGTTGACCTGTTCGCGGCAGCCGTCGGCTGATCGGGAGATCCCCGCGCTCCGCGCGGCATCGGTATGCTTGACCGTGACATGCCCCCGTCTGACCCCGACCAGCTCACCGGCGAGCTGAACCTCCTCAACGCCGGCTACGTCGCCGACCTCTACGAGCGCTACCGGACCGATCCGAGCGCCGTCGACGACGAGTGGCGCCGCCGCTTCGACGCGGGCTACGCGGGTTTCGAGCCCGTGGCTGCGGCGACCAACGGCAGCGCCAACGGGCGGCCGGCCACGCCCCCCGCCGCGGCGGCGCCGCCCGCGGCAGCTGCGCCGCCCGAAGTCCCATCCACGCCGCAGCTCCCCGAGGGCGCCACGCCGATCAAGGGTCCCGCGGCCAGCCTCGCCCGCAACATGACCGCCAGCCTGGCTATCCCCACCGCGACGAGCTTCCGCGAGCTGGACGTGAGCGTCATGGAGCAGCGCCGCCGCGAGCTTAACGAGCAGGTCAAGCCGCGCAAGGTGAGCTTCACCCACCTCATCGGGTATGCCATCGTGCAGGCCGCAGAGGCACAGCCGGCGATGACCCACTACTACCTGCAGGCCGCAGATGGCAGCGCCCATCGGGTGGATCCGGGGAGCATCAACCTGGGCCTGGCGGTCGACGTCGAGCGTGCGGACGGGACCCGCTTCCTCGTCGTGCCCGTCATCAAGGGCGCCGACGGGATGGATTTCGCGCAGTTCCTGGCGCGCTACGAGGAGCTCGTCGAGAAAGCGCGCGCCAACAAGCTCGGGCCGGACGACATGGCCGGCGCGACCATCACGCTGACGAACCCGGGGACGCTGGGCACGTCCGCATCCGTCCCGAGGCTCATGCCGAACCAGGGCTGCATCATCGCCACCGGGACGATTCGCGGCATCGGCACGCAGCGGCTGATGACGATCACCAGTACCTACGACCATCGGATCATCCAGGGCGCCGAGTCGGGTGCCTTCCTGCGCAGCATCGACAGCGCGCTGCGCGGGGAGGACACGTTCTACGCCGATGTCTTCACCGCCCTCCAGGCGACCATGGCACCCGAGGTGCCCGCCCCACCGCCGAGCGACGCGATCGTGAGTGGCGCCCCCGCCGGTTACGAGGACCTCAAGGCGGTTGCCGCCGGGATGGCACTCGTCAAGGCGTACCGTCATTTCGGCCACATGGCTGCGCGCCTCGACCCGCTCGGCGTCGATCCGCCAGGCGACCCGGCCCTCGATCCCGCCCCGCTCGGCCTCAACGAGCAGAACATGGCGCGCATCCCCGCCGAGCTGATGCGGATCTACGTCCCCGGCGCCACGCTGGCCGAGGCGCTCCCCCACCTGGCGGCGACCTACTCGGGGACCATCGCCTACGAGGTCGAGCACATCGCCGGTCACGAGGAGCGGGTCTGGCTGCGGCGAGTCATCGAGTCCGGCGAGCACCGCCCCACGCTCGACCCCGAGGCGCAGCGTAATCTCCTCGCCCGCCTCACCCGGGTCGAGGGCCTCGAGCGCTTCCTGCACAAGGCCTATCTCGGCCAGAAGCGCTTCAGCATCGAGGGCCTGGACGCCATGGTGCCGATGCTCGACCGGATCATCGAGGACTGCGCCGAGGACGGGGCGCGTGACGTGGTCATCGGTATGGCGCACCGCGGGCGCCTCAACGTCCTGCGTCACATCGTGGGAGTCAGCCTGGAGGCGATCCTCTCCGAGTTCGAGGCCGGCAAGGCCGCCGACCCGCTGGCGCCGAAGGGCGGCCTCGACGACGTGAAGTACCACCTTGGCGCCGACGGCGAGCTGACCACGGCCGCCGGCAGGACGGTGCGCGTCGCGCTGGCCCCGAATCCCAGCCACCTGGAGGCGGTGAACCCGGTGGTCGAGGGACGCACCCGCGCGCAGCAGACGGACCGATCTACTCCGATCGCGACGCAGGATCCGGCCACGGTCGTACCGGTGCTCCTGCACGGCGACGCCGCCTTCGCCGCCCAGGGCGTGGTGGCGGAGACGTTCAACCTGGCGCGCCTGGCCGGCTATGCCACGGGTGGCACGATCCACCTCATCACCAACAACCAGGTCGGCTTCACGACCGGACCGCGCGAGGGCCGCTCGACCGACTACTCCTCCGACCTTGCGAAGGGCTTCGACGCGCCGATCATCCACGTCAACGCCGACGATCCCGAGGCATGCCTGGCCGCCGCCCGGCTGGCCACGATGTACCGCGACCGCTTCCGCAACGACGTCGTGATCGACCTGGTCGGCTACCGGCGCTACGGGCACAACGAGGGCGACGAGCCGGCGTACACACAGCCAGAGATGTCGCGGGCCATCGCCTCGCACCCGACGGTCCGCGAGATCTACCGCGACGCGCTGGTGGCGGGGCGCGTGGTGAGCGCGGACGACGCGGAGTCGGACGCCAAGGCGGTGGCCAAGGAGATCGCCGCCGCGCAGGCGTCGCTCCGCAAGCGCGAGCCCGACGACGAGCTGGACCGCGGTGCGGAGTCGCTCATCCGCGGCGTCGCTGGCGAGCCGGTCACCGCCGTCGATCCCGCGGCCCTGGCCAGCCTCAACGAGCAGCTCTACCGCTGGCCCAAGAGCCTTGCTGTCAACGCCAAGCTGGCCAAGCAGCTGGACCGTCGGCGCGGCGTGTTCGGAACGCCGGACGAGCCGCACATCGAGTGGGGGCAGGCGGAGTCGCTGGCCTTCGCCTCCCTGCTGGCCGAGGGGATTCCCATCCGGCTCACCGGCCAGGACACCGTGCGCGGCACCTTCTCCCAGCGCCACCAGGCGATCATTGACACGCAAGACCGGCGAGCAGTTCGTGCCGATGCAGCACCTCGACGGCATCGGTGCGTCGTTCGAGGTCCACAACTCGCCGCTGTCCGAGTACGCGTGCCTCGGGCTTCGAGTACGGCTACGCGGTCACCGCGCCGGAAGCGCTCGTGCTCTGGGAGGCGCAGTACGGCGACTTCGTCAACGGCGCGGAGATCATCATCGACCAGTTCATCATCGCCGGGCTGGCCAAGTGGCGGCAGACCAGCCGCCTGACCCTGCTGCTGCCGCACGGCTACGAGGGCTCCGGCCCGGAGCACTCGTCGGCTCGCCTGGAGCGCTTCCTGGCGCTCGGCGCGGAGGGCAACATCCGGGTCGTCTATCCCACCACCCCGGCCCAGTACTTCCACCTCCTGCGGCGCCAGGCGCAAGCACGACGAGCTGCGCCCGCTGGTGGTGATGACCCCGAAGTCGCTGCTGCGCCTGCCGCAGGCGGCGGCACGTCCATCCGAGCTGACCGATGGCGCCTTCCACGCGGTCCTCGACGACCCGCGCTTCGCGAGCGACGGCGCGGCGGCGGCATCGGTCAAGCGGGTCGTGCTGTGCAGCGGCAAGGTCTACTACGACCTCGTCCTCTCCGACGAGCGCGAGGCGGCGAGCGACCTTGCGATCGTCCGGGTCGAGAGCCTCTACCCCTTCCCGACCGATGAGCTGCGTCCCATCCTGGCCCGCTACTCGGGGCTCGAGAAGCTCTCGTGGGTGCAGGAGGAGCCGCGCAACATGGGCGCCCGCAAGTTCGTGATGCCTCGCATCCGGCACCTGGTGCCGTACCAGATCCCGCTCGGCGACGTGTCACGCCCGGAGCGCTCGCGCCCCGCCGAGGGCTACCCGGCAGCGCACGCCGCGGAGCAGGCGCGCATCGTCCGCGAGGCGCTCAGCTCGTAGCCTGCGCGCGCGCGTGCTCGCGCAGGTGCAGCGCAACGTCGATCAGGATCTTCATCGCCACCAGGATCGCCAGCGCCACCACCGGCGTCCCGAGCACTGCGATGAGGCCCGCCCCCAGCACGATCGTCAGGTGCAGCGCGACCACCCTGCCGTAGACGCTGAACATCTGCTGGCCAGGCGAGACGGTCAGGTACTCCCGCCGGCCGATGTAATTGAGGAAGAACGACGCCGCGTGGCTGATCGCCATCCCCGCGGCGCCGAGCGCGAGCGCATCCAGCGGCAGCGCGCCAAAGTCCATGGTCGCGAAGCCGACTGAGCCATCCGCGCCGACCCGCATCCCGCCGAGGCCCGCGAACAGTGGTAGCAGGAAGATGAAAATGCCATGCACCACCCAGAAGATGCCGTAGTGGAGCACGAAGAACGGGACCAGGCAGCCCGGCGAGAGGTTGGTGCTCACCGTGGTCAGGCCGTGCATGCTGACGGTGATGTTCCCCGCCTCGTCGATCCGCACCGGCGGCATGTCGGCGCCGCCGCGAGCCAGGGCGATCTTGAAGATGTTGATGAATCCGACGATCCCCGACTCGAGCCAGTACAGGACGAGGATCAGCATCAGGGACCATCCCCAGAAGAGGACGCCGATCAGCGGCAGCAGGTTGACGGCGACCAGCGCGACCAGCGAAACGGTCGACGAGGCGGCGCGCGCCCAGCGCAGGAGCGGCGGCAGCTGATCCGTCACGAGCGGCATCCTAGCCGACGGCGGCCGGTACACTCGCGAGCATGACGTCCCTCCTCGAGCGCTACCGCGATCGCCTGGCGGAGCCTGCCGACGAGTCGTTCCCGCTCACACTGGGAGAGGGATTCACCCCGCTCGTGCGTGCCCGCCGGCTGGGCGAAGAGCTTGGCCTCACCAATCTCCACCTCAAGTTCGAGGGCACCAACCCCACCGGCAGCTTCAAGGACCGCGGCATGGTCCTGGCCGTCAACCGCGCGCTGGCGAGTGGCGCGCAGGCGGTGGTGTGCGCTTCGACCGGCAACACCTCGGCCAGCGCGGCGGCCTACGCGGCCGCAGCCGGGCTGCCGTGCTTCGTCCTGCTGCCGGCGGGCAAGGTGGCGCGCGGCAAGCTGGCGCAGGCGCTCGCCGCCGGGGCGCGGCTGGTCATGATCGACGGCAACTTCGACGAGGCGCTGGGCGCCACCCGCCGCCTGGGCGAGGACGGGCACGCGGTTGTCGTCAACTCCATCAACCCGGACCGCATCAGCGGTCAGCAGACGGTCGCCTGGGAGATCTGCGACACGCTGGGTCGTGCGCCGGACGCCGTCGCGCTTCCGGTCGGCAACGCCGGCAACATCACCGCCGCGTGGCGCGGCTTCCGCGCCGCCGTGGACGCCAGTCACGCCGCGCATGCTCGGATTCCAGGCCGATGGCGCCGCGCCAATCGTGCACGGCGCACCGGTGGCGGCACCCGAGACGGTGGCCACCGCCATCAGGATCGGCAACCCGGCGTCATGGGCGGGCGCGACGACGGCGCGCGACGACTCCGGCGGGGTCATCGAGGCGGTCACGCGACGAGGAGATCCTTGCCGCGCAGCGCGACATCGTGCGGCTGGAGGGCGTCTTCTGCGAGCCTGCCTCGGCGGCGGGCGTGGCCGGCGTGCGGCGCATGGCGCGGGAGGGGCGCATCGGTGCCGACGAGGTGGTCGTGTGCATCCTGACCGGCCACGGCCTCAAGGACCCGGACGCCATCCAGGGGGAGGAGGGGACGCTGACCCCGGTCCCCGCCGAGCTCGGCGCGATCCGCGCTGCGATGGGGCTCTAGACCGGGCAGCAGGCAGCGATGGCCGCCGCCACGAACGCCTCGGGATCCGCGTTCTTGGGCACCACCGCGTTGCGCGGGCTGGGTGCCGCGTGCTCGAGTCCCTCGGACCAGCCCATCAGCACCACCCGCATGCTCGGCCAGCCGAGGGCCAGCGACGAGAGGAGCGCCTCGCCCGCGGTGATGTCCGGCAGGCGCGGATCAACGAGCAGAACGTCGGGGCGGGTGCGCTCGACCGCCTCGAGAGCGGAGCGGACGTCACCGGCGGTGCCGACGACGCTCAGGCCACCCAGCTCAAGGACGTCGGCGAGGCTCTGCTGAACGCGGCGGTCGACGTCCACGATGACGACCCGGGGTCTATCCGACCCGGGCAGGGGCTGGGCAGCTGGCATGGAATCGAGTCTGGGGAGTGTCCACACCTCGGGCATCGGTCGCGCTGCCGGGCGCGGCTACGTCATTCGGCCGAGGAATCTCGGTTGCCACGGGTCCTCGTCGTCCTCGGCGGGGCGAGACGCGACCGCGGCGATGGCCGCCGAGCTGATGGTGACCGTGACCTGGCTGCCGCGTCCAGGGGTCGAGGCAACGCTGAAGGCACCGCCGAGCTGCTCGATGCGCTGCCGCATGCCCGCGACGCCCGAGGTGCCCGCGCGGGATCTGCTCCGGGTCGAAGCCGACCCCATCGTCGGTGACCTCCAGGCGCAGCTGATCGGCGTCCCGCGAGAGCTCCATGCGCGTGGCGCGCGCATTGGCGTGCTTCACGACGTTGTGCAGCGCCTCCTGGGCGATGCGGTAGAACGCCTCCTCGACCTCGATCGGAGCCCGCGGCTGGCCGCTCTCCTCGAGCGGGTCGGGACGCCGATCGACCGCGACGCTCATGCCGGTGCGGCCCTGGACCGCCGCCGCGTGGGTGCGGATCGCCTGCAGCAGGCCGTCCGACTCGAGCGACGAGGGGCGCAGCTCGAAGATGAGGGTCCGCATCTCGGCAAGCGCGTCGCGCTGGAGGTCGCGCAGCTCGGCCAGCTTCCCGTTGGCGGCCTCCGGATCGCGCTGGAGGAGCAGCTCCAGCGATCGCGTGCGTGAGGCCCATGCTGAAGAGCGCCTGGGTCACCGAGTCGTGCAGCTCGCGGGCAAGGTTGGCGCGCTCGCTGGCCGGCGGCCAGCTCGCCGGCCTGGCGGCGCAGCGAGCGCTCGAGCCGCTCCCGCTCGCCGATGTCGCGCACCGCGCCGTGCGCGCCGGCAAAGCGGCCGTCGACCATCGTGCCGGTCATCGCCACTTCTGCCGGCGAGACCTGGCCGTTGGCCATCGGCAGCGAGAGGCGCACGCGCTGCTCGCCCTCGGGATTTGCCCGCAGCTGATCCCAGGCGGCGATGGCCGCCAGCTGCGTGCCTGGATCGGTGAGCACCGTGAATGGCCTGCCGAGCAGCTGCTCCGGCTTCCAGCCGGTGCGCGACTCGAGCGAGTCGGAGAAGAACGTGAAGTTGCCGTCCGCGTCGATGCTCCACACGATGTCCGGCGAGTTGTCCACCAGGTGCCGGTAGCGGCGCTCCGACTCCTCCAGCTCCTCGTACAGCCGCGCATTGGTGACCGCGATGGCGACCTGGTCGGCGAGCAGCTTGAGCAGCACCCCGTCGTCCGCGTCGAACGCGTTGGCGACCGATGACTGCACGGTGATCGTCCCGATCAGGCGGTCCGGGCCGATGAGCGGGGCGGACATCATCGAGCGGATGCCCTGGCCGCGGATGCGCTCGTCGCCCTCGTCGTGCGGGAACGACTCGTCGGCGAGGTAGTCGCCGGTCCAGCACACCGTCTTGTCCGCCGCCGCCCGCCCGGCGATCCCGGAGCCGATGGGCACCACCACGTCCTCCTGCGAGGGCGGGTCCGGGGCGGCGGCGATCGGACGGTCGAGTCCGCCGCCGCCATCGGTCACCAGGTTCACCTGGGCTCGGTCGGCGCGCAGGAGGCGTGCGGCATCGGTCACCGATCGCTGGATCACCGAAAGCGGGTCATGGAGGCCGGCGATCTGGGCGGCGATCTCGGCGAGGGTGCGCTGCGCGTCGGAGCGCTGGCGGAGCTCGTCGTACAGGCGGGCGTTGGTGATGGCCACCGCTGCCTGGCCGGCGAAGAGCTGGACCAGCTCGAAGTCGTTCTCCGTGAAGCCGACCCGCGGGCCCCCCATGCGACCGATGTTCATGGCCCCGATGACCTCGTCGCCAGCGATGAGCGGGACGATGACGATCGCCTCCTCCTCGACCGGCGTGCCGGGGATCTGCACCACCCGCGGGTCGTCGAGCGCGTCGTTGAGCAGCACCGGCTCGCGATGCTCCACGCTCCACCAGGTCAGTCCCTGGCCTCGGGGGATCGGGAAGCCGAGCACCGCGTCGGCGTTGCGCTCGCGGGCCAGGACCGGCGCGAGCACGTCGCCATCGGTATCCATGCGGTACACGGCGAGGTTGTCGTACTCGACCACCTCCTTGAGACCGTCCGCCACCAGGTCCAGCACCCCGCGCGGGTCGAGGGTCGAGAGCAGCTGCTGGTTGATGAGCAGCAGGCGCCGCTGCGAGTCGATGCGCCGCGCAAGTGCCGCCGACTGCTCGCGCAGGCTCGCCTCCAGGCGCTCGCGCTCGCTCACGTCGCGGACCGATCCGTGGGCCCCGGCGAACTCGCCGTCGATGATGGTCGGCAGCATCAGGATCTCGGCTGGCACCGCGTGACCGTCGACGTGCGGAATCTCGAGCCGGATACGGTGCTCGACCTCCGGGTGCTTGACCATCTCCCCCACCGCCTCGCGAGCAAGCGGGATCGAGCCGGCGCTGGTGAGCAGGTCGGTGTGCTGGCCGATCACCTCCTCGGGCGTGCGGCCGGTCAGACGCTCGACCGCCTCGCTGACGAAGGTGAAGCGGCTCTCCGCGTCCATCGACCAGATCATGTCCGGGCTGTTGTCCACCAGGAACCGATAGCGCTCCTCCGACTGGGTGAGCTCGTCGTAGAGGCGCGCATTCGTGATGGCGATGGCGGCCTGGTCCGCGAGCAGGCTCAGCAGCTGCTCGTCCTCGGCGGTCCATGCGTGCCGGCGCCGCGACTGCACGGTCAGGGTTCCGATGGGTCCGTCCGTGCTGACCAGTGGCGCCGTCATCACCGAGCGCATGCCGCGACGATCGATGTAGGCGTCGAGCTCCGGGGTGTGCCCGAACGCGGTGTCGGCGAGGTAGTCGCCGGTGCGCACCACGCGCCCCTCGGCGAAGGCGAGGCCGCTGATCCCGGCCCCGACCGGCACCTCGACGTCGTCGACCGGCTCATCGGCGGGTGCCGCGGCCACCGCCCAGTCCAGCCGGGCGGTCCCCGAGTCGACCGGGTTGATGAGAGCGGCGTCCGCGTCCAGCAGACGCCGCGCTTCGTCGACGGTGCGCTGCACCACGGCGCTCGGGTCGCGGAGCGCGGCGATCTCGGCACTGATGGCGGCCACGGTGGCCTGCGTCTCCACACGGCGCTCGAGCTCGGCATACAGGCGTGCGTTGGTGACCGCGATCGCGGCCTGGCCGGCCAGGATGCTCAGCACCTCGCCGTCCGCGTTGGAGAAGGCGTCGGGCTGCGAGGAATGCACGGTGAGCGTGCCGAGCGCGCCCTCCTCACCGATGAGGGGAGCGGCCATCACGGAGCGGATGTCGTGCTCCCGGACGAACTGGTCAGACGTCTCGGTGTGGCGGAAGCTGTCATCGGCCGGGTAGTCGCCGGTGCGCACCACGCGTTCATCGGTGAATGCCAAGCCCGAGACGCCCTCGTCGACGTGGACGATGGCATCGGGCGGGGCGTCGGGGTCCGGCTGGTCGATGTCGGAGGCGCCGTACGCCCACGCCAGCGCACCCGGCTCGTTGGCCACCAGGTCGATGCGCCCGCCGTCCGCGCCGAGCAGGCGCGCCGCCTCGTCGACCGTGCGCTGCAGCAGCACATCCGGATCCCGGATGGCGGCGATCTGCTGCGCGATGCCGGCCATGGTGCGCTGCGTCTCCACGAGGCGCGCCAGGTCCTCCGCCTGGCGCCGCAGGCTGCTCTCCAGGCGTGCCTGCTCGCTGACGTCGCGGAGGACGCCGTGCGCACCGGCGAACCGTCCGTCGACGATGGTCCCCGCGCTGGTCATCTCGACCGGCACGCTCCTGCCGTCGCGGCGCAGCAGGGCATAGCGGTACTCGTGGCGGTCCTGCGGGCGTCGGCGCGTCTCGCGCCAGCGGGCGCGTGACGCCTCGCGCCATTCCTCGCCGACGAGCACGCTGAAGTGGCGCCCCACCAGCTCCTGCGCCGCCCAGCCGGTGAGCCGCTCGGCCGTTTCCGAGACGTAGGTCAGCACGCCACGCCGGTCCACGGCCCAGATGACGTCCGGCGCGTTCTCGACCAGGAACCGATAGCGCTCCTCCGAGGTGGTCAGCCGCTCCACCAGCCGAGCGTTGCTGATGGCGATGGCGCCCTGGTCGGCGAGGCTCTGCAGCAGGTCCAGCTCGTCGACGGTGAACTCACGCGGCGTCTCCGATGACACGGCCAGCGTCCCCAGGATCGAGGCGTCCGGGGCGCGCAGCGGCGCGGCCGCCATGCCGCGTAGGCCCATGCGCTTCGCGATGTCGTCGTCGTCGCCCTCGTGGGGAATGCGCGGGTCGGCCAGGTAGTCGACCGTCGTGACGGCCTCGAAGCGCTCGGCGGCGAGCCCGTTGATGCCACCGCCGATCGGGAAGTCCATCCGGCCAAGCCACGCGCGCGTGTCGTCGTCCATCTCGCCGGCCATCACGATCGGGCGCAGGTTGACGCCGTCCGGCTTGAGCAGGGTCAGATGGCCGCCATCCGAGCGCAGGAGGCGGCGCGCCGAGTCGACGATCGACTGCAGGACCTCGGCTGGGTCGCGGATGGCAGTGATGCGGGCCGCGATGCGCTGGAGGGTCTGCTGCGCGTCGAGGCGATGGGCGAGCTCATCCGCCTGCAGGCGCACGCGCTCCAGGAGGCGCTGGTTGGCGATGGCAATGGCGGCGTGATCGGCAAGCGCGCGCAGGAGCGCCACCTCGGCCTCGCCGAAGTCGTCGATCCGGGAGCTGTAGGCGCCGAGGGCGCCGAGGGGCTCGCCCTCGACCAGCAGGGGCGCCACTGCCATCGAACGCATGTTGGCGACCGCGGCAATCCGGTCCGCGACCTTCGAGTGCGGGAAGCGCTCGTCGCGCCGGTAGTCGCCGGTGACGCTGACCTGCCGGGATGCCACCGCGGCGCCGAACATGCCGACCCCCGGCTGGAGTACCAGGTCGCGGATGAGGTGCTGCGCCTCCAGGTTCGCGATGCCTGCGTCGTGCGCGAAGTGAAGCATCCCGTCCACCGGATCCAGCAGGTAGACCATCGCGCCGTCGGCGCCGAGCAGGCGGGCGGCTTCGTCAACGTTGCGACGCAGCAGCGCGTCGCCGTACCCCAGCTCGGCGTCACGGCTGGCCGGTGTGGCGCGCTCGATCCCCGTCATGGCCCGCGCAGGATACGGCATCGGCCGCTCCCCTCCCCAGCGGCGGATTCGCCAGCCCCGCCTACGTCATCCGGCCGAGCGGCATCGGCCGATCTGCGGTCCCCGGCGCACGCCATTGGCCGGATGGAGCGGGGCTGTGGCGTGGCGAACCTGTTGGCACGTCACTACCGACCCCCACCCACCTGAGTGAGGACACGCACACAATGTTCGCAGCCATCGCCTCCCGCCCCGGCAGCCGCGCCCTTGGCGTCGGCCTCACCGCGGTCATCGTCGCGCTCGCACTGTCGACCGGCTACATCCACTTCACCCTTGGCGGCCTCCTCTTCACCCTCAACGCGCTCGGCTACGCCGGCCTCGCGGGCCTGTACGTCATCGGCGCTGCCGCTCCCCTGTCGATCATCGAGCGCTTCAGCTGGTTCCCCCGCATCGCGCTCGCCGGCTACGCCGCCATGACGATCGTCGGCTGGGCGATCCAGGGCCCCTACTACTCCACCGCCTTCATCGCCAAGGGGATCGAGGTCGTGCTGATCGCGCTCGTCGCGGTGGACGCCACCCGCGTGTACGGCAGCCCGGTCAAGATGGTCCGCGCCGCCTTCGCATCGGTCTTCGGACGGCGCTCCGGCGAGGCCGCCTGACCGATGCGCACCCGCACCGCCCTCGCCGGCCTCGCCCTCCTGCTGACGGCCACCCTGGCCGCCTGCTCGGGGGCGTCGGCGGGGCAGCCCTCCGCCGACGTATCCACCGCCGATGTCCAGGTCAGCGCCTCCGACATGGCGTTCGACCAGGCCGAAGTCACCGCCCCCGCCGGGGAGGCCTTCACCATCGGCTTCACCAACAACGACGCGATGCCGCACAACGTCGTGATCTACACCGATGCTTCGAAGGCGACCAAGCTCTTCGAGGGAGCGGTCGCGGACAAGGGAGCCGTCATCTACGACGTCCCCGCCCTGGACGCCGGTACCTACGTCTTCGAGTGCTCGCTCCATCCCGGCATGACGGGGAGCCTCGTCGTCGAGTAGATCGGCGCAGCTCCAGCGAAGCTGACCCCGACTGCCCCGCAGTCGGGGTCAGTTCATGTGCCATTCCTTTCAATCCGACACGGCCGGGCGGCTGGCGACGCTCGATGCAGGCCACCGACCGGCGCTACGTGACCTGAGGCGCCGAATTGATAGGAAAGCTGGCGGTACGGACCAAGGCGGTGCGGGTCAGGTCAGCTTGTGCTCGACTGCCCACAGCGCGGCCTGGGTGCGCGACGCCAGCCCCAGCTTCCCGAGGATGTTGGAGACGTGCGTGCGCGCCGTCCGCTCGGTGATGTCGAGCTCGTGGGCGATCTCCTTGTTGGAGGCGCCCTTCGCCAGCTGGGCGAGGACCTCCTTCTCCCGCGCGGTGAGCGGCTCGACCGGCGCCTCTTCCTTGCGCGAGCGCATGCGCTGCGCGAGCAGGCGTGCCACGGCGGGATCCAGGTGGACCTCGCCGGCGTAGGCAGCGCGGATGGCATCGGCCACCTCTTCGGCCTCGGCGTCCTTGAGCAGGTAGCCGGAGGCGCCCGCCTCGAGCGCGGCGGTGACCTTCTCCTCCTCGATGAACGAGGTGACGGCCACGATCTCGACCTCGGGATGCGCCTGCTTGATGGTGGCGATCGCGGTCAGCCCATCCATCTTGGGCATCAGCAGGTCCATCAGGATGACGTCCGGCTTGTGCTGCTGAGCGAGCGCCACAGCCTGGGTGCCGTCCTCGCCCTCGCCGACGACCTCCATGTCGTCCTGCAGCTCCAGGAAGCCTCGCAGGCCGCGTCGCACGACCGCGTGATCGTCGACCAGGAGGATCCGGATGGGGGCTGCCGTCTCGTCGCTCACGCTGCGCAGGATAGCGGAGCGACGACGAATGACGTACCCCCTCCGCGACGCCTGCACGTCGTGGTGGCGCGCGGCAGGGGCGACACTCGATGACACGAACCAGCGACCCGAAGCAAGAGCAGAAAGGAGGTCTTCGATGAACGCCATGGCACTGATGGTCGACGTGGCGGTCTTCCCGCCATCGCCCCCGCCGCACCGCCGGCACGAGCCGATCCGCGACCGACGGCCTCGGCCGAGCCGCCTCCGCCGCCTGCTCCGCGACCTGTGGACCGCGCCAGCCGGCATGGACTACCTCCCGCGCCTGCAGCGCTACCCTCGCTGACGGACCGATGAGCCGGCGTCGCACCCGCGACGCCGGCTTCGTCATGGTCCCGGGCGACGATCTCGCTTGCCCCTTGGCGACGTGGCGAGCAAGCTCTCGGCATGCTTCCTGCTCAGGGGATGCCGCCATGACATTCAGACCAGATGCTCAGATCGACCCCGGCAAGATCGAGGACCGCCGCGGCATGGGCCGCGGCGGCGGTGCCGCAATCGGTGGCGGCCTCGGGACGCTCGTGGTGCTCGCCATCTATCTCCTTACCAACGGGCAGGTCTCCATCCCCGCACCCACCGGTGGCGGGGGCGGCACGGCAGCCAATCCCAGCAGCGACGTGAGCGCGACCTGCACCACCGGCGAGATCGCCAACCAGCGCGAGGACTGCCGAATCGCGGGCTACGTGACCAGCATCGAGGAGTACTGGAGCACCCAGCTCGACAACTACCAGACCGCCGACACGGTCCTCTTCTCCGACGTCACCGAGACCGGGTGCGGAACGGCCACATCGCAGGTCGGCCCGTTCTACTGCCCGCCGGACGGCAAGGTCTTCCTGGACCTCACCTTCTTCGACCAGCTCGAATCCGACTTCGGCGCGGAGGGCGGCCCGTTCGCCGTGGCGTACGTCGTGGCGCATGAATACGGGCACCACGTCCAGGATCTCCTGGGGCTGCTGCAGTCGAGCGGCGGGTCCACCGGCGCGGATGGCACTCAGGTGCAGATCGAGCTCATGGCCGACTGCTTCGCCGGCGTGTGGGCGGGGAACGCTGCTGAGACCGGCATCCTGGAACCACTGACGCAGGACGACATCGCGCAGGCGCTCGACGCGGCCTCCGCCGTCGGCGACGATCGCATCCAGGAGCGGACCCAGGGCCAGGTCAACCCGGACACCTGGACACATGGCTCATCGGCGCAACGCCAGCAGTGGTTCCGCACCGGCTACGACTCCGCCGACCCGAACGCCTGCGACACGTCCAACATCTGAGCCGGGCATGATGCTCGCGTGATCCGCGAGCGCTGCCCCTGGCCCGGGATGGAGCACCCCGAATACCTCGCGTACCACGACACCGAGTGGGGCGTCCCGACGCACGACGACCGCGAGCTTTTCGAGCTGCTGTGCCTGGAGGGCGCGCAGGCCGGCCTGTCATGGCTGACGATCCTGCGGCGGCGTGACGGCTACCGCGCCGCGTTCGACGGCTTCGACCCGGCCCGCATGGCGGCATACACCGACGCGGATCGTGCGCGCCTGCTGGCCGACTCGCGGATCATCCGCAACCGGGCCAAGGTGGATGCCTTCATCCGCAACGCGCGGGCCTTCCTGGCGCTGACCGATGGCGCCACGGGCGCCTTCGATGCGTGGGCGTGGCAGTTCGTCGGCGGTGCCCCGGTCCAGAATCGCTTCAGCGAGCCCGGGACTGTGCCTGCCACGACATCGGTCTCGAAGGAGCTGAGCAATGAGCTGCGACGGGCCAACTTCACCTTCGTGGGACCGACGATCTGCTACGCATTCATGCAATCTGCCGGGATGGTCAACGACCACCTGACCGGCTGCTTCCGTCACGCGGAGGTGGCGGCGCTCGACGGATGACGTAGCGACAGCGACCCAGCCTGGGCGGTCCGCTGACGTCTTCCGGCGACCGATTCGGCGCGGCACCCGCGACTGAGGGCATCCCGCACGGCGCGGGGTCGGCATACTCGCCGCACACCATGCCGCGAGCCATTGCCACCGTCGACGTCCCGTGCAGCAGCGCGAACCTGGGGAGCGGCTTCGATGCCTTCGCGGTCGCGCTGAGCCTCAAGCTGCGAGCCGAGCTCTTCCCGGGGGACGAGACGGGCATCGTGCTGAGCGCCCATGGCGAGGGCGTCCCACCCGACGACGGCGATCCGGACGACAACCTCGTCATCCGTGGCTTTCGCGAAGGACTGCGCATCTCGCTGGGGGCCGGCGGGAGTACCGGCATCGCGTGGCGCATCGAGGTCAGCAGCATGATTCCGGCGGCGCGCGGGCTCGGCAGCAGCGCGGCGGCGATCATCGCCGGGCTGCTCCTCGGGTCGGCGGTCGGGCGCCGCTCCCCGGAGGCGGATGAGATCCTCTCGGCCGCGACGCGCCTGGAGGGGCATCCGGATAACGTGGCAGCGGCGCTGTATGGCGGCTTCACGCTTGCGGTCGGCGCGCCGGACGGACCTATCACCCTGCGCCGTTTCCACGTGCCGGAGGGCTGGATCCCGGTTGTCTTCATCCCCGCCGCGGAGAGCCACACCCCGGAGATGCGCGCCGCACTGCCGCGGCACATCCCACTTGCCGATGCGTCGCTGCAGGCCGGCCGCGCCGCGCTGCTGGCGACCGCGATCATGACCGGTGACGCGCCGCTCCTGCGAACGGCAATGGACGACCTGCTCCACCAGCCGCACCGCCTGCCGCTCCTGCCGGGGAGCGCCGAGCTGATCGACACCGCCTACGAGCGCGGCGCGGCGGGGGCGTGCCTGTCGGGAGCCGGCCCATCCGTGCTGGCGATCTGCGACGGTCCCGCAGCCGCGCACGCGGTCGAGAAGGGCTGGAACGCGACGGGCATCCGCGGCATGGCGACGCGCGTGCGCTTCGACACCGCGGGAGCGAGGCTCATCACGAACGACTGAGCCTCGCCCCTGACGCGCCTAACGTGCCACGCCAGGCGACCGGCTACCATCGAGTTTCCCCATGAGCCTCATCACGATCGCCGGCGTGGCGAAGAGCCACGCCGCACAGCACCTGTTCAGCGATGTCGACCTGCAGATCGCAGCCGGCCGCCGCGTCGCGATCGTCGGCGCCAACGGCGCCGGCAAGACGACCCTCCTCGAGCTCATCACCGGCGAGCAGGAGGTGGATGCCGGCACCATTACCCGCGCCCGGGACACCGTCATCGGCTACCTGCGCCAGGAGGTCGCGCAGAGCCGCGGGCGGAGCGTGCTGGCAGAGGTGCTGGCCGGGGCCGGTGAGCTGTCCGGCATCGGTCGTCGCATGAAGCACATCGAGACGGAGCTGAGCGACGCCACCGAGGAGGCGGAGCTGAGCGAGCTGATGGAGGAGTACGGACGACTCCAGCATCGGTTCGAGACGCTGGGCGGCTACAGCCTGGACGCCGAGGCGCGGCGCATCCTGGCCGGGCTCGGCTTCGCTCAGGAGGACATGGAGCGCCCGGTCGACGAGTTCAGCGGCGGCTGGATGATGCGCATCGCGCTCGCCCGGCTGCTGCTTCAGAACCCGGACGTGCTGCTGCTCGACGAGCCGACCAACCACCTCGACCTCGCCAGCGTCGAGTGGCTGCAGGACTTCCTGGCCACGTATGCCGGCGCCATCGTGCTCGTCAGCCACGATCGCGACTTCATCAACGCGGTCGCCAACCGGGTCGTGGAGCTGGTCAACGGCCGCGCCACCGAGTACGTCGGCGACTACGGCGACTTCGTGGAGCAGCGCGCCGAGCGCGAGGCGGCGATCGAGGCACAGGCGCGCAGCCAGCAGAAGCAGGTGGCTGCCACCGAGGCGTTCATCGAGCGCTTCCGCTACAAGGCCACCAAGGCGCGCCAGGTCCAGTCGCGGATCAAGTCCCTGGAGAAGCTGGACCGCGTGGTCGCACCCAGGCGCTCGCGCAAGACGGTGAAATTCCATTTCCCCGCACCGCCGCGCTCCGGGCGCACGGTCATCACCCTCAAGGACGTGCGCAAGGCCTACGGCGAGCATGTCGTGTACGACGGCCTCGACTTCACCCTGGAGCGCGGCCAGAAGGTGGCGCTCATCGGGCCGAATGGCGCCGGCAAGTCCACGCTGCTCAAGATGCTGGCCGGGGTGCTCTCGTTCGAGAGCGGCAGTCGCGAGCTGGGGCTCAACGTGCGGGTCGCGTACTTCGCGCAGCACCAGATCGAGGCGCTCACCCCGACCAATACCGTCTTCGAGGAGCTCGGCACGGCCACCGGGCGGCTGACGACCGATGACATGCGCAAGCTGGCCGGCGCGTTCCTCTTCAGTGGCGACTCGATCGAGAAGAAGGTCCGCGTCCTCTCCGGCGGCGAGCAGACGCGCCTTGCGCTGGCCAAGCTGCTGGCGGATCCGGCGAACCTGCTGTGCCTCGACGAGCCGACCAACCACCTCGACATCCAGTCGCGCGACGTGCTGGAGGAGGCGCTCACCGAGTTCCCCGGCACGGTCGTCCTGATCACTCACGACCGCCACCTGATTCGCAGCGTGGCCAACACGATCGTCGAGATCGGCAACGGCGAGGCAACCCTCTACCCCGGCGACCTGGAGGAGTGGGCGGCGCACCGGGGCATCGACCTCGACCATCGCGGGCTCGCGGAGGGCTTCGGGCAACGGACCGACACCGATGCGGAGGCCACCGCCTTCGGCGCTGCCCCGGGCGCCCACGACGGGGTGGTGGCCACGCCCCGCGGAGTCGAGACCCGGGCGCCGTCGCGCCCGCGCGAGAGCGCTGCCGAGGCCACCGCGCGCAAGCGTGCCGAGGCGGAGGCACGCAACCGACGCTACAAGGAGACCCACGGCGCGAAGAAGCGCCTCGGAGAGCTGGAGCGCGACCTCGCCGCCGCCCAGGCCGAGCTCGACGTCACCACGGAGCGGCTCGGCGACCCCGCCGTGTACGCCGACCCGCGGGCCGTCCGCGAGCTCATCGACCAGCACAACGGGGCACGCGACCGGGTGGACGCACTGACCGCCGAACGGGAGCAGCTGAGCACCTCCCTGGCAACCGTCACCCCGTGAGCGTGACGACGCGGCAGCCGAGCCTGGCGGGCGCCGGGCTGGTGACGCTCGCCGCCCTGTGCTTCGGCACCCTCGGCCCTGTGACCCGCTTCGCCGACGAGGCGGGCGTCGGATCGCTGGCCATCGTCGCGTGGCGGGCGGGGATCGGCGGGTTGGCGATGCTACTGCTGCTCGGGGTGCTGCGCGGCACCGCGGGGCGCGGCGTTCTCTCACTGCGAACGTTGCCGGCGCGGGACCGATGGTTCGTCGCAGGTGGCTCGATCGCCAACCTGATCCTCAACCTGGCGATGTTCATCGCGTTCGTGCGCATCGAGATCGGGCTGGCGCTGCTCGTCTTCTACTCGTATCCCGCGTTCGTGGCGGTCGCGTCGGTCATCTGGTTCGGCGAACGCCTGGACGCGGTCCGCTGGGGTGCGCTGGGTCTGTCGATGCTGGGCCTCATCCTGACCCTCGCCGGGTCGGGCGACATCGGCCAGCTGGACGGGCTGGGGATCGGCCTGGCGATCATGGCAGCGGGAGCGCAGGCGTTCTACGTCCTCGCCGCGCGGCACGGCTTCGCGCGCATCCCGCCCATAGAGGCCGCGGCCACGACCATGACGGTCGCCTCGCTGGGCTACGTGGCCATCGCACTCGCCACTGGCAGCAGTCCCGGCCTGCTGGCGCCGCTGGCCTCGTCCGAAGCACTCGTGCCGGTCGTGCTGGCCGGCACCATCGGCGCGGCCATCCCGACGCTGTGCTTCATCACCGGCATCCGCATCCTGGGGGCACCGCGGGCGGCGATCCTGGCGACGCTCGAGCCGGTGGTCGGGGTGGGGCTGGCGGCGCTGCTGCTCAACGAGCAGCCGGCCTCGCTTCAGCTGCTCGGCGGGGCGCTGATCCTGGTGGCCGCGGTGCTGCTCCAGGTCGGCGGCCGCTCGGCCGCGGAGCACGAGGCGGTCGCCGTTTCCTGACGTGGAACGCCGGGCGTTCCAAGCGACCGGCGAACGAGCGCTGGACGGCCGGGAGGAACGCGTGCCGTTCCACCGGGCGTCGAAGCCCATCGGTCCGGCCCTCCACCGGTCGGCTGGAATGCTGGGCGATCCAGCGATTCGGTCCTCGGTTCAGCCCATGAAGGTGGCGTGGACTGCCTGCGCCGCGCCGGCCGCCTGCTCCAGCGGCACCTCTGCCCACACCACGCGCATCGGTCCGGCGTCGAACGAACCCTCGCCGGAGGCGGGCAGCGGCAGCAGCTCGGGGACCAGCGTCGCCGGCCCGACGAGCGAGATGCGCGCCAGCCGCTCCTTGCGGTCGACGGCCAGCATCAGCGCGCCTGGGACCTCCTCCGCCATGCGGCCCGGCGCGGGACGCACGACCGTCTGCGGCGCCTCGTCATCGAGGGCGCGGACCACGAGTCGCAGCCGGCCGCGCCGTGCGCGACGGACCGCCACTGGATGCACGATCTCCGACCCCAGCTCGGCGAGCAGCTCGAGCTGCGCCGCATCGACGAGTGGCAGGAAGCGCGCGCCGGGGACCAGGTGCGGATCTGCCTCCATCACTCCACCCACGTCCTTGAACAGCTCGCAACGATCCGCCCGCAGCGCGACCGCCAGGACGACGGCGGAAAGGTCCGTCCCGCCGCGCCCAAGGGTGGTCAGCTCACCGTGGCGGCCGATGCCCTGGAAGCCCGCCACCACGGGCACAAGGCCCTCGGCAAGCGCCGCGCGCAGCGGCCGCGAGAGGACGCGCCGTACCTCCGCGCCCAGGTGCGCGGCGGCGGTGCGGATCCCCGCCTCCGCTCCGGAGAAGGATCGGGCGGGAATGCCACGGGCCTGGAGTCCAAGGGTGAAGAGGGCCGCCGACAGTGCCTCGCCGGTCGCCAGCGCGCGGTCCGTCTCGCGAGCAAACGGCGAGTCGCCGGCGTGGCCCGGCTCGCGCAGCCACGGCGCGCCCTGCGGAAAGATGACGCGGGCAGCGCCGAGGATCGTGTCGGTGACGCCGTCGAAGGCGCTCACCACCACAACGGGGCGTAGGCCGGCAGCGCGCTGGCGCTCGACGGCCGACACGGCTGCGGCGATGTCCTCAGGGCGCCGGAGCACCGATCCGCCGAACTTGTCGACGACCACCGGCGCCATGTCCGACGCTGCGCGCACCGGTGCTATCCGCGAAGCGCCGGCTCGGCGGCGACCGCTGCGCCGCGCGGCAGGCTGCCCGTTGGCCCGGCCACGATCGCGGGAAGCTCGTCCAACCCGTGAATTCGGCGCGCGTCGAGCGGTGGATCGCCGCCAAGGGCGTTGATGCTGGGACCCTCGCGGCGGTCGAGCCACACAGCGTCGATGCCCGCGCTCCAAGCACCGCGGACGTCGGCCCGGTAGGAGTCGCCGACCATCAGAGCATCGGCAGGGTCGACTCCGGCCTGCTCCAGCGCGACGCGGAAGAACGCCGGATTCGGCTTGGCAAGCCCGACCGCGCCCGAGGCGAGCACGAAATCGAGTTGGCGATCCAGGTCGAACGCCGCGACGATCTCGCGCAGGTTCGATCCCCAGTCGCTGACGATGCCCGCCTGGACGTCGCCCATCGCGCGGACCGCCCCGAGCATCGGCAGTACGTCCGGGTAGAGCTCCCAGGCATCAGGCGCGAACTGGCTCGCCAGGACGCGGTCGAGGACTTCGTGCTGCGCCGTCATCCCAAGGTGATCGAGCATCAGCGCGTGGTACTGACGCCAGTACGCGCTGATTCGGTCGTCATCGGTCCACGTGTCGTTGCCTTCCCGGTGGTACTCGTCCCAGAACCAGCGGTCGGCGACCTCCCAGGCGGCGCGCAGCTGCTCATCGGTGACGGTATGCCCGTCCTCGGCCAGCACGCTGCTCAGCGCGTCCGCCAGCGAGCGCCGCGGAGCCAGCAGGGTGAAGCCCGCATCGAGGAGCAGGAGGCGGTAGCTCATCAGCGTGCAACGGTAGCCGACCGGTGGTGGCGCCGTCGCGGCGCCGGTCTGCGGGGCCACGTCGCGGACGGTGCGCTCCAGATCGAAGGCCGACGCGCCTATCATGGCCCGCAACGCTGGCCCGCAAGGAGTTTCCATGCCCCCCCGCCGACCCCAGTCCGTTGTCCTCGTCCTTCTGCTGCTCGCGGGGACGCTCGGAATCGCACCGCCCGCCACGGCCGCGACCGTCACCCTGCCGAACCTGCAGATGGCGCACATTCGCGACGTGAAGATCCAGGTCGTGAACGGTCGGCGGCTGCTGCGGTTCACCGGACTGATGGTCAACCTCGGCCAGGGCGCGTTCGAAGCCCGGGGGCGGCGCGACTCGACCAGCGATCCGGACATGAGCATCGACCAGCGCGTCTACAACAGCGCGGGGGGCTCGAACTACTACCCGACGCGGGCCACGGCTCGGTACGCGAGCGACGGCCACGACCATTGGCACGTCCAGGCGATCATGAGCTACGAGCTGTTCAACCCGGATGCGCCGGGTGACGCCCGTCGTGGCGCGAAGCTCGGGTTCTGCTATATGGACACGACCCCGTGGTCGCTGGGCCTGCCGAACGCTCCGCAGGCTCCGTACTACCGGGAGGAATGGTGCGGCACCCGCAGCTCGGTGACCAGCCGGACCGGGATCAGCGTCGGCTGGGGCGACAAATACCCGTGGAACTTCACGCTGCAGTGGATCGACATCACCGGGCTGCCGGCCGGCACGTACATGCTGCGGGCCACCGTCGATCAGCAGAGCTTTTACTACGAGTCGAACAACAACGACAATTGCGTGTGGGCGCGCATCACGATCCCGGCCAGCGGCGGCACGGTCGGCGTCCAGCAGCGTGGATCCGACTGTGGCCCGGCATCGGTCCGCTCCGTGACCACCTTCCCGGGTGCCACGACGTTCAGCCCGCCACGTCGCGTCGCATTCGCCGCCGGTACCTACGTCGGCTATCGCTTCAACTCGATCGGCACGGTGCTCGATACGAAGCCGTACACCCTCACGCGGAGCTCCGGGGCGTCCACCAGCGCGCGTGGCATTCCCGTCGGACAACCGACGAACTGGTTCTACATCGTCGACGGCGTGTGGGCCGGCTACTGGATCCGGGACACCGCCGCGATTGGCCTGGTGCCGTGAAAGGTGCGCCGACAGCGACGTCGGCGCACCCCATGCAAGAGCCGCTCAGTTCGGGCGCGGAATGATGCGGATGACGCGGTCATCGCTACCGTTCGAGGTGGTCAGGTAGAGCGTCGTCCCGCTCGGCCCGGGCACGGTTGCCCGGAGGCGGCCCCACGTATTGTTGAAATACGTCTGACGCAGGATGCCCGGCGTCCCGGTGCTCGCGACCGAGAACCGACGCAGATCCTGCTCCTTCAGCGTGGCCACAAAGAGGCTGCCGGAGATGTCCTGCCACACGCTCCCACGGACGAAGGTCGCGTTGCTCGTGGCGATCGTCGAGCCGCCGGATGCCCAGATGGGATTCGTGAACGTCCCATTGCAGCCGGTGTAGGGCGTCCCGAAGCCGGTGACGCATGGCCATCCGAAGTTGCGGCCCGGGCGGACCCAGTTGATTTCGTCATTTACGTCCGGTCCGTGCTCGCTGATGTAGACCCGGTTGCCGTTGAACGTGATGCCCTGCGGGTTGCGATGGCCCATCGAGTAGATGAAGGTGCGGCCCGATGCCCCGGGCATCACCGGGTTGTCCGTCGGCACGGTCCCGTCCCGGTTGATCCGAAGCACCTTGCCGTTCAGTGACGCCGGATTCTGGGCATTCGCCATGTTATTGGCATCGCCCATCGTGAGCCAGATCTTCTGATCCGGACCCTCCTCGACAGCGCATCCGTTGTGGGTCGTGTTGGCGCGCATCCCGTACGAGATCAGGTTCATGTTGTGCGAGAGCGTCCAGTTGTCATTCACCTTGTAGCGGATGAGCTGGTTGACCCACTGGCCCCCGAATGTTCGCGAGACGCAGACGTAAACGAGACGATTGACGCGGAAGTAGTGATCGACGGCAATGCCCATCACTCCCGACTCGCCCTCGGCGCGGACCCCGAAGAGGGCGGTCGTGTTGAGCAGGGCCGCCCCAGGCAGTCCGCTGGCGTAGACGCGCACCCGACCGGGCCGTTCGGTGACGATCATCTGACCGCCCGGCAGGAAGGCGAGATCCCAAGGGTTCACGAGGCCCGACTGAGCCACCACCCCGCGGAGCACCGGATTGGCGGCCATCGTCGCGGTGGGCGCAACGAACGCGGCGACGAGCGCCAGCGTGATCGCGGCGGTCAACAGGCGGGGGGCGCGAGTCACGGGATCACCTCTGAGCAGCGGATGAGCGACGGGGCCACTCTAGCCCATCGGCCTGGGACCGAACCCTCGTTGCGACCCGGATCCGGCATGGCGGCAGGTCGCGCTACCATCCCCGTCATGCAGGGAAGGAAGGCGGCCGACGCGGCGACTGACCGATGGCAGCGCCACGACTGGTGGGGCGCCACCATCGATACCCCGGACCCGCTTGCCCTGGCGCGCTTCTACGCTCGGATGCTCGGCTGGGAGGTGACCGGCGAGGACGGCGACGGTACGAGCGCAGGAATCAGCTCCGGCGAGGGCGTGGCCTACATCGGCTTCGAACGGATCGATGACTACGAGCCGCCGGTGTGGCCCGGCGAGCCCGGCAGGCAGCGGATGATGATGCACCTGAGCTTCGAGGTCAGCGATCTCGAAGCGGCGGTCCTGCATGCGGTAGAGCTGGGGGCGACGCTGCCCGACCACCAGCCACTCGAGCGCACGACGACGCTCCTCGACCCCGACGGTCACCCATTTTGCCTGTACGCCGGGGAGTAGCCGCGCTGCAGCGCTCGGAGCTCAACCTCGTACGCGATGATGTAGCGGCCTGGTACGCGATCGAGCATCGCGACTTTCCGTGGCGCGGCTTGACCGATCCGTACGCCGTCCTCGTCAGCGAGGTGATGCTCCAGCAGACCCAGGCGGCGCGAATCGCGGAGCGATTCCCGATCTTCATGGACCGCTTCCCGACTTCCGCCGCCTTGTCCGCGGCACCCAGCGCGGCGGTCCTCGCGGCGTGGAGCGGGCTCGGCTACAACCGTCGCGCGCTGGCCCTCCAGCGGACGGCCGCGGCCGTCACCGCTGACGGCTGGCCGCGCGACGTGGAGGGGCTGCAGCGGCTTCCGGGCATCGGTCCGTACACCGCGCGGGCGGTTGCCAGTTTGGCCTTCGGGGTGCCGGTCGGGGTCGTCGACACGAACGTGCGGCGTTGGCTGCTGCGCCGCTTCGGGGTACCGGACGAGGCGCGGCGGCTCCAGGAGCTCGCTGACGCGCTGGCGGCACCGGGTACCGGCGACGGAGTCGCCGCCTGGACGCATGCGACGATGGAGTTCGGGGCGCGGATCTGCACGCAGCGCGCACCACGCTGCGCTGCCTGTCCCGTGGCTGCCGGATGCCCGTCGCGCGGCATCGCCGGCGCGGTGGCGATGCAGCGCCAGGCGACCTTCGCCGGATCGACGCGCCAGGCGCGCGGCGCACTGCTGCGACGGCTCGTGGATGCGCCGGGCCACAGCGTGGCCGCCACCGGGCTCGACGAGACGATCGTGCATGCCATGGCCGCGGACGGGCTGCTCCATCGGTCCGGCGAGCGGCTGGTGCTTGGCGGGCGGCTACAATCGGGCCATGAGCCTGAAGGTGAACCTGGGTGACCAGATGCCGTCGGTCGGGCTGCGCGCCACCGACGGATACCTCCTCAACCTGCGCAGCTTCGTGGGCAAGCAGCCGTCAATCCTGCTGTTCTTCGGCGCCCCGTCCCTCAGCGGCACCGCCCGCGAGCGCGGCGACAGCCTGGTCGACGCGTTTGTCGAGGGCGCCAAGCGACTGAGCGCAGCGGGCGTCGGGATGATGGCAGTCACCACCGACAGCGAGGCGCAGCAGACCGCCTACGTGGAGGAGCGCACGCTCCCCTTCCTGCTCCTTTCCGACGAGCGCCGCAGCGCCGTCGAGACGCTCGGGGTGGCGACCACCAAGGAAGGCAGGAACGTGAACGCCCAGCCGACCGCGTTCGCGGTGGGGGCTGACGGGACGATCCTGGACGTGGTCGAGGATGCGTCCCCGCGCGGCCTGATCGCGCGCCTGCTGGACGCGTTCCGCGAGCCGGAAGCGGCCGAGATGCCGCCCGCCGCCGTCACCGCGTAGAACCGACGGGACAGATGCGCGCCGTCCGCCTCGAGGCTCCGGGCGCTGCCTTGCAGGTCGTCGACCTGCCGGTTCCCGAGCCGACCGGCGCACAGGTACGGGTGCGCGTGGCCGCCTGCGGCGTCTGCCACACGGATCTCCACATCGTCGATGGGTCGCAGTCACGCGTCGAGCTGCCGGTCACCCTCGGCCACGAGGTGAGTGGCTGGATCGACGCGATGGGTCCCGAGGCGGGTCACTCGCGCAGCGGAACCCGACTGCGGCCACGACGACGGCTGAAGGTCGGGGACCCGGTGCTCGTGTTCGGCGGCTGGGGCTGCGGAGCGTGCCGCGAATGCGCCCGTGGGGAGGAGCAGCGGTGCGAGCGCGGACGGTCGCCCGGCTTCCAGGAGGACGGTGGCTACGCGGAGCACCTCCTCGTCCCGCACCCGCGCCACCTCGTGCCGCTCGGGTCGCTTGACCCGGTGCGCGCCGCGCCTCTGGCCGATGCCGGGGTCACGCCCTTCCGCGCCGTGCGCCGCGCCGGCTCGTGGCTGGGCCCGGGGTCGCGGGTCCTGCTCATCGGTGCCGGCGGTCTCGGCCAGTTCGCGCTCCAGTTCCTGCGGACGCTGCCGGACCTGACCATCGGCGTGCGCGAGCTGAACCCTGAGAAGCTGGCCATCGCCGAGACGCTGGGTGCCGACCTGGGGATCCTCGGGGGCGACGAGGACCTCGCGCAGCTCGGCCTCGGCGGGCCGGCGGACGTGGTCTTCGACTTCGTGGGCACGGACGACACCCTCGAATACGCGGCCCGAAACGTCGCGCCGGGCGGGCTGGTGTCGCTGGTCGGCGAGGCGGGCGGCCGCTTTGGGTTCGGCTTCGACGCGCTGCCGGTCGAGGCGTCGATGACGACCACTGCCTGGGGGTCCGTCGATGACCTGCGCGCCGTCGTCAAGGTGGCGCGCGGCGGGCGCCTGCGCTGGACCGTGGAGCAGCTGCCGCTGTCCCGCGCGGCGGAGGCACACGCGCGGTTGGCGTCGGGGACGGTGGAAGGGCGGATTGTCCTCGTCCCGGACACCGAGCCCCGTGCGGTTGCTGGGCCGACAACGTCCGGAGGCTGACGAAGCCAGATCGCCCCGGCCGATGGCCGAGGGCTGCCGCCTGGCTGCAACAACCGGCGATGGAGCGTGCGTGCCTCCTCCGGACGTTGCCGCGTGGGCAACGGTCGGATGGGCCGTCAGTCTCCGCCGAGCAGCTTGGAGAGGAACCCGGCCTTCGGCTTGGCGGCAACGACGTAAAAGGGAGCGGCGACGGCGTCGTACGCCTCCCTGACCGATGCCGCCCGCAGGTCGGTGACGATCAGGTCGCGCCGCGAGCCCAGGTGCTCGGTGGCCAGCGCGTGGAGCCGGTTGCGCACCTCGTCGTAGTCGAGCAGCGTGGCGCTGTCGACCATCTCGACTCCCATTGTCCACGCACGGCCGGCGCGCAGCAGCCACGCGCGGACGACCTGCGGAAGCTCGGCGAGGGTCGTGCGCAGCGCAGCCCCGAACGCGTCGGGAATGTCGGCCGGTGGCTCGAGCGGCGGCAGCTCACCGTGCGGCCGTCGAGCCGCCATCGCCTCCGGGGAGGTGGGATCGATGCCCGCCGCCAAGAACGGCAGGACAGCGGCGGGAACCTCGACCTGTGCGGGACTGCCGGGATCGATGATGACCCGCTCGCTGCCGCCCTCGGCGCGGGCGAAGAGCTCGCGCGCCGGGATCTCGACGCGGTCACTGCCCGGCGGTCCGAATTGGTCGATCAGCTCGGCCGTGGTGTAGGCGGCAAGGAACGGGCCTGTCTCGTCGCTGCCGTGGCGCAGGGCCTCGTCCGGCACGCGGGCACTGTCAAGCGGCTCGCCGACCGACGAGCGAACCGGGACGAGGAACGTCGCGGTAAGCAGATCGCCGAGCCGAGGCTCGCGCGGTGCATCGCCGGGCCGGGCGAGAACGTCGCTCATGCGGCGACCGCCAGCTTGTCGATGGCAGCGCCGAGGCGCGCAAGCGTCGCGTCCTGGCCAAGGAGCTCGATCGAACCGAACAGCGGCGGCGAGATCGCACGTCCGGTGATCGCCAGTCGAATCGGGCGGAAGAAGTCGCCGGCCTTCCAGCCCAGCTGCTCCGCCGCCCCGCGACAGCGCGACTCCAGGACCTCCGCGGAGAAGTCGCCCGGGTCGAGCGCGGCCAGGGCCTCGCGCGCCGAAGCGAGGGCGGCGGCGGTCCCGGCGGCATCGGCCTTCTTCGGGACGAGCTCGCCCGCGAGGTAGCGGGCGGCAACCTCCGCGTCGGTCTCCACGAGGAACGCGACCAATTCGGTCACGTCGCCCAGGCGCACGAGGCGCTCCTTGATGAGCGGCACGACGCGCAGGATCGCATCGTCGTCCAGCGCAGCAGGAACGAAGGGTCGGAGGCGCAGCGCGAGCTGCTCGTCGGGCAGCGCGCGAATGTAGACCCCGTTGAGGTGGTCGAGGCGCTCGGCGTCGAACACGGCGCCCCCCTTGTGGACCTTCCCGATCTCGAAGCGCGCGGCCAGCTCCTCGAGGGTGAAGATCTCCTCCTCGGTGCCCGGCGACCAGCCGAGGAAGGCGAGGAAGTTGACCATCGCCTCCGGCAGGTAGCCCTGCTCGCGATAGGCGCTCATGGCCGTCTGCGACTTGCGCTTGCTCATCTTGGAGCGATCCGCGTTGAGGATCAGCGGGATGTGGCCGAAGACCGGCTCGCGGTAGCCGAGCGCCCGGATGAGGGCAATGTGCTTGGGGGTGTTGGACAGGTGGTCCTCGCCACGGATGACGTGGGTGATCGCCATCTCCTCGTCGTCGATCACGACCACGAAGTGGTAGAGCGGCATCCCGTCGGCGCGGACGATGACGAAGTCGCCGAGCAGGCTGTTGTCGAACTCGACCTCGCCGCGGATGAGGTCGTCGAAGCGGATCTTCTCGGCCGGCACGGCAAAGCGCACCGCCGGTCGACGGCCCTCGGCCTCGAACGCGGCGCGCTCCGCCTCGCCCAGCGACCGGCAACGGCCGTTGTAGCGTGGCGGCTCCTTGGCGGCGTCCTGCGCCCTCCGGACCACGTCGAGCTCCTCCGCGCTGCAATAGCAGTGATAGGCGGTCCCGTCGGCAAGGAGGCGGGCGGCCTCGCGGGCATATCGGTCCATGCGGCGGCTCTGCCGGTACGGTTCGAACGGGCCGATGTCATCACCGCCGGCGACCTGCGGACCCTCGTCCCACGTGACGCCCAGCCAATGCAGGTTGTCGATGATGTCCTGCTCGAACTCGACAGTGCTGCGCGCGACATCGGTGTCCTCGACGCGCAGCACGTAGGTGCCCCCCTCGTGGCGCGCGGTGAGGAAGTTGTAGAGGGACTGGTCCGCGCGGTGCCGATATGGAGCGGCCCCGTGGGACTCGGCGCCATCCGGACGCGGATCGGTCCGCCGTCGGGGGCAGTGAGGCTGTGGGTCATCCGTCCGATCTTACAGGCACGGTCGGATCGGCAGCGACACACGGTGGTCGCGTCGGCGGCGCGGGGCTAGGCACCGCGATGAGGCGTGCCTATGATCGGAGCCCAGCAGCATCCGGAGGGTTCCCCGAGCATGGACACCAACGGCGATCCGCGACCAGGCGAAGAGCAGCTCTACGACCTGTTCCCGACCGGCGAGTCCCTCGGCTTCGGCCCGGACCAGGGCTTCAGCACCATCGAGCGGCTCAACGACCCCGACCTGTTCACCGATGCGGCCAAGGAGCATCCCGCCATCCGGGAGTTCCTCCTTGCGCCCTTCAGCGTGTCGTTCGTCCAGTTCAAGAGCAGCACCCGCGAGGCGGAATACTTCATCCACAAGCCGCACCGGGTGATGGGCGGGCACGTCGAGGGTGTGGTCGGCAGCGTCGACCGCTTTCCTGCCAAGGAGCCGCGGATCGGCACGTTCGTCATCAACCATGACGCGACGCTCGCCAAGTCGATCATGCGCGCCCTCGTCATCGAGGACGGCGCCCAATCCGGCGCGATGATCCACAAGCAGACCGAGCCGGACGACAGCCCGGCCTGACCGATGCACTGTCCGGCGTGCACCGCCGACAACCCCGAGCTCGCCCGCTTCTGCGCGAGCTGCGGCGAGCGGCTTGCAACCCGCTGCCCGCACTGCGGCGCGCCGGTCGCGCTCGCGGCTCGCTTCTGCACAACCTGCGGCGGGACCATGCCGGCCCTGGAGGAGCCGGAAGCCGGACCTGGGGAACGCTCCGCCGTCACCGCCAACGCCGAGCGGCGCCGGGTCAGCGTCCTGTTCGTCGACCTGGAGAACTTCACGGGCATGGCCGAGACGTTGGACCCGGAGGAGGTGCGCGCCATCCAGTCGCGCTATTTCGAGGTGGCGCGCGAGACGGTGTCGGTCTATGGCGGGATCATCGAGAAATTCATCGGGGATGCGGTGGTCGCGATGTGGGGCGCCCCGACGGCCCACGAGGATGACGCGGAGCGAGCCGTCCGCGCAGGGCTGCAGCTCGTCGAGGCGGTGGGCCGGCTGGCCGCTCCCGGCGCGACGAAGCAGCTGGCAGCGCGCGCAGCGGTCGCCACCGGCGAAGCCGCCGTGAGCGTCAGTGCCGGCCAGGGGATGGTGAGCGGCGACGTGATCAATACCGCCGCCAGATTGCAGTCGGCCGCGCCCAGCGGCGGCGTCATCGTCGACGGGGGTACGCGTCACGCCGCGGGGCCGGAATCTGCCATCGCCTTCGCGGCTGTGGGCCCGTTGCAGCTGAAGGGAAAGGCGGACCCGGTCCCCGCTTTCAGCGCGGCACCGGTTCCCGCGCTCGCCAGCGGGCGCGCGGCGGGACACACCGGAGCCTTCGTGGGCCGCCACAGCGAGCTGCGGGAGCTGGTCCGCCTCTTCGAGACGACCGCGACCGAGGGGCGCGGTCGGATGGCCTCGGTGCTCGGCATCGCGGGCATCGGCAAGAGCCGCCTGGCGTGGGAGCTCGAACGCGCGGTCACCCACGCGCACCCCCGCGTCGAGTGGCAGCGTGGCGGCGCGCCCGCCTACGGGGAGGGGATCGCCTTCGCCGCGGTCGGGGCGATGGTCCGTCGTCGCTGCCGGATCGACGAGCACGCCGAGGGCGAGCTGGCCCGGCGCCAGCTCGGCACCGCGCTCGCCGAGCTCGTCCGCGACCCGGCCGATCGCGCGTGGATCGAGCCGCGGCTCGCGGTGCTGCTCGAGCCGCGCAGCGCCGCCGACTTCGAGCGGGAGGAGTTGTTCGCCGCATGGCGCTCCTTCTTCGAGCACCTCGCGGCCGACGCGCCGACGGTGCTCGTCTTCGAGGACCTGCAATGGGCCGATGCCGGGCTCCTGGACTTCATCGAGCATCTCGGCACGTGGGCCCGCGAACGGCCGATCCTGATCATGACCCTCGCGCGCCCTGAGCTGCTGGATGCGCGGCCCGCCTGGGGGGCGGCGCTGCGGTCGTTCACCGCGCTCCGGCTGGATCGGCTGCCGGACGGGGCGATGCGCCAGCTCCTCGACGCACGGGCACGGGGCATCCCGCCGCCGGCCCTGCGCCACATCCTCGACCGGGCGGGCGGTGTGCCGCTCTACGCGGTCGAGCTCACCCGCATGCTGATCGATCGGGGCCAGCTCGTTGCCGCCGACCGTGGCTACCGCCTCGTCGGGGGAGCTGGTGGGCACCGACCTGCCGGACACCCTGCACGGCCTGCTCGCGGCGCGCATCGACGCGCTGCCACCCGGAGAGCGGGCGATTCTGCGCAGCGGCGCGGTGCTCGGACGGCGATTCACGATGGCGGCACTCGGCGCGGTCACCGGCCTGCGCGATGCCGAGCTGCGTCGTCGCGTGGCCCGGCTCGTCGACCGGGAGCTGCTGGCGTACGACGACGAGCTCCGCTCGCCGGCCAGCAGCCAGGTGGCCTTCGTCCAGGACCTCGTCCGCGAGCTTGCGTACCGAATCCTCTCCCGATCCGAGCGCCAGGCAGGGCACCTCGCCGCCGCGCGCCATTTCGAGGCGGTGGCAGACGAGGAGCTGGTGGAGTCGTCGGCGGCACACCTGGCGGCCGCATATTCTGCCGACCCGGGGAATCCGGAGGCCGAATCCATCGGGAAGGAGGCGCGAGCGCTCCTCCAGCGCGCCGCCCGCCGCGCGCTATCGCTGCACGCCCCCGAGCGCGCCATGGCGGACCTCGAGCGCGCGCTGGCCATGCCCGCCGAGCCGGGTGAGCGCGTCACGCTGCTCGAGGAGGCGGCTACGGCGGCGGGGCGAGCGGGGCGCCTCTCGATCGCCGAAAGGCACCTGCGCGAGCTCCTCGGGCTGACCCCGTCTCCCGACGGCGACCGCCACCGCGCACAGCTGGCCAGCGTCCTCCTCATGTCGCACCAGAACGCCACGGCCCTCGCGGAGCTCGAATCCGCCATCGAAGGCGGGACACCGACGGCCGAGCTGGTCGGCCAGCTGGCCCGCGCATACCTGCTCATCGGCCGTGACGCAGAGGCCGTGCGCTGGGCCCAACGGGCGCTCAGCCTGGCGACCCGCGGCGATCAGCGCGCGGTGGCATTGGACGCCCGCATCACGCTCGGCACGGGGCGCGTCCGCGCGGGACACGAAGCGGCAGGCCTGCGTGACCTCCGAGCCGCGGTGGCAGAGGCGCGCGCCAACGGCCTGCAGACCACGGAGCTGCGAGCACGGAACAACCTCGCCTGGCTCGAGGTCGTCGATGACCCGCACCGCACGTTCGAGATCGCGCGCGATGGCGGCATCGTGGCGGTGCGCATCGGCATGCTTGACTGGGCGGTCCAGATGGCCGAGCTCGGTTGCCTCGCGGCGATCGAGACCGGCGACTGGGACTGGGCCCTCGAGACGCATGCGCGGTTCGAGGAGCGACCGATCAGCGACGCCTATCGCCTCGACCTGGCGGCGACCGCGGCCACCATCCGCGCCATGCGCGGCACCGATCGCGCGCTCGAGCCGCTAGAGGCCCTCGAGCCGGTCGACCCGGCCACCGACCCGCAGGACCTCGCGGCGGTCGACGGTGCGCACGCCTGGACGGCTCTCCTGACCGGCGACGCGGGCGGCGCCGCACTCCACGCGCAGCGGGGCGCGGAACGCTCACTGGGCGCCGAACGGCTGCGGGCGCTCGACCTGGCCGCGCGCGCACACCTGTGGACCGCGGACCTGGTCGCGCTGCGCGCCAGCGTGGCAGCGATCGATGAGATGGCCGTCAAGGGACGCTGGGCGCGTGCCGTGGCAGCGACGCTCGCGGCGGGCGTCGCTGCGCTCGGCGGGGAGGTGGGTGCGGGTGCAAGCTATGCCGCCGCAGCCGCCGCGTGGCGGGATCTCGACCTACCGCTGCACCTCGCGCTCTGCCTGCTGGAGTGGCATCGCTTCGGCGGTGGCGAGCCGGCGACGCTGGCCGAGGCTCGCCGCGTCTGTGACCACCTGGGCGCCCGCGGGCTCCAGCGGCTGATCGAGGCGGGCGTCAGCTGAGCAGCTGGCCGACCACCCTGCCGATCGCATCGGTCCATAGCGCGTACTGCGCCCCCGACGGGTGCAGGCCATCCGCCGCCACGAGGGTCGGATCGTCGGGCACACGGCAGCTGATCGCGAAGGTTTCAGCCACGTACGGGATCCCGCGCATCCGGCACGCAACGGCGAGCAGCTCGTTCATGCGCTCGATCCCACGCCTGCGCTCCTCCGGCACGCCGTACTCGGCGCCTCGCGGGCGTGAGGGTGTAGTCGGGCGTCGCCACGCACACGATCCGGCGCGCGGCAATGCGTCCCAGCAGTGCGTCGAGGATGGTCGCCACGTTGGCCGCGTAGGTCGGTTCCGGCACTCCCTGCAGAACGTCGTTGACGCCGACCAGGAGGCTCGCAAACTGCGGATCGCTGCTGGCGAACACCGGTAGCTCGGCATGGATGACGTCGGCGGACGTGTAACCGTTGACCGCCGGGTTGGCCACCAGCGCCAGCGCACCGTCGAGCGCCGCGACCAGCTGGTTCGGCCACCGCTCGGCCTCGGCGACCGAGGTGCCGATGGTGTACGAGTCGCCGAGGGCGACGTAGCGCAGTCCCATCCGTCTAGGCTACTGCCTCCATGTTCCTGACCGGCACGCTGCTGAACGTCGCCACCGTGCTCATCGGCACCACGCTGGGCGTGCTGGTGGGCGCTCGCATCCCGGCCCGCATGGGCGAGACGCTGACGGCGGGCCTGGGACTCTTCACCGCCGTCCTGGGGATGTCGATGGGGCTCCGCATCTTCACCGACCCGCTCATCCTCGCCGGCGACGACCTGGCCATCCTGGCCGGTGTCCTCGGCGGAGCGGCGGTCGGGGAGGTCCTGCGCCTGCACGACGGCCTTGAGGCGATGGGAGCGTTGTTCCAGCGGCGCCTCGCCCGCGGCGACGGGCGCGGTTCGCGCATCGCGGAGGGGTTCGTGACCGCCAGCCTCGTCTTCTGCGTCGGGCCGCTGACCATCCTGGGCTCGCTCGACAACGGGCTGCGTGGCGACGTCACGCTGCTGGCTGTCAAGTCCCTGCTCGACGGCGTGGCGGCGGTCGCCTTCGCGGCTGCGTTGGGTCCCGGCGTGTACCTCTCCGCGCTCACCGTGCTGGTCGTGCAGGGTTCCATCGCGGCGGGCGCGTTCCTGCTTCGCGACGCCATGGATGAGCGCACCATCCTCGCGATCAGTGCCGCGGGCGGCCTGATCCTGGTCGGCGTGGCGCTGCGCCTGCTGGAGGTCAAGGCCGTTCGGGTAGCCAGCTTCCTCCCGGCGCTCATCATCGCGCCGCTGCTGCTGCGGGTCGCCGAGCTCATCCGGGCCGCGATCTAGGCGGAAGGCCTGTCCTCGTCCGGCTCGTCCACCACGGCGTCGCGGACATCGGCAGCGGCGTCCCGGGTCTCACGTGCCGCGTCGCGCGTCTCGAGGGCTGCCTCGCGGGTCATCGCGCTCGTTTCGCGCAGGCCGTCGGTCGTCTCGGCGATGCGCTCCAGGGCATCGGCGTCGTCGGCGTCGTCCCCGGCCCGCGCCTCTTCGTGCGCTTCCTCCGCCTTGTCCGCCGCGAGGGCAATGATGTCCTCCATCTCGGCGTCGTCCGGCGCCTCGCGACGTGCCTGCTCGAGCATCGCATCCGCCTCGACCTCGGCGGTGTCCTCGAGCGTGGCGAGATTGACGATGTAGGTGACGAAGGTGTTGATCACCGCCATGACCGGGATGCCGAAGAGTGCGCCCCAGACCCCGGCCACCTGGGCGCCGACAACAACCCGACCAGCACGAGCAGCGGGTGCAACCCCAGCGCGCCATGCATGAGCTTCGGCTGCAGCCAGTTGACGACCACGGTCTGTACGACGAGCAGCAGAGGTGCTGCGACGAGGATCCAGCCGGGTGATAGATGGCGGTCGCCACGATGGGCGGCACGAGCGCCAGCGGCGGACCGAAGAAGGGGACCAGCATGAAGGCAGTCGAGACGGCGACGATGAGAAACAGGTAGGGCAGTCCGACGATGATGCCGACCACGAGGACGAGGAGCGCCTGGATGCCGGCCAGGATGACCTGCGCGCGCAGAAAGCCGCCGAAGGCGCGCCCCACGCTGCGCTCCAGCAGGTCCGCCTCGTCCTCATACCGGTCCGGAACCAGGCGGTTGAGGCCGCGCAGGATGGCGCGGCTGTCAAGCACCATGTAGAGGCTCAGGATGAGCACCAGCGCCATGTTGCCGACCACCGCGATCCCGATGCGCGGTGCCTCGCCCAGTGCCGATGTGCCCACCCGCTGCACCTGGCCCACCGCATCGTTGAACAGTGCCACCAGGCTGGGTCGGAAGCCGCTGACCGCGATCGCCCGCTGCCAGCCGGTCAAGGTGGCCTCGATGTCGTCGCGGGTCTGCGGGAACTCGGCGGTAAGCCTGGCGAACTGTCCTCCCATCATCGTCCCTATCACCAGAAGACCGATAGCACCGCCGACCACGGTGGCCGCGTAGACGACGCCGACTGCCCTGCCGCGAGACCACCCGAATCGGTTCTCCAGGCGCCCGACGACCGGCGAGAGGATGAACGCCAGCAGCCAGGCCAGGAAGACCACCATCAGGATCGACGAGAAGCCGCTCAGGAACCCAGACAGCTTCTCCATGAACACGAAGACGAGGTAGCTCGTCCCGATCACGAAGAAGGCAGTGCGCCAACGGCCGGGGTCGCGGCCCAGGATCGGCATGTTGATCCGGATGCGCTGCATCGTCAGGCGCTCCGGGCCAGGTGGAAGGCGGGACGCACCTCACCGACCTGGTCCCCGCGCGGATCAGCGATCGGAGGGTGCGCGTATGCGTCAAGGCCGCCTGGCAGCGGCCCGTCCTGGAGCCCCAGCTGGTGCAGCAGCTCCACAGTCACCACGTTGCCGGCACGGCTCTCGCTGTTGCCGTCCTCGATCGTCGCGGCGATGCCCATCGGTCCATCCCCATAGGGGGCGCGCTCGGGCAGGGCGCCCGGCGGAAGGCCCATGGCCAGCACCCCCTCAGCGCCGCCCTTGCTGACGACGCGTCGCGGGAAGGCGCGCATCACCGCCGTGTCGATGCGCCGCCGCTCGCCCGCGACCAGCTCCGGGTTGGCCATCATCGCGTCTCGAATGCGGCGCAGCGCCTCGGCGAGCGGCCGATCTGCGACGGACGATGGATCCGCGAGACGTGCGAACGCGGTCGCCAGCCCGCGCAGCGGCATGCCGAAGGTCACGACGCCGCAGCCGTCGGTGGCGGTCACGATCGCCTCGATCGGCACGTCGGTGAGCGCTGACACCGTCTCCAGCGCCTGGCGCTGGACGGGATGGTCAGGATGCCAGTACGTGTCGATCGGCCAGCCCGCAGCCTTGGCGAAGAGGACCATCCCGGCGTGCTTGCCCGAGCAGTTGCCGCGCAGGGCGGTGAGCGCCTCCCCGTCGCGGATGAGGCGCCGTGCCGTCTCGCCGTCGTAGGGCGCATGCACCTGGTTCTGGAGCACCGCGGATGTGAGGCCCGCCCGCCGCAGAATCTCCTGCACGGTGCGCACATGTCGATCCTCACCCGAGTGGCTGGCGGCCATGATCGCCAGCGCCTCGGGCCCCAGGTCGTAGTCGTCGAACCGGCCCGAGGCCACGAAGGCAGCCAGTTGGAACGGCTTGGCCGACGAGCGGAGGAAGATGAACTGCTCGGGATCGCCGACGCCGGCGATGGTGGCACCGTCCGGCGCGGCCACCACCACGCAGCCGCGATGCGCGGATTCGACGCGTCCCCCGCGGGCGACCTCGACCAGCACGGGCGGCGGCGTCGCCCGTGAGCTACGGGGCACGAATGCGCGCCGCGTCGAGGCCGGAGTGTCGGTCAGCCGCCGTCGGTCGTCGGGGCCGCCTCGCGGTCCTGCTTGCTGAATACGCTGCCGCCCTGGCCGGACTGAGCGCCCGAGCCGCTGCTGCCGGAACCGCCGCTGCCGCCGCCACGCGCGCCACCGGAGCCGCCGCCTGCGGGTGCGTTGCCGCCAGTGCCCGGCGCCGGTCGTGCCGCTGGGTCGCGGGTCATGGTGACCCCGCCCTCCCAATGGGCGCCTTCCTTGATCACCAGCACCTGGGTCTTGATGTTGCCCTTCACGCGTCCGGTCGAGCCGATCTCGAAGCGGCCACCGCAGTCCACATCGCCCTCGTAGTCACCGTTGATGACCACGTTGTGGGCCTTGATGGCGCTGCGGACGCGCGCCTGGGGGCTGATGATCAGCGTGCCCTGGCACTCGATCTCGCCCTGGGCCTCCCCTTCGATCCGGAGGTCTCGATCCGAGACGTACTTCCCGTTGAACCGGGCATGGGGATCGATCACGCTCTCGTTGCCGCTGTCGCGGCGGAACGAGGGCTCATTCGGTGTCGGCGTCACATCGACCTCGCTACTGAGGGATTCTGGATACAGGTTGCCCACGACATCCTCGCGGGAGAGCGCGTCGGAGCGCTGATCGCGCTTCGATCCGAAGACCATGCTTGGCATCCTCCTTTGGGGCAACCGGTCGCGGGCGCACACCGCGCACCGCGCGGCGGGTTCGTGCAAGGACCAGTAGCCTAGCAGCAAGGAACAGGCCGGAGGAAGTGGTGCGCGAAGGAACCGATGCGACACACGACCTGCTCGTCGTCGGCGGAGGCTCCGCCGGCGGCGGAGTCGCGACAGCCGCGGCGCGAGCGGGCGTGGATGTGCTGCTCGTCGAGCGCGACCGCCTGGGCGGGGAGTGCCTGAACGCCGGCTGCGTGCCATCCAAGGCGCTTCTCCGCTCCGCCGAGCTGGCCCATCTCGTCCACAGCTCGCGCGACCTCGCTCTCGACGCGCGCCTCGCCGATCCGGATGCCGGACCCCTCATGCGACGCGTTCGCGACGTCATTCGCGCAGCTCGCGGCGATCGCGACGAGGCCGACACCTGGACGTCGAATCCGTATCCCGCCCTGCATGGGTCGGCACGCTTCGTGGCACCGCATGTGGCGGAGCTCACCCCGCACGGTGGCGGACCGCCGCGCCGGATTCGCTTCGAACGAGCGGTGATCGCTTCCGGCTCGCACACCACGATTCCGCCCATCGCCGGCCTCCAGGGGATTCCGTACCTGACCAGCGAATCGGTCTGGGAGCTCGACGCCATGCCCCGGCGCCTGCTCGTCGTCGGCGGCGGCCCCATCGGGGCGGAGCTGGCACAGGCACTCGCCCGACTTGGCTCGCAGGTCACGATCGTGGAGTCGGACCGGCTGCTGGCCAACGAGGAGCCGGAGGCCTCGGCCGTACTGGCGCAGGCGTTCACCGACGAGGGCATTGCCGTCCGCCTCGGCCGCAGCGTCGAACGCGTGGCCGCCGGAGTCGCGACCCTCGACGACGGCGAGGAACTGGCATTCGACTCGCTCTTGATCGCGGTGGGCCGCGCGCCGGCGCTGGAGGAGCTGGGTCTCGATGCGGCGGGGATCGCGACCCGCGACGGACGCCTCGTGCTCGACGACGAGCTGCGCACCAGCGTCCCGCACGTCTGGGCTGCCGGCGACGTCACCGGCGAGCTGCCGTTCGTCCACGTCGCGACTGCGCAGGCCGACGTGGTCGCGGCCAACGCACTGCGCGGCGCACATCGCTCCATGCAGTACACACACGTTCCGTGGGCGACGTTCACCGATCCGGAGGTGGCGCGCATCGGCCTGCTCGCGGATGCCGCGGGACCGGACGTGACGGTCGGCCGCATCACCTGGGAGGAGATGGATCGCGCCCTGACCGATGGTGACACCCGCGGCTTCGTCAGCGTCCTCGCGGCGCCGGACGGCCGCATCGTCGGCGCCCAGCTGGTCGGCCGCGGCGCGGGCGACCTCGTCGGCGAGCTGGCGCTCGCCATGAGTGCCGGCCTGACGGTGCACCAGGTGCGCGACGCGATCCACGTCTACCCGACCCGCTCGGAGGGCGTGCGCTGGGCGTGTGGCGCGGCGGCGGACGCGCTGGATGCGCGACGTGACTGAATCGCCGGCGGCTCGGCCGCCTCAGGATTGGCGAGTCCTGCTGGCGGTCTACTTCGCCGTCTCACTCATCGAGTCGGCGGGCGTCAGCCAGATCTTCGCCCTCCTCCCAGCGCGCCTCCTCGACCTCGGGGTGACCGGAGACGCGCGGCTCACCTTCATCGGTGTCTTCAGCGCCCTCATCTTCGTGGTCGGCGCGCCGCTGGTGCCGCTGTGGGGAGTGTGGGCCGACAAGTACAGCCGCACCGCGGTGATCGTCCGCAGCGCGGTTGTCGAGGCCGTGGTGTTCGCCGGCGTCGCCCTCTCGACCCAGCCGTGGCAGCTGGCAATCACCCTCCTGCTGGTCGGCTTCCAGCTCGGCAACACGGGCGTCATGCTTGCCGCCATCCGGGACGTCGCGCCGCGAGCGCGCATCGGTCTGGCGGTCGCCATCTTCGGCGCCTCCGGACCGATCGGCTTCGCCCTGGGGCCGGCTGCCGCCGGCCTCCTCGTCGATGGCATGGACTGGGCGCTGCCGGCGGTCTTCTGGCTGTCCTCCGCCATGTCGGTGGCCGCCGCGCTCCTCGTCTGGCTCGGCACGCGCGAGGTGCGGCCCGAGGTGGTGCCCCGCGGGTCGACATTGTCCCTGGCGTTCGGGGCCATGCGCGGCGTCCTGACCGATCCGGTGGTCCGACGGATCTTCGCCATCTACACCGTCGCCTTCCTGGCCACCCAGGCCAGCCGACCCTACATCCCCGTGCTGGTGGAGGGCCTGGTTGGCGTGGGGCCCGGATTGGCGAGCGCCGTTGCGCTGGTAGTCGGCGTCGCGGCGCTCGGCGGGGCAATCATCTCACCGCTCGGCGGTGCGCTGGGCGATCGCGTCGGCTTCCGGCCGGTCCTCCTGGGCGCCCTGGGGCTTGCCGGGCTGACGCTGCTGGCCATGCCGCTCATGCCGGCACTGGGTGCCCTGGCGGTGGTGCAATTCGCCTTCGCGGCGTGCATCGCCATCGCCACCGCGATGGTCTTCGGCCTGCTGGCCACCGAGACAGCGCCGGAGCGGCGTTCCGCGACGCTCAACCTGGTGTACCTGCCGCTCTACGCAGCCGGCATCGTCGGGCCGGCGCTTGCCGCGGTGGCCGCGTCGCTCGCCGGCCCGCCCGGTCCCTTCGTGGCGGGCGCGCTGGCGGTCCTGGCCGGCACGGCCATCATCGCCACCCGCGCCGCGCCGACTAGAATCACCGGCGATGCCTGAGATGACGCCGCCCACCCTCCACGTCAGCCGTCACCCGCTGGTGGCACACAAGCTGTCGATCCTGCGCGACGTGGGCACGGATCCCAAGAAGTTCCGCGAGCTCGTGCGCGAGCTGACGTGGCTGCTCGGTTACGAGGCGATGGCCGACCTCGCCCCGCGGCCGAAGCAGGTGGAGACGCCGCTCGAGATGACCGAGGGCGCCGAGCTCGAGCCACGCATCGGCCTCGTGCCGGTCCTCCGCGCGGGTCTCGGCATGGTCGACGCCATGCTCGAGCTGATGCCATCGGCGGAGGTGTGGCACATCGGCCTGTACCGCGACGAGCGCACCCTCAAGCCGGTGGAGTACTACAACAAGCTCCCGGACGCGGCGACCGTGCAGGTCTGCCTCATCCTCGACCCCATGCTTGCCACCGGCGGGTCGGCGGCAGCGACCGTCGACATTCTCAAGGCGTGGGGGGCGAGACGCATCAAGCAGGTCTCCCTGATCGCGGCCCCCGAGGGCGTCGCGACGCTCACCGCCGCCCACCCGGACGTCGAGATCCATGTCGCGGCGGTGGATCGCGAGCTAAACGAACGCGGGTACATCGTCCCGGGGCTGGGCGACGCGGGCGACCGTCAGTTCGGCACCTTCGCCGGTCCGAGCTCGGAGCCGGGCCACGGCCCGGACGAGGGGACCGCCGAGGTGGTGCGCCGCCTCCAGCGCAACGTGGAGCGCTAGCCCACAACCCGTTCTTGGCAGGGTTGACATCAGCCCTGCGCACCGTATAGTACCGATAGGTTATATAACCAGTTAGTGATAGGCATGCAGCCGCACGACGAGCTCAGCACCACCTTCGCAGCCCTCGCCGATCCGACGCGACGCGCGCTCCTGGCCCGTCTCGCGGAGGGCGAGGCATCGGTCACCGAGCTCGCGGCACCGTTCGAGATGAGCCAGCCCGCCATCTCCAAGCACCTCCGGGTGCTGGAGCGGGCGGGGCTGATCGAGCAGGGTCGCCAGGCGCAGTGGCGTCCACGCCGCCTGCGGGCCGGCCCGCTGCGGGATGTGGCGGATTGGCTCGGCCAGTACCGACGCCATTGGGAGGAGAGCTTCGAGCGGCTGGATTCCTATCTCCGCGACGTTCAGGACAAGGAGCACGTCCATGGAGACCACGATGTCCGCAAGCCGCATCGACCGCGGTAGCACCGACAGCACCACCATCTACTCGGAGGGCGGCGACCTCGTTTTCGAGCGCACCTTCGACGCCCCGCGTGAGCTGGTCTGGAAGGCCCTCACGGATCGCGAGATCGTCCCCCGCTGGTGGGGACCGCACGGCACCACGACGACGGTCGAGGAGATGGACGTCCGACCCGGTGGCGCGTGGCGTTACCGCAGCAGCGCCGCCGACCGCGACGATGTCGTGTTCTACGGCGAGTACCTCGAGGTGACGCCGCCGCAGGGGTACCGATGGACGTTCATGTTCGACGTGGAGGGCCTGGGGCCGCAGGGCGGACCCGAGACCTGCACGCTCGAGGAGGCCAATGGCCGGACCACGGTCCGCTCGGTCGGCCACATGGGCAGCCCGGAGGCGATCGAGGGAGCGCTGGCGACCGGCATGGTCGGTGGCGCGATCGAGACCTGGGATCGCCTGGAGGCCGTGCTGGCCGAGGGGTGACCGCATCGCGATGGGGGCCGGGCGCTGCGCTCGGCCCCCATTTCGCGCGCACGAAAACGTCCCGAAGGAACCGCCGCCGCGAACCGTTGATGCAATCGCCGGTGTCGCGTCACGGCTCCGTTGATGCAATCGCTGGTGCCGATCGGCCGCCCCTTCGGGACAACCAGAGAATAGGCGCGCTGCCCGGGTGGCCGCAATACCTCTTATCCCCGAATGTCGAACAACCTTGGCGGGTTATCCACACCCCGTCCCCAATGTGGACACGACGGGGGGTGTGGCGGAAACTGACGGACCGATGACCCAGCGACCGCGCGTCCTCTTCCTGTGCACCCACAACAGCGCCCGCTCCCAGATGGCGGAGGGTCTGCTGCGCCACCTGGCCGGCGATAGGTTCGAGGTGCACAGCGCGGGGACGGAGGCCACGGCCGTCCGGCCCGAGGCGATCGCCGCGATGGCCGAGATCGGGATCGACGTCAGCGGCCAGGAGAGCAAGACGCTGGAGCGCTACCTGGATCAGCGGGTCGACTGGCTCATCACCGTCTGTGACCAGGCCCGCGAGGCGTGCCCGGTGCTGCCGGGAGTGCGTGACCAGCTGCACTGGAGCATCCCGGATCCATCAGCCGTTGTCGGGGCGGGACGGCTCCCCGCCTTTCGCGACGCGCGCGACGACCTGCGCGACCGCATCGCGGCCTTCGTGGCGGCGCGCCGGGCGGCGGAGGGGGCTCCGCCGCCCGCATCGGTCTAGCAGCAGCTTCCGCCGCAGCAGTCAGGATCGCAGCACATCGCGAGGCACCTCCTTTCCCCACCACGGTAGCATTCCATTGATTTCTGTCAATATAGACGTCGACGAATGGAACGGATGCGGGGTACATTCCGCCGCATGAGCCGCAGCGTCCCCGCCTGTCCCCATTGCGCCCAGCCGGTCGAGCAGCCACTGGTCTGCGACCGGTGCGACTGGCGCTGGTACGCCAACCCGAAGCCAGCCGCCGGCACGCTCGTCCAGCGTCACAACGCCGACGGTGAGGCGGAGGTATTGCTCCTGCGGCGCGCCGTCGAGCCGGGGCTCGGCGCGTGGGACCTGCCGGCGGGCTACCTGGAGCCGGGAGAGTCCGTAGAGGAGGGAGCGTGCCGGGAGACGGCCGAGGAGGCCGGGTTCGAGGTGCAGCTGGTCGAGCTGGTCGGCATCTACACCTCGCGGCCGGGGAACGCGGTGAGCGCCATCTTCCTCGCGCGGCCCGCCGTTGCTGGCGCATCGGTCAATGCGGATGAAGAATCGTCCGAGCATGCGTGGGTGACGCGTGCGGAGGTGCCGGGATGGCTGCCGCGCATGGCGTTCCGCTCGATGGCCACCGCGCTTGCCGATTGGGCGGGCGACCGGCGCGGCGTCCCGCGCGACTGGTAGGGGCCGATTCGACCGCGGCGAACGGGCATGGGCCCTGCGGTACACTCGGAGACCAGCACGATCACCCACGATCTCGGAGGCCACATGCCCGACTCCCCCGACCGCGTGAGCGTGGCCGTTACCGGCGCGGCCGGGCAGATCGGCTACGCGCTTCTCTTCCGCATCGCCTCGGGGCAGATGTTCGGACCCGCCACCAAGGTCCAGCTGCGGCTCCTCGAGCTGGAGGCCGCCCTGCCGGCCCTCGCCGGGGTCGTGATGGAGCTCGAGGACTGTGCCTTCCCGCTGCTCGACGGCGTGGTCACCACCTCGAGCGCCGAGGAGGCGTTCCGCGGTGCCAACTGGTCCCTGCTGGTGGGCGCCGTCCCGCGCAAGCAGGGGATGGAGCGCAAGGACCTGCTCACCATCAATGGCGGGATCTTCACCGGCCAGGGCGAGGCGATCGGGAAGCACGCGGCAGACGACGCGCGCGTGCTGGTGGTCGGCAACCCGTGCAATACCAACGCGCTCATCGGCTCCGCCGCGGCGGCCCGCCACGGCATGCCGCGCGACCGCTGGTTCGCCATGACCATGCTCGACGAGAACCGTGGCCGCTCACAGCTGGCGATCAAGGCCGGCGTACCGGTCAGCGAGGTGCGCGACCTGTCGATCTGGGGCAACCACAGCTCCACCCAGTTCCCCGACTTCTACCACGCCACGGTCGGCGGCCTCCCTGCCACGGAGGCGATCGACGAGGCGTGGCTGCAGGGCGACTTCATCGCCACGGTGCAGCAGCGCGGGGCGGCGATCATCGCGGCTCGCGGCCAGTCCAGCGCGGCCAGTGCCGCGAATGCGGTAATCGACACCGTTCGCAACATCACCCAGCCCACCAGCGAGACGTTCAGCGCGGCGATCCCCGCGCCCGCCACCGGCGGCTACGACGTTCCCGAGGGCCTCGTCTTCGGCTACCCGCTGCGCGCCACCGCCCCGGGCGTGGTGGAGATCGTCGGAGGCATCGAGCACGGCGCATGGGCCGCACAGAAGGTCCAGGCGACGACCGATGAGCTGCTCGAGGAGCGCGACGCGGTGACGGAGCTGATCGGCGCATGAGCGACGGAGAGCGGGCGGCGACCGCGGAGCGGACGGCGGCGGAGGCGGCCACGCTGACCTGGGGCGACCGGCGCGTCGAGCTGCCGGCGATGCCCGGCACGGACGGCGACACGGCCATCGACATCGGGAAGCTGCGCTCCGAGACCGGGCTCATCACCTACGACCCCGGCTACGGCAACACCGGCGCCTGCACCAGCGCCATCACCTACCTCGACGGTGAGCAGGGCATCCTGCGCTACCGCGGCTACCCCATCGAGCAGCTGGCGGAGCAGTCGACCTTCCTGGAGGTCGCGTACCTGCTCATCTGGGGCGAGCTGCCGACGGCAGCGCAGCTCGACACGTTCGTCGGCGAGGTGACCCATCACACCCTCATCCGCGAGGAGATGCGCCATTTCTTCGACAGCTTCCCGAGCCAGGCGCACCCCATGGCCGTGCTCGCCGCAGGCACCGTGGGCATGAGCACGTTCTACCCCGATAGCCAGAACATCTTCGATCCCGCTGCCGTCGAGGTCACCATCAACCGCCTCATCGCCAAGCTGCCAACCCTTGCGGCGTGGAGCTTCAAGAAGGCCGTGGGTCAGCCCTACGTCTATCCGCGCAACGACCTCGGCTACGCGGCCAACCTGCTGCACATGATGTTCGCCGTGCCGTCCGAGGCGTACGAGGTCGACCCGAAGGTCGCCGAGGCACTCGACCTGCTGCTCATCCTGCATGCCGACCACGAGCAGAACTGCTCGACCTCGACGGTCCGCATGGTCGGCAGCGCCCATACCAACCTGTACGCCAGCATCAGCGCCGGCATCTCCGCCCTGTGGGGCCCGCTCCACGGCGGCGCCAACGAGGCGGTCATCAACACGCTCGAGCGCATCGTCGACGACGGCGGCGACGTGCGGAAGTGGGTCGACAAGGCCAAGGATCCGGACGACACGTTCCGCCTGGCCGGCTTCGGCCACCGGGTCTACAAGAACTTCGACCCGCGCGCCACGATCATCAAGCGGGCCGCCGAGCGCGTCCTGGCGGCCACCGGGGCGGACGGGAAGCTCTACGAGGTCGCGCAGCGCCTGGAGGAGGTGGCCCTCGACGACGAGTACTTCGTCAGCCGCAAGCTGTATCCGAACGTCGACTTCTACTCCGGCCTGATCTACCACGCCATCGGCTTCCCCAAGAACATGTTCACCAACTGCTTCGCAATCGGCCGCCTTCCGGGCTGGATCGCCCAGTGGCGCGAGATGATGGGTGCCAGGGAGACGAAGATCGGGCGGCCGCGACAGGTGTACGTCGGTGAGCCCGAGCGCGAATACGTGACCATCGATCAGCGCGTACCCGGCTAACCTACGCCGACATGCGTCTGACGATCCTCGGCCGGAGCCCTGCCCGGCCCAACCCCGGTGAGGCCTGTGCGGGGTATCTCGTCGACGGCGGCGGAGCACGCGTCCTGCTAGACGCGGGCCCCGGCGTGGTTGCCCAGCTGCTGCGCCGCTGCGTGCCCGAGGAGCTCGACGCCGTCCTGATCAGCCACATGCACAGCGATCATTTCCTGGACCTGGTGACGCTCCGCTATGCCTACCCGTGGCTGGACGAGGCCAAGCAGCGGCTCAAGGTGATCGTGCCGCCCGGCTCCGCCGACCAGCTGCAGGATCTCGCGCGCGGCGCTGGCTACCCGGACTTCTTCGCCCGCAGCTTCGACTTCGTGGAGCACGACGGCGAACGCCCGATCGAGATCCGCGGCCTGCGCTTCGAGCCGTACGCGATGCAGCACTACGTCCCCACCTGGGGATTCCGGGTCCATGCTCGCGGCGACGGCGACACCGATGACAAGGTCTTCGCCTACTCGGCCGACACGGCGCCCACCGACAACCTGGACGCCCTTGCCGACCGGGCCGACCTCCTGCTCTGCGAGGCGGCGCTGCGGTCGCTCGACGAGGACGCGCGTCCGCCCGAGCCACGGGGTCACCTGCTCCCCGGAGAGGCAGGCGAGGCAGCCACGAGGGCCCGCGTGCGCAAGCTGGTGCTCACCCACCTGCCGCTCATCGACCACCACGGCTGGGCGCGCAAGCAGGCCGCTGCGGCGTTCGAAGGCCCGGTCGAGGTCGCCGAGGTGCTGAAGACCTACGAGGTCTGAGCTACTCGACCCGCGCGCGAGCGATCCAGCGGTCGGCGCCCCAGGTCGCCAGTCCCCACACCTGGCTGAGGACGGCGGCCATGACCGCCAGCAGCACCGCGGGCGGGATGACACCCGCCTCGGGGAGGCGCCCGGCCAGGACGAGCGTCGCCAGGAGCACCACGGCGGCGAGGATGACGACCATCAGGCCCGCGATACGCATGGCGGTCCATCCGAACCAGGCCAGCGAATGGCCCTGCGCGCGACCGGCCAGCCACAGCACGCTCGGTCCTGCGGCACCGCCCAGCGCCGTGTAGAACCCGAAGCCGCCGAACAGGTCGCCCAGGCCGAGCCGCTCCCCGCTCACGAAGAAGACGAAGAGCCACGCGCCGACGAGCGTCGACAGCGCACCGATCCCCATCAGCCAGACGAGGAGCAGGGTCGCCGTGCCGCTGCTCAGCCGCTCGACGAGGGTGCCATCCTCCGCCTCGACAAGCTCGGTCGGGCCGTCGACGACGATCTCCTCGCCGTCCGCGTTGCGCTCGCGCCGCGGTCGGGTGCTGGCGTCGCCCATCAGGCCGATGCCGCAGCCGCGAAGCCGCCGGCGAGGTCCGCTACCAGGTCATCGACGCTCTCGATGCCCACCGAGAGGCGCACCAGGCCGGGCGGCACCGCCAGGGGCGACTCGGCGACCGAGAGGTGGGTCATGGCCGCCGGCACCTCGATCAACGACTCGACCGCGCCGAGCGACTCGGCCAGCGTGAAGAGCCGCGTCGCCCCCACGAAGGCTCGGGCCGCAGCCTCGCCGCCGTGCAGCTCGAAGCTCACCATGGCACCGGGCATCCGCATCTGGCGCGCTACGAGGTCATGCTGCGGATGCTCCGGCAGGCCCGGGTAGTGCACCCGCTCGACCTCGCTGCGGCCGACCAGCCAGGCGGCAATGAGCCCGGCATTGCCGGATGCCCGCTCCATCCGCACCGCCAGGGTGCGCAGACCGCGCATCACCAGGAAGCAGTCGAACGGGCTCGGCACGGCGCCCGCAGCGTTCTGATGGAAGCGCATCCGCTCCGCCAGCTCGTCCGATCGGGTCGCCACCAGGCCGCCGATGACGTCGGAGTGGCCGCCGAGGTATTTGGTGGCGCTGTGCATGACGATGTCGGCGCCGAGCTCCAGCGGCCGCTGGAGGTAGGGCGTGGCGAACGTGTTGTCGACCACCGTGACCACGCCGGCGGTCGCCGCCAGGCGCGCCACCGAGCTGATGTCGACGACCTTGAGCAACGGGTTGGTAGGTGTCTCGATCCAGATCATCCGCGGCGGCGCGGATCCGGAAAGCGCGCCGGCGATGGCATCCAGGTCACGCAGGTCCATCGCATCGGTCTTGATCCCGTAGCGCTTCCAGACCTTGTCAGCGAGGCGCCAGGTGCCGCCGTAGACGTCGTCGCTCATCAGGAGGCGGTCGCCGGGATCGAGCAGGTAGAGGATGTTCTGGGTCGCCGCCAGGCCGGAGGCGTAGGCGAGGCCGTGGGTCCCGCCTTCGAGGGTCGCGATGGCACTCTCGAGCGCGCGTCGCGTGGGGTTCCCCGAGCGCCCGTACTCGAACCCGTCGCGGATCCCGCCCACCCCGTCCTGCTTGAAGGTGGTGCTCATCTGGATGGCGGGCACCACGGCGCCGGTGTGCGGGTCCGGCTCGGCACCCGCATGGACGGCGAGAGTCTCGAATCGGTCGCCGCCGCGGCGATCGTGCTCGTGGTCGGTCATAGGCGGGCCATTGTGGCACGCACCGTCCGATGAGATGTCGCGCGCCTCAGGTGGCTGGCTCCGCGAACGACTTCGCCGGCGGGCGGCTCGCATGGCGGGCCACGACCTGCCATCGATCCTGCCGACGCACCCAGACGTCGGTGAGCATGAAGCGGTCGCTCCAGTCGTCGCTTCCCACGCGCGCGCGCTGGTTGACGCGGGCCCACACCACGGCGGTCTCGCCCAGCATGGCCACCTCCATCGCCTCTACCGTGAACGACTCCATCTCGACGGCGTTCATCGAGAGCTCGAGCCACTCGTCACGGCCGATCCACCGGTCGCTGCGCACGCTGGTGAGCCGGAACTCCGGCGCCAGGAACGCCTCCAGCGCAGCGCGATCGCGCGTCGTGATCGCGTTCATCCACTCTTCGGTGTACCGGCTGAACGCCTCGGCGGCGAGAGCCGCGTCGCGGGATGTCACCGCGTCACCGCGTGCGCGGGAAGCCCAGGTCGACCTTCGATGTCCCCGGATCGGGCCAGCGAGCGGTCACGACCTTGGCGCGGGTGTAGAACTGGATTCCCTCGGGCCCGTACATGTGCAGGTCGCCGAAGAGCGATGCCTTCCAGCCGCCGAAGCTGTAGTAGGCCACCGGGACCGGGATCGGAACGTTGATCCCCACCATGCCGACGTTCACCTCGAACTGGAACTGGCGTGCCGCTCCGCCATCGCGGGTGAAGATGGCGGTGCCGTTGGCATACGGGTTGTCGTTGATCAGCTGGGCTGCATCGGTGTAGGTCGGGACGCGCACGATCTCGAGCACCGGGCCGAAGATCTCGTTCCGGTAGCACTCCATCTCGGGGGTCACGTTGTCGAGCAGGCTGACGCCCAGGAAGAAGCCCTGCGACTCGTTGTACAGGACGTGCCGACGCCCGTCGACGCGCAGGGTGGCGCCGTCGTGCATCCCCGAGTCGAGGTACGAGGCGACCTTGTCGCGGTGCTCCTTCGTGATGAGCGGCCCCATCTCGGAGGCTTCCTCGTTGCCGGGTCCGACGGTGATCTTCGGCAGGCGCTGCTCGATGGCGTCGACCAACGGGTCCCCCACGTCCCCCACCGCCACCACGACCGAAATCGCCATGCAGCGCTCGCCGGCGGAGCCGTACGCGGCGGAGACGGCGGCATCGGCGGCCATCTCGATGTCCGCATCCGGCAGGACGACCATGTGGTTCTTGGCGCCGCCCAATGCCTGGACCCGCTTGCCGGCCTTCGTGCCGGTCTCGTAGATGTACCGCGCGATGGGCGTCGAGCCGACGAAGCTGACCGATGCGATGTCGGGATGCTCGAGGATCGCGTCGACCGCCACCTTGTCGCCATGGACGACGTTGAACACGCCGTCCGGCAACCCCGCCTCCTGCATCAGCTCCGCCAGGTAGACCGATGCGCTGGGATCCTTCTCCGAAGGCTTCAGCACGAACGTGTTGCCGCAGGCGATGGCGTTGGCGAACATCCACATCGGCACCATGGCCGGGAAGTTGAACGGCGTGATGCCAGCCGCCACGCCGAGGGGCTGGCGAATCTGGTAGACGTCGATGCCGGTGCTCACCTGCTCGCTGAAGCCGCCCTTCAGCAGGTGCGGAATGCCGGTCGCGAACTCGATGTTCTCCAGGCCGCGCGCCACCTCGCCGAGCGCGTCGCTGCGGACTTTGCCGTGCTCGCGAGTGAGGTGCGCCGCGATCTCCTCACGATGCTGGTCGACCAGGTTGCGGATGCGGAAAAGGATCTCGGTGCGCTTGCTGATGGAGGTCGCACGCCATGCCGGGAAGGCCTCGTGCGCGACCCGCACCGCGGTGTTGACCTCGTCGACAGACGCGAAGTCGACCTCGCGCGCGACCACGCCGGTGGCGGGGTTGTAGATCGGGCCGCTGCGTCCGGAGCTGCCCGCCACGCGGGCGCCGTTGATCCAGTGATTGACTCGCTCGGTGTCCCGCCCGGTCGTGCCGGGTGCCGTATCCGCAACCTGCGTCATCAGCGTCGCTTGCCTCCGTGGATGAGGGGCCAACTCTACTCTGCAAACGTGGTCCCGTCAGCCTCGCGATTGGGGCTTGCGGTACGCCACACCCCAGTCTGGACCTTGGGCCACCGGGCGCGTATCGTCGCTCGCATGGAGCAGCCAGGCACCTGCGACTTCTGCCGCGGCGCGATCGGTGTGGGCGAGGCGTGGATGGCCAACGAGATGTCCGGCGGCGTGGCGCACGCCGGATGCGTGTACCGCGACGAGCGTCAGCCGGAGCGCCGCGAGCGGTGGCTGCCCTCGGAGATCGCCCAGATCAGCCCGCGTCGAGCACCGCGCGGCGCACCGCGCACCCAGGGCCGCGACCGTCCGGCGGTCAGCCCGGGCTCACCTCACCGCGCCGGACCACGATCTCGGGTGACGTGGCGCGCCACTCGTACGCGCTGACCGCCTCCTCCGCCCCGAGCAGGCCACGCTCGCGCAGCCAGGCATCGTTATAGAGCTTGCCCACGTAGTTGCGGCCGCTGTCGGGGAGCAGCACCACGAACAGCGCATCGGGGTCGTCGAGGTCGCGAGCGACCTGCAGGGCGGCCCACAGGGCTGTGCCGCACGACTCCCCCATCAGGATCCCCTCGCGCGCGGTGGCGAGGCGGGCCGTGAGCATCGAGTCGCGATCGCTGACGCGCACGATGACGTCGCAGATCTGGGTGTCGTAGGTGGTCGGCCAGAAATCCTCGCCGATCCCCTCGGTGAGGTAGGCACGCGGGGTGTCCCCGGAGTACACGGAGCCCGCCGGATCCGCGCCCACCACCACCAATGAGGGGTTGCGCCCCTTCAGGTAGCGGCCCGCTCCTGAGATCGTCCCGCCCGTGCCGATCGAGGCCACGAAATGAGTGATCCGTCCCTCGGTGGCGTCCCAGATCTCCGGGCCGGTGGTCAGCTCGTGCGCCCGTGGATTCTCGTCGTTGTGGTACTGGTCCGGCTTCCACGCACCGGGCGTCTCGCGTGCCAGGCGGTCGCTGACCTTGTAGTAGCTGCGCTCGTCCTCGGGGTCGACGTCGGTTGGGCACACGACGACCTCGGCGCCGTACGCGCGCAGCAGCGCACGCTTCTCCTCCGACTGCTTGTCGGCCATGACGAAGATGCACCGATACCCCTTCACCGCGGCCGCCATGGCGAGGCCGACACCGGTGTTGCCGCTGGTCGGCTCCACGATCACCCCGCCCGGCCTCAGCAGCCCGGCGGCCTCGGCGGCCTCGATCATCGGCAGCGCGATGCGGTCCTTGACGCTGCCCCCGGGGTTCGCGCTCTCCAGCTTGGCGACGACGCGCGGCGCCACGCCCTCGGCGAGGCGGTCGAGGGCGACGAGCGGGGTATCGCCGATCGCGGCGGTGATATCGGGCAGGATGCCCGGCCGCTCAGCCAGGTGACGGCTCCGGGGCCGGCTGCGATGGCGGGTCGGCGTCATCGGCCGGGTCGGATCGGTCCATCCAGGCGCCCGGGGTGCCCCAGCCTCGAACGTGGCGCAGGATCAGGAAGCCACCCGCCAGGATGATCCCGGCTACACCGATCCATACCGCGGTCGGGAGCGGGCCGATGTACCAGTTGCCGGTCCGATAGCCCTCCAGCAGGGAGCGCACGGCGCCGTACCACATGATGTACATCAGGGCGATGTCGCCGTCGTACAGGCGTCGCGCGAAGGCGCGTGCCACGACGAGCAGCACCACCATGCCGATGAGGTTGAGGACCGCCTCGTAGGCGAACATCGGCACGAACTGGGTCGTGTCGACGGGGAAGCTGAGGGCGTCCCACGGCGTGCCGGCGCGGTGCGCCGCGTCGATCTGGATGCCGAAGGGGAGGCAGGGCAGGTAGCCCTGCGTGCCGCACAGCTGGGTCGGCGGCCCGTAGAGCTCCTGGTTGACGAAGTTGCCGAGTCGGCCGACCGCCTGGCCGAGCAGCAGCGCCGGGGCGAAGATGTCGAGCCAGCGGGCCGTGTTGAGCTTCGCGCCGCGGGTGTACCACCAGATGCCGACCGCGCCACCCATCACCGCGCCGGGGATGCCGATCCCGCCCGTCCAGATCTGCGGGATCTTGAGGAGGTTCTGCGAGTAGAAGCTCCACTCGTGGATGACGTGGTACAGCCGCGCTCCGATGACGGCGGTGATGATCACGAGGAGCAGCATCGACCAGCCCTGCTCGGCATCCTCGCCGCGCCGGCGCGCCTCGAGGGTGCCGACGACCGCGCCCGCCAGCACGGCGCTGGCGATGATGATCCCGTACCAGTGGACCGCGATGGGGCCGATCTGGACGGCGATGGGGTCGATGAACATGCGCCGCCGATTCTACCCTTCCGGGTCGATCGCCTCTCGGTCTGGCTCAGGGAAGCGGTCGAGCCGGCGCAGGATCGGGAAGAGCAGCGCCCAGGCGACTGCAACGCCGATCGTCGCCACCCCGCCGACGACGGCCGCTCCCACCGGCCCCCACCACGAGGCGGTGAGGCCGGACTCGAACTCGCCCAGCTCGTTCGACGCGTTGATGAACACCGAGTTCACAGCGCTGACCCGTCCGCGGATCGCGTCCGGGGTGGCCAGCTGGACGAGCAGGTGGCGGACGTACACGCTCACCATGTCGCTGGCGCCCATCGCCAGCAGGGCGGCGAACGAGAGCAGGAAGCTGGTCGACAGGGCGAATACGATCGTCCCGACCCCGAAGGCGACCACCCCGCCGAAGAGCCACCGCCCCACGCCGCGCTGCAGTGAGCGCGCCGCCAAAAAGGCGCCGCATCCCGCCGCGCCGATGGCCGGCGCGGCCCGCAGTACCCCGAGCCCGTCCGGACCGACGTGCAGGATGTCGGCTGCGTAGATCGGCAGCAGCGCGGTGGCGCCGCCGAAGAGGACGGCGAAGAGGTCCAGCGAGATGGACCCGAGGACGATGGGGCGGGAGCGCACGAAGCGCACCCCCGAGAAGAGCGAGGTGAGCGACATCGGCTCGCGCACCGCGTCACCCCGGCCGCCGCCTCGCAGCGCCACGATGAGGCCGGTGGCGACGGTGAGCAGGACCGCCACCGTCACGTACACCACCGTCGGGCCGAGCAGCAGCAGCAGGCCGCCGAGCGCCGGGCCAGCAATCGTCGCGACCTGGAACGTTGACGAGCTGAAGGCCACCGCATTCCCGAAGTCGGCCGGCGGCACGAGGTTGGGGACCAGCGACTGGCTCGACGGACCGCTGAATGCCCGTGCCGCCCCGAAGATGGCCATCATCGCCAGCACCGGCGTGGCATCCCGCAGGCCGTTGGCGGAGATGAGCGCCAGCCCCGCCGCGACGCCCACCAGCACCGCGGTGGTCAGGGCAAGGATGCGCCGCCGGTCGAACGCGTCGGCGATGTGCCCGGCGGGCAGGATGAGCAGCACGAACGGCAGGAACTGCGACAGGCCGATCAGACCGAGATCGAGGGCGTTGCCGGTCACGTCGTACACCTGGAAGCCGACGGCCACCACCAGCATCTGCGTGGCGAGCGCCACGACGAAGCGCGCCACCAGGTAGCGGCGGAAGTCGACGTGGGCGAGGGCCGGTGGCGTGGCGGGCAGCCAGCGTCGGCGGGGGCGCGGCGAGGACATCGGTCCGGGGACGATACGCGCCCCGCAGTCGGGCCGCAGGGAGGGCCTGCGAGCATCTCGCCAATCCGATCCGGGTCGCGTACCGTGCGTGCACCGATCGCGATCCAGGAGCCGAGCCGGACCGATGCAGACGTCACTCCCCCAGCAGCAGGCCGCGCTCCCCTTGCGCCAGCTGCTGAGCCTGTCGGTCTACTGGCTGGGCATCCAGACGATCTGGGGTGGCCTGAACACGATCGTCATTCCCCAGCGCATCGATGCGCTGAACCCGGGATCGCAGGGTCTGCTGCTGGCGCTGATCATCGCGGTCGGCGCGGTGGCGCCGATCATCGTCCAGCCAACGATCGGGATGATCTCCGACTACACGGTCACGCGCTGGGGGCGGCGGAAGCCGTACATCGTCATCGGTGCGCTGCTCGACGTCGTCTTCCTTGCCGGCTTCGCGCTCTCGAACTCGTTCCTGGCCATGCTGGCCTTCTACTTCCTCCTCCAGCTCAGCTCGAACTTCGCCCAGGGCCCGTTCCAGGGTTATGTCCCGGACCTCGTCCCGGCACGCCAGGTGGGCACCGCCAGCGGGCTGATGGGCCTGATGCTCGTGCTCGGCACCATCGTGGGCGTCGGGATCGCCACCCTCGGTGGGGCGGCCTCGGTGCCGGCCGTGCTGGCGCTCGGGCTCGTCGAGGTGGTGACGATGGTCATTCTCGTGGCCAGCGTGGACGAGGGCCGCGCGCCGCCGAGGCGGACCGCGTCATGGCGCCAGATCGCCGCGTCGGCGTGGGACCGCGACATCCTGCGCGAATCCAACGTGCTGTGGCTGCTGCTGGTCCGCCTCCTCTTCCTGGGGGCATACAACGTCACCGCGCTCGCGACGCCGTACTTCGAGCGCGTCCACGGGATGACCGACACGGCCGCCAACGAGACGGTCTTCCTCGCCACCGTGATCGTCGGAGTCGCCACGCTCATCGCCGCCCTGCCCGGCGGACGGATGTCAGACCGATACGGTCGCCGCGCCGTCATCTGGGGCGCGGGCGCCATTGCGGCCCTCGGCCTGCTCGGGGTCGCGGGCGCCCCGTCGCGCGAGCTGGCGATTGCGTCGTTCGTGCCGTTCGGCGTCGGGATGGGCCTCTTCCTGTCGGCGGACTGGGCGCTCATGGCGGACGTCATCCCGAAGCACACCTCGGGACGCTACATGGGCGTCCTGAATGCCGGCACTGCCATGGCGGGTCCGGTCTTCCTGCTGGTCGGCGGCCCGACCCAGGATCTGTTCGGCGCGCTGCTCGGCAGGGATGCGGGTCCTCGTTTCGCGATGCTGGTGGCGTCGCTGTTCGTCGTCGGCGCCTGCCTCGCACTGCGGCGCGTCGATCCCCGGCGCCGCGAGTTCGAGGACGCCACCGCATGAGCGCGGACGCGCGACGGGTGGGGCCGCGGCCGCTGGGCGTGGCAATCACGCGACGCTACCGAGTCATGTGGCGCCTCAACCGCTGGCTGGTGCGCCTCCTTTTCGACGTCCGGGCCGACGGGCTCGAGCGGTGGCCCGCCGCGCCGTTCCAGCTCGTGCTCAACCACCACAACGGCTGGGATCCGCAGCTGGTGATGGCGGTCACGCCCATGACTCCGCGCGTCACCTGGTTCGGACCGAAGGAGGCCGACTTCAGCCACGGCTTCAAGAACCGGGTGATGAGCTATTTCGGCGGGATGATCCCCTACCACCCCGAGAAGACCACCCTCACCAGCGCCGTGCGGGCGGTGCGACGCGTCTTCTCCGGAGGCGGCGTGCTGGGAATCTTCGCCGAGGGCCGCATCGGCTGGCGCGAGTCCGCGCTCCTCCCGTTCGAGGAGGGGGCGGCCGCGTTCGCCGCGATGGGCGGAGTGCCGGTCGTGCCCGGCGCCATCGTCGGCAGCAGCCGCCTCTGGTTCCGGCGCCGGGTGGTGATCCGCTTCGGCGAACCGATCCCCGTCCGCGAGGCCCGGACCGCGGCGGCCCGGGAGCAGCTCGAGATCGAGATCCGCGACGCGATCCTCGCGCTCCTCCCGCCGTCCGAGCCGCGGCTCCCGCGGCGCCGCCCGCTGCGCTTCCTGGGCGACCTCCTGAATGGCGCTGACGATGTCGCCGCTCGGCGCGCGGAGCTCGGCGAGTAGGCATCCGCTAGGATCGGCCCCGCATGGTGCCCGAACAGCTGCTCCCGATCGTGTGGGCGATCTTTGCCGTCTCGGCGGTCGGCGCGTTCATCGTGATCGCCGCGTACTGGCTCGACATCCAGGATCGCCCGGACCTCACGTTCCGTCAGCGGATCGCATGGTCGGCGGGCACGCTCCTCTTCCCGCTGACCATTCCCGCCTACGCCTTCCTCGGTGGACCGGCGTGGCCGACCGGGCTGCGCGTTCTCGCCTTCCTGCCGGCGCTCGCCCTGGCCCTCTTCGTGGGCTTCGCGCTCGGCGTCTTCACCTAGCCGGGCGGCGCCCACGCCACAGGAACGCGACGGCCGACCCGACAGCCAGGGCGCCGATCACGGTCGCCATCACGAGCATCTGGAGCGGGATGGCGCCGTTCGCGTCGGGTGCGGCAGCGACCTCGTCGGGCCAGCGAATGGCTTCGTCCGGCAGGTCTGCGCGCTCGCTGAGCAACTCGTTCGGCTCGCACAGGTTCGACGTGTACGTGCCGTCGTTCGCGAGCGTGGCGTACACCAGCCAGCGGGTCCTGACGGCGAACTCGACACCGCACGACGCCCCGTCGCGGGAGGTACTCACAACCACCGACGAGACAGTGGGGCCCTTGCGGACCTCTTCGACGGCGAACAGCGACTGCACCGGGTCCGCGCTCGATACGAGCGGGCCGCTCTGCGTGCCGCGCTGGTCGACCACGGCGCCCACGAACACGGCATCCACGCGCCGTGTCGCCTCCGCGGGGTCGGGCGTGGCGCACGAGCAGGCGGCGACGCGCATCGGCGGGACGGCGACCATGAGGGCCAGCAGGCCGGTTACGGCACCGAGGAGCAGGGTGCGGCGGAACATGGGCCTGTCGAGCATAGCTGTCCCCCCTATCATCGGTCCATGACGAGCCAGACCGATACCGCCGCGGGCCTCGAGACCGCGCTCCAGTACCTGACCGACCACGCCGACGCCCACATGCGCCGGCTCGACGACTTTCTGCGTATCGAGTCGGTGTCGGCCGACCCGAGCCTCAAGGACGCCGTGCGCCGCACCGCCGAATGGGTGGCGGACTGGATGCGCGAGATCGGTGTCGACAAGGTGGCCCTCCATGACACTGCCAGCCACCCGATCGTCACCGGTGAATGGCTCGGTGCTGGGGAAGCCGCGCCGACGGTCCTCGTCTACTGCCACTACGACGTCCAGCCACCCGACCCCCTCGACGAGTGGGTGCGACCGCCGTTCGAGCCGCGCTACGAGAACGACATCGTCTACGCGCGTGGATCCGGCGACGACAAGGGCCAGCTGATGATGCACCTTGCCGCGGCCGAGGCCTGGATCAAGGGCACCGGCGGAGCGCCCGTGAACCTGCGCTTCTTCTTCGAGGGCGACGAGGAGGTCGGGTCAGAGCCCGCGGAGGAGTTCATCGCCGCGCACCCCGACCTGCTGGAGGCCGACTTGGCAGTGGTCTCCGACTCCGACATGGCGGACGACGAGGGCACGCCGGCCATCACCTACGGCCTGCGCGGGATCGCCTACTTCGAGCTCAAGGTCCGCGGCTCGCACCAGGACCTGCACTCCGGGCAGTTCGGCGGCGGGGTCGACAACCCCGCTAACGTGCTGGTGCGGATCCTCGACGGGCTCATCGACGACGATGGCCGGGTGACCGTACCCGGCTTCTACGATCGGGTGCGCGACCTCACCGAAGACGAGCGCGCCGCCTACGCCGCGCAGCCCTTCGACCCGGAGGTCGAGCGCGAGCGCATTGGCGTCCGCGCATGGTCGGACGGCGAGCGCGGCTGGACGCTGCTGGAGCGCATGAGCGGCAGGCCGACATTCGACATCAACGGGCTGTGGGGCGGCTACTCGGGGGAAGGGGCCAAGACCATCATCCCGGCCTGGGCCGCGGCGAAATTCAGCACGCGCCTGGTCCCCGACCAGGACTACCGCGAGATCGAGCGGCTGGTGACGGCCCACGTGGAGTCGCTTGCGCCGGCCACGGTCAAGGTCGAGATCAGGGTGATCCACGGCGGGGCGCCTGCCATCACCCCGCTGGGGCACCCCGGGGTCCGCCTCGGTGCGGAGGCGCTGCAAGCGGCCTTCGGCAAGGCTCCCCTCTACCACCGCACCGGTGGGTCGGTGCCCGTGGTGGCGGCACTCGACACGACACTCGACCTCAAGTCGGTGCTCATTGGGTTTGCGTCGCCGAACGGCAACTTCCACTCTCCGAACGAGTGGATGCCGCTGTGGAACGTCCGCGGCGGGATGAACGCAATCGTGCGGCTGTGGGAACGATTCGGAAGCGTTACCCCCGAGGAGCTGCGCGGCTGACGCCGTCCCGGGGCTATCCTCGTGGCCAAGCGTGCCGCTGCAACGACGAGGATTTCCCACATTGACCGATGAGGCCGCACCCAGCGACGATCCCTGGCTCGCGCTCGGCGCGGCTTCGAAGCTGGTGGGAGTCGGGCCGGACACGATGCGGCGCTGGGCGGATACCGGCAAGGTGCAGAGCTACCAGACGCCCGGCGGCCATCGCCGCTTCCTGCGGTCGAGCCTCGAGACGATGATCAACAGCCCGCGCCGCACCCATTACGACGTCGAGCGGCTTGCCGACGCCTCGGGGACGATCGTCGGCGACGTGCATCGCCGCATGCAGCGCACCGGCTATGCCGGCCAGCCGTGGCAGGCGCGGCTGAGCCCCGAACAGCGTGCCGACTTCCGGCGCTGGGGCCAGCGCACGTTCCAGTTGGTCATCGAGTACGTGGCGGCCGGGAAGCGCACCGAGCGCACGCTGCTGCTGGAGGAGGCGCAGAAGATGGGCGGCCTCTATGGCCGCGAGGCCTCGGACGCCGGCCTCAGCCTGGCCGAGACGGTCGAGGCGTTCCTCTTCTTCCGCTCGCCGGTGCTCGAGGCGATCACCGCGCACCTGCGGCGTCGATCGGTCGACATCTCGGACGTGACCGGCGCCTACCGCGAGGCCAACGAGGCGATCGACGGCGTGCTGGTGGCGCTGGTCAGCTCGTACCGGGAGCTGCCTCAGCCGACGAGATAGAGCGCGGTGTCCGAGGTATTGAGGCGCTCGCCGCCATCCTCGGTGACCACCACGATGTCCTCGATCCGCGCGCCCCACGTCCCGGGAATGTAGATGCCCGGCTCCACGCTGAACGCCATGCCTGGCTCGAGGACCTCCTCGTTGCCGTCGATGATGTACGGCTCCTCGTGGGTCTCCATCCCGATCCCGTGGCCGGTGCGATGGATGAAGTACTCGCCGTAGCCTGCGTCGGTGATCGCGTCACGCGCCACGCGGTCAATCTCGGCCGCGGTGACGCCCGGGCGCACCGCGTCACAGGCCGCCATCTGCGCCAGTCGCAGCGTCTCATGGAGCTGTTCGAACTCGCGCGGCGGGTCACCGCAGAACGCGGTGCGGGTGGTGTCGCTGCAGTAGCCGAGGCGGGTCCCGCCGAGGTCGAGGACGATCGCGTCACCCTCGCGGATGACCCGGTCCGTGGGAGCGTGGTGCGGGCTCGCCGAGTTGGGACCGGAGCCGACGATCGCGAAGTCGGGAGTCTCGTGGCCGTAGAGCACCAGCCATTCCCGGATCCGGCCCGAGAGCTCGGCCTCGGTCACGCCGGGCAGGGGAGTACCGGTGGCGGCCAGCATCACCGTGTCGGCGACCTCCGCGGCACGCCGCAGGCGAAAGATCTCCTCCGGGCTCTTGATGCGGCGCAGCGCGGCGAGTGCGGGACCGGCCTCGATCAGCTCCATGGGGTCCAGCGCCGCGCGGAAGCGCAGGGCGTGGCGCGCCCACATCTGGTCCTGGACGCCCACCCGCCGCGCGCCGGCGAGCAGGCCGCGGATCATCTGGTACGGATCCGACCCCTCCGACCATGGCTGGATGTCCAGCGTGCCGGCCAGGCCGGCCAGCTCCTGCACGGCCAGGGGCTCCTCGAGCTGCGGCACCACCAGGATCGGGTCGTGGCCGGGTCGGAGCACCAGCGAGGTGAGGCGCTCGAGTGGCGGCGGCTCATAGCCGACCAGGTAGCGGTAGTCGATCGACGGCGTGATGAGGAGCGCATCGATGCCACGCTCGCCGGCAGCGTCCGCGGCACGCCTGATGCGATCCGCGTACACGGCATCGGTGAAGCGGGCGGTATCGCCCTGGGCGATCGTCATGGCCAGAGGGTACCCGACCGGGTCATACCGATGCTTCGGCGCGAACGACTATGCTTGCTGCCCGGTCGCCGTGTGACAATGTAATACGGAGACCGGCACCACCAGACCGATGGCAACGAGCGTGCGCGTCCGACGATCGATCACGAGGCTGCTCCTGGCGGCTTGCCTGGCCGCGAGCGGCGTCTTCGGCATGCCGGCACAGTCGAGCGCGAGCGCACCCATCGACGCCGCGCGGGCCTACCTCAGCGCCAGCGAGGGCGGCGCAACCGATGACTGGCAGCTCGCCTACGAGCGCCGCATGTCCCTGCCCGGTTCCGGCGACACGCTGTGGGCAGGCAAGCTCGTGAACAGCCGCACCGGATCAATCCGGGCCGTCTACCGGGCCGCCGACGGCTCGGTGGGAGGTCCCGAGCTGCTGGCGTCGCGGGGCGCGGGGGCTGTTGCCGTACGCTCCGCCATGGCGGCCAAGGCGGACGCCCCGTTGCGGTCCGCCGTCGCGGCCGCCCATGCGGGCCACGACCTTCCGGTTGCCGTGTGGCTCGATGTCGACGTCGTCCCCGCCGAGGCGGCGGTCATCGCGCGGCACCCGGACGTGACATGGATCGACGGTCGCCCCTTGGTCGACGATCTCGCGGCGGCGCGGTTGCTGCGCGGCGAGCTCTGGGAGGCCCGCCGCACGGCGTACGCAGCCGTGCAGGCGGCCTTCGCAGGGCGCGTGCGGGCCGCCGGCGGGAGCATCGGCTACGCGAGCACCTCGGCACCGCTGGTGTTCATCGACCTGCCGGCCGCCCGCGTCGCGGACATCGCCGAAGACGCCGCCATCGACACCCTCGGCCTCGAGGGATCATGGTCCCCGGCCATGTCCAGCGCCGGACCGACCGTTGACGCGAACTGGACGGGCGGGTCAGGCGACTTGGGCAGCGGCGTGCGGGTGGCGGTGGTCGAGTACCACAACGTCCGCGGGGGCGGCGACCTCTCCGGCCGCGTCGCAGCCTCCTACAGCACCTCCGGAACGCTGGCGTACACCGGCGGCAGCACGTTCGACCATCCGACCTGGGTGGCGGGCGCGATCGCCGGCCATGCCACGTCGTACGCGGGTGTCGCGCCGGGGGCGATCATCGTCAGCGCTGGGACGGGCGGCTACACACCGTCACTCTCCTACGACCGCGCCGTGATCCGCGCCGCCGATTGGGCCGTTTCGCCGGCGGGCGGTGACGCCGACATCGTCAACACCAGCCTCGTCCAGGACACCGCTACCGGCGCCGAGGAGGCGCGGCGCTACTTCGACTCGCTCTCGTTCGTCGACGGTCGCCTGGCAGTCTCTGCGGCCGGAAACTACGTGAACACCGGGAGCTGGAACGTCGGCTCGCCGGGGACGGGATGGAACGTGCTCACCGTCGGCGGCACTGACGACCGTGGCACCGTCAGCCGCAGCGACGATCGGCTGTGGTATGTGCCCGGCTCGAACGGCGCGAACTTCGCGGATCCGCCGGGGACCGCGTGGAATGCGCATGGCGACTTCAACAAGCCGAATGTCTCTGCCCCGGCGGTCAACGTCCGCACCGCCAACGGGCTTGCGGCCAGCGGCACGAGCGTCGCCACGCCCATCGTGTCGGGGATCGCCGCGCAGCTCATCGCCCGTGCCCCGACGCTCGCCAGCTGGCCCGAAGCGACTCGCGCGCTCGTCATGGCCGGCGCCATCCGGCACATCCGGATGCCCGATGGTTCGGTCAATGCGGACCACGAGGGCGTGGGCACCGTGTCCGCGCTGTGGTCGAACCGCGCGCTGGTCAACGGTGACGGGACGTATGGCGGCTACCAGTTCGGCTCGGTCAGCGACGGGCAGGCGCTGAGCCGGGGCATCGCCGTGGTGGCCGGGCAGACGGTGAAGGTTGCCCTCGCGTGGAACAGCCACACGAGCGGGAGCGGAACGTCGATGACCGGCGACACCCTCACCGCCGACCTGGACCTCCGGGTCCGGCATCCGGACGGCACCGTGGTCGGGTCGTATACCTTCGACAACGCCCACGAAAGCATCGAATTCACGGCGCGCTCGACCGGGACGGCCGTCGTCGAGGTGCTCCAGACGCGCTTCGACGCCCCGTCCGAGCGCTACGGCCTGGCGTGGACGAAGTGGGGCGGCGACACGACGCGACCACGCATCACGGCGCAGGGCCCCGGGCCCGGGGCAGCATTCATCCCGCCCGCGGCGCCGGTGACCGTCACCTTCGACGAGCCCGTGGCGGGCCTCTCGAGCGCCTCGTTCACGCTGCATGCTGTGGGCGGCGCCAACGTGGCAGCTGGCGTGTCATACGCGGCGAGCAGCCGGACCGCGACGCTCGTGCCTCACGCACCCCTGGCCGCCGGGACCTACCGGGTCGACACGACGTCAGGCATTCACGACGCCGCGGGCAACGCCCTCACAGCGACCAGGTGGACCTTCACGGTCGCGGCTGCACGCAGCCCCGGCAGCGTCGCGCTGCCTGGCGGCACATCGATCCGCCTCAGCCCGGGCTCGCATGTCGGTTACCGATTCGACGAGACGGGCGCGGTCACCGGACGTCGGTCCGTCACGTATTCGGCGACCACGCTCGCCAGCGTCGACGCCCGTGCCACGCTGGTCGGCCAGCCCGGCCGCTGGCTCCACGTCCGCAACGGGATGCTGATCGGCCTGTGGGTCCGCGAGTCGCCGGCCGCTTCGATCGGCGCTGTCTTCGTCGAGTCGTCGTTCGATCCCGCGCGTCGCTTCGTGGTCAACGGGGGGACCCACACCGGGCGCCAATTCGCGGCTGACGGATCGGTGGTGGGCAGCCGCACGCGAACCATCAGCGGAACGTCGGGCGCCTCGACCAGCCAACGCGCGACGATCAATGGCACCGCCTACCTCCGCGTCGTCGATGGCATCTGGGCCGGCACCTGGCTCCCAGAAAGCAGCGCGGTGCGGCTGCCGGGACTCGCCGACCTCGAAGGGGCGGGCGGATCGCGTGCGTCGATCTCCGCCGGCACGACGACCGGCTACCGCTACGCTGCGGACGGGTCCGCCCTCTCCGCGAGGTCGGCGACGCTGGCCTCGGCCGCGACAGTGCCCATCGCGGGCGGCGCGGTGATCAACGGGCGCCGCATGGTGTACGTGACCGGTGGCATCTGGGCCGGGCTCTGGATCGCGGAGTCGTCCGCCGTCCGCGTGCCATGACGACCCGCTGGCGCGCGGCTATCGCCCTCGTTGCGCTGGCCGCCATGACGACCGCCTGCCCGGCACCGGATCCGTCCCCGTCCCGCAGCCTTCCGCTGACGCCAAGCGGATCGGCCAGCCCGGCCATCTCACTCCCGACAACCGGCCGCCCATACGATGCGGACCAGGTCCTTGCCGCGATGCGCGATTCGCGTCGTCCGGGCGGTGTGCCGGATCAGATCGAGACCGCTCAGGTGACGCGCGCGCTGGCGGCGGCGATCTGGACCTACGACGGGCGCCCGTACCCCTCGCTCCTGGTCGGCGGCTCGTGCGGGCCGGAGCGATGCACGGTCGAGGTGAGCGGCGCTCCCGCCGGTGCTGCCGGTGCGGACCTCTACGCGTTCGGCGTGGTCCCGGCGAGCGGCGCCGTCGAGCTCCTCGCCGCCGACCTGCACGGATACCCCGCGGGGATCGACGCCATCCTGGATCGCGTCGCTCGCGATGCGCTGCAGCCCGAGATGCTGGACGGTCTGGCGCTGACCGCGGCGGCGTGGCTGCTCCCGCCCCGCATCGGGTTCTTCCGGGCCGCCTACCGCTCGGGTGGCGAGGAGGGGTCGCCCGGACTCGACGTGGTCATCGACCTGACTCGCGCCACGGTCGTCGAGACCGCCGCACCATAGGCCTCAGCCTTCGACGCGGAGTGGCACCTCGAACGAGTGCCCGCCCATGATGCGCCACGCGCGCAGGGCACTCTCCGGCGGCGCGTCAGGGGCTGTCAGGCTGGCAACCAGGTAGAACGGCAGGTCGTAGCGCGCCGTGCGCCGGTCGATGGCCGACGGCTCCGCCGCGGTGCGGGTGTGCGAGTGGAAGATGGCCACCAGGTCCTCACCCGCTGCCTCGATCGCGAACACGATGCGCACCAGGTCCTCCGGATGGATGTTGTAGCGCGAGGGCGAGGCCTCGATGTTGCGGGCCGGGTGGAAGGCCGTGCCGCACGCCCGGCCGTCCGCCTCGCGATGGCCGGCAAGCAGCCCGCACGCCTCGTTCGGCAGCTGGGCTCGGGCGTGGACGAGCATCGCCTCGGCTGCCGCGCGGGGGAGGAGCAGTCCGGGCGGCGCCGAACCCGGGGCCATCCGCCTAGCCGCTTGCCCGCGCTGGCACCGACGCGGGCACCGGCGCGACCGCTTCGCCGCAGGCCACGCACGCAGGGTCGCGCGCGATGCCATGCTCGTCGAACGTCGTCGCCAGGGCGTCGAACGTCACGAGCCGGCCGGCGAGGGGCGTGCCGACGCCCAGCAGGAGCTTGATCGCCTCGTTTGCCTGCAGCAGGCCGATGATGCCCGGAAGGACGCCCAGCACGCCCGCCACACTGCACACCGGCGCCAGCTCCGGCGGCGGCGGCGTGGGGTGCAGGCAGCGGTAGCAGGGGCCGGCGAAGGGCACGAGGGCGGTGACCTGCCCCTCCCAGCGATAGACCGAACCGTGGATCACCGGGATGCGGGCACGGACCGCGGCGTCGTTGATGGCGTAGCGCGTCTCGAAGCTGTCGCTGCCGTCGATGACCAGGTCGTAGCCGTGGATGAGGCGGTCCGCGTTGTCCGCCGTGAGCCACTCGGGGTGCTCGACCACCTCCGTCGCGGGATTCAGGGCGTTGATGGTCTGCCGCGCGCTCTCCGTCTTCGGGCTGCCGAGCCGATCAGACGGGTGCAGCACCTGGCGCTGGAGGTTGGAGACGTCCACCGTGTCGCCGTCCACGATGCCGATGGTCCCGATGCCGCCCGCCGCCAGGTACAGGGCCGCGGACGAGCCGAGGCCACCGGCGCCGACCAGCAGGACGCGGCTGTCGAGCAGCCGGCGCTGTCCGGTCTCGCCGATCTCGGGGAGGAGGATCTGGCGGTTGTAGCGTGCCCGCTCGGCGTCGCTGAGGAGGGGGCGCGGGGCGTCCCACGCGCCGCCGGCCGCGCGCCACTCGTCGATCCTGGCGGCGAGGTTGGCGACATCGGTATAGCCGAGCTGGACGAGGAGCTGTCCCGCGCGTCCGGAGCGGGCGCCCGACTGGCAGTGCAGCAGGATCGGCGTCGAGCGGTCGCCCATCACCTCGGCGATGCGCGCCGCGAACTCCCCCAGCGGGATGTGGGTTGCGGTCGGAATGTGGCCCGCGTCCCATTCGTACGTCTCCCGGACGTCGATGATCCGCCGTCCGTCAGCGGCAAGGCGCAGCGCCTCCGCCGTGTCGACGGAGCGGACGCCACTCACAGCGCCTCCTCGGGCCACGCGATGCGGTCACCGCGCACCGCTCCCTGCAGCACCTTCCAGGCGAGCAGCGCGCACTTCATGCGGGCCGGACCGATGGGCACGCCCAGGCTCACCACCACGTCGCTCGCGGCGAGCTCGGCGAGCTCGGCGACCGTCTTCCCGCGCAGCTCGTCGGTGAGCAGGCTGGCCGCGGCCTGGCTGATGGCGCAGCCGCGTCCGTCGAAGGCGACATCGGTCACGCGCTGGTGCGCGGCGTCGAGCTGGAGGGTCATCGACAGCTCGTCCCCGCAGGTCGGGTTGGCGTCGGCGAAGGCTAGGTCGTAGCGCTCCAGGACGCCCTTGTTGTGCGGCTCGCGGTAGTGCTCGAGGATGAAGTCGCGGTACAGGTTGTCCATCGGCCTAGGCGAACAGGCGCTGGGTGGCGCGGATGGCGGCGACCAGGCGCTGGATGTCGTCATGGTCGTTGTAGACGTAGCAGCTGGCGCGCGTCGTGGCTGGCAGGTCGTAGCGGTCCATGAGCGGCTGTGCGCAGTGGTGGCCGGCGCGCACCGCGACGCCCTCCACGTCCAGGGCCGTGGCCACGTCGTGGGGATGGATGCCGTCGAGGACGAAGCTGATGACCGCCAGGTGGCGGTCCGGGTCTGCCGGGCCGAGGCGTCGCAGGCCGGGAATCTCGCCGAGCGCGGCCCACGCGTCGACGAACATCTCCCGCTCATGCGCCCGCACGGCATCCATGCCGAGCGCGTCCAGGTAGTCGATGGCCGCGGCCAGGCCGATGGCCTCCGCTATCGCCGGCGTTCCCGCCTCGAACTTCCACGGCGACTCGTTGAACTCCGTCGCCGCGAGCGTGACGCGGCTGATCATGCTGCCGCCGGTCAGGAATGGCGGCATGGCGTCGAGCAGGTCGCGCCGCGCCCACAGTGCGCCGATGCCCGATGGTCCAAGCATCTTGTGGCCGGAGAGCGCCAGGAAGTCGGCATCCAGCGCCGCCACGTCCACCGGCAGGTGCGGGACGCTCTGCGCGGCGTCCAGCATGACCAGGGCCCCGGCGGCGTGGGCCAGGGCGGCGATCTCGGTGACCGGGTTGATGGTCCCCAGGGCGTTGCTGACGTGGCCGACGGCCAGCAGCTTCGGGCCGCGCGCCAGGCGCGCCCGCAGGTCGTCGAGGTCCAGGCAGCCGTCGTCGGTGATTGCCACGAACTCGAGCGCCGCGCCGGTCGACGCGGCAAGCTGCTGCCACGGCACCAGGTTTGCGTGGTGCTCCATCTGGGTGGCCAGGATCAGGTCGCCGGGGCCGAGGTTGGCGCGACCCCAGCTGAAGGCGACCAGGTTGATCGCCTCGGTCGCGTTGCGCACGAAGACCACCTCGCGCCAAGACGAGGCGCCGATGAAGCGCGCCAGCCGTCGGCGGGCGAGCTCATAGCGCTGGGTCGCGTCCTCGCTCAGCTCGTAGAGCCCGCGATGGACGTTGGCGTAGTGGTGTGCGTAGGTGTCGGCCAGCGTGTCGATGACGCTGCGCGGCTTCAGCGACGAGGCCGCCGAGTCCAGGAAGGCGAGCCGCTGCCCGCCGCGAGTCGGCCGGTCGAAGGCCGGGAAATCGGCGCGCAGCGCGGCGCCGTCGAGCACCGGCGAGGGTGCGCGGGGCCCTGCGTGCTGCAGCGCCATCGGTCCGTCCAGCGCCGAGCCCGCAGGCTCAGTGCGGGGCGACCGGCTCGGGGGCGGAGGCCTCATCGGTCACGCCCTCGGGCAGGCCGACCTGCTCGCGCACCCAGTCGTAGCCGTTCGCCTCGAGCTGGCGGGAGAGCTCCTCGCCGCCCGACATGACGACGCGCCCGTCGAGCAGGACGTGGACGAACTGCGGCTTCACGTAATTCAGCATGCGCTGGTAGTGGGTGATCATGAGGACGCCCATTTCCGGTGACAGCGTGGCGTTGATGCCCTCCGCCACGTTGCGCAATGCGTCGATGTCGAGGCCCGAATCGGTCTCGTCGAGGATCGCCATCTGCGGATCCAGGATCGCCATCTGGAGCATCTCCAGGCGCTTCTTCTCACCGCCGGAGAAGCCCTCGTTGACGTATCGGGTGGCGAAGGCGGGGTCCATGTGGAGGAGCGTCATCTTCTCCTCCATCAGCTTGCGGAACTTGGCGAGCGGGATGCCGGTGTACTTGATCGACTTCTCGCCGTCCGCGTCCGCCGGCCGCGGGTGATGGACCGCGTTGTAGATGTTGCGCAGGAAGCTGGCGACGGTCACGCCCGGGATGGCGCTGGGGTACTGGAAGGCGAGGAAGAGGCCCAGCCGCGCCCGCTTGTCCGGGGTCAAGGCGAGGAGGCTCTCGCCGCGCCAGGTCACCGTGCCCGCGTCGACGTGGTAGTCGGGATGGCCCATCAGCGTGTAGGCGAGGCTCGTCTTGCCCGAGCCGTTGGGTCCCATCAGGGCATGCACCTCGCCCTTGCGGACGGTGAGGCTGAGCCCCTTGAGGATCTTCTTGGTACCGATGCTGACCTCGAGGTCAGCGATCACCAGCTCGTCGTTCATGCGTGGTTGCGTCGCTTCCTTACGTGGTTCGATTGCGTTCAATGGGCGGCCGCACCGGGCTGGGCGGCATCGGGATGTGATCGCTCGCCTGCCGTCAGCGCCGCATGCTCCGCGACGTGGCGGCGGCGGACGCTGGCCGGAAAGGGCGGGCCACCGGCCGTGGCCGCCACCTCTGCGAGGGTCGTGGTGGTGAGGCTCTCGCTCAGCGCCTCGTGGACGCGCTGGAAGACCTCGTGGACGCTGCAGGGCTGCGGACGGTCGCAGGCCTCGAGGTTGTCGGCACCGGCGCACGGCATCTCGAGGAGTGGCCCGTCCAGGGCACGCACCACGTCGGCGAGGAGGATCACCTCCGGCGCGCGCGCCAATTGGTACCCACCAGCCTGGCCGCGCGTGGCGGTCACGAGTCCAGCCCGGCGCAGGTCGCGCACCAGCTGCTCGAGGTAGGCATGCGGCAGCTTCTCGGACTTCGCGACGCCGGCCAGCGAGACCGGCCCGTCGCCGTGTGTACGCGCCAGGGTGACCAGGACGCGGATCCCGTACTCGGTGCGGGTGCTGATCTTCATGAGTACGTCAGTCCAGCTCGACGACGATGGCGCCGTCCTCGACGCGGGCCGGGTACGCGCGCACCGGGCGTACCGGCGGGAGGGCAAGGACACGGCCGCTGAAGAGGTCGAAGCGACCGCCGTGGCGCGGGCACTCGACCGCGTTGTCGTCCAGCTCCCCCTCGCCGAGGTCGCCGCCGTCGTGGGTGCAGACGTCGTCGATGGCGCCCCACTCGCCGTCCTCGGTGTGACCGATCGCCAGCGAGCGGCCCGCCACCTCGACGACGCGCACGGTGCCGGGCTCGACGTCGGTCGCGAGCAGGCCGGTGGCGAAGCCGGTGCTGCGTTCCACCGTCATGCCGCGTGCTCCGCGCCGTCGATCACGTCGGCGTGACCGATGCGGTCGGCGAGCGCGGCGAGCATGGCCGAGCGGATCGGCTCGTCGCTGATGCGGCCCATCACCTGCTCGAAGAAGCCGCGCACGATCATCTGCTCGGCAGCCTCGTGGTCGAGGCCGCGGGACTGGGCGTAGAAGAGCTGCACCGGGTCGACGGCACCGGCCGTGGCGCCGTGGCCGCAGCGCAGGATGTCGTTCGCCTCGATCTCCAGCACCGGGATGGGCTCGGCGCCGGCGTGCGGGCTGAGGAGCAGGTTGCGGCACTCCTGGTAGCTGCTCGTCTGGCGCGTGCCGTGGCGCACGCGGGTCACGCCGTAGAAGGCGGAGTGCGCCGCCTCGTAGAGCGCGGAGAGGTAGAGCAGGTCGCTGGTGGTGTGGTCGTTGGCGAGGTCCTGCACGGTGTTGATGTCGATCATCTGGCCGTTGCCGGCGGCAGTGAGGCCGAGCAGCAGGCTGGTCCCGCCGGTGCCGGTCATGCGCACGTCGACGCCCAGCTTGGTGACCTTCGAGCCGACCTCGGTGTTGAGCGTCGTGACGTCCGCGTTGCGGCCGACCTCGACGCGCTGCGCGCCGAGGTTCCATACCGCGTCGCCGAGCTGCTGCAGGTTGGCATAGCGGACCCGCGCGTCGGTACGCGCCACGATGTCGACCGTGCCGCCGAACCAGCCGGGCTGCCCGTCCGGAGAGACGAGCTCCTCCATCAGCCGCAGGCTGGCGCCCTCGTCGGCGACGATGAGGCTATGCGGCAGGAACGTCGCGTCCGCGCGGGCCTGCGAGATGCGGGCGATGAGGGTGCCGTCCACCTCGACCCGCGGCGGGACGTAGAGGAACGTGCCGGACGTCCAGGCCGCCAGTGACTGCGCCCACAGGCCGGCATGCGAGGGCGGCGGCTCGCCGGTGCCGAGGTGCTCGCGCACCAGGTCGGGATGCTCGCGGACCGCGGTCGCCAGGTCGGTGAAAATGACGCCCTGGTCTGCGAGGCGAACATCGGGCGCGTAGGGGCGGAACTCGGCATCGGTCAGCAGCGCCCCGTCGCGCGGCAGCTCTTTGAGGGAGACGCGGCGCCACTCCTCCTCCTGGCCGGTGGGCCAGCCGAGCTCCTCGGCGCGTGCCCACCAGGCGAGGCGCAGGTCACGCAGCCAATCGGGCTCGCCGCGCGACTCGGAGAGGCGCGCGATGGTTGCCCCGTCGAGCGCGGCGGCGGTCGACGGGGCCATCGGTACGGACTGGGTCACCCGACCGCACCCTCCATCTGGAGCTGGATCAGGCGGTTCATCTCGATCGCGTATTCCATGGGGAGCTCCTTGACGATCGGCTCGATGAAGCCGTTGACGATCATCGCGGCCGCCTCGGCCTCCGACAGGCCGCGGCTCATCAGGTAGAAGAGCTGGTCGCTGCCGACCTTGGAGACGGTGGCCTCGTGACCGATGGTCACCTGCTCCTCATCGATCTCCATGTACGGATACGTGTCCGAGCGCGCCTCGTCGTCCAGGATGAGCGCGTCGCAGCGGACCGTGGACTTCGATCCGGAGCAGCCGGGATACACCTTGATGAGGCCGCGATACGAGGTTCGGCCGCTGCCCTTGCTGATCGACTTGGAGGTGATCAGCGACGTGGTGTTCGGGGCGGCGTGGATGATCTTCCCGCCGGCATCCTGGTGCTGCTCGTCGCCGGCGAAGGCGATGCTGAGCACCTCGCCGTGGGCACGCTCACCCATGAGGTAGATGCTGGGGTACTTCATCGTCACCTTGGAGCCGAGGTTGCCGTCGACCCACTCCATGACGGCGTCCTCGTGGGCCACCGCACGCTTGGTGACGAGGTTGTAGACGTTGTGGCTCCAGTTCTGGATCGTCGTGTAGCGGACGCGAGCGCCCTTCTTGACGATGATCTCGACCACCGCACTGTGCAGGCTGGCGGTGGAGTACGTCGGCGCCGTGCAGCCCTCGACGTAATGCACCGATGAGCCCTCGTCGGCGATGATCAGGGTCCGCTCGAACTGGCCCATGTTCTCGGTGTTGATCCGGAAGTAAGCCTGCAGCGGCAGCTCGACGTGCACGCCCTTGGGCACGTAGATGAACGAGCCGCCGGACCAGACGGCAGTGTTGAGCGCCGCCAGCTTGTTGTCGTTGGCGGGGATCACCGTGCCGAAGTGCTCGCGGAACAGCTCAGGATGCTTGACCAGCGCCTCGTCGGTGCCGAGGAAGATGACGCCCTGCTTCTCGAGGTCCTCGCGGATGTTGTGGTAGACGACCTCGGAGTCGTACTGGCCACCGACGCCGGCCAGGTACTTCTTCTCCGCCTCGGGGATGCCCAGCTTGTCGTAGGTGCGGCGGATGTAGTCCGGCACGTCGTCCCACGACTGGACCGCCTTGTCCGTCCCGGTGACGTAGTAGTAGATGTCCTGGAAGTCGATCCCATCGAGGTCGGCGCCCCAGTTCGGCATCGGGCGCGCCTCGAAATGGCGGTACGCCTTGAGACGCAGCTTGGTCATCCACTCCGGCTCGCCCTTGATGCGGCTGATCTCGGCCACGACCTCCGCGCTGATCCCCTTGGCGAAGGTGGTACGCGGCTGCTCGGTGTCGTGCCAGCCGTACTTGTAGGTATCGGGGATCTGGCTCAGGGCAGGATTCGGAATCGCCATGCGCTCCTCGTGGGCTCGCGCCGGGATTGCGCGCGCCGGCGAATCCCGACTGAATTGGTCGGTGTTGCCTGCCCATTGTCCCGCGCGCGGGTGATCCGGTCAACCGACCGCCGCGGCTGCGGCTCAGCCGCCGATCGTCGCCGCAACCTCCGCCACCGGCCGCCCCACGAGGCCGCGCGCCACCTTCGGCGCGATCGCCCCACCGAGCACGCCCACGCCCACCGCCACGCCATTGCGAGCCGAGACCACGACGCGTCCCGCCGCCAGCCAGCGCTCGTCGTCGCCGGCGGCCGGATCGCCCATCACGTCGAGCGCCATGCCTGCCAGCTCGGAGAAGACCCACGGCGCGGGTACCTGGCTCACGGGGAGGCCGAGCATCGAGGCAGCTGCGCGCTCCCCCGCCTCCCGGGCGGCATGCCAGTGCTCGACCCGGCGGCCATCGACGCGTGCCACGTCCCCGGCAGCCCAGATGGCGGGGTCCGAGGTCCGTCCCCCACTGTCCACGAGGATCCCGTCCTCCACCGCCACGCCGGCGCCTCTCGCCAGCCCGTCGCGCGCCACGACCCCGACACCGGCCACCACGAGGCCCGCCGGCAGCAGCTCGTCACCGAGCCATGCGCCACGCCCATCCAGGTGGGTCACCGCCGCGCCGAGCCGGAGACGCACGCCGGCACGGGTGAGCAGGTCGCGGGCACGCGCGTCGAGCAGACTGCCCAGCCGGCCGCTCCATAGACGGTCGCCGAGCTCGACCACGGTCACCACGAGGCCGCGCGCGACCATTGCCGAGGCCACCTCGAGGCCTATGAATCCGCCGCCGATCACCAGTGCATCCTTTCCGCGGTGCGCGTCGATCGCCGCACGCATGGCGCGCGCGTCGTCCGCGGTGCGCAGCATCAGTGCGCGCCCGCCACCCGGGATGCGCAGCGGTCGAGGCTCAGCGCCCGTGGCAAGCAGACACCGCCCGTAGCCGACGCTCCGGCCGTCGGCCAGCGTCGCCGTCCGAGCATGCGGCTCGACGCCGGTCACCGTCAGCCCGGATGCGAGCACCACGCCATGCCGCGGGTACCACTCCTCCCCTTCGGCGAGCAGCAGGGCGTCGGGCAGCGGATCGTCGCTGAGCAGCAGCTCCTTCGACAGGGGCGGGCGGTTGTAGGGCGGCAGCGCCTCGTCGCCGACCACCAGGACGGTGCCGTCGAACCCGTGGCGGCGCAGGGCGCGGACGCAGCGCGCGGCCGCAACACCGCCACCGACGACCAGCACGTCGACGCGCGACGGCAGGGCGGTGCGGGGTGCGAGATCGTCCACTCAGGATCGAGTGTAGGCGACGGGCCGCGGACCACCTCGGAGGCCGTCGTGCGACACTCGCCGTACCGATGCAGCTTCGCCTCGCCACACCCGACGACCTGCCCCACATCCGCGCGCTGCGCGACGCGGCGGGGTGGAAGACGCAGCCCTGGGCCGTCGTCGAGGCAATGCGCGCGCCACACGCACGCTTCTTCATCGCCGAGGATGCCGGCGGGGTTGCCGGCATGGGCTCCGGGATCAGCTACGGACGCCTGGGCGTTGTCGGCAACATGGTGGTGGCTGCCCAGCGCCGGCGGAAGGGTATCGGCTCGACCATCCTGCGTGCGGTGCTCGACTTCCTGGAGGAGGACGGCGTCGAGCGCATGGAGCTCTTCGCCACCGCCGACGGCCGGCCGCTGTACGAGCGCCACGGGTTCACCGGCCTTGCGCCCGGCATGCTGGCGGAGATTCCCGCCCGTGCCGGACAGGTGGCCGGGGGCGACGATGTCACCCTCGTGCGGGCGGCGGATCCCGGTGACCTCCCGGCGCTGGCCGCCTACGACGGTCCGCGCTTCGGCGGCGATCGCACTCCCATGCTTCGCGCCGCGCTCGCCGATCGCGAGCGCGCAACGATCATCGCGCTGCGCGGCACGGCGTTCGTCGGCTATGCCGTGGTTCGCGACAGCGCCACCCGCCTCGGCCCGTGGCTCGCCGACGACCGCAGCGCGGCAGCCGCCCTGCTGCGCGCGGCGTTGGGGTTTCGGCCCGGCGACCTCGACGCACCCCTGCTCGCCATGGCGCCGGCCGAGAACGGAGCAGGGCGCGCGTGGCTGGAATCGGTCGGCTCGAAGCTGTCCGGGTCGGACGGCCGCATGGCGCGCGGGCCGGCCATCCCACGCCGCCTCGACACGGTCTACGGCAACGCGGTCGGCGCCCTCGGCTGACGCGCCATTGACACCCGCGCCGACACCGGGCTACGGTGGCCGACACCCACCCCACCAGGCAGGCGAAAGGAGCGACCCGATGACCACCCGATCGGCGACCCGCGTCCGCCTGCATCCTTCCGCTCACTGAGCTGAGCGGCACCTCGCGGCCCACGAGCCGGCGAGCACGGCGGACGCTCTCACCGCCACCTTCGACGACCGATACCGACGCCGGCGCAACGCGCCCCGCCGGTCCAGCTGGAGAGCAGACCACCTTGACCACCGGTACCGTGCTGCGCGCGCGCAGCGGCTTCTACACCGTCCTGGCCGACGACGGCGCGACCATCGAGTCGCGGATGCGCGGCCGCATCAAGAAGGATCGTCAGAGCTCGGACCTCGCCGTCATCGGTGACCGCGTCGCGGTCGCCACCCAGCCGGACGGCAGCGGCATGATCGAAGAGGTCGAGCCGCGGCGCACCAGGTTCAGCCGCCGCCAGCCCGGCCCGCGCGGCGTCTGGCGGGAGGACCTGCTGGTCGCCAACGTCGACCAGGTGCTGGTCGTCTTCGCCTGCGCGGATCCTCCGCCGCACCTGCGCCTCGTCGATCGCTTCCTGATCGTCGCCGAGGCCAACGAGGTCGACGCAGTGCTGGTCGCCAACAAGGTCGACCTCGTCGGGGAGGAGAAGGCGCGCGAGCTGTTCGGGGAGTACGAGCGCATCGGCTACCCGGTCGAGTACGTCTCGGCGCGCGGCGCCATCAACGTCGATCGGCTTCGCGATCGCCTCGCCGGCAGGGTCAGCGTCGTGACCGGCCCGTCCGGGGTCGGCAAGTCGACGCTGCTCAATGCTGTCCAGCCGGGCTTGCAGCTCGCCACCGGGGAGGTGAGCGAGGTGCTCCACAAGGGGCGCCACACGACCGTCTCGGCGGAGCTGATCCCGGTGCAGGGTCCCGCAGGGGGCTGGGTCGCCGACACGCCGGGGCTGCGCGAGCTGGGTCTCTTCCAGATCCCGCCGGACGAGCTGGCCATGTCGTTCCCCGAGATGCGCCCGCTGCTCGGCTCGTGCGCCTTCAACGACTGCACGCACGTCCACGAGCCGCGCTGCGCCATCCGCGCGGCGGTCCAGCGCCACGACATCAGCGAGGAGCGCTACGAGTCGTACCGGCGCCTCGTGGCCGGCGAGGAGTGAGGGAGCCCGTGTAACGCGCGTCGACCCTGGCCCGTTTTCATGCCGTCCCGCACCGACGGCGCGACCGATGCGCGCGGAAGGGGGCCGCACTCGAGGACGCACCGACCATGTCCAGGCGCACGCTTTCCGTCATCGCCGCCGGCGTCATGCTGGCGGCACTCATCCCGGCGGCCGCAATGGCCGCCCCGCCCGAGGGCTACCGGGTCATCAGCTACCGGCACGCGGACGGCGGCAGCAGCAGCGTCGACGGCTGCGTCGGTACGGACGTATACGTCGGCAGCACGTACGCCGTCTACGGCGGACGCCCCGGCACGATCAACAAGCAGGCAGGCCCGACCGACGTGCTGGTCATCGTCTCCGACCTGTGCGCCGAGCCGGTCGGCAAGGGCTACCCGCAGCTCGCGCTCTGGCAGGGCCAGGCGATGGTGGGCCTGCAGAGCAACGCCCGGTTCACGACCGCGTCGGTGGACGCGTGGATCCCGGTGACCGACGACGTGTCCGGCGCTGCCGGCACCGCGCACCTCGCCGTGACCTGGACGGCCACTGGCCGCGCGACGATCGACCCGACCCACCTCCATGTCCGCTTCCCGGGCGTCGCGGTGGTCAACAGCCACGACAACGACACGATGGTCGACGCGGTCGCCAGCGGCTCGCTCAGCATCGGTGCCTGGTCGACGGAGATCGCCACGACCGACGCGCACCTCTCGAGCGTCAAGGCCGGCTGCCAGGCGATGATTCACCCCGGTATCGAGGACCCCGACATCGGCTGCATCTGAGCTCGGCAGCGCTGACGGACCGATGGCCCCGGCATGCGCCGGGGCCATCGTGGTGTGTGCCACGGAGCGTGGTGCTAGAGGATGTCGCGGGCCTCGAACGCTGCACGCGCCGCCGCGGCATCCGCGGCGCCGTACTTCGCCCTCACCTGGGCCACGATGTCCGCCGCCAGCGACGGCATGGTCGGCCCGTCCTGTCCGAACTGGGCGAGCAGGATGGCGGTGTTCGCCTTCGTCGGCCCAATGGCCTGCCGCATCTCCCACAGGGACTGGGACCAGATCGTGCCGTCGAAGTGGACCTCGTCGCGCCGGTCGGTGGCATAGCTGCGGTTGCTGTCCAGGCGCCGGAGGCAATGCGGAGCGGTCGGGTCGTAGGAGGTCGCGTCCCAGTCCATGATGCAGGCGGGATCCGGGGTATCGGTCAGGATCTCGACCACGTTGGCCGCCCAGTAGTCGCCAAAGCCCTCACTGATTGCGCCCCCGTCGCCGCCGTTGAAGAACAAGGCTGACTGGCTGAAGTGCATCTGGTGTCCGTACTCGTGGAGCAGCACCTCGGCATCCTCGGCGTCGTCCACGCCGCCCTTGCCCATCCGCATCTCGTCCTTGGGGTGGTCGGTCGCGAAGCTGTTGTCCACGCCCCACTGGTTGATGCGGATCGCCTGACTGTCCATGTTGATGCCGGGATACGTCGATCCGAAGCCGAGCGATTGGATGTACTTCTGGGACTGGGTGATCCAGTAATAGGCCATCACCTGCTCGAAGCGGTCGTCGTGCCGCCCGTAGAGGAACGTCCCGTCCGGCTCGTACGCCGGCTTGCCGGTCTCGCTGACGACGCATGCCCAGCGGCCGCACAGGAAGCCGCTGCCGTCGAGATCGGTGAGCGTGACGTTGACGTAGGCCGGGGCAAGGGCCGCGTAGTCCGCGTCCTTCTGGTCGGTGAGGCTCTGGTCGTTCAGCGACGCGACCGGGTTCGGCATGAAGACGCGTGCGGCGGCGGTCGAGCCGATCCCGGCTGGCTGCTTGGCCATCACGGCCGAGGGCAGCGCAAGCAGGGCGCTCAGTGCGGCGATGAGCAGCAGCGATCGGGTGCGGGGTCGGGTCATGGGGGGTATCTCCTCACATCGGGCACGAATCGGGCGCATCGGGCAGCTGCGCCCCAGGTGGCTCGGCTCAGTCCGCCACCAGCAGGCGGAGTGCCACGGCCAGCGTCGCGTCGCCAAAGGTCGCCGCGCGCGCCAGGTCCACGTTGGCGGCATCGTCGCATGGAAGGTGATAGCACGCATCCATTGGCTCATTGCGCCTCGCGCCGAATCGCTCGCCCTGCTCGGCGGTGACGATCTCGCTTGCGCCGGCGAAGATGCCGCCGGTCGGGATGCCGGCCTGCTCGAACCAGTAGTGGTCCGAGGAGCCGCCGAGATCCTCGCGTGCGGCAGGCAGGCCGCGGCTCTCGAACCACACCTCGTAGTCGATGGTGAGGGTGCCCGACCCACGCGGCGCGCCGCCGTCGTCGTAGATGAGCGTCGTCCCGTTCGGCGAGCCGACCATGTCGAGGTTGATGTACGCCGCCATCGCGCTCCGCTGCGCATCGGTCAGGGCGTCCACGTAGGCCGATGAGCCGAGCAGGCCGAACTCCTCGCCGCCCCAGAAGCCGAGCCGCAGGGTCGAGCCGTCCGGAACGCCCAGCTGCTCCGCGCCGCGGGCGATCTCGAGGAGTGCCGCCACCCCCGACCCGTTGTCGTTGATGCCCGGACCGTCGAGCACCGAGTCGAGATGTGCGCCGAGCATCACAACGCGCGCCCCGTCCCCGAGCTCGGCGATGACGTTGCGCAGCGTTCCGGGCTCGCGGGCAGTGGAGATGGACAGGTGCGCCTCCTCGCCGTCAGCTCCACGCAGGGCATCACCCGCCTCCCCGGTCACAGCGGCCGCCGGGATGTCGATCCCGTCCGGGCTGATGAGCGTGGGACGCAGGATCTCGCCCGGCCCGCGATCTGGGTAGACCATCAGGATCGCCACCGCGCCGGCGGCGTCCGCGTTCATCACCTGCGTGCGGCGCAGGCAGCCGCCGGCCGTGGTGACGGCGATGGCGCCGTCGGGGAAGCCCTCGAAGTCGCCCGGATCGCAGCCGGAGGCGCTCATCATCTCGACCGGACCGCGCACGTTGCCGCTCGCCGAGTAGATGAGCGCGTGGACCTCGTCCGGGCCCTCGAACTTTGCCTCGCCGACCTCCAGCTCCCCGGGCGCGGTCTCGCGGAAGGTGGTGATGGGCGCCGACGGCGTCTCGACCCGCCACCCCAACCCCCGCAGCGCGCCGGCGACGTAGTCGACCGATGCCTCGTACCCCGGCGTGCCGACCGTGCGCACCCCGTCGTGCGCCGCGGCGACGGCCATGAGCGCCTCGAGATGCTCGCCCAGGCGTGCCTCATCGACCGCGAAGTCCAGCTCGGGGAACTGGACCACCGGCTCCAGGGAGCGGCCGCCCGCCGGTGGCGTCGCGATCGCCGCGCCGCAGCCGGTCATCGCCAGGCTGCAGGCGAGCAGCGCAAGGGGGCGCATCCCGCGCCTCAATCGGGCCATCTGCAGACCGATACCCGCGCGCCGCCCTGGTCGTTCAGTGGCATGTCTCGACGGTGAGCCACCGGCCGTCGCGCATGTGACACGCGCGCGACGGCCGCGCTATCATCGGCCCCGCGACGCGGGAGTAGCTCAGTTGGCAGAGCGTCACCTTCCCAAGGTGAATGTCGCGAGTTCGAACCTCGTCTCCCGCTCCACCCCCCTGACCGCGGCCTATGCCGGCGCGATGTTCTGGTTGCGCCGGAAGAGGTTCTGCGGGTCCCAGCGGCGCTTGGCGGCAACCAGCCGCGCGTACGTTTCAGTCGGGTACGCCTCGTGGAGGCGGGCCGCTCCCTCATTGGCGAGGAAGTTGACGTAGACGCCCCGTGACTGCGGCGCCAGGTCGGCAAGGAAGCCGTCCGCCCACGCCTCGATGGTGGCGGCTTGGCTCGGATCGTGGATCCCGGCCATCACCGTGAACATGATCGTGGCGTCGCGATGGGCAAAGGCCGTGGCATCCTCCCCCACCCGCGCCATCGCGCCGCCGAGGACACGGATCTGGGTCATCGCCATCGGCGGCGCGTCGACCTGGCGGGCCAGGATCGCGTCAACCGCGGCGTCGTCCATGACGTCCATGAACGCCGACCGCACCACTGACGGATGGGGCTCGCCGGCCTCGCGGGTCAGCTCGTACATCGCGGCATAGGGCATCGGGGCAACGAGGTCGGCGACGACCGGACCGATCTTCCGCAGCTCGTCCACCGCGCGTTGACCCGCATGCAGATCCTCGCCGGCCCAGACCAGCATCACCATCAGCGCCTGGCGTCCGTGCCACGCGGCGGGGACGGCGGGGTGTGGTGGCGCGGGCATGAGCATGGAGATCGTGGTGAGGTCCTCGGGCGCGGATGCGGCAACCGGGACGAGGGAGCGCAGCGCGTCGCGAGTCGGCTCGATGAGCAGCGCGCCGCCCAGGATCATGGGGACCGGCTGGGCGCGGAAGGTGAAGCGCGTGACCACGCCCATGTTCCCGCCACCGCCACGCACCGCCCAGAAGAGATCCGGGTGCTCGGTGGCCGACGCGGTGCGCACCTCGCCGTCGGCGGTCACGACCTCGACCGCCAGCAGGTTGTCGATGGTCAGCCCGAAGCGCCGGACCAGGAACCCGATCCCGCCGCCCAGGGTGAGCCCGCCGATGCCGACGGATGGCGCGTCGCCGAATGGCACGGCCAGGCCGTGCTCCCCGGCGGCAGTCGTCACCTCGCCGGCGGTCAGGCCGGCACCCGCCACCACGATCCGCGACGACGGATCGACGTGCAGGCCTCGGAGGCTCGACAGGTCGAGCACCAGGACGCCGTCACCGGTGCTGTGGCCGGCGACGCTGTGGCCGCCGGACCTGACCGCAAGGGGCATGCCGCTGTCGCGGGCAAAGGTCACCGTGCGCGCCACGTCCGCGGCGTCGGCCGGCCGCACGATGGCGGTGGGGCGGCTGGCGAAGGCCAGGTTGTGGACGACGCGTGCCTCGTCGTAGATCGGGTCGCCGGGGCGGATCACCGAGCCGGAGAGCTCGGCAGCCAGGGCGGGAAGGTCGGCAGCGGTGACGTGACGGACCGGGATCGAGGCGTACATCGGTGTGCGGGCTCCTGCAGCGGCGGTTCAGGCGCCCGAATCGGACGCAGCGCCATCCTCGAATCCGCGACCCGGCGGCCGCATCGGTGGGGCGGCCGCCACCGACGCCGACCTTCGTCGTCAGCCGCCTACGTCATAGCGCCACGGACAGCACGAGGGCCCGGGCAGTCTGCCCGGGCCCTCGCATCGGTCTGCGTGGGAAGGAGCGCGGGGCGCTACTTCTTGGCGTTGCCGGTGTTGGTGAGGCGGAACAGGTAGTCCGCGTCGAGGAAGGTCAGGTCTCCGGTCGGAAGGTTGCTGATCACGACCGCGATGCGGCCCTGGCCACCAAGGCACTTCGTGCTGAAGCCACCCTGCTGGATCAGGTCACCCTCGAAGCGGTAGACGAAGCCTGCCGCATCGACGATCTCACCGGTCGAGACGACGCCAGGCGTCAGGTCGCACGGGGAGATGATCTGGATGACCCAGTTGTTGTCCTGCTCGCCGGTCGACAGGGTCCAGTTGCCCGCCGGCGAGGTCAGCGTGGCGGGGCTGCCGCCCACGGTGACGTCGTCGACGAACCAGCCGGTGTCGAGGTACGCGGCATCAGTCGAGTAGCGGAAGCGGACATCGGTCGCCCCGGCCGGCAGGGTGGCCGTCAGGTTGATGTACGCCGGCTCGTCGACGAAGTAGGCGCCACCCGAGGTCCCGGTCAGGCCGTTGCCCTCGGTGTTGTTGCCCTGAGGATCGTCGTCGGTGGTGACGACGGCGCCAGTGGCAACGTCCGTCAGCGGAACGGTGACCCAGTCGGTGCCCACCAGGGCCTCCACGAAGCCATAGTCCCAGCCCTCTTCGATGAAGTACCAGGTCCAGAAGTTGAGCGTCTCACCGCCCGTGATCGCCGGAGCGTCCACGTTCAGGATGCTGTCGAACTGGCTCTGGTAGCCCGCGTACCAGTGGGTGGTGCCGGTATGCGGGGCGACCTGGGTCGCGTCCTCACCATCCATCAGGAGCTTGAAGGTCGGTCCCGGGTTGCGGAACGTCTCGTAGCTGACGCCGAACGGCAGGGCGGTCTGGCCCGGCACGTTCTTCTTGTGCAGCCACTTGGCAGGCGGCATCGAGCCGTGGTAGATGCCACGGTCGCCGAAGAACAGCTCGTTGGCAATCTCGATCGTCCAGCCACGCGTGATCGCGTCGCCGAAGTCGATGTTGGCAAAGTCAAACTTCGTGCCGTTCACCTCGGCGTCGAGCCAGATGGCGACGGCCCAGTCCTTGAAGAAGTCCTCGGCCGACTCCAGCGCGGTCTCGCCCGGCTGCAGCGTGGCGTTGTACTGGTCGATGGCGGCCTGCACGCCCTGCATGCCGTCGGCGGGGTTCTCGAAGATCAGCTTGATCAGCCGATCTCCATTCTGGCCGTCGTACTCGAGGTCGGCGGCAAGGTCACCACCGCCGTTGCCGCCCGCCTGCTCCCAGAGGTAGAGGAAGTAGGTGATAGGAGGCACCGTAGTTCTCGAGACCACCGCCCCACCGCGTGAGGCTCGTCTCGCGATGGAAGACCTGGTGATAGGGATGTGGCTGCCGTTCGTGTCGCCCCAGCCGTTGAGGAAGATCGCCATGTCGGCGAGCCCCTCGTCGACCCAGGAGAGCTCGCCGGGGTCGGAGTAGTTCATGCAGCAGGTGCTCGAGCTCATGGGCGATGACGCCCTCGTAGACTCGGGTCGGCTTCGCCGCCGACGCGGTTCGTGCCCAGTCGAACGTGTCGATGACGATCACGTTCATGCCGTACTCGTCGATGAAGCCGGGGGCAAAGAAGCCCGCCGTGTAGGTATCGGCGTCACAGTCGTAGAAGAAGTCGTCGAAGATGTTGTACGCGAGCACCACCAGAGCGTCGCTCGTCGGATCCGACGGATCGGCCAGGCCGATATCGCCGTAGTGCTCCTCGTCGACGCGCACGATCTGATTCGTCAGCTCGTTGCCGAGCGCGTCGATCTGCGGCTGCGTGATGAGGTAGTCGCCCGCGTCGAACTTGGTTGGGCAGGGCTCGAAGCCGTCTCCAGGGTTCGGGTCGATGGCCGGGCTCATGCCGAGCACTTCTTCATTGCCGATCGAACCCTGTGGCACGTAGATGTAGACGGGAGTACCGTCCACCGTCGTGTTTGCGTAGGCGCGCTCGAACGTGAGGATGACCTCGCCGCCCGCCGCGCTGTCGCCGACGTCAAGCGTCAGAGTTGGGTCGCCGGCCGTACCGCCGACCTCGTCGACGGCGAGGGTCGCCGCCGGGGCCACGATCCCGAGCATCGCCAGTGCGACGAGCAGGGACATGAGCGGCCTGAATGTTGAATGTCGCGCCAAGGGGTTGTCCTCCAGTGGACTGTTGAGCGAATCTCCGGGGTCGTCATCCGGGCCGAGAAGCGGCTCGGGCCTTCGCTCGACGACGCGGCCGCATCGCTCGGCGAGGATGGCGGTCATCAGGCGAGGGACGGACCCTCGAGGACGGTCGACGCAGCGCCGACGTCCCATAAGGATACTTAACATTGTCAACAATCATGCGCTTGGTCGCTCCCATGGCGAGCTGGCGTGCTTTCTGCTGATGCGATGGTCATGACCACACGCCTCGACGCCCCGTCCGACGGGACGGCTCTCGAGCGCGCCGAGGAGGCTGCGCTCCCCACCATTCGTCCGGAGCTTCCCGACGACATCGATGCCATCGCCGAGCTCCACAGAGCCGCATTCAGTGGCCCCGCCGAAGCCGAGCTGGTCGACGCCATCCGGCGCAGCGCCTTCTTCGTGCCTGCTCTGTCGCTCGTCGCCGACCTCAACGGACAGGTCGTGGGGCACGTCCTGCTCTCCCGCGTGGACCTCGTCACTGAGGCCGGCGACCACGCTCCGTTCCTGGCGCTCGCTCCGATTGCCGTTGCCCCGATGCACCAGGGAAACGGGTTCGGCACGCTGCTCATGCGCGCCGCCACGGCACTCGCCCACGCTCGCGGCGAGGAGGCCGGCATCGCCGTCCTGGGCTCGCCCGAGTTCTACGGCCGCTTCGGATTCGTTGATGCCGCAGCACACGACATCAGCGGCCCCTGGCAGGCGCCGGGCGGCGTCTTCCAGGTCATGCCGATGGTCGAGGCGGCGACCCTGCCGGGCGGCACGCTCGAGTACCCGCCGCCCTTCAGGGGCCTCTAGTCGTCCCCGCTCCCCGACCCGGAGCTGTCACCACCACCGGGGCCCGAGCCCGAGTTGTCGGATTCGCTCGGGCGCGGCGTCTCGATTCCATCTTCGCTCTCGGATGGCGAGGGGGCGGTGCTGCGGACCGGGGTGGCCGACGGAGTGGCCGATGGCGACGGCGTGACGGTCGGGCTCGGTGGCGCAGACGGCAACGGCGACGGGGTGATGGTCGGCTCGACACTCTGCAGGGGGCTCGGGGACGTGCCCACACCCGGTCCGCGGCGCACCCCGTCCAGCAGGCCGCCCGCCATGAACGCGGCAGTGACTCCCAATACCAGGACCAGCCCGAGCGTGGCGCCCTGCCAGGCGAGGCCCGAACCGGGCGTCAGCCACGCCGCGAGCCACGAGCGCCGCGGAGGGTCGACAGCATCAACTGCGGCGAGCACCCGCTCGTGGAATCCCGGACTCGGCAGCTGTGAGCTCCCGCCCACGGCCTCCAGCTCCGCGGCAAGCTGATCGAGCTCCGCGTCGTCGCGGCCGAGCTCACCGCTGGTGAACGGCCGGCGCGTCACGCGTGCACCGTCCCCGCGGCGGCGCGCAGGCGCTCGAGCCCTCGCCGCAGGTGGGTCTTGACCGTGTTGAGGGGGCGTCCGGTTGCCGCGGCGATCTCGTCGAGCGCCAGCTCGCCGAAGAAGCGCAGCGCGACCGTCTCGCGATACGGCTCGGGTAGCGAGGCCACCCCGGCCCGCAGCTCCCGTGCGCGTTCTGTGGCGATCAGCGCACCCAGCGGCTCGGCGAGGAGGTTGGCGCCAGCCGGCTCGGGGATTGCCGCCAGGTCGGCGGTGTCACGCCGCTGCGCGAGCCGGCGATACGCCTGACGGGTCGCGATCCTGACCAGCCACGCACCCAACGGTCCGTCGCCGCGGAACGATGCCAACGACCGGTAGCCAATCACCATCGACTCCTGTGCGACGTCCTCGGCGTCTGCCGGCTCTCCCATGATGCGGAGGCAGGCGCGGTATACGGCGACCGCCTCCCGCTCCACGAGGGGGCGGAAGGCGTCGCGGTCGCCGTCGAGGACGGCGCGGACGAGGGCACGATCATCCACGCGCCCATCGTGCCACGCCGCGGCCATCGCCCCGGGTTGTCGGCCTGTCGATCAGTCGTCGCTGCCACCCGAGCCGGAGCTGTCCTCGCCGCCGGACCCGGAGTGGTCGTCATCGCCGCTGCCTGAGCCGGAGCTGTCCTCGACCTCGTTCGCGTCGCTGGCGGGCGCGCCCGCGCTCGGGGCGGCCTCGTTCGAGCCGTCCTCGACGTCGTTCGGGCCATCCTCGACCTCGTTCTCTATCGCGTCGTCATCGGCGCTGTCGGAAGCCTCGGCGCCCTCGGATGCATCGGCCTCGTCGGAGGCCTCGGCCTCGGGAGATGCCTCCGGGCTCTCGCTGGCGTCCGCCACGTCGGAGTCCTCTGCTTCAGGTGATGCGGCGACGGAAGCGCTGGCCGCGGCGCTGGACGCCACGAGGTCATTGGTTCCGGCGGGTCGGTTGCCGGCGGCGAAGCCGACACCTGCCAGGAGGAGAAGGGCGCCGACCGCCAGGACAGCGGCGCGGATGGGCGAGTTGAACATGGGTGTCGAATCCTCTGGGTGTGGGGGTGGTCAGATGCCCCCTTCACCGGTATCGAGGCAGGCCGGCGCGAAAAGGTTTCAGGTACGATGGCCACCCGATCATCCGTTGCGCGCATGAGCGCGCCACCCCGCCCGAGCCGCAGATCGCGAGAGCTCGCGAGCGCCACAAGGAGATCAACGAAGCGATGAGCATGCTCGCCGACCCGGCGACGGCCTCCGTCCCGCTGGGACCGAACGGCACGCCTCTCCCGACCGCGAAGTCGATCCGCTACAACCCGTCACCCGCCGACCTCCAGGAGCTCACCAGCCGCATGCCGAACGCGCGGCGCACGAGCTTCGGCAACTACAACGTCCAGACGCGGGCGGTGAGCCGCTCTGCCGGCTCGACCTACATCGTCACCGACGACCCGTCGATGACCGACAAGAAGGTCATCGACCGCGCCGAGTACGAGCGCGTCGCCGCGCTCCAGGACGCGTACATCGCCGAGCAGGAGATGGTGGTCGTCGACGGCTACATCGGCAACGACCCGGAGCATCGGTCCCGCGCGCGCCTCTACATCGAGGAGGCCAACGCGAACATCGCCGGCATGCAGCAGCAGCTCTACTTCGCGCCCGATGACTCCGACACCCGGGCGAGGCATGGCAGCCGGAGCTGACGGTCATCTACACGCCGAACCTGCCGATGCCCGGCTACCCCGACGACCGGCTGATCGCCGTCGACCTGGAGCACGGCATCACCCGCGTCTTCAACTCCGACTACTTCGGTGAGTCGAAGAAGGGCGGCCTGCGGATGTGGAACGACCTCGTCTACGGCCAGGGCGGCCTCGCCCTGCACGCCGGCTGCAAGGTCATCCCCACCGCCAGCGGGGAGCAAGACGGTTCTGATCGTCGGCCTGTCCGGCACCGGCAAGACCACCACCACCTTCACCACGCAGAACGGCTCGCAGCCGGTGCAGGACGACTTCGTCGCGCTGATGCCCGGGCGGCCACGTTACGGCACCGAGAACGGCTGCTTCGCCAAGACCTTCGGCCTCGACCCGGAGTACGAGCCGCCGATCCACGGCGCGGTCGTCAAGCCGGATGCCTACCTCGAGAACGTCTCACAGGCCGATGCGGACGGCAAGGTCGACTTCTTCGACACGACCTACACCAAGAACGGCCGCGCGACCTTCCCGTTCGAGCTCGCTCGGCATCTGGCGCGACCCGCGCGAGCTCGGGCCGGCGCGACTTCCTGCTGATCCTCAACCGCAACGAGAACATCATCCCGGGCGTCGCGCGGCTGACCCGCGAGCAGGCCGCCGCGTACTTCATGCTCGGCGAGACGCAGGGCACCTCGCGCCGGCGGCGCGGCCGAGGAGGGCAAGTTCCTGCGCGTGCCGGGCACCAACCCGTTCTTCCCGCTGCGCGACGACGGAGCAGGGCAACCGCTTGCTCGAGCTGATGGACGCTCGACGCGACTTCGACGTCTACCTGCTCAACACCGGCCGCGTCGGCGGCGGCGACGGCGACGACCGAGCTCGAAGAAGGTGAAGATCCCGCACTCCTCGGCGATCGTGAAGGGCATCGCCGAGGGACGATCGAGTGGGAGCGTGACCCCGACTTCGGCTACGAGATCGCCACCGCGGTGCCGGGCATCGACGACGTCGAGATGCTCCAGCCCAGGCGCCTCTACGAGCGCCTCGGCCGCCTGGACGACTACGCGGCGATCGTGGAGCGCCTCAAGCGCGAGCGGATCGAATTCCTCGGCACCTTCCCCGGCCTCAAGCCGCAGATCGCCGCCGCCGTCAGCTGACGGACCTAGTGGTCGTGATCCTCCTCGAGGGTCGCGGCCACGCTGAGCTCGACGTTCCCGGCCATGGCCCGCGAAATGGGGCAGCCGTCCTTGGTCGCCTCGGCGATCTGGTCAAACGTCGCCGAATCCATCCCCGGCACGACGCCCACCACGTCCAGCTGCGACGCGGTGACGCTCCAGCCGTCGCCGACCTTGTCGAAGGTGACCGTCGCGCCGACGTGCAGGTGGTCGGGCGGGGAGCCGGCACGCCCCAGCGCGCCGGAGAGCGCCATCGCGTAGCAGGCGGCATGGGCCGCGGCGAGCAGTTCCTCCGGCGAGGTGCGGCCATCGACCCCCTCGGTGCGCGAGCTCCACGAGACGGGAAGGTCGGTGAAGAGCTCGCTCGAGCCGGCGGAGACGGTGCCCTCGCCCTGGGCCAGGGTGCCGTTCCAGGTGACCGTGGCAGTCCGGGTTGCAGCCATGCGCTCAGCGCTCCTTGTATATGCTTCAGATCAGATGAGCGAGCCTACCGCAGGACCGATACCGATCGCCGGCGGCGACGCTCCCGCCCGCCCCGTGCCCATCCTGCGGGCGGCGCGGGTGTACCTCCGCCCCGCGGAGCGCGACGACCTGGAGCGCTTCACCCGCTGGTTCGCGGATGCCGAGGTCTCCCGCTACCTCGCATTGCGCGCACCGTTCTCGCTGGCGGCCGAGGAGCGCTGGTTCGAGCAGATGTTGGGCTCCCAGGGGAAGCGCGACTACCACTTCGTCATCTGCCTTCTCGAGGACGGCACGCCCATCGGTACGGCCGGGCTGCACGGCATCAGCGGCATGGAGGGCAACGCCGAGTTCGGCATCTCCATCGGTGAGAAGGCGTACTGGAACCGGGGCTACGGGACGGAGGCCCTGCACGCGATCTGCGACTTCGGCTTCGGCGCCCTGCGCCTGGAGCGTATCCAGCTGCAGGTCTATGCCCCCAACAAGCGAGCACAGCGCAGCTACCAGAAGGCGGGCTTCGTTCACGAGGGCACCCAGCGCCACGCGCTGTTCGCCGAGGGCGAGTTCTGGGATGTGGAGGTGATGAGCCTCCTCCGCGACGAGTGGCTGGCGCAGGAGCGCCCCAAGAGCTGGGACGGCCTCCCATCGCAGGCCCGGACCACCTGACCGATGCGCCGGCGACGTCGCCGGCGATCGCGCGGCTGCCGGAGCTCGTCGCGCGCCTCCCGAGTGCGGCAGGTGCGCGTTTCGATCGCCTCTACGAGCTGCACGTCGACACGGCACGGACCGATCCACCGCCCGAGATGGAGGCGTGGCTGATCGAGCACTTCGGCTCCGTCGCAGCGGTACGCGAGCAGACGGTGGTGCGGATCATCGACCGGGTCATGCTGGAGGGCACGGTCTTCGCCCCGCTGCGGGCCCTGCGCCCGGTCGACGGTGACGGCCGCACCCCTGACGACGCTCGGCTGGCCACCGAGATCGACGCGACCCGCGACGACCCGTTCTGCGACCCGCTCCACGGCACCCCTGCCGCTGCCTGGGGCCGCGTCCGTGGCCACGTCGCGCTGAGCGGCGCAAATGCGGCTGCCTACGACGCGGAGCACGGCATCCTCGTCTTCGACGAGCACGACCCGCTTGCGTTCGATGTCGAGGACGTGGCGGATCTCCTGGCACTCGGCCGCCGCTGGGCGGATGCGGCGCGTGCCACCGATCCCGCCGCGGATCGGTACCTGTTCCTGTGGAACTGCCTGTGGCGCGCGGGCGGCTCGATCATCCATGGCCACGCCCAGACCCTGCTCGGCCACGGCCGTCATCACGCGCGGCTGGAGCGCTGGCGGCGCGACGCGGCGGCGTATGCCTCCACAACCGGTCACCACTATCTCGACGACCTGCTGGAGGTGCACCGCGACCTGGGGCTCGCGCTCGACCTGCCCGGTGCGACGCTCATCGCGTCGCTCACCCCGGTAAAGGAGCGCGAGCTATGGCTGGTGGCCGACCCCGCGGTCGACGATGCCAGCACCGCGTTCCGCGCCGCCGTGGGGCGCGTCGTTGCCGCGTACCGCGACGCGCTGGGGGTGCGAGCCTTCAACCTCGCGCTGTGGCGCGCCCCGCTCGACACGGGCTGGCCCGAGCTGCGGCCGCTCGTCCGCATCCTCGACCGCGGGGCGCCCTTCGTGCGGCCATCGGACATCGGCGCCATGGAGCTCTTCGCCACCCCGATCGTGGGGTCCGATCCGTTCGAGGTGATCGCCGCGTTACGGAGTGCACGCATGGGGTCCCCGCCCATCGCGTAGTACGATCCGGGCGTGTTCGAGCTGCGTCGCGACCCGGTCACCGGCTGGTGGTCGGCCGTCGTCACCGACCGTAATTTCGAGCACAGCTCGTTCGCCGTCGGAGCGCAGCCGGTCGAGGGGACGCACTGCCGCCATTGCGACGACGCGCCGGTTGACGAGACGGAGACGGCCGTCCGCCGCGTGACCCTGCGCGGCAACGCGTTCCACCGCATCGACTCGAGCAAGGAGAGCGCCGCGCAGATGTCGCTCTCCGAGGTGGAGGCGTCGCGCGGCTCGTGGGAGATCCTGGTCGCGCCGCGCGGCCATCACGAGCGGCTCGCCGACGCGAGCCCGCAGCTGGCGGTGTCCATGCTGCGCACCCTGCGCGACACCATGCGCGAGCTCGGCTCGCAGCCGCGTCCCGCCGGTGACGACGGGCAGCCGGAGCCGCTCACCATCCAGGTCGTGCAGAGCTACGGCCGCCAGGCCGGCTCGCGCAGCCAGCACCTCAACCTGGAGCTGTACGCCATCCCGCAGGTCCCGCACTGGCTGGCGGAGGAGATCGGTGGCGGGGCGCGCCACTTCATCAAGCAGCGCGGCTGCGTGTGGTGCGGCCTGGCGAAGGCGGAGGAGGAGGACGGCGAGCGCCTCGTGCTGCCCGACGAGCACGCCATCGTCTTCGCCCCGGCGGCGAGCCGCAGCGCCTTCGAGCTGATGATCGTCCCGCGCCGCCACGCCGCCGACTTCACGACCCTCGACGACGACTCGCTGGCCGGTGCCGCCGCCACCCTGCAGCGGACCCTGCACGCGCTCGACGCGCTGGGGGATCCGCCGTACAACCTGTTCCTGCACACCTCCCCGGTGGGTGAGCGCCACGACGGCACGTTCCACTGGCACTGGGAGGTCCACCCGCGACTACGGGTCATCGCGGGCCTGGAGCGGGCGACCGCGCTGGCGGTCAATCCGGCCGCTCCCGAATACGCGGCGGAGATCCTGCGCGGCGCGCTGCGGCCGTAGCCGCGTAACAGATGCATCGGTCCATCCGTCGCAACGAGCACCTGGGGGAGGTTCGACCCATTCGGAGGACAACGTGCTCATGGCCTGGACGCGCCGCCTGGTGGACATCCCACCGGTGAGCGCCCGCGACACGGCCGGCGATCGCGAGGCGACGTTCGCTCGCCTCTTCGAGGAGTACGCGACCCCCATCTACAACTACGCGCTGCGGATGGTCGGCGACCCCGACCGCGCCGCAGACATCAGCCAGGACACCTTCATCAAGGCCTACCGCAAGCTCGACGGGCTGACCGATGACGCATCGGCCAAGGCGTGGATCTACCGCATCGCGACCAACACCGCCATCGACGACATGCGCCGGCGCAAGTTCACCGTGCCGATGGGCGACGAGTCGCGGCACCACGACCGCCCCGATGGCCGGCCGGGCCCCGAGGCACAGGTGCTCGGCGGCATGGTCGACGAGCGGATCCAGCGTGCGCTGCTGCGGCTGCGGCCCAACCATCGCCAGTGCCTGCTGCTGAGCGACGTGGAGGACATGAGCGCCCAGCAGATCGGCGAGGTGATGGAGATGAGCTACGGCGCGGTGCGAACGCTCCTCTGCCGAGCGCGCGGCGAGATGCGCGAGGCCCTGGCCGCAGAAGGGATGACCCGATGACCGGACCGCGACGCCTGTCCCATGACGCCGCCGAGGAGCTCATCAGCGCCTCGCTGACCGGCGACCTGACCGATGGCGAGGCCGCCGACCTCGCCACCCACCTCGCAGCCTGCGACCGATGCACCGCCACCGCGGCCGCGTGGGCCGACTCCCGGCGGGTCCTTTCCGGCATTCGTCACGTCGCCGCTCCCCGCGACCTGGGAGCCAGGGTGCGGACCGGCATCGAGCGCGGCCGCTTTGCGCCGGTTCCGTGGTGGCGCCGTCCGTCCGTTGGCATCGCCTCGGCCGGCGCGCTGGCCGCGGCCGCGCTGGTGATGGCCGTGATCATCGGCCTGCCGGACGACGGCCCGCCGGTCGGCAGCTCCACGCCGCTGCCATCGACCGGGGCCGTGACGGCCAGTCCGTCCGTCTCGGGGAGCCCGGTCGCCACGCTCAGCCCTGTGCCCACCGGCCCGGTGTCCGCATCCCCAGAGCCGTCGCTCGCGCCGGCACCGCCCGACTACCGGATCGAGTACGCCTTCGACGTGCCAGGGGACATCAGCCAGGGCAGCACGATAAAGATCGTCGACCAGGCGACCGGGGAGGTGGTGCGCACGCTCCCCGGCGAGGAGGTCGTCGGTGACATGCCGCTCGATGCCCAGCTCTCGCCCGACGGCACCTGGCTGGCGCTGCGGCTGTTCCAGGACGGCAAGGGCTCGGAGGTCATCTACGCCGTCCAGCTGCGTGGCGGCAACCAGGTCATCTTCATCGGCGAGTCACGTGCAGACCCGTTCTCCGGCCGCCTGCTGTGGTCGCCTGACGGTCGCATCCTGGCTGCCACCCTGGTCGACTTCGACTCCGGCACCGCCGACGTCACCGCCTTCGAGCCGGCTACCGGCAACGCCGTGCGCCTCACGTCCACCGGTGCGTCGTATGCCGCGAGCTGGCAGGGCGACGCGACGCTGTGGATGAGCCAGGCTGGCGCCAACCCCGTTTCCCTTCCGTTCGATCTGTCGGCGGGCCTCCCGGCCAGCGACGGGGATCTCGCGCCCTCCGGCGATCCGGCGGACGCCTTCCTGCCCCTCTTCAGCCCCAACGGCGAGACGGTCATCTTCTGGCGCGGCGCGATGGGTCGCACCGGTGGCGGCTGGGGCTTCAGCAACGGCGGCGTCCTCAACCTGGCGCCGGCGCGCAGCCTGGAGGGAGACGGCTCCGAGGTCGTCCCGCTGTTCGTGAATGCGCCTGGGCCGCTTGCCGCCGCGAACGTGGCGTGGGCCTCCGACTCGGACGCGTATGCGGTCTGGGGACTCGGCTACGTGGAAAGCGAGGGCGATCCGCGGACCGTGTACTTCGGCCACCTCTCGCGAGATGACGGGCGGCTCTCGCAGTCCCAGCGGCTCGACGACGCGGACGTTCCGGCCGGCGCCACCTTGCGTAATGTGGCCCTCGCCCCCGACGGCCGGCACCTGGCGATCACTGCCAGCTACCCGATGCCCGGCGACCTGGCCCAGCCGGTGGCCGAGCTCGTGCTGGTGACCCGCTACTACGACGAGCGTCCGGACGAGACCCAGATCCTGGGGCCAGCCGACGTGTGGGTGGGGCCGGGCATCTACGCCGCCCCGTAGCCCCGCAATAGCGGTGTTGTCGCCCAGGCAATGTCCGGCGCCGGAGTGGTGGACATCCAGCAGTTCCGCTCCCGAGGTTGCACAGGCTGCGAAACAACCGGCCGGGGAGCGGGACCCCGGGTTCCGCACGTTGCGGGCACGGCAACGCGGCTGGCCACCGCGACGCATCGGTATACTCGGCGCACCACCTTTAACGCGGTCCGGTGAGGCCGCCAAGGAGCCGATTTGTCCGAACGACGCATCCTGGACGCCGACGGCGTCCGTCGAGCCCTGACCCGCATCGCGCACGAGATCGTGGAGCGCAACGGCGGCACCGAAGCGCTCGTCCTGGTTGGCATTCGCAGCCGCGGCGTTCCGCTGGCGCGGCGGCTGGCCGAGCTGATCGAGGCGCACGAGGGGGCATCGGTCCCGGTCGGCTCGCTCGACATCACGTTCTACCGCGACGATCTCACCAAGATCGCCCACGCGCCCATCGTCAAACGCTCCGAAGCCCTGCCGGAGGTCGGCAACCGCACGGTGGTGCTGGTGGACGACGTCCTCTTCACCGGGCGCACCGTGCGCGCCGCGCTGGACGCCATCACCGACCAGGGTCGACCGATGGCCGTTCGCCTGGCGGTCCTGGTCGACCGCGGACACCGCGAGCTTCCCATCCGGCCGGATCACGTCGGCAAGAACCTGCCCACCAGCCGCGACGAGATCGTCCACGTCCGCCTGTCGGAGACCGATACCGGAACCGCTGACGACGAGGTCGTCATCGCACGTCCCGACGACGCGTGATCGCCGCCGCCCCGATGCGTCATCTGCTCGACGTGGCGGGGATGTCCCGCGGCGAAGCTGAGCGGATCCTGGACCTGGCGGTGGAGATGCGCGAGGCACGTGCGGCTCGCGCCGGCCGCGACCTCCTGGAGGGCGAGACGGTCGCCACCGCCTTCTACGAGGCCTCGACCCGCACCCGGGTGAGCTTCGAGCTGGCCGCCAAGGCGCTCGGTGCCACCACCGTCGACCTGTCGGTCGCCGGCAGCAGCGTCGGCAAGGGCGAGTCGCTGGTCGACACGCTGCGCACGCTGGAGCGGACGGGCGTCACCGTCTGCGTCCTGCGCCACGGATCCGCCGGCGCGCCATGGCTTGCGGCCCGGGAGACCGGGCTGCATATCATCAATGGCGGTGACGGAACACATGCCCATCCCACCCAGGCGCTGCTGGACGCGCTGACGCTCCGCGAGGCACTCGGCTCGGTCGAGGGCCGGCTCGTCACGATCGTGGGTGACGTGGCCCATTCGCGGGTCGCGCGCTCGAACCTGCACCTGCTCGCGATCCTCGGAGCCCGGTTGCGGGTGGGTGGTCCGCCGGCCTTCGTCGCCGGCTTCGGGGAATGGCCCGGCGTCGAGGTGGCGACGACGCTCCACGACGCGCTCGATGGCGCAGATGCGGTGATGACCCTGCGCGTGCAGCTCGAGCGCGACGCGGGGAGCGGCATCGACTCGGTGGCTGCCTACGCGCGCGAGTGGGGCATCACGACGGAGCGCATGGCGTGGGCCCAGCCGGGGGCACCGCTCCTCCATCCGGGGCCTACGAACGAGGGAGTGGAGCTCTCCGCGGAGGCGGCCAATGGGGCGCGCAGCCTCATCGGGCGGCAGGTCGAGAACGGCGTGCCGGTGCGGATGGCGGTGCTGGCACTCGTGTGCGGCGCGGTCGCGTGACGGAGGCCACCTTCCTGCTTGTCGGGGCGCGGGTGATCGACCCCGTGAGCGGCGAGGACGCGGTGCGCGACGTCGCGGTCGCTGGATGGGCGGCTCGTTACGTCCGGGGAGCTCCCCGCGATGGCGCCACGAGTCGCGGGCGGCGGACTGGTCGTGGCCCCGGGATTCGTGGATCTGCACACCCACCTCCGCGAACCCGGCGACGAAGGAGCCGAGACGATCGCTTCGGCCACCGCGGCGGCGGCGCGCGGCGGCTTCACCGCGGTCTGCGCCATGCCCAACACGACGCCGGCGTTGGACGACGGTGCGCTCCTCCGCGACCTGGATGCGCGGGTGCCTGCGCCCGGCACCCGGGTCCGCTGGATCGGTGCGGTGACGCGCGGGCGAGGCGGCGAGACGCTGGCCGATCTCGAGGCGCTGGCCGCGGCCGGGGCGGTTGCCTTCTCCGACGACGGGGCCGCGGTCACCGACGGGCTGAGCCGCGCCGCGCTCGAGCGCTGCGCGGTGCTCGACCTGCCGCTCATCGAGCACGCCGAGGACGCCGGGCTGGCCGCCGGGTCGGTGATGCGCGCCGGACCGACGGCGCTTGGGCTCGGCCTGCGGGGCTGGCCGCCCGAGGCGGAGCTGGCATGCGTGGAGCGCGACCTCACGCTGGCAGAGCGGACGGGGGCGCGGCTCCATCTGACCCACCTCTCGACCGCTGGCGCCCTGGACGCGGTGCGCGCCGCGCGGTCGCGTGGCGTGCGGGTCACCTGCGACGTCACGCCGCACCACCTCGCGCTCATGGACGCCTGGGTCGCCGGCGCCCGCACGTTCGCGTGGGACGAGCCCGGTGACGTGGATGACGCGCTCGCCTACGACGGTCGGTGCCGGGTCAACCCGCCACTCCCCGCCCGGGACGACGCCCTGGCGCTCCTCGCCGGGCTCGCCGATGGGACGGTCGACGCGGTGGCGACCGACCATGCGCCGCATCCCCCGCAGCGCAAGCTCGTGCCGTTCGAGGAGGCGGCGCCCGGGTTGATCGGCCTCGAGACGGCCCTCTCGCTGGGCTTGGCGGCGGTCGCGGCCGGGAGGGTGCCACTTCCCGTGCTGCTGGCTGCGCTGTCGAGCGGTCCGGCGCGGATCATCGGTGAGTCCCGCGGCCTCGCCCGCGGCGCGGTGGCGGATCTCGTCGTCTTCGATCCCACGGCGACGTGGACTGTCGCCGCCGAAATGCTCGCGTCGCGCAGCTCCAACACGCCCCTGCTGGGCCGGGAACTCCCCGGGGTCGTGCGCCTGACGGTCGCCGGCGGCCACGTGACCTGGACCGATGGCACCGTCTTCCCGCGCTCGACGCGCGCGGCCGGCTGACCGTCACGCGGTCAGGGGCGGGTGGCCCTCGGGCGCTCCCCGCGCATGAGCCTCCCCTCAGGAAAGCCGCCGCGCGAAGCGCCGTCAGGGCACCGGACGCACGGATATGGGACCATGCGGCGGCCCACTTCACCCCGCGCCACAGTGATGCATGACAGTTCGCTTCAACGAGGACCTCGATCCGAACGAGGGGCCGGGCCTGGGGTGCTTCACCCTCCAGGCGATCCTGTTCGCGGTCATCCTGCTGCTGATCCCGGTCGGCCTCTTCAGCTGGGGCTGGCCGGTCTGGCTGCTGACCGTGCTGCTGTTCATCGACCTGTTCCTGCTCTTCTTCGTGAGCATGACCAGCGTCTTCCTGCTGCGCGTCTTCTTCGCCCAGCGGCGCGGCAGCCGCGGACGACAGGTGGGCGTCGCCAAGCCGGCAACCCGCGTGATCACCACCGACGAGCCTGACCAGACCGATGACCCAGGAGACCGCTGAATGCCCCTGATGGTGACCTTCTTCAACGTCCGCAAGGGCCGCGACACGCTCTTCAAGCGCGGCATGCGGCACATCTTCCCGCGCCAGGCGCGAGCAGACCGAGGCAAAGTACGGGATCCGCTTCGTCGGCTGGTTCAACGTGACCGAGGGGTCGACCTGGAACAACGTGCTGATCCTGGACCTGCCGAACTACGCCGTCCTCGACCAGCTGTACGCCGACCCCGGCATGCGCGGCTTCGGGCATCGGGTGGCCGAGTCGATCTTCGACTCGAAGCACACGATCTTCCTGCGCGAGCGGATGGGCCCCGACATGATCTACAAGCCATGAGGAGACCATGACCGCGCCCCGCCTGACCGCGCTCCGCGAGCTCGCCGCCGAGGCCGAGATGGAGCGTCGCGACTTCCTGTACGAGTCGACCGAGCAGCTGCGCCGCTTCCTGGAGAACAACCGGCAGCGGCTGTCGGAGATCGGGCCGATCAAGCTCGTCGATGACGAGACCGATTACCTCCTCTACCACCCGGTCGACGGGACCTGGACCACGCGCCTCACCTACCAGGACCCCGCCGATAACGAGTGGTACGACGAGGAGCAGCTGGTCGAGGCGGTCAGCGAGGTGGTCGAGCTCTACAACCCGGCCGACATCTACGCCTGGCTGATGGAGGCCGCCGCCAACCCGACCGAGCACCTCATCCCCGCCGACGCGCTGGAGGAGGCGGAATCGCTCGCGGAGGTGGACGAAACCGCGACCGCGGACTGGCAGGCGGAGCTGCCACCCACCCAGCAGGAGACGATCGCCGCCCAGCGCCTCTGGCAGCTGGCCGACGCGTACCGCGGCCAGATCGGCGCGCAGCAGCGCCAGCTGCTCCGCGAGTTCACGGCCAATGCGGAGGAGGTCCTGAAGCGAACCGGCGAGCTGACCCTCATCGACGAGCCCGACGACGGGCTGGTGCTGCGCGCGGACGGCCGCTTCGAGACGAGCCTCGACCTGTCGGACCTGCCGGTCGGATCGGTGGCCTCGGAGGAGGCGCAGCGGCCGGGGATGTCGATCGTCGACTCGCGCACGGTCGCCGAGTACTACGACCCCGCCGACGTGCTGCAGTGGGTGACCGATGCGCTGAACGAGCGCTACCCGCACGTCGACTTCAGCGCCGTCTACGAGTAGCGCGACGCGCATGACGACCAGCGAGGGATTCGCCTTCGGCTGTGCCTGGGAGAACCAGAGCGTCGAGGAGCTGTTCGCCGCCACCGGCGGGCTGCTGGACGGCCACTTCATCCTCACCAGCGGCCGCCACGCCGGCCGCTACCTGGAGAAGTTCTGGGTGCTGCAGTACCCGGAGCTGGCCGTCGAGATCGGCCGGCGCATGGCCGATGCGCTCATCGGGTACGAGCCGACCCTGGTGGTCGGGCCGACTACCGGCGGGGTGCTGCTGGCCCACGAGACGGGACGCCAGCTCGGGCAGCGGCTGGGACGTACCGTGCGCGGCATCTTCGCCGAGCGGGTCGATGCCGGCGGTCGGCGGCTGCGACGCGGCTGGACGGTGGCGCCCGACGAGCGGGTGGTGCTGGTCGACGACATCCTGACCACCGGCCTGTCGCTGATCGAGACGGTCGACGCGGTCCGCGCCGCCGGGGTTGAACCGCTGGCCGCGGCGGTGATGGTGGATCGCTCCTCCGGACCGATCGACGGGGCCCCTTCCCTCCACGCCCTGGGGCGGATCGAAATCCCCTCGTGGACCGCGGACGCATGCCCGCTCTGTGCCGCCGGGTCCACCGCCGTCAAGCCGGGGAGCCGCTAGGCCCCGGCCGGCCTACTCCAGCCCGGGCCCGGCCCCGATGCCGTCGCCGGGCCGCACGCGGTCCACGTGGCCGGCCTCGTCGTGATGCGGCTCGCCCCAGTTGACCTGGGTGATGCGCGCCGGCGGCCACTCCCCGTCGTCCGGGACGATCCCCGTCTCTGCCTCGGTGGGGATCCCGATGGGCGCGACCAGGTAGCGACCCGCCAGGCGGCGCGCCTCCGGGTCGAGGGCGAAGCCCGCCTTGGCGCGGTGGAAGGTGACCGTCACGTCCGCCTCGACTACCGGGGTGGAGCGCAGGCCGCCGGTGAGATCGATGCGGGTTGGGGTGTCGACCGCCAGCACGCTGCACGGCCGCGCGTCGGCCCGGGCGTGGCTGCGGACCGCGTTGACGAGGTCCACCGCGGTCGAGATCGGTTCGCGCAACGGCCCGCTGGCGCCGGAACCGAGGAGCGCGTCGACGAGCAGGGTCCCCGCCGCGATTCGCTCACGGAGGCGGAGCAGCAGGTCCGGGGAGGGCGCCACGAACAGCTCGAGTGCACCGGCCGAGGCCATCGCCTGGAGGACCGCCCAGTTGTGACCCGCCGCGCCGCCGTGAACGCGACTCGGGTCGCCGACCAGCACCACCATGACTCGCCGGCCCGCGGCCGCCAGGCGGCGCGCCACCACGAAGCCGTCGCCACCGTTGTTGCCGGGTCCACACAGCACCACGGCCAGGGGCGGATCGGCCAGGGCGCCACCGGGCCCCGCGACGCCCTCGTCGAGGCGTGCCAGCTCGGCAAGCGCCACCTCGGTGACCGCGGCACCGGCGCTCTCCATGAGGGCATCCTCGGACAGCCCGAGACGCAGCGCGGCCTCGTCGATGTCCCCCATCTCCGCCCCGCCGATCAGGACCGGCCTGGTGCGCGCCGGCCGGCCGGCGCCATCGGTCACGGCAGGGTCTTCAGGTACTCGACGATGGTGTCGATCTCGTCGTCGGTCAGGGTGCCCGCGAAGGCTGGCATGCCGAGCCGGAACGCCGGATCCGAGACGCGGGGGTCCTCGCCCTTGATCCAGATGTGGATCCAGTTGTCCGGCTCTGCGGCGGCGAGCTCCTGGAGGTTCTCGCTCTTGGGTCCAGCGCCCACGCCGTGCAGGCTGGGGAACGCCCCGCCACCGGCCAGGTCCTGGCCGTGGCAACCCTGGCAGCCGGCGCGCTCGATGAGCGCGATCGCGGCGCCCCCACCGGCCGGTCCACCGGATCCGCTGGGCAGCGGCCCGACGAGCGGCGGATTCTCGCCGGCGAGGTTGGTGGCGAGGTAGACGCCGCCGACGAGGACGACGAACACGGTGAGCCACAGGGCCCAGGCCGGGAGGCCCGAGGTGCGGGATTCGATGGGGGTGCGGACGCTCATGTCGGTGGTCAGCTGCCTGTTGCGGTGGCGGGGTCGGTGGCTGGGGTCGGTGGCGGCGCGGCGGTGACCGGTGCAACCACGTAGTCCGCGCGATGGCCGGAGGTGAAGAGCAGGAACAGCTCAGCCAGGAAGGCGAGCGCGCCAAGGGCGATGAGCCCAAAGCCCATGCCGGCCACCACGTCGAACCATGCCAGCGTGCTGCGCAGCTCCTCGGGGGCCGCCGCGCCGGCGCGGAGGGAGCCCTCGGCCAGGCCACCGGCCATCAGTGCCAGGCCGGCGACGGTGACACCGCCGAACGTGCCCCACAGCTGGATGCCGGCCAGCGGGCTGGATCGCCAGTCGCGGCGCAGGATGCGCGGCAGGCCATGGTCCGCGGTCGCGAACCAGGCGAACGTGGCCGCGCCGCCGGTGAGGAAGAGCCAGCTGCCCATCGTCCAGCTGGTGCGGCCGATCAGGGCCTGCACCCCGCTCAGCGAGCCGATGGCGTCGAGCATCGCCGACGCCCCCAGGAAGGCGAGCGAAACGACGGCGAAGCCGACCGCCCCTGACCCGAGCAGCAGCGACCAGCGACCGCTGATGGTCAGGAACAGGTTGGCGATGACGATGAAGGCATGCACCACCAGCATGATGGTGGCGGCGCCGCCGAGCGCCGTCACGAAGCGCGGCACGGAAGGGTCGAGCAGCGAACCGAGCGCCGAGCCGATGCCGAGCACGAACCACAGCGCCAGCCCGAGCAGGGCGAGGCCGGAGGAGTAGAGCGGGTTGCCGGTCGCACGCGGCACCACGTAGTAGAGCGCGCCGACCGCCGCGCCGACGACCCAGTACACGAAGACCAGCCGCAGGAAGGCGGCGGCGATGAGGGCGTGCGTCGTGTCGTTGAGGCTGATGAACGGCAGCTCGCTCAGCGCACCGAGGCCGTAGAAGCCGAGCAGCGCGAGCAGGCCAAGCCCGAGGTAGTAGATCGAAACGTAGGCGCCGCGAATACTGGTGAGCACGCTGCGCCAGAAGACGAGGTTCACGACGAGCAGGGCGAGCAGCGGCAGGCCGTCGATCCACCACGGCGCCTCCATGAGCAGCCCGGGTGTACTGAGCTCGTTGATGTAGGCCGCGGCGAGGCTGGCGGCCACGCCCATGTTCCAGAGCACCAGCGCCACGTTGGCCAGCGCGTTGCTGGCGAGCGGCTGCCCGGTGAGGCGCGGGGTCACGTACCAGATGCCGGCGATCGCGGCGTTGGTGAGCCAGCCCCAGACGAGGGCCGCGAAGAAGCCGGAAGTGACGGTCTCGGGCGTGATGGCGAACGTCCAGTTCACGACCGGGATGGCGAACGAAACGTCGATGCCGTTGGGCAGCGCCTCGGGGAAGAAGGCGGGGGCGATGCGCAGCCCGACCCACAGCAGGCCGATGCCGGCCGCGACCAGCAGCCAGATGGCCGCCAGCGCGAACCACAGGCCGGCGGCGCTGTCGGGCGCCGAGGGAATCAGGGATCGGCGTCCACGGGGCGCCTCGTCGTAGGGGCGGAGCTTCTTGTACCTGCCGGTCATCTGCGCGCGCTCGCAGCCTCCTGGGTTGCGGAACCTCGAGTGAGCATTGGCACCCCCCGCGCGGTGGCACGGGTGCACCGGGGCGCATGTGGCGGTGCGTCCTGCGCGGCATTGTACCGAACCGCATAGCGCGCGCACGAGCCGCTCGGTGTTTGACCGATACGGCCCGATGACCTACCATACGGGCTCCATCGCGGGGTGGAGCAGTGGTAGCTCGTCGGGCTCATAACCCGAAGGTCGGCGGTTCGAATCCGTCCCCCGCAACCATTCAGCATTCCCAGATCTCGAGAGCCGCCTCCCGCCAGGCGGCTCTCGTGCTGTCCGGGAGCCGGTTCGCCGCCCAGTGGCGGCACGTGATCCATTCGACCGACGCGTCGCGGATCACATAGGCGCCTGCGGGCGTCAGGTGGGTACGTGCGCCCCCGGCTCCATCTCGCTGATGGCGTGGTGGATGCCGTACCGGTCGAGCAGGCCCAGGTACGGATCCGGATCCATCTGCTCGGGGATGCGGACCCCGCTGCCCGACCACGCCCCGCCCGCGATGAGCTCCATGGCGATAACCGGGTTGAATCCGGTCTGCCAGCCCACCACCTGCGACCCGTAGCGCTCCATCGTCTCCTGCGCGTCGGCCATCTGGTAGTGGAACGTCTCGCGTGGCCTGCCGTCCTTGCGACCGATGACCCACGTCCCGACGATGGCGCGGCCACGCATCTTGTCGCCCATGCCGATCGGGTCCGGCACGACGGCCGCCACCACGTCGCGCGGGCTGATCTCCACCCCGCGGATCGCCACCTTCTCCGTCCGATCCAGGCCGATGTCGTGGAGGAACTTGAGCTTCTCGATGAAGTCGCCGCCGAGCGCGTACTTGAAGGTGACCTTCTTGACGTCGATGGCGCGCGGCACGAGGAGCACCTCCTCGTGCTCCACGTTGACGCACTCGACCGGACCGATCCCCTCCGGGAACGGGAAGGACTCTGGAGCGCTGAACGGCTCGGTGGTGTGCCACCCGCCGTCCTGCCACACGATGGGCGGGTTGAGGCACTCCTCGATGGTCGTCCAGATGGAGAACACCGGGGCGAACGCGTAGCCGGGGATGTGGAGGTCGCCGCCGTCACGGATATGCACCTCGTCGATCTCGTCGTAGAGGTGCTTGCGCCGCGTGGGCGGCGAAGACATCGGTCAGTCCGGGATCCATTCCCATGCCGAGGAGTGCCAGCTTGCCGCTGGCCTGCCATGCGTCGGCACGGGCGAACTGCTCGTCGCCGAGCTTGAGGCCGGGCTCGCTGAACGGCCGGTCGGGGTGCGGCTTCGAGAGCGAGTTGGCCATGTCCATGTAGTGGACGCCGGCGCTGAGCGCGCCCTCGAAGATGGGCATCACGAAGCGCGGGTCGACCGCATTCATGACGAGGTCGACGCGGTGCTCTCGCGCGGCAGCGGCCACGGCGTCGCTGCTCGACGCGTCGAGCGCGATGGCCGGGAAGCGAGCCTCGTCGCCGAGGGTTCGGCCCAGGGCGTCGGCGCGCGCTGCGTCGACATCGGCGAGGACCATCGCCTCGCACCAGTCACGGTCGGCCGCCAGGCGAGCGATTGCTTCACCCACGGTGCCGACACCGATCAGAAGGATCCGCATGGGAGTTCACCTATTCGCATTCGGGTTCCGTCAATGATGACGGCACGCGTCTGCGCGACAGGATCCCGGTGCCGGTGCGCCGTTACCGATTCGGTGGCTCAGGCACGACCCGAGCGCATCAACCGTGGCGCGTGGATTATTCTACCACCCGATCCGTGGCTTCACGCGCTGGCGTAGCCGCTCCGCCCGAGGCCGGCGCGCATGCGCTGCATGCCCAGGCGGATGCGGCTCTTGACGGTGCCCAGCGGGGCGGCCGTCTCCTCGGCGATCTCCGCGTGCGAGTGGCCAGCGAAGAAGGCCAGGCCGATGACGCGGCGCTGCTCGCTCGGCAAGTCGGCCAGGACCGCGTGCAGCAACTCGGCGTCGAGCGCGTGGACGACCTGCTCCTCGACCGCGGGGCGCGGGTCGCGGATGGCGAGCAAGGTCGGCTCGTCGTCGCCGGTCGACTCGCGGCGGGCGCGGACGATGTCGATCGCGCGATTGCGGACCACGCTGGTGAGCCACGTCCGCACGCTGCCGCGTCCCGGGGTGTAGCTGCCTGCCTTGCGCCACACCGAGAGGAACGCGTCCTGGACGACGTCCTCGGCGCGCTGCTGGTCACGCACCACGCGGAGGGCGAGGGCATAGCAGAGGGTGCGGTAGCGGTCGTAGAGCTCGGCCAGCGACGCATCGTCCTGGCTGGCGATCGCCTGGACAAGCTCCAGATCGCTGCGCGGAATTGCCTGGATGGCCGATGCGGTCATAGGGAAAGCTCCTGTGATGGTGTCGAGTGTCTGTCTAAGGTTTGTAGAGGCATCCTACGCCGCTCCATGCAGCATTGTCAAGGGTTCGCCACGTGATATAGTGCACAAACCATGTACACCATTCGACAAGCGGCGGCACGCTCAGGAGTTCCCGCGACGCTGCTCCGGGCGTGGGAGCGCCGCTACGGGATCGTGCGGCCCCAACGCACGGCTGCCGGCTATCGCCTCTATGACGACGCCGCGATCGAGCTGCTGCGAGCCATGCGCCTTCTTGTCGACTCGGGCTGGTCAGCGCGAGAGGCGGCGGCGCGCGTTGTCGCGGCAGATGCCACGGAGCTGTCGAGCATCGGGCTCGAGCTGGGTACGGCGCCGCTCCTCGACGGTCCCTTCGCAGCGCTGGTGACGCAGTTCGTTGTCGCTGCCGCGGCAATGGACGGCGGCGCAATGAACGGCGCGCTGGACCGTGCCTTCTCCACTGCCCGCTTCGAGACCGTCGCCGACGAGATGCTGCTCCCCGCCCTGCGACAGGTGGGGCGCCGCTGGGCGTCCGGCGAGATGAGCGTGGCGGCGGAGCACGCGGCAAGCGCGGCCGTCATGCGCCGCCTCGGGATGGCGTTCGAGGCCGCGGGCGACCGGCCCGATGGCGCAACCATCCTCGTCGGGCTTCCGCCCGGCTCACGGCACGAGGGCGCGGCGATGGCGTTCGCGGTGGCCGCGCGGCGCGCGGGTCTTGACGCCGTGTACCTGGGTCCCGACGTGCCGGCGGACTCGTGGCTGGACGCCGCGCGACGCCGCAACGCCCGCGCCGTGGTGCTGGGCGCGGTCACGGCGGACGACGTGAAGCCAGCGACGTCAACCCTCCGCTTGCTGAAACGCCAGGCGCCCGACGTGATCCGCGCCATCGGCGGACGGCACGCGACGAGCGTCGAGGTGCCGGGCACGCTGCAGCTCCCCGAGGGAATCGCCCGCGCGGTGACCGCGCTGGCCGAGGAGCTTGAACGGGGCTGAGGCGCGCCGTGGCGCGCCCATCGGTCTATCCTGCTCGGCGGGCCGTTAGCTCAGCGGTAGAGCAGGGGACTTTTAATCCTCCGGTCGTGGGTTCGAATCCCACACGGCCCTCTCTGACCACGTAGCTCTGCGGAAGAACGACACCCGGAGGCTCAGCCCCGTCATACCGGTATTCCGCCCGGGACGGTCACCCGGGTCTGGGTTCGCAGCGCGGACAGCGAGGGACGACGAATGAAGCTGGTGGCCACCGAATTCGTGACCCTGGACGGCGTGTACCAGGGGCCGGGCGCCCCTGACGAGGACCGCCGCAACGGGTTCGACCGCGGCGGATGGCAGGCGCCGTTCGGCGACGATGAGACGGGCGAGTTCATCACGTCGGTGTACGGGCAGATGGATGCGCTGTTGCTGGGGCGAGTCACGTGGGACATCTGGGCGGCGTACTGGCCGCACAACGACTGGGGCGATCCCGTCTCCCACGGCATCAACGTCGTCCCCAAGTACGTGCCCTCGACCACGCTGACGGACCCCGCGTGGGACAACACGCATGTCCTGTCCGACGATGTGGCCTCGCGCGTGCGCGAGCTGAAAGCACAGCCGGGGCGCGACCTCCTGCTCCAGGGCAGCGGCGTTCTGCTGCGGTGGCTGCTCGAGCGGGATCTCGTTGATCAGCTGAACCTCGTGATCTACCCGCTCGTCCTGGGCAAGGGACTGCGGCTGTTCCCGGAGGTGGGCCAGACGCATCGGCTCAAGCAGCTCAGCTCCACGGTGACCCCGAGCGGGGTCATGATCCAGAGCTATCAGCCCGAGGGGCGGGCGACATTCGGGAACGTCGGCGCGTGAGGCACCGCCAACGCACCGCCGCCGTCCTCAGCGCGATGGTCGGCGTGCTCGGAGGCGTGCTCGGAGGCTGCGCACCGACCGCGGTCGCGGGCTCGCTGCCGCCGACATTGACGATCCTGGACCTGGATGGCGCGGCCGTCGCGATGCAGGGCGGAATCCCGGTCCCGACCTTTGATGCGCAGCCCCGCCGCGTCATCTCGCTCGATGGTGTCTGGCGATTCGAGCCTGCCGACCTGGACACGGAAGCGTCGCTCACCGACCGCGACGTGGCGCTCGACCGCATTGGCGCCGAGGCGGGTGGCCGCGAGCAGCGGGGCTACGCTGACGCGGCGTGGCAAACGACGACCATTCCGGGCGCCATGAATCCGCCGCCAGCCCACACCGAGGGGAGTGGCTGGTTCCGCCGCACGTTCCGAGTACCGTCGCGATGGAACGGGATGGCGGCGACGCTCAAGATGGGGGCGGTGAACTACCTCGCCGACGTGTGGATCAACGGGACGTGGGTCGGCTACCACGAGGGTGGCTACACTCCGTTCGCGTTCGACGTCTCGCAGCAGCTGATGGCAGGCACGCTCAACACCATCGCGGTGCGCGTCGACAACCCTCCATGGGGAAGCCGCAACGACATCGTGCCGTGGGGCCTCGCCGACTGGTGGAACTACGGAGGAATCACGCGTCCCGCCTGGATCGAGGCCACGCCACCGGTGTCCGTCGCCCGCGCCGATACGGTTCCCCACCTCGACAGCGTTGAGGTCAGTGCCGTCGTGGCCTCCGCCCGAACGGTCGTCGGTGGCACGGGCGCACTCGGGGCACCGCCGTCCGCTGACGGCGACGCACCGGCGCCGTCCAGATCAGTGCGCTTCCGCATCTACTCGGCCGAGGTGACGCCCGAGAACGTGGACAGCCCGCTCGCCACCGCGCTCGTCCCAGCCGGGGCCGAGCCCCTCGTCGCCGAGGAGGTGCAGCTCGGTCAGGTCACGCCGGACCTGCCGGCGGTGGCCGGCGCCAGCTTCCTCATGGGTGGCCCCGACCTGTGGTCCCCGGAGCATCCGGCCCTGTACGTCCTCGAGGCGCGCCTCGTCATCGACGGCGAGGAGGGGGATGCGATCTGGTCGAGCTTCGGACTGCGTCGCGCCACGGTCGACCCAGCCACCGGCCAGCTGCTGCTGAACGGGAAGCCGCGCATGCTCACCGGGGTCGGCCTGCACGATGAAACCCTCGAGCTGGGGGCAGATGCAGCCACGGCCGGCGGCCAGCGGATCACCGCTGCGTCGGCGGTGATCGACCAGCTGGATCGCGCCGCCGCGGTCGATGCAACCCTGCTCCGGACCGGGCACACGCCTGCGAACCCCCTTGCGCTGCAGATGGCGGACCGCATGGGCTTCGCGGTCTGGGAGGAGATCCCGCTCTACCACTACACGCCGCTTACCTTCAGCATCGCGCTGGAGCGTGGCATCGCGGTGCAGATGCTGCGCGAGATGGCGCTGCGGGACATGAATCGCCCATCGGTGCTCTTCCACGGGCTCGCCAACGAGTCGACCGGGATCGACGAGCGGCGGGAGGCACTCCAGGTCCTGCACGACGTCGATCGAGCCATCGACGGGACGCGGCTGACCGGGCAGGCAGCCTACGGCTTTGGTCCCGACGACCCAACGCAGGAGCCACTCGACGTGGCCGGCTTCACCTTCTATCACGGGGTCTTCTACGGGACCGATGCCGCCGCCGGAACGGCCGCGGCGCTGGCGACCGCCCACGCGACCAATCCCGGCAAGCCGATCATGGCGCTCGAGTTCGGCCGCTGGTCCGACGATGCCAACGGCCCGCAGCGCCAGCTGGACGTCTTCGAGGACACGTTCGCCGAGCTATCTCGGCGAAGCGCGGCCAACGCGAATGGATACGTCGGCGCCGCCGTGTGGTGGACATTGGAGGATTTCGCCACCGAGACGCCCGGGATCGGGATCGAGCATTTCGGGCTGTATGACTCCAGCGGACGACTGCGGCCCGCGGGCGAGGCGGCCGTGCTTGGCTTCGCCGGGTCGGCAGGCACCGGTGACGAGCAGCAGATCGAGTCCGGCGTCCGAAGCGCGGCGTCAGCGTCCGGTACGCCCGGCCGTCCGGATCTGCCGCTCTACCTCGCCTATGGGTTCGGAGTCGTGGTCACGGTGCTCGGCGCCGGCCTCGTGCTGCTCACCCGCGGCCGCGGTCGCAGCACAGGCCGGCGATGGCGACGGACGGGCTGATGCTCGTCCGTGGGCGCCTGGCTGGCGTATCGGTCCGAACGTCGGTGGCTGCCGGTGGCTGGGTCGGGTTCGCGTTGGGGTTGGTGGTCGGGGCGGTTACCGGTGCATTGATCGCCTGGTTCGCAGGTACCGTGCTGGATTGGCAACGCGACCTCAGCTTCACCCTCGGCGTGACGCGCCGGCTGCTGCCGTTCGGCGACCAGATCGGCGTGCTGCGCTGGCTCAGTTCCACCTGGTACGTCGTGGTGCCCGCCACGGGAGTGGCGGTGGCGCTCGTCGGTGCCGTCGTCGGCGGACTCGTGGGTGGGCTCCTCGCCGCCGCCTACAACCGGTCGCCGCGTCACGCGGGGGTCGTCGTGGAGCTCCCGGAAGGGTCCACGTCGGCGCCAGTCAGCGGCGAGCCGTAAGATGGCGCCATGTCCGAGCAGGACCCCCGGCTGGACGACGAGTCTGGACCCGCTGACGCGATCAGCTGGTTCGTGCTCGGCTGCACGGCGGCGGGCGTCGTCGCCGGCCTGTTCCTTCTGCTGCGCGTTCCATAGGCGGAACGCGGCCCAATCCTGGTCGCGGAAACTCGTACCATCGCAGCGCGCCGCCCACGGTCACTCGCCCATCTCCCCATGAGGTCTCTGGCGAATCCATGCGCCTTCCATTCATCCCGCGCGAGGAGAAGTTCTTCGAGCTCTTCGTCGCCGACGCCGAGAACATGCTCACCGGCGCTCGCATGCTGGAGCAGCTGTTCCGCAACTACGGCGAGCGTGAGCGGCTGGCCAGCCAGCTGCGCGACGTGGAGCACCGCGGCGACCAGCTGAGCCACGAGATCGGTCAGAAGCTCAACTCGACGTTCGTCACGCCCATCGACCGGGAGGACATTCACGACTTGATCAGCCGCCTCGACGACGTCATTGACTTCATCGAGGAGGTCGCCGACACCTGCCTTCTGTACGGCATCGAGGCGCCGACCCCCGAGGCGATCGAGCTCGCCGAGATCATCGTGCTGCAGTGCGAGCAATTGCAGCGGGCGCTCACCAAGCTGAGCAAGTTCTCCGGCGTGCAGGAGCACTGGATCGAGGTCCATCGGCTCGAGAACGAGGGCGACCGGATCGGGCGCAACGTCGTTGCGCAGCTGTTCAACAACGGCCACGACGCGCTCGAGGTGCTCAAGTGGAAGGAGGTCTACGACCTCCTCGAGCGGACGATCGACGCGTGTGAGGACGCGGCGAACGTCATCGAGGGCATCGTGGTCAAGCACGCGTAGGCGCCCGAACCGATGCCTGAGGGCTTTACCCTCGCCCTGATCGTCGTCCTGGGCCTCGCCGTCGCCTTCGACTACATCAACGGCTTCCACGACACCGCAAACGCCATCGCGACGAGCGTCAGCACGCGGGCGCTGAAGCCGCACTGGGCGATCCTGATGAGCGCGGTGGCCAACTTCGTGGGCGCGCTCACCGGGACCGAGGTGGCGAAGACGATCGGCGCGGGCCTTGTCAGCCAGCAGTTCGAGAGCCAGGCGGTGATCGCCGCAGCGCTCATCGGTGCCATCACCTGGAACCTCATCACCTGGCGCCTCGGCATCCCGTCGTCGTCCAGCCACGCGCTCATCGGCGGCCTGCTTGGAGCGGTCATGGTGGCCGGCGGGGTGGGGGCATGGAACCTGGACGGGATCGTCAACAAGGTGCTGCTGCCGCTCATCGCGTCTCCGATCGGGGGCCTCCTGATCGGCTACCTGCTGATGGCGCTCCTGCTCAACGTCTTCCGCCGCGCCAACCCGCGACGCATGAACGACCGATTCCGACGGCTCCAGGTGATCTCCGCCGCTTACATGGCCTTCAGCCACGGCAGCAACGACGCGCAGAAGACGATGGGCATCATGACCCTCGCGCTGGTCGTGGCCGGCGTGATCCCCGAGTTCGTCGTGCCGCTGGAGGTGAAGATCGCCGCCGCCACGGCAATCAGCCTGGGCACCGCGGCAGGCGGCTGGCGGATCATCAAGACCATGGGCTCGAAGGTCGTGAAGCTGGACCCGGTGCATGGATTCGCGGCCGAGACCACCGCGGCCAGCATCATCTTCACCGCGTCCCACTTCGGGATGCCGGTCAGCACGACCCACGTCATCAGCTCGGCGATCATGGGCGTCGGGTCGACCGGCCGCCTTTCGGCGGTGCGATGGGGCGTGGCTCGCAGCATCGTCACCGCATGGGTCCTGACGCTCCCCGCGGCCGGGGTCACCGCCGCGGTCGCCTACCTGGTGCTCCGACCCCTCCTCGGCTGACGCCTTGACGTTCCGTTGATCCTCCCGTGAGGCCGCGTTGAGGCCGGCCGGTGAGGATGGGAAGCGAACCGACTGTACCGATTCGCTGGAGGAACGCACGTTGCACCTATCCATGGCCTCGAGCCGAACCGCGCTCGGCGTCGCACTCGCGGGGACGCTGCTCCTCGCAGCCTGCCAGGGCGCTGCCACCAGCTCCGCCGGCGCCAGCGGTGGCGGCGCGGGCCTGAGCGGCGAGATCATCGTCTCCGGCTCCTCGACCGTCGAGCCGATCACATCGATCGTGCTGGAGGACTTCGCGAGCCAGAACCCGGATGTCACATACGAAGTTGACGGTCCGGGAACGGGCGACGGCTTCGCCCTCTTCTGCAACGGCGAAACCGACGTCAGCGATGCGTCGCGAGCGATCAAGGACGAGGAGGCAGCCGCCTGCCAGGCGAACGGCGTCAACTTCGTCGAGCTCAAGGTCGGGATCGACGGCCTCTCGGTGATCACGTCGGTCGGCAACGACGCCGTGAGCTGCCTCAGCTTCGGCGACCTGTACGCCCTGCTCGGGCCCGAGTCGCAGGGATTCGAGACATGGGACGCCGCGAACGATCTCGCCGGCCAGGTCGGCGCCGAGTTCGGCGCGATCCACGCCCCGTACCCGTCGGCCGCCCTCGATGTCACAGCGCCCGGCGAGGAATCCGGCACCTTCGACAGCTTCGTGGAGCTGGTGATCGCCAAGACCGCCGAGGCACGCGGCCAGGATGCCACCACCCGTCCGGACTACCAGGCGTCAGCCGATGACAACGTCATCGTCGAGAACATCGCCGGCTCGGACAGCTCCCTGGGCTGGGTCGGGTACGCGTTCGCCGACGAGAATGCCGACACGCTCAAGCTGCTCGAGGTGGACGGTGGCGACGGGTGCGTCGCTCCCACCCCCGAGACGATCGCGAGTGGCGAGTATCCGATTGCGCGTGACCTGTACATCTACGTGAACACGGACAATGCGGCGGAGAATCCGGCGCTGGCGGCATTCGTGGACTACTACCTCTCCGACGCGGGCATCTCGGCCGTGGAGGAGGCGGACTACGTCGCCCTCGATGCCGGTGCCCTCGACGAGAGCCGCACCGCCTGGGACGGCCGCTGACGCCCACCGCTTGACGACCGACCGATGACCGCATACCCGGCCCAGCCACCGCTTCGGGCGACCGACCTTCGGGTCATGCCACGCCGCCGCCGCAGGGAAGCCGTCGTCGCCGCCCTGTTCAAGGGCGCCGCGGCCTTTTCCGTGGTCATCAGCATTGCCATTGTCGCGTCGCTGCTCGGCAATGCGATCACCTTCCTGGTCCAGGTGGACAAGGCCGCCCTGGCGACCGATGGCTGGTTCCCGAGGCGGGGCATGTACGACATCGCGACGCTGCTGGCCGGCACGCTGATCGTGGCGGGCATCGCGATGGTGGTGGCCACCCCACTCGGACTCGGCGCTGGCATCTACCTGTCCGAGTACGCATCCCCGCGCGCCCGACGCGTGCTCAAGCCGGTCGTCGAGATCCTGGCCTCGATCCCGAGCGTCGTGCTGGGCTTCTTCGCGCTGACCTGGATCAGCCCCAAGCTCGTGCAGCCCCTCACCGGCGCTCCGCTCTCCAACATGCTTGTCGCGGGCCTGGCGGTTGGCATCCTCATCACTCCGCTGGTGGCGTCGGTCGCGGAGGATGCCCTGCACGCCGTCCCCGCGTACCTGCGCGAGGCCGCGTACGGGCTCGGGGCTCGCAAGCGAACCACGAGCCTGCGGGTTGTCGTTCCTGCGGCGGTATCCGGCATCGTGGCCGCGCTGCTCCTGGCGCTCTCGCGGGCGATCGGGGAGACGATGATCGTGGCGATCGCTGCCGGCGGCACCGGCGGCTCCCTCTTCGAGCTGAACCCGCTCGAGCCTGGCCAGACGATGACCGCCGCCATGACGGCGCTGGCCATCGGCTCGGACCGCGTGCGCGGCTCGGAGCTGACCTTCGAGAGCCTCTTCTTCGTTGGCCTGCTGCTCTTTGGCATGACCCTCGTGCTCAACCTCCTGAGCGAGGCATTCGTGCGTCGCGTTCGGAGGCGCTACTGATGGCCGGCACGGCAGAGGGGCTCCCCGCCAGGACCGCCGTGGAGGCGCGGCTGCGCAGCGGTGGCGGCGACCGCAGCGGAACGATCCTGCAGGTACTCCTGCTGCTCTCGCTCCTCGTGGCGCTCGGCGTGCTGCTGGTGCTGCTGGCCGACATCGTGGTCAAGTCCGGCGCCGCGTTCGGCGATCGCGGGATCGGCGTGGTCACGGACCCGCTCTCCGCGCGTGCCGCGCGCGCCGGCATGGTGCAGGGCATCATCGGGTCCCTGCTGCTGATGGCCTTCGTGGTGTTCCTGGCCCTTCCGATCGGCGTCGGCGCCGCGGTGTACCTCGAGGAATACGCGCGTGACACGCCCATCACCCGCTTCATCCGCACCAACATCCGCAACCTGGCGGGCGTTCCGGCCATCGTCTATGGCCTGCTCGGGCTCGCCGTCTTCGTCACGCTGCTGGGGATCGGGCGAACGCTGGTGGCGGGCGGACTGACGCTTGCCGTCCTCGTGCTGCCGATCGTGGTCATCACCACCTCGGAAGCGCTGCGAGCGGTCCCGGACAGCATTCGCGAGGCGGCCCTCGGGGTGGGCGCCACCCGCTGGGAGATGATCCGCAGCCACGTCCTGCCGTACGCGGCGCCCGGCATCCTGACCGGGACGATCCTGTCGCTCGGGCGCGCGTTCGGCGAGACCGCCCCGTTGTTGATGGTGGGAGCGGTGGTGGGCACCTTCAACGGCGTCGATGTCGGGACGGATGCTGACCGGCTCCTACACATCGCTGCCGACGGTCGTCTTCAACTGGTCAAAGGAGCCGCAGGACGAGTTCCGCGCGCTCACCGCGGCGGCGATCGTCGTGCTCCTGGCGGTGATCCTGTTAGTCAATGCCTCCGCCATCTATCTCCGCAACCGATACGACCGCAGATGGTGAAGCCATGAGCCTGGACACGCAAACAGCCCCCGCTCCCGCTACCGACGAGCAGGCTGGACGCGAACGCGCGACCATACGCGCCATGACCACCCAGTCAGGCGCACGAACCGAGGCAGCGCCGCCCGAGGCGACGGCGTCCGATACCGTCTTCGAGCTCGACCACGTCTCCTGCTACTACGGCTCGTTCCGCGCGGTTCGCGACATCTCGCTTCGCATCCCGCGGAACCAGGTCACCGCCCTGATCGGTCCATCGGGGTGCGGCAAGAGCACCCTGTTGCGCAGCTTCAATCGCATGAACGACCTCGTGGACGGTGCGCGCCTCGAGGGCGCCGTGCGCTATCACGGGGTGGACCTCTATGACCCGGCCGTCGATCCGGTGGAGGTGCGACGCCGGATCGGCATGGTCTTCCAGAAGCCCAACCCATTTCCCAAGTCGATCTACGACAACGTCGCCTTCGGGCCGCGCGTCGCCGGCTACCGGGGCGACCTGGGCGAGCTGGTCGAGCGCTCGCTGCGACGCGCCGCGCTGTGGGATGAGGTGAAGGACAAGCTGCGCTCGCCGGGAACGGCGCTCTCCGGAGGGCAGCAGCAGCGCCTGTGCATCGCGCGTGCGATCGCCGTCGAACCGGACGTCATCCTGATGGACGAGCCGTGCAGCGCCCTCGATCCGATCGCCACGCTCAAGATCGAGCAGCTGATGCACGAGCTGAAGGAGAGCTACACGATCGTGATCGTGACCCACAACATGCAGCAGGCGGCGCGCGCCAGCGACCTGACGGCATTCCTTACCATGGGCGAGGACAGGGCTGGCTACCTCGTCGAGATGGCGCCCACCGAGGTCCTGTTCACGCGGCCGACCGAGCGCCTGACCGAGGACTACATCACCGGACGCTTCGGATGAACGATGAGCCACGCACCACCGATTGGGGCGAGACCGATACCGCGCGTCGCCTGCGACGCGAGCATGGGAGCCTGCGCTCGGTCTTCGACGAGGCGCTGTCGATGGTCAAGGACGACGTCCTCCGGCTTGGCGGCCTGGTCGAGTCGGCGCTCGAGCGCGCCGGGCGGGCGCTGATCGAGCGTGACGTCGCTCTCGCAGACCAGGTGCGCTGGGACGACGCACATGTGAACGACCTGCAGCGCCGGGTGAACCAGGAGGTCACCACCGCCATGGCCCTCCAGCAGCCCATGGCCCGCGACCTTCGCGAGCTGCTCGCCCTCTACCACGCCGCGGCGGAGCTGGAGCGCATGGGCGACTACGCGGTGAACATCGCGAAGCTCGCCCAGCAGCTGTCCGGCGAACCGGAGGCACCCATCCTTCCTCAGCTCGCGCAGATGAACAGCCTGTGCCGCGAACAGCTGCACGACGCGATGCGGGCCCTGGTGGACATCAGCGAGGAGGCGGCACGGGCGGTATGCGCTCGCGACGACGAGCTCGATGCGCTGTACAACGCCGCCTACGAGGACTCCATGGCGCTCATGAAGGCCAACCCGGACCGCGTTCGGCAGCTGACCCACATGCTCTTCGCGGCGCACCACCTCGAACGGCTGGGCGACCGGGTGACGAACATCGGGGAGGACGTGGTGTACGTCGCGACGGGACAAGTCGAGGACCTGAATGCCTAGCGCCCTTCGGCGGCGCATTCTGATCGTCGAAGACGACCGCACCCTCCGCACGGCGCTCGCCTTCAACCTGTCGCGGGAGGGCTACGAGGTCCAGACCGCCGTGGATGGCGAGCAGGGACTCGCCACGGCGCGCGACAGCTCGCTCGACCTCATCCTGCTCGACGTCATGCTCCCCGGGATGAGTGGCATCGAGGTGCTGCGCGTGCTGCGCCAGGAAGGCATCACGACCCCGGTGATCGTGCTCTCGGCGAAGGGCGACGAGATTGACCGGGTGGTGGGACTGAAGGTCGGTGCGGACGACTACGTCGCAAAGCCGTTCAGCCGCCCGGAGCTGTTGGCGCGCATCGAGGCGAATCTCCGGCGAGGCCGCCGGGCAATGAGCGACGGCACCGACGTGCGACCGGCCGACGAGCCGATGCTCGAGATTGGGTCCGTGCGCATCGACGTCGCACGGCGCACGGTCGAGGTGGCGGGCTACCCGCTCCATCTGACCACCAAGGAGTTCGACCTGCTTGCTCACCTGGCCGCCCATCCGGGACGCATCTTCACCAGGGAGCAGCTCCTGTCGCGCATCTGGGGGTACGACTATGCGGGCGAGGCGCGCACCGTCGACGTTCACGTGAGCTGGCTGCGCGGCAAGCTCCGCGCGGCAGACGGCCACAACTGGTTCCGAACCGTGCGGGGAGTAGGGTACGCGCTCGCGCCACCCGACGCTGGAGCGTGATGGACCCCACGGCATCGGCGGCGTTCGAGGCGCTGCTCGGCCGGACGGGCGGGGTCGTTCTGCTGCTCGTTGACCGGCGCCTGCGCATCCTCCGCGCGGGAGCGGAGGCGGCCGCGCTGGCCGAGCGTTCGGCGGCGGCGCTGAACGGGATGAGCATGATCGCTGCCTTCGGGAGTGCCGCGCTGGACGCCATCTGCCGAGAGGCGGCCGCAACCGGCGAGCCGGCGTCCGGCGAAGCCGAGCTGGGGCGGGGCGGCGAGCGCGCGTTCACGATCGACGCGGTGCCGATCAGCGCGGGCCCGGTGGCGTCGGCAGGCGCGGGCGGCGCCCTGGTCGTGTCGATGCACGAGGTCACGACGGTCCGCCGGATTGAGCGGGTGCGTCGCGACTTCGTCGCCAACATCAGCCACGAGCTGCGTACCCCGCTCGCGTCGATCAAGCTGCTGGCCGAGACCCTCGCCGCCGGCGCCATCGACGACGCGCCGACGGCCCGCGAGTTCGTCACCCAGATCGAGCGCGAAGCCGATCACCTCGCGCAGCTGGTCAATGAGCTGCTTGACCTCTCGATGATCGAATCGGGCGAGACCAGCCTGACCATCGAACCGACCGATCCCGATGCGGTGCTCGACAGCGCCGCTGAACGCATCGGTCCGGTGGCGACCCGGCGCGGGATGCATGTGACTCGACTGCCGCGCCCCGACGCGCCCGACTTCATGCGCGTGGCCGCGGATACGGTGCGGCTCGAGCAGGCTGTCCTCAATCTGGCCCACAACGCCGTGAAGTACAGCCATCCGGGCGGCGAGGTGCGCCTCGGCTGGGAGCTGCGCGATGGGCGGGCGCGACTCATGGTCGCGGACGACGGGATCGGCGTGCCGGCGGCCCACCAGTCACGCCTCTTCGAACGGTTCTACAAGGTGGACCGGGTGCGGCAGCCCCAGCGGGGCGACGGGCTCCATGAGTTGGACGGCGGCAGCGCCGGACTGGGCCTGGCGATCGTGCGTCACATCGCCGAGGCGCATCACGGCAGCGCCGGAATGTGGAGCGACGGCGGCCGGGGCTCGACCTTCTGGATCGAGATCCCGCTCGCTGACTAGGCGGCCACCACGCGGTCGCGACCGCCGCGCTTGGCCATGAAGAGCGCGACATCGGCGGTGCGGAGGAGTGCCTCGCGCGTGGGCTCCGACTCGTCGACCTGCGCGCAGCCGGCGGATACGGTGACGTGAATCGTCTCAGCTCCGACCTGGATCGGCGTATCCGCCATGGCGGTTCGCACCTCGTCGGCGATCGCGACCGCCTGCTCGCGCGAGGCACCGTCCAGGACGGCCACGAACTCCTCCCCGCCCATCCGCGCCACGAGATCGGTACGGCGGAAGCGGGAATGCAGGATCTCAGCGAACGTCTTGAGCACCTCGTCACCGACCTGGTGCCCATGGAGCTTGTTGAAGCTGCCGAAGTTGTCGAGATCGAAGACGACCGCCGCGATGGGGCGATACGTCGCGCTCCGATGACGGTGGTGCGTGGCCAGCATGCGTTCCAGCATGGCGTCGAAGTGGCGCCGGTTGTAGAGGCCGGTTAGCGGGTCGCGAATGGCGAGCTCGGTCAGCTCGGCGTGCAGGAAGCTGTTGGTGATCGCCATGGCTGCCTGGGCACCGATGAGGCGCAACGCCTCGAGCTCCAGCGAGGTGAACGGCGTCCCGTCGACCGTCCGCCCCATGCTCAAGGCGCCGACGACCACACCCTGCCGCATGAGCGGCATTCCCACGCCGTGCACGATCTCCGGCGCCGGCACGTCGCGCACGCTAGGTGCGTACCGGGAGCGGCTGAATTGGTCATCGATGACCATGGCCCGGTCGCGGATGGCGCGTCCGGCCAGGCCGTCACCGGGCTTGACCTCGGCTCCGGCCGCACCGGGCGCGCCGTGGGCGTGGACGATCCGGTAGCTGCCGTCAGTGCGGTCCAGAACGACGAGTGCGACCAGTGCGGCGGGGACGACCTCCCCGACGCGGGCCACGATGGCCTGGTGCAGCTCCGCCGCAACCAGCGTGCCGCCGATCTCATCACCCAGTGCGTGCAGCGTCTGCATCAGCTGGACGCGGGCGTCGAGGCCCTGTCGATCCTGCCCGAGCGCGATCGCGCTCGCCATCCGCCCTGCGATCACCGCGACCAGGTCACGGTCCGTCCGATCCAGGCGACGATCGTGAGATTCGATGTTGAGAACACCGATCACTCGCCCGTCCGCGATCAGCGGAGCCACGATCTCGCTGACCGTCCGCGAGTCGACTTCAAGGTAGTCGGGATCCTCTGCGACATCCGCCGCGAGGATGACCTTGCCGGTGCTCCGCGCCCGGCCCAGCAGACCGATCGTGCCGTCGAAGGTCTCGATTGACCTCGAGTATCCACGCTGCGCGCCAAGGCGCAGGTGATCGCCGTCGACAAGGTGCACCGAAACGCTGTCGTAGCGGAAGCGATCGGCAACGACCTGCACCGCCTCGTCCAGCAGAGCCGGGGTCGGTCCACCGCTGGCGAGCGCGACACTCACGGACTCGAGGCCGGCGATCTGGCGGGCACGCCGTCGCTCGGCCAGCACGGCGCTGCGCGCCTGCTCGGTCGCGGCCTGCAGGGCGACCACCACGCGCCGCGTGCCAAACGCGACGATGGCCGCGCATCCGGCCAGGGCGAGACCGCGCTCACCGATGGTCGATCCATGATCCAGGTGAGAGATCACTGGCACCAGGTAGATGATCACGGTCACCGCGCCGACGAATACAGCCTCGGCAGTGCCGAGCGCGGCGGCACCGGCGACCACCGGAACGAACAGGGTCAGCAGCGGGTACGGCGCGCCGGCGACGAGGAACGTGAGCGCAGAGACATAGGCCAGCACTACGCCGAGCCGGACGAGCGGATGTGCGAACCGGCGGCGTCCGGTGCGGCGCGCCAGGATCGGAAGCGCCCACTGCACCGCCACGGCGATCGCGCTCAGCGCGAGGGATCCGACAATCTCGACCGGGTTGCGGCGCGCCACCGCAACCAAGAGTGCGACGGGGGCCAGGGTGGCCGTGTAGAACAGCATGACGTCGCGTGCCAGCCAGTGCGGCAGCCGCGCCCGCAGGCCCGGCGGCAGGCGCAGCTGGCCGCGCCGCATAGGACCGCCCCCCGGCCTGTTGCTCTTCATGCGCCCGGACGGTAGTCCCGTCCGGTGGCGCGGGGTATGGGTGGAAGGTACCGGGGTGGTGCCACGGCCCAGCCCGGCCCGGCTCAGGCGACTCCGGCGGGCTCGCGCACTGGGGACTGAGCGTCCTGCTCGACCCGAGCAGGCTCGACGGCCGCCAGGTCGATCTCGATCCGGATCTGCTTGCTCACCAGCCAGCCACCCTGCTCGAGGGCGACGTTCCAGGTGAGTCCCCAATCCTCGCGATCGATGGTGGTGGCCGCGCTGAACGCGGCTCGCCGACCACCCTGGAGGTTGGGCTGCACGCCATGGAGCTCGGCATCCAGCACAACCGGGCGCGTGATGCCGCGGATCGTGAGGTCGCCATGTAGCTTCCAGGCATCGCCAGCCCGCTCGACCGAGGTGCTGCGGAACTCGATGGCCGGGTACCGCTCCACATCCAGGAAGTCCGCCGAGCGCAGGTGCGCATCGCGCGGCTGGCTGCGGGTGTCGATGCTGGCCGGATCGATGCGCGCAAGGACCGAGGACCGCTCGGGGTGCCGCTCGTCGAAGTCGAGCCTCGCGTCGGCGATCGCCATCGTGCCGCGCACCGTGGTCACCATCATGTGCTTGGCGGAGAACGTCACTCCCGAGTGCGACGCGTCTAGTTCCCAGGTCATCGTGTGCTCCAGTTCCCGTGCTAGCCTTGCCCCCAACGACGCGCTCGGACCCACCGGCGCATCGGTCAATAGTTGACGATGCAACAATAGACCGATATCGTTGCATGTGCAAGTAACGACGTGACCGACGAACCGATGTCCCCCGAACCGATGACCCCGCACGATCCCCGCCTCGCAGCGTGGGCCACCTTCCTGCGCGCGCATGCGCGCGTCACGCGCCTGCTCGAACGGGAGCTGCACGACGAGCAGCGCATGGCACTGGCCGACTACGACGTCCTCATCCAGCTCGCCAACACCGAGGCGCGACGATTGAGGATGGGCGAGCTGGCCGACCGGCTGCTCCTGTCGCGGAGCGGCATCACGCGGCTCGTGGATCGCCTCGAGCGCGAGGGGTTCGTCGAGCGCGCGACCTGCGAGTCGGATCGCCGCGGCCAATGGGCACAGCTCACCGAGCGTGGCTACACGCGGCTGCGCGACGCGACGCCGGTACACCTGCGCGGCGTCGCCGAGCACTTCATCGACCGCATCCCCGCCGACGAGCTGGACGAGCTCCAGCAGACCCTCGCCCGGATCCTCGACTAGCCGCCGTCCAGCAGGGCGCGCACCATCGACACCCGCGGATCGTCGGGCGCCGCCTCGATGAACAGCCCGAACTGGCGCCGCGCCTCCGCGTCGTCGCCGTTCTCACGCGCCACCAGGCCGCGCAGGAACGGGAGGTCGGGCGAGTCGGCCGCCACCACGTCCATCCGATCCAGCGTCTGGGTGGCCGCGTCCAGGGCACCGGCGCGCAGCTGGGCGGTCGCGAGCCGTGCATACGCCGAGGCGTTCGCCGGCTGCAGGTTGATCAGCAGCACCAGCGCCGCCTGCGCACGCTCCAGGTCGGGCAGGCTGTCGCCGGCCAGGTACGCGTCGGCCAGGTCGGAGATGGCCTGTGGATCCGACTCGTTGGCCTGGAAGCGAACCATCGCCTCCTCGATTCGATCGCGCCGCGGGTCGAGCGTGCGGTTGGCCACGCCCAGGGGCGGGGGGACGAAGAGACCGAGCAGGACCGCGCCGGCGACGAGCGAGCCGGCCAGCGCGACCGGGCGGCGAGCATCGCGCCCGGGTCGCGCCGTGCGTGCGCCGGCCGCGCGTGTCGCATCGAGGGCACGGAGGGTGTCGGCGGCCTCCATCTCGGCAGAGGCGCGGCTGGCGACGTACGACGCGTCGTCCAGCGACCCGGCCTGTCGGTCCGCCTCCAGGTCCCGCAGAGCATCGATGGCGACGCGGTGCCGGATCGCCACGTCGTCGAGCTCGGCCGCCGCCGATGGCGCGGAGGGCCGCCGCACATACGGCGTCGCCGCGGCCGCCGCGACGACCAGGAGCAGGAATGCGACTACGAGCAGCTCCGCGGGGTCAGGCATCCAGCGCCTCCGTCTCCTCCGCCAGCCGCTGGCGCGTCGCGGCATCCAGCGGAGCTCTCATCGGGGTGAGCGGGTGCCGTCGTTGCCCGAACAGCCATGCGGCCAGCGCGGCGACCGCGGCGACCACCGCCACCAGCGGCACCACCCACGCGAGCGGGCTGGCAGGGCGAAGCAGGATCCACGCGCCGTACCGATCCACGAAGTGCTGGCGCACCTCGTCCACGCTGCGCCCGGCGGCGAGCTGGCTCGCGATCTCGCGCCGAATGGCGATCGATGCTGCGGTTCGCGATTCCGCCACCGAGAGCGCCTGGCAGTCGGGGCAGCGCAGGTCGCCGGCCAGGGCGGCCACCTGATCGGCGGCCGGCGGGGACGGAAGCAGGGCGATCACCGCGACCAGCGCCAGCACCGCGGCCAGCGCCAGCGGACCGATCCAGCGCCTCACGAGCCCGTCACCCCGATGGACGCCAGACCGGCGCGCATGGCGTCCGTGGTCACCGGCCCCACGACCCGCTGGCGGATGATGCCGCTGGCGTCCACGAAGTACGTCTCCGGCGGTCCGGTGACGCCGAAGTCGAGCGCCAGGCTGCCGTCATCCACGACGGTCGGCCAGCCTCCGCTCCCGTAGCGACGCAGCCAACCCTGGGCGGCCGCCGCGCGGTCCTGGTAGAGGATGCCCACCAGCTGCAGATCGCCACCGTGGCGCTGCGCCGCGTCGAGCAGCACCGGGTGCTCGTCTACGCAGGGACCGCACCAGCTGGCCCAGAAGTTCACCACCGCCGGGCGGCCGGCCAGGTCCGCATCGGTCAGGGTGTCCCCTTCGAGGGTCGGCAGGGAGAAGCCGGGCAGCCGCTCGCCGATGATCTGCGACGGGATCGTGCGCGGGTCGACACCGATGTTGACGAAGAGCAGCCAGCCGAGCGGCAGCAGGACCAGGGGCAGGAGCAGCCAGCGCAGGCCGGAGCGCATCACGCGCCCTCCGCCTGAACCGATGCCGTAACCATGCCGACCCGACGTCGGTCCGGCCACACGGCGAAGATCGCCCCCAGCACGACCACGAACCCACCGATCCAGATCCACGCCACCAGCGGGTTGAGGAAGACCTGGATGGATGCCGTGCCTGCGGTCGGATCGGCCTGCAGGAGGGTGACGTACAGGTCCTCGGTGGCGAAGCTGCGTACCCCGGGCGTGGCGATGGGCGTCGTCGAGTTCGGGTAGCTGCGCTGAGCGGTGGCCAGCGTGCCGCGGTTCGGGCCGCCGTAATCGATGGTCGCGCGCGTCTCGACCACGCGCGCGTCCGCCGCCAGCGGCTCGACCACCACGTCGCGCAGCGTGAGCTGGTAGCTGCCCAGCTGCATCGTCTCGCCGACGCGCATCGTGGCCGATGCCTCGCGCGCGCCGGTCGAGCTGATCGCCACCGCGATGGCCATCACGCACACCCCGGCGTGGACGAGGTAGCCACCGTAGCGACGCCGGTTACGTGTCGCCAGCCGCCAGGCTGCCAGTGGTGGCGCCTCGCGGCGCGTGCGACTGCGGGATCGCGCGCCGCGCACCAGCTCGTCGCCCAGGATGCCGATCACGAAGACGGCGAGGAACAGCACACCGAGCTGCGGGATGCCACGCATGCCCAGCAGCAGCCCGAGGAGGGTCGCGGCGACCGCCGCCAGGGCGGGGCCTCCGAATCGATCGCGCGCGGTGGCCCACGAGGTGCCCCCCCAGGGCAGCGCCGGGCCGACTGCCATGAGGAACAGGAGCGCCCCGAAGAGCGGAGCATTGATCGCGTTGAAGTACGGTGCGCCGACGCTGATCCGCTCGCCGGTGGCGCCCTCGACGACCATCGGCAGCAACGTACCGAAAAGCACGACGAAGGTGAGGCCTAGAAAGAGGACGTTGTTGAGCAGGAACGCAGACTCGCGGCTCACCACCCCGGGAGCGGCCTCGCGGTCACCCAGGTCGGGGAGCCGCCAGACCAGCAGCCCGAGGCCCGCGGCCAGCGAGACGAGGATGGCGACCGCGAACCACGGACCGATACCCGAGGCGGTGAAGGCGTGCACGCTGGCCACCACCCCGCTGCGGGTCAGGAACGTGCCGACCAGGGTCAGGACGTAGGTGAAGATGACGAGCGCCATCGTCCATGTGCGCAGGCCCCCACGCCGTTCGGCGACCATGCTGGAGTGGATGAACGCGGTGGCGGTGAGCCACGGCAGGAGCGCCGCGTTCTCGACCGGGTCCCAGGCCCAGTAGCCGCCCCAGCCGAGCACCTCGTAGCTCCACCACGCCCCGGCCACGATGCCCGCGGTCAGGAAGATCCATGGGATCACCGTCCAGCGGCGCACGATGGCCAGCCACTCCGGTCCGGTGCGGCGGGTGACGAGCGCCGCGATGCCGAACGCGAACGGCACCGCCAGCCCGGTATAGCCGAGGTACAGCAGCGGCGGATGGAGTCCCATGAACGGATGGTTCTGGAGCAGCGCGTTCGGCCCGTTGCCCTCCACCGGCACCGGGGTGAGACGCTCGAACGGGTTGCCCGGCCAGCTCATGACCGCGAAGAAGAAGCCGCATTCCCAGCGCGAGCGTCAGGCCGACCCACGGCATCAGCTCGGCGTGCCGACCGCGGTACCGATGCAGGACGAGGCCGCTCCATCCGGTGAGCAGCAGCGCCCAGAAGAGGATCGAGCCCTCCAGCGCCGCCCAGAGGCTGATGACGCTGTAGAACGGCGGGGTGGTGGTCGCGTTGTTGCGCGCAACGTAGGCAATGCTGAAGTCGTGCCCGAGGAGCGACGCCATCATCGCCACGCTGGCCACCGCGGTGAGCGCGAACGCAGCAAGCATGGCGTGGCGCCCACTGGCGACCGCAGCCCAATCGGCGCGCCGCGCACCAAGCGCAAAGGCGAGCGCCGCATACGCAGTCGCGGCCAGGGCGACCAGGATCGCCGCGTGCCCGATGGTCGGCAGCATCTACGTCCCGGGGTCGATGACCTGCGACGGGATCCCGCCGTCGGACGGGGCCACGTAATTCTCGTCGTGCTTGACGATGACCTCGTCCGGATCGAACGTGCCGTCGGCCCGCAGCGTGCCCTGGACGACCACGCCGACGCCCTCGCGAGGGCAGAAGGCGGTGGCGCCCGGTGCGGTCGCGACGTCGACATCGGTCTGGTTGTCGGTGAGCACGAAGTGAACGCCGCCATCCGTGCAGTCGAGGGTATCGAGCTTCACGAGACCGCCGAGGCGCACCGCCTGTCCTACCGCGGCGGCGCCACGGTCGGCCAGCTCGGTGGGGGTCTGGTAGTAGACGAGCGCGCTGCCGACGTTGGTGAGCGCGACGAAGGCAATCACCGCGACGATCGCGGCGACCAGGATGAGGAGCGGCCAGCGGCGCCGCTCGTCAGGGCGCGGCGGCGGGATGGGGCGAGCCAGGCTCACGCGTCGTCCCGTGGGGCGTCCGGGCTCGGCGCCGTCTCGGCGAGCTCGCGGCGAGCCCTCGCGATACGGCGCCACAGCCATACGGCATAGGCGCCGGTCCCACCCACGATCACCACGTAGGCGGCCACGACGAACGGCAGCGGGTTCACGAGGCGGTCTCCCCGCGCGAGGGGAGGACCTCGGCGATGCCGGGATCGGCCGCCGCGCGCGCGGCGGCCAGGCTGCCGCGGCGCGCTGCCTCATCGGTCCGCGCATGCAGCTCGGCAAGCTGGTAGCGGCGGATCATCAGGTACAGCCAGGCCAGGGTGAAGGCGCCCAGCATGGTGAGCAACGCCAGCACGAACTGGCCGGGCGCGGCGGGATCCAGGACGCGCTCCGGCGATCCGATGGTGGGACCCTGGTGCAGGCCGCGCCACCACTCGACGCTGAAGTGGACGATGGGGATGTCGAGCGCCGCCACGATGCCCACCACCGCGGCGCGGTTGGCGCGACGGATCGGGTCATCGGTCAGCCGGCGCAGCAGCAGGTAGCCGGTGTACAGCGCCAGCAGGATGGTGGTCGAGAGGATGCGCGGGTCCTCCCACTGGTAGAAGACGCCCCACACCGGACGGCCCCACATGGCACCTGCCCACAGGGTGAAGGCGGTGAACATGACGCCGATTTCCGCGCCGCTGTGCGCCGCCCAATCGAAGCGCGGGTCCCTGCGCCACAGCCAGCCGATCCCGCCGAGCGCGGCGACGCCGAAGGACAGGTAGGCGAGCCAGGCGGCAGGCACGTGGACATACATCACCCGCTGGGCGTCGCCCTGGTTCAGATCGGCTGGCACCCCGAACAGGGCATTCGCGGTGGCGGCCACCACGGCCACGAGCGCGATCCAGCCGAGGATGCGGGTCTTCATCAGTCCTCCAGGGCGAAGCGGTACGTCGCCGCGCCGGCGATCAGCATCAGGGCGTCGAAGGCGGCCAGCAGCCCCAGCCACGCCCCGAGCTCGCCGAACGGGTCGCCGGACAGCGAGACGGTCGTTGCCTTGACGGCGGCCAGCAGCAGCGGCGCCACGACGGGCAGGACGAGGAGCGGCAGCAGGACCTCGCGGGAGCGCATCCGCACCGTCAGCGCCGCGTAGCAGGTCGCCACGGCGGCGAACCCCGCGGCGCCCAGCAGCAGGGTCAGCGCCAGCGGCAGCGCCGCCGCCGCGACGTCCACCCGGTACAGCAGCGCGACGACGGGGAGCAGGACGGCGCCGAGCACGAGCATCGCCACGAACCCCGCGATCACCTTGCCCGCATAGAGCGCTTGGCGCGACACCGGGTAGAGAGCGAGCTGCTCCAGCGCCCCGTCCTCCGTCTCGGCATCGGTCAGTCGGCCCACGGCAAGCAGCCCGGCGAAGACGATGGCCAGCCACAGCAGCCCCGGCGCGGCCTGCGCCAGCCGGGTGGCATCGGGCCCCAGCGCGAAGCCGAAGAGGAGCAGCACGATCGCCCCGAAGAACAGGGTCGTCCCGGTCGCCACGCGACCGCGCAGCTCGGCGAGGCCGTCCTTGCGGGCCAGCGCGAGCGCCACGGCAACATCCCGTCCCATCTAGCGGGCCTCCGTGGCGAGCGCCGGCTGCCGGTCGGAGGGCTGGGTCGCGGTCGCGACGCCCACCACGCCACGCACCCCGGTGCCGGCGATCTCGGTGACGAGACCATTGGCAAGGTCAACCGAGCCATCGGCCACGTCGCCGAGCAGCTCGGCGTGGTGGCTGGCCACGAGCGTCGTGACCCCGACGGCCTTCCAGCCGGCGAGCAGGCGCGCCACGAGCTGCATCCCATCCGCGTCGAGCGCCGCGTGGGGCTCGTCCAGCAGCACCACCGACGGGCGGCCGAGGATCGTGCGGCCCAGGGCCAGGCGTCGGCGCATGCCGGCGGAGAAGACGCTCACCCTTCGGTCGGCGGCAGCGTGGAGGCCGACCGCGTCGAGGACCTCGGGGATCCGCACCCGCGCCTCGTCGGGAGGCAAATCGAGCATCTTGGCGGCGAACTGCAGGTTCTCGCGCGCCGTCAGGTCACCGTACAGGCCGGTGCCGTGGGAGAGGAAGGCCACGCGCTCACGGACCTGCGCGGAATGCTTCGTGACATCCAGTCCGTCCACCCTGGCGGTGCCGTACGTCGGGCGCAGCAGTGTCGCGAGCACGCGCAGGAGCGTCGTCTTGCCCGCCCCGTTGGGGCCGGTCAAGGCGATGCAGCGGCCGGGCTCGACCTCGAGCGACACACCGGCCAGTGCGGCACTGCGTCCGAAGAGGCGGGCTAGGTCGTGCACGACCGCCGCGGACGGTGCCTCGAGTGCGCGGCGCGGGGGCGCCAGGTAGATCGTGGTAGGTGGCATGACTCGACGCACGGGGCGGAAGGAGGGTCGCGGCCACTATGCGGTCTCCCCTCCTGAGCGTCAAACCGAAACCGGGGACGTATTGATCGATGCCAGCGAACGCCGCACCCTGACATCCGCACGAGAAGGACCGATGCCGACCAACCCGACCACGAGTATCCGATCCACTCGCCTGACCCTGGTGGCAGGCCTTGCCCTCCTCCTCGCCGCCTGCTCGAGCTCCGCGGGGAGCAGTGCAGCCAGCGCCACGCCGTCGGCGAGCGCCGAGGCCAGCAGCCGGGCCGCGAGTGCCAGCGCATCCGCCAGCGAGGCCGCGACTGGCGACGTGACGGTGACCATCACCGGCTTCGAGTTCACGGCAAGCGGTGCGGACGCCTCCGGCGACGTCCCGACCCTCACGATCCCGGTGGGTACGAGCGTCACGTTCGTCAACGAGGACAGCACCCGCCACACGGCCACCAATGGCACCGACGGCGAAGCCGCTGCCGATGCGGCCTTCGACTTCAACCTCGGTCAGCAGGGCGCATCCGAGACATACACCTTCGACACCGCCGGCGAGTTCGGAGTCACCTGCAAGATCCACTCGGCGATGAACATGACGATCACCGTGGAGTGACGGCGCGGGCCGATTGCCCTTGCCTGCGCCCGGTGCTATCGTCCGCCGCCTGATGCAAGCCGGGACCCCGCCGGTGCTCGCTCAACCCCCCGTCACGAGGGCCGAGCGCCGGGCAGCCGCTCAGCGCGCCGAGTGCGCCGCGACCACCGCGCTGACCACGCTCGGCCAGAAGTGGGTGCTGCGCATCGTCCGCGAGCTGGGCGACGGCACGCGACGCTTCTGCGAGCTGCAGGACGCGCTCGGCGGCGCCAATTCCGCGACGCTCTCGCAGCGGCTCAAGCTGCTGGAGGACGAAGGGCTCGTCGACCGTCGCGTGATCGCCAGCACGCCGCCGTGGGTCGAATACTCGCTCACCGTCAAGGGCGCCGAGCTGTCCCTGGCCATCGGCGGGATCGACCAATGGGCGGAGCGCTGGGCACAGCCGTCATGAGCCACGACGTCGACGAGCCGCGGCCCGCCGCGCACGGCGACGCGCTGAACGCGGTTCGCGCCGCAGTCGCCGGGGCCGACGATCCTCATGCCGCTGCGCAGCGCGCGGTCGAGGCACTCCACGACCGATTCGCGCATTACGACTGGGTGGGGATCTACTGGGTCGACGCCACCGGCCGCGAGCTGCACCTCGGGCCGTGGGTCGGCCCGGCGGCCACCGAGCACACGGTCATTCCCATCGGCGTCGGCATCTGCGGTGCAGCGGCGCAGTCGGGCCAGACGGAGATCGTCGACGACGTGAACGCCGACCCGCGCTACCTCGCATGCTTCACCTCGACCCGCAGCGAGATCGTGGTGCCAATACTCGAAGGCGGCACGGTGGTCGGCGAGATCGACATCGACGGGTCCGACTCCGCCGCGTATGACGAGACCGATGCCCGCTTTCTGGAGGAGGTCGCCGCCCTTCTCGCCCCGCTGCGCCCTCGCGCCCCCGACCCCGTGGCGACGTAACCTGCCGCGTAGGTAGGCTGCGATGGATGCCCCGCGCGGTCGCTTCGAGGAGATCTACGACGCCCACGTGGTGCCGATCTATCGGTACATCTATGCCCGGGTCGGCAATCGGCCGGACGCGGAGGACCTCACGGCGCAGGTGTTCATGCGTGCTGTCGAGCAGCTCGACGTGAACCGCGAAACCCCGCAGATCGTCTCGTGGCTGTACCGCGTCAGCCAGAACGCGGTCGCCGACCATTGGCGCGCCTTCTACCGCCTGCCGCTGGTCACCGAAGAGCGCCTGGCTCCCGGCTGGGAGCCGTCCGCCGCGGCCGAGCCGACCCCCGGCGGCCGCCACGACGAGCGGTCGGCGGCGCGAGTCGACGCGGTGCTGCAACGCCTGCCGGAGCACTATCGGCGGGTGCTCGAGCTCCGCTTCCTCCAGCGCCTGTCGGTGGCCGAGACGGCGCGTGCGATGGGCGTGAGCCATGGGAATGCCAAGGTGCTCCAGTACCGCGCCCTGCGCAAGGCCGCGCTGCTCGAGGAGGCTGCCGATGGCTGAGCCGCGCGACGCGCGAGAGACCGGCATGGGCGAGGCCGGTGATGAGCAGGCCGCGGAGCGCTTCGAGCGCTACGTGGAGGCCGTGCTGCGCGACGGGCGCCCGTCCCCGGACGACATCGCCGAGGGCGACGAGGGCGAGATGGCGCGCCTGGCGGCCGAGCTGCATGCCGCGGTCGATCCCGCCGCCGGGACGCCGGACCCGGCGTTCCTCGACCAGATGCGGCTCCTCATGCGCCAGGCGGACGCGGGGGTGGCCACCGTTCGCCAGCCGCTTCCCTACCGCGCCGACATCGCCGACCGACCCAGCCGCCGCATCCGGCTGACCCGCAGGCAGCTGCTGCAGACCGGTCTGGCGGCCGGCGCCGGGCTCGCGGCCGGTGCCGTGGGTGCGACCGTGCTCCGGCCCGCCACGCCCGGCGACGGCACATTCACCGGCGGCGGCGGCGAGCTCGTCGGCGACGCGGGGTTCTGGTCGCCGGTCGTGGCCCTTGCCGACCTGCCGGAGGGCACCGCCACCCGGTTCTCGACCGCCGCGTTCGACGGCTTCGTGGTCAACGACGGTGGCGAGGTGCGCGCCCTCTCGGCGATCTGCACCCACATGGGCTGCTCACTGCACTTCCGTCCCGAGTGGCGAGACCTCCGTTGTGCATGCCACAGCGCCAGCTTCGACCTCGAAGGCGAGCACGCCAACGGACGTGCGCGATGGCGCGAGACAGGCGGCTACCGCGGCGACGCGAAGGCGTACCCGGTCGCGCTGCCGCCGCTGGCCCGCCCACGGGTGAAGGTGGAGGACGAACAGGTCTTCGTCTGGACCGCGCAGGTCTAGGAGCTGAGCAGTTCCACGACGTAGCTGATCAGGTACGGCACCACCAGGATCACCACCACGAACGCCAGCGCCAGACCGATGTAGGCGAACCACGTCATGTCGGGCGCCGCCTTGCGCTCCGGCGGTGGCTTCAGGCGCCGTGGCAGGTGGCTGGGACGATGTGGCTTCTGGTGCTCGTACTTGGCGCTCGGCATGCGGCTCAGTCGTAGACCTCCGGATTGACCGGCGTCGGGAGGCGTTCGCCGCGCAGTCCGGCCAGCAGGTTGGCGGCGGCCATGGCGGCCATCTTGCCGCGGGTCACGCTGGACGCGGAGGCGATGTGCGGGACCACCACGCAGTTCGGTAACCCGACCAGCGGGTGGTCGGCGGGGAGTGGCTCCGGCTCGGTGACATCGAGCCCGGCGGCGAAGATCTCGCCGCCGCGGAGCGCGGCCTCGAGGGCCGCCGGATCCACGACCGGCCCGCGCGACGTGTTGACCAGGACGGCGGTCGGCTTCATGGAGCGCAGCGCGGCCGCGTCGATGAGGTGGTGGGTGTCATCGGTCAGGTTGACGTGCAGGCTGATGAAGTCGGACTCGCGCAGCAGCTCGTCCATCTCGACCTGGCGCGCGCCCAGCTCGGCCTCCTCTTCGGGCGTGGCGGGGTGCACGTCGTGATACAGGATCGTCATCCCGAAGCCGCGCCCACGGCGCGCCATCTCTCGACCGATGCGCCCGAAGCCGACGATGCCGAGCGTCGCGCCGTGGATGTCGACGCCCATCAGGAGCATCGGTCCCCAGGTCCGCCAGTGCCCGCCGCGCACGTAGTCGACGCTCTCCGGGATGCGCCGGGCGGCGGCCATGAGGAGCGCGAAGGCGAGATCGGCGGTGGTCTCGGTCAACACGCCGGGGGTATTGCCGGCGGGGACGCTGCGGCGCGTCAGCGCCGCCACGTCGATGTTGTCGAACCCCACGGCGAAGTTGCTGACCACCTTCAGCTGCGGACCGGCGGCGTCCAGCAGCTCGTCGTCGACGCGGTCGGTGAGCAGCGAGAGCAGCCCGTCGACGCCCGCGACCCGGCGCAGCAGCTCATCGCGCGGTGGCGGTAGCTCGTCGGTCCACAGGTCGACGTCGCAAGCTGCGCGGACGGGGTCGAGCCCCTCGTCGGGGATGATCCGCGCCACGAAGACGCGCGGACGCGCATCGGTCATGCGGTGACCAGCTCGCCGGTGCGTGCGAGCTTGCCGAGCGACTCGGCCACGCGCTCCAGCGCGAGCGACAGGTTCTCGCGCGAGTTGGCATAGCTGAAGCGCAGGTAGCCCTCGCCGTGCGCCCCGAACGCGGTGCCGGCCAGGCCGCAGATCCCCGCGTCGTAGAGGAGGTGATCGGCGATCTCGACCGAGGTGCGGCCGAAGGAGCTGACGTTGGGGAATGCGTAGAACGCTCCGTGCGGCATGCGGCACGTGACGCCGTCGATGCCGTTGAGGCCATCGATCATCAGCGAGCGGCGGGCGATGAACTCGGCGCGGTACGCGTCCGCCTCGGCCTGGGATCCAGTGAGCGCCTCGACGGCACCGAACTGGGCGAAGGCGTTGGTGCAGGACACGCTGTTGATGACCAGGCGGCTGAATGCCGCCACCAGCCACTCCGGCACGATCCCGTAGCCCATTCGCCAGCCCGTCATCGCGTAGGTCTTGCTGAAGCCATCGAGGGTGATCGTCCGCTCCGCCATCCCCGGCAGCGTCGCGATCGAGAGCGGCTCCCCCTCGTACTGGAGGCGCCCGTAGATCTCGTCCGCGAGGACCACGATGTCGCGCTCCACCGCGATCTCCGCCACGCGGCGCAGGTCGTCGTGGGTCAGGATCGAGCCGGTCGGGTTGTGCGGGGTGTTCAGCACGATCAGCTTCGTGCGATCCGTCACCAGCGACTCGACCTCCGCGACGTCCATCCGGAAGTCGTTCTCCTCGCGCAGCGGCGCCGCTACCGGCACCCCGCCCACGAAGCGGGCCATCGACTCGTAGATCGGGAAGCCGGGGTTGGGATAGATCACCTCGTCGCCGGTGTCGACCAGCGCCAGCATCGCGAAGAACATGATCGGCTTGGCGCCCGGGGTGACGACCACCTGCTCAGGGGTGGTGTCGATCCCCTTCCAGCGCTTCGCGTCTGCGACGATTGCCTCGCGCAGCGGCGCGATACCGGTCGCCGCGGTGTAATGCGTCTCGCCGTGGTCGAGCAGCGCGCGGGCGGCGGCCTCGCTGACGTGACGCGGAGTGTCGAAGTCCGGTTCGCCGATCTCGAGGTGGATCACCTCGCGCCCGGTCGCCTCCAGGGCACGGGCCCGGGCCGCCGCCTCGAAGGCGGTTTCGGTCCCGATTCGCTCCATGCGGGTGGCAAGGTTCACGCTGCGCTGCCTCATCATCTGGTGGGCCTCCAGTGTACCGATGAAGCCGCGCCGGCGGCCGATGCCGAGCACCCAGCTTGTGGTTGCGGAATCAAGCAATCACGCTGCTATACTTCTGCGCAGCGATATCACCCACCCCGATCCGCGCGCGACCGTGCGGGTAAGGAGACCTTCGAACCGATGACCATGTCCGAGACCACTCACGAGACCACCGCACCTGCCCCGGCGCCCGTCGCCCCGCTCGTGACCGTGACCGAGGCCGCGGCCGCCAAGGTGATCGAGCTCCGTTCCCGCGAGGGCAAGGCGGATGCGCGCCTCCGGCTGTTCGTCAAGAGCGGCGGCTGCTCGGGCTTCAGCTACGGGCTGGCCTTCGACGACCGCCTGGCGGATGACGATCGGGTCGAGGACCACGACGGCGTGCCTGTCGTGATCGACGCCTTCAGCGCCCAGCACGTCGACGGCGCGGAGATCGACTACGTCGATTCGCTGATGGGCTCCGGCTTCGCGATCAACAACCCGAACGCGGTCAGCAGCTGCGCCTGCGGCTCGTCCTTCAACACGGATGGTTCCCCCGCCAAGGCGGGCGGCTGCCACTAGTCTTCCCTCCGCCGCCCAACCGCCCCGGCCATCCGTGGCCGGGGCGTTTTCATGCCCGCTCGTTCGTCGGTCCTTCGGCTAACATGCTTGCGTGAGTAGCACGTTTACATCGCAGGCAACCGATGCGGAGTCGATCCGCCGGACGTTCGCCGCAGCGTGGGGCGAGATCGGTGCGGCCTGGGGCGTCGCCCCGTCGACCGCCACGGTCCAGGGCTACCTCCTGGCCCACGGCGGACCCCTGACCGAGCCGGAGCTGCGGCGCGCGCTGGGAATCAGCCATCGCGCCGCGAGCCTGGCGCTGGCGCAGTGCGAGACGTGGGGCCTCATCCAGCGCGCGAATGGACCGCGGCGCTCCGGCCACCGCGGCCCCGCCGCCGCCGCGTGGGTCGTGGTCGGCGATCACTGGGAATGGTTCCGCCGCGTCGCCGCGGCCCGCAAGGAGCGGGAGACGGAGCCGGTGGTGCCGGTCATCGAGCGCTGCGTGGCGCTCGCCGCGGCCGGTGGGGACAACCCCGAGCTTGCCGACCTGCGCGAGCGTCTGGCGGGCCTGCTCGAGTTCGTCCGTCGCTTCGATCGCGGTGTCGGCATCTTCGTGGCGGGCCAGCCGGCGGCCATCGAGCGGCTGTTCGCCGGCATCGACCATCTGGACGGCGACACCACGGACCGCCTGTGGTCGTTGATCGCAGCCCTCTCGCCGGATGAGCTGGCGAGCGCGCTGCAGGCCCTCGCGAAGTTGCCGCCAGACGCCACCCGGCGCCTCATCGGCCTCGCCGACCAGCCGGTCTTGAAGCGGCTGCTGGGTATCTAGGAGCTACTCCCCGGAGCCGTCGTCCTCGAACACCGATGCGCCCGCGGTGACCGCCGTCGAGGCGCCGCCGCCAAGGGCGGCGGGGAGGGCCCGCGGCAAGTCGACGGACGTGACGTATCGGTCAACCAGGGCGCGCGTGCCGCGGATCTGGAGCGCGTCGAACAGCTGCCCGAACTTGGCGTGCAGGTTCGTGCCGATCGCCTGAGCCGCCTCGTCGGGAAGCGTCCACAGCTGGCGCTTGAACGGCCCGATCGCCTTCTTGCGCGTCTTGTACAGGAACTGCTCGTCGGTCTCGCCGTCCTTGCGCTCGTCGGCGCAGTTGGCGATGCACCAGGCCATCATCTCGTCGCGGAGCTCAGCCGGCAGGCCGCCGCCGTCGTAGAGGATGTTCTGGAAGCCGGTCGCCAGGTGGATCTCCGCCGTCCCGTGTGCCGGAAAGTGGCCGAAGGCCTCCTCCGGCAGGGTCGACGCCCCGTGCTGCACGCAGCCGGCGAGGCCGTACTCGTCGCGCGCGACCGTCGACAGGCGCCGCATGGTGTCGAAGTCGATGCTCACTTCGGCGATGCTGCCGTCCGGCATCGGTACCCCGCCGTGGCTGGTCCCGGTCTGGATGCTCACCTTGCTGATGCGATCCATGTCGTCATCGCCCATGGCGGCGAGCTCGTTGCCATACGCGTCGAGGTAGGCGCGCAGCTCCTCCTCCGTGGAGTTGCTCTTCCCCACCTCGCCGATCTCGCCGCCGATGCTTACCGTCACCCCGCTCGGCTGCAGGATGCGGATGAGGCGGGTCAGCTCCGCCGTGTTGGCCGCGTTCACGCGCTGCTGCTCGGCGACAGTGGCGAGCGACAGGTCGACCAGGGTCGAGCTGTCGATGTCGATGTTGAGGAAGCCCGCCGCGATCGCCTCGCGGGTCAGGTCCTTGATACCGTCCATCTCCGGACCGGGGTCGGTCTTCCACTTCGTGGCATTGAACTGGAAATGGTCGCCCTGGAGGAAGACGGGCGTGGACCATCCCTCGCGGATGGCGGCAGCCAGGATGACCGCGGCGTACTCGGCGGGCCGCTGGTCGGTGTAGGCCATCTCGCTCTTGGCGATCTCGAAGACGACAGTCGCCGCGTCGCGCTCGAGGGCCGCGCGGAACGCCTGGCGGGCGGTGAGGTACGTCGCGGCGCGGACGTTGATGGCCGGCACGGTGAAATCGGTCGGACCGAACTCGCCGCGGCCGCGGGCCATGTACAGCTCGTGGATGGAGGCGGAGCCGCATCCCAGCGCCTGCGATGCACTCCAGATCGCCCAGCGGGCGCCCTCGCGGGCGGCCGCGTCATCCTCGAACACCGCGGCGAAGACGAGATCGTCGATGAGCTCGGCGCGGAACCGGTCCGCGTCGGTCACGGTCAGGCGGTCGCCGTCGATGGTGGCGATCCCCTGGAGGCGGGCACGGAGGTCGAAGGTCATGCGCTCATGCTAGCGGAGCGCAGAGAGGGTGGTGAAGGTGAAGAGGGGGACGACCACCAGGCCGATGGCTGCCGCCAGCAGATACCAGTCGCGCGCGGCGCGGGGGTCGGCCACGCCGCGGCGGCGCAGGCCCAGGACCCACCAGCGCACCGCGGTCAGCGCCACCGCATAGAGCAGCGCGCTGACACCCACCACGGCGAGGGCGAAGGGGCGGACCTGGCTGCACGAGCCGAAGGCGAGCGCCCCGCCCGGCGGGCACGGGGTGGCGAGCTCGACGAGCAGCACGGCCACGGCCGCGGCGAGCACGGCGGAGAGCCAGGCGAGATGGAGAAGGAGGGAGCGCGTCAGCCGGGGAGGTATGCGCGGTCGCCCGCGGCGTCTGCGGCCTCAGCCGCCTCCCGCCCCGTGACCCGGCGGTACTCGAACCACAGGTAGACGAGCGTTGCGGCGCCGAGGCCGGCGCCGATCGCCCCGAGCAGGAGCGCCTGGAGCGGAAACGGATTCTGATTCTGGTCCGGCACGAACGTGCCGCCACCCAGGTTGAAGAGCATCAGCGGGATGAGGAGCAGCAGCGTGAACAGCAGCTGGCTGAAGTCGATGAATCGCACCAGGCTCCAGGCGAAGCCGGAGCGGCCGCGCGCCGCCTGCGTCCAGAGCGCCAGCAGGATGAGCAGCACCATGTTGCCCACGCCGATGCTGTTGGCGACCAGGAAGCCCACGTCGTCGCTGAACTTCAGCAGGTACTGGGTCACGAGGTAGTAGATGTAGTTCGGGACGTAGGTCGAGCAGGAAGTAGACGAGGATGAAGAGCGGCACGCCCTTCAGGAGCGCGACGAGCCACGTCTCGTGGCCGTACAGCAGCCAGCTCATGAAGTCGTCCACGCTGCCGATCAGGCCGGCGAGACCACGCCGGCGGCGCGGACGATAGTGGGCGACGGTCATGAGCCGTGGTCTCCCTCGAGGAGGAACGTGATCAGCGCCTCGAGCTGGTCATCCGGCAGCTGCGTGTCCGGGAACTGCGGCATCCCGGTGGTCTCGCCGCCGTTGTAGTTGGTCCACGAGTCGCGAATCCACTTGGTCAGGAAGTCGCGCGGATCGGCGTCGTAGTCGGCCTGCATCTGGTCGAGGCCGGCCGGCGGAATCGGGAGGTCCGTGACCATCTCGCTGCCGATGCCCTGGATGTTCGGGAACTGGCCCTCCACGCCAGCCAGATCGGCGCCATGGCAGCCGCCGCAGCCCGCCGAGACGTAGACCTGCGCGCCGGCCTCAACCGTGTTCTCGACCGGTGCCTGCGACTCCCCGGCCGACTCCTCCGCCCACGAGGTGACGAGCGCGGTGAGGGCGTCGATCTGCTGCACGGTGAGCGGGCCGCCGGCCTCGGTGGACCAGGCGGGCATCTTGGAGTTCGGGTCGCCGGAGACGACGATCCCGCCGTAGCTGATGACCAGGTGCACGTAGTTGGGGTTGATCTTCAGGCGCTCGGCGACGCGCGGTCCGTGGAGATTCGGTCCCTGGACGGGTGCATCTGCTCCGCCACCGGTGCCGTCGGCACCGTGGCACTGCGCGCAGTTGGCGGTCGCGGGGTTGTTGGCATCGGGCGGGCCGAAGACGGTCTCCGCGTACTCGAGCTTCTCCGCATCCACCTCGGCGAGCGCCGCGTCGCGGCGGGCGCTATCGGTCAGCCAGTAGAACATGGTGAACAGGGCCAGCGTGGTCAGGACGATGACGCCGAGCGTCTTGAGGCGCATCGGTCAGCCGGCGCAGTGCGGGATGTCGCCGGTCGCCCGGGTGTCGAAGGTGGCCGTGCCAATGGGCGGGCCGGAGACGATCTCACTGGTGTCGATGACGTAGGCACCCGCCGCGTCGAGGGTCACCGCGAAGCCGTCCATGCCACGCGGCGCCGGCCCGGCGCGCTTCTCGCCAAGAACCGTGTACTTGCTGCCGTGGCAGAGGCACTCGAACCAGTGGCTCTGATCACACAGCTGCGGGATCTGGCAGCCGAGGTGCGGGCACTTCCGGTACAGCGCGATGACCGAGCGGTCGGCCAGCGGCACGTCCTCGCCGAGGTTGGTGCCGGGATCCGGGACGTCGGCCGTCTGTCCGTCCACGAGCGCCTTGGAGGCGGGGACATTGACCAGGAAGAGCCGCGCCGGGTTGTAGATGTACGGCTCGCCGGCCGCCCACTCGGGGAACTTGCCGACGATGTCGGCCGCGGTGCCCACGTTGATCTGGCCGCCCAGCCCGCCACGGATGTTCGGCCACAGGAAGGCGAGCGAACCGCCGATGAACTCGAGGCTCAGCAGCCCGACGCCGACGCCGAGCATGCGGCGCATGAAGCTGCGACGGCTCATCTCGCCTACGCGCGGACCGTGCACCTCGCCGTAGGTCGGCTGCTGGCTGGTCATAGCGTGAAGAAGATTCCCTGCCACGGCCAGACCCAGTTCCAGCCCGGGCCGCGGAAGAACGAGCCGATGAGGGTGACGATGATCCCGCCGATCATCAGGCACATGAAGAAGACCCACATCAGCTTGCGGTCACGGGCCGCCTTGTAGGGCGATCGGTCGACGAACGGCACGAGAGCAAGCCCCACCAGGTAGACCAGCGGGACCAGGACGCCGGCCACGGTCGCGTTGAAGTAGCTGAGGATCTCCTGGAGGCCGAGGAAGTACCACGGCGCCTTTGCGACGTGCGGCGTGTTGCCGGCGTTTGCCATCTCCTCCAGGGGGGCGTTGATGAACACCGAGGTCACCACCAGCAGGCCGGAGAGCAGCATGGCCATGAGGAACTCGGCGCGCAGCAGGTGCGGCCAGGTGAGCACCGTCTCGTCGGGGCGCTTGTCGACGCGGACCATCGACTCCTGCTTGACGTAGGCAAGGAGGCGGAAACGCTCCGTTCCGGCCACGCCGGGCGGGCCAGGCAGCTTGGGTCCGGCGCCGCGCTCGACGGCCGGCACGCGCGGCGCCTGGGTCGGCGCGTTCTTGTCGGCTGTTGCGTTGGGACGCTTCTCGATCGTCATCGCTGTCGGGACCTTACACCGGACCGCTGATACCGCCGTCCTTCCGGATCCTCCAGAAGTGGACGATCATGAAGAGCGCGGCAATGAGCGGCAGGAAGATGACGTGGAAGACGTAGAAGCGCAGCAGCGTGTTCGAGCCGACCTCGATGCCGCCCAGCAGGAAGAAGCCCGTCTCGCTGCCCAGCACCGGCGCGTAGGCCGCCATCTGGGTACCGACGGTGATGGCCCAGAACGCGATCTGATCCCACGGCAGCAGGTAGCCGGTGAAGCTGAGTCCCAGGGTCAGGAAGAGCAGCACCACGCCGACCACCCAGTTGAACTCGCGCGGCGGCTTGTACGCGCCGTGGTAGAAGACGCGGACCATGTGCAGGAAGACCGTCAGCACCATCAGGTGCGCCGCCCAGCGGTGCATGTTGCGCACGAGCTGGCCGAAGGCGACGCTCGTCTCGATGGCCTGGATGTCCTGGAAGGCGCGGCTCACGGACGGCACGTAGAAGAACATGAGGTACAGGCCGGTGACGGTCAGCGCCAGGAACATGAAGAAGCTGATCCCGCCCAGGCAGAACGTGTACGTGTAGCGCACGGCGTGCTTCTTCACCCGCACTGGGTGCAGGTGCAGGAACACGTTGTTCATGACCGCGAGGGCGCGCGTGCGGCTGGTGGTCGGGTACGGCTGACGGAAGAGCGAGCGCCAGGCCTGCGAGCCCCTGATGTACCGAATGATCGGGTTGCCGCGATCGTTCATGGTCATCGGTGCACCGCCGGTCCAGCCTGCTGACCGATCTGTCCCAGCACGTTGTCCTTGTAGCTTTCCAAGAGCACCTTTCCGTCAGGCGTGAACCGCTCGAGCTCGAGGCGGTCCATGGTGATGCAGTTGGTGGGGCACCGCTCGACGCAGAGGTTGCACCGGATGCAGCGCTCCTCGTCGATGATCATCGCGATTCCGCGCGGCCACGACTGGAAGAACTCGATCTCCGGGTCGTCACCGCCCACCTGCGCCTTGTCGATCATGTAGATCACGCCCTCGGGGCAGACGTCGGCGCAGAGCCCGCACAGGATACAGCGCGGGCCGTCGATGTTGATGTTGTGGTTGCACTGCAGGCAGCGGCTTCCCTCGGCCACCGCGCTGCGAGTGTCGTAGCCCACTTCCACCAGACTGGTGAAGTCCCGGCGCAGCTCCGGCGGCGCCATCGGGATCTCCTGGCGATGGATCGCCTCGTAGCCCTCCGGCATGTCGTGCTCGAGGGCCTGGGTGATGGTCGCGCGGTTGATGACGGGCAGCTCCTCAAGCTCCACGCCGCGCACGCCGGCCAGCCAGCGATCGACGGAGCGTGCGGCGCGGCGGCCGAGGCCCGCGGCCTCAATGATGGTGGCTGGGCCGGTGACGAAGTCCCCTACCGCGAAGATCCCGTCCGCGGTGGTGGCGAAGGTGTCCGCGTTGATGGTGATCTTGCCCTTCTCGAACCCGAACTCGACGCTGTTGTAGGGCGTCCCATCCGGTCGCCTGGGCGTCGTCCCGTTGAGCGGCTGGGTGCGCCACGAGGAGGTCGAGCCGCCCTCGACGATGGTCCGCGAATCGGTCACGCCGAGGTGGCGGTTGAGCTTCGCGCCATAGGTGCCGAGCACGTTGTTATCGGCCGCCTGGCTGGTGCACGGAATGACCATGTCGCATGGAACGAGGAACTGGCTGCCCGGCACCGGCTCCGCGCTGCGCCGCCCGGAGGCATCCGGCGGGCCGAGGCGGGTACGCTCGAAGAGCATCCCGGTGACCTTGCCGCTGGCGTCCGCCACCACCTCGACCGGGCTGGCGAAGTACTCGAAGCGCACGCCCTCGAAGCGCGTCTCGTGCTGCTCCTCCTCGTCCACCACCATCTCATCCGGGCCGCGGCGGTAGACGATGGTGCTCGTCTTTGCGCCAAGCCGCAGCGCGGTGCGCGACGAGTCCATGGCGGTATAGCCGCCGCCGATGACCACCACGTGCTCCCCGACCCACTGCTCCTGGCCGAGGTTGGCGCGCTTGAGGAAGTCGACGCCGTAGATCACGCCGTCCTGCTCCTCGCCGGGCACGTTCATCGCCACCGGGAACATGCAGCCGGTCGCCACTACCACCGCGTCGTGGCGCTCTCGCAGCTGGTCGACGGTGATGTCACGACCGATCTCGACGTTGTAGTGGAACTCCACCCCGTGGCGCGCGACGTAGGTCACGTCGAGCTCGATGACATCACGCGGCAGCCGGAAGGCCGGCACACCGATGAGGGTCGTGCCGCCGCCGGAGGGAAGCGCCTCGTAGATGTGCACCTCGTGGCCGTAGGTGGCGAGGTCCTTGGCGGCTGCCAGGCCGGCCGGTCCGGCACCGATGACCGCGATGCTCTTCCCGGTCGACGGGCCGATGCTGATCTGGTCCGGCATGTTGTTGGCGTAGTGCCAGTCGACCAGGAAGCGCTTCATGGCCCGGATCGCGAGCGGCTTGTCGATGTCCGCGCGGCGGCACGCCTTCTCGCACGGGGCGCTGCACACGTAGCCGCAGATCGCCGCCACCGGGTTCGGGTCGCGGGCCAGGATGTAGCCCTCTTCGAAGCGGCCCTCGGCGGCCAGCATCAGGTAGCCCCGGCAATTGGTGTTGACCGGGCAGCCTTCCTGGCATTCGATGTTGCACTGGAGCCAGTCCACGCCGACCTCGGCGGTCTGGAACCTGAGCGGGATCGCGTTGTCGCTGATCATGTTGACGATCGTGCGTTCTGGCGCGTGCGGATTCTCACCGGGAGTCCTCGTGGGAGAGAACGACCTGGTCGGGAATGAAGTGCGGCAGGGCCGATGCTACCCGCCAGCGCTCCCCCTGCGCAACAGGGCTCCGTCGCGGGAGGCTCATTCGCCCGCAAAGAACTGCGCCAGCACGGATCTGACCAGCGGCGCGGTGTTCTCCCCGCCCGTCCCAAGCGGCATGTAGAGGAGCACGGTCGCGATGGCCACGCGCGGGTCGACAGCGGGCGCGAAGGCCGGGAAGAGCGCGTGCGGATTCGGCGTGCCGGTCTCGGCGGTGCCGCTCTTTCCGGCCACCGGCAGGCCGAAGCCGGCGAACGCGCTGTGGGCGGTGCCAAACGGCAGGTTGACGACCGCCTCCAGGGAATCGGTCACCAGCGCCAGCTGGGCCGGCGTCAGGCTGATCGTGCGCGTCTCGTGCGGGCCGATGCGCTCGAGCACGGTGCCGTCGGCCTGCACGGCCTGGGTCACGATGCGCGGCGTCCACAGGGTGCCGCCGTTGCCGATCGCGGCATAGGCGCTGGCGAGCTGGAGCATCGTGCCGGTGTACGACCCCTGGCCGATCGCCAGCTGGATCTGGTCGAATTCGTTGTACGGCACGATCCGCCCGTCCCAGCGCTCGGTCTTCTCGAAGTAGGCGGCATCGGGGAGGATCCCCGTCTCCTCCGGCAGGTGGCGGATGCCGGTGAACGATCCGAACCCGAACTCGGCGATGAGATCGGTCAGCGCGGTGTGGCTCGATTCGTAGACGCGCACCGAGAGCGGCATGTAGGTCGTGTTGCAGCTGAAGGCCATTGCCTCGGGCAGGGTGACGTTGCCCGGCAGCGAATGGTCCTTGTAGTTGTGGAACGTGAAGCCGGAGAAGGTCCACGTGCCCGGGCACGGCATCCGGGTGCCCGCGTCGGCGACGCCGGTCTTGTAGGCGGCGGCCAGGGTGAAGGGCTTGAACGACGAGCCCGCGGGGTAGGCGCCGAGCACCGCGTTGTTTGAGATCTGCTGGGCCGAGGGGGCGGCCAGGGGCGCGCCACCCAGGGTGGTGCCCAGGGTCATGGCGTTCGGGTTGAAGGCCGGCGCCGAGGCGAGCGTCCACACGTCGCCGCTGTGCGGGTCGACCACTGCTGTCGCGCCGAGGCCGTGGCCGGCGAGCGCCTGCTCGGCCCGCGACTGGAGGGCGGGGCGCAGCGTGATCGTGATGTCGGCCCCCGCGACCATCTGGGTGGTGGCGAGCGTCACCCCCTCGGAGCCCTCGTGCTCCGCCGTCAGTGTCCAGCCCGGCGTGCCGCGCAGCAGCTCCTCGGCCCCGTACTCGAGCCCGCTGCGTCCGACCACATCGCCGGCCAGGTAGCCGTCCGCGGCGAGCCTCTCGAGATCCTCTGCGGTCACGTCGCTCACGTAGCCGATCGTCTGACCGGCCAACCACTCCTGCGGGTAGACACGCGTGCCGTCGTCCCGGTTGTCGGCCCACACCGTGCCATCGGCGCCGAGGATGCTGCCGCGCGGCGACAGCTCGCGGGCGACGCTCAGCGTGCCGTCACCGGCGAGCTCCGGATAGATGAGGGCGGGATCCCAGCGGATTCCCCAGCCGTCGGCGCCCTGGGTGACGGGGATGTCGCGCGCCAGCCGCAGGGTGCCGAACCGATCGGTCACCAGCTGGATTGCCAGCGGCACCGCGAGCCCAGGCACCGGCCCGTCGAGGACCGTCGACGGATCCGCGCGCGGCGTGGCGGGGCTCGACGCGGGTGCGCCCGACGCGCCGGGCACGGGTGACGCGGCCGCCGGCGGGGGCAGATCGGGCGGGCGTGGCTCGGGGGGCAGGGCCGTGAGCACCGGATCGCCGGCCCGCGATCGGACATCGGTCAGGCGGACCGCGTCGGCGAGAGCCTGGTACGCGGCCGCGAACGTCGCCTCGTCCCACGCCGCCCGATCCGCGGGCGCCAGCAGCGCGTGCATTGCCGCGAAGTCACCCGCCGCCCACGCCGCCGCGAAGCGCTCCACCACGTCGCGCGCCGCGGACGCGGGGAGCGAGGGGGCGGTCGTCGGATAGGGCGTGGGCTCCGGACCGGTCGGACCGCATGCCGCCAGCACGAGGGCCACGCCACCGGAGAGGGCCAGGAGTCGGCGGAGAGCGTGGCTCATAGGGCCAGCATCACCCGTCGAAAGCCCTCCGCGGCCGAGTAGCCGGCCCGCTCGCCCAGTGTCTCGGCCTGGCGACGCACCCAGCGCGCCGTTTCCTCGAAGTGGCGAAACTGGCTGGCGTGGCGCGACAGCGCGGTGATCTTGGCGTCAATGCAGTCCCCGATGTCGACCAGCTGGTTCGCCTCGTTGGTGCTCCACAGGAACAGCTCCGCGACCTTCCACGCCCCCAGGCCGTCGCGCAGGTGGTCGGGGAAGTTGAGCGGATCACGCGCCGTCGGGAAGACCGCGTCTACCGTGGCCAGCCCCACCGCCCGGTGGTCGGGATGGTTGACCCACTCGTTGTTGACGAAGAGGACCGTCGGATCGTGGGTCATCACGATCTCGGGCCGAAAGCTGCGGATGACGCGCGTGATGCGCTCCCGCAGGGCCAGGCCCGGTTCCACCTGGCCGTCCGGTTCGTCGAGGAACTCAACGCCCTGGACGCCGATCACCGCGGCCGCGTCGCGCTGCTCCCGCTCGCGCACGACAGCGAGCTCGCTGGAATCGGTGTCGGGGTCGTCCGACCCCTTGTCGCCCCGCGTGACGAGCAGGTATCGGACCGATGTGCCCTCGTGCACCCATCGCGCGACCGTGCCGGCCGCCCCGAACTCGATGTCGTCCGGATGGGCAGCCACGACGAGGACCCGTTCAGGGGTGGGCAGGTGATCGGTGGGCATGTGTCTTGGCGGCCGATGCTACCAGCGATGCGCCTCAGTCGAGCGCGAGCGTCCCACCCCCGGCCGGATCGAGCAGCTCCGCGGTCCATGGGTGGCAGGTGAAGTAGACGACCTGGTGACGCTCGGCGAGGCTGCGGATGGCGCTCGCGGCTCGCGCGGCTCGCTCCGCGTCGAAGTTGACGAGGATGTCGTCCATCACCACCGGGAGCGCCTCGGCGGTGCGGGCGAACTGCTCGATCAGCCCGAAGCGCAACGCGAGGTACAGCTGCTCCGCGGTGCCGCGGCTGAGCTCATCGGTCAGCCGCGGTGGGCCGGTGGCGGGCTCGACGCGCACCGTCGCCTCACCCGGTGCCGCCACGATGCGCTCGTAGGCGCCGCCAGTGATCCGTTCGAAGTAGGCGGTCGCGTCCTGCACGACCCGCGGCTGGCGCTCCCGCTCGTACCGATGACGGGTCTGCTCCAGCAGCCGCAGCGCCACCGCGCGGACCGCCCATGCCCGCGCCAGCTCGGCCGCGCGCCCCTCGGCGATCGACAGCTCCTGGCGCCGCTCGCCTAGCTCGACGCTCTGCTCCAGGGTGCCAAGCTCGCCCTGCAGCTCGCCCGCGCGGGTGCTCAGCGCGTGGCCGTGCGCCTCCAGCTCCGCGACCCGGCGGTTCGCCTCGTCGCGCTCCACGTCCAGGGCCGCCGGATCCGCGCGGCCCGCCGCGGCGAGCAGCTCCGCGACCCGCGCTTCCCCGCCGGCGATGCCGGCAAGTCGAGCGCGGAGCTCGCGGGCACGAGCCTGGAGCGCGGCGCGTGCTTCCGCGGCCCCCAGCCGAGCCCGCAGTCCGGCCGCATCGGTTGCGCCGTGGGCGCCGAGGAGCAGGTCCAGGTCTGCCTGTCGCGCGGCGGCCTGCTGCGCCAGTGGGTCGCGTTCACCGTTGGCGGCATCCAGCTGCTCGCGCAGATCTGCGCAGCGGGCAGCGGCGGCGCGCGCTGAGGCGAGAGCATCCGCGAGACCCACGACCGTGGCCGCGCGCAGCTCCGCCGTCGGCAGCGGCCGGCCCAGTCGGGTCAGCAGGTCGTCCAGCCGCCGGGCGAAGGCGGCGGATGCCTTGTCCGCCGCCGCAAGTCGGGCCGCGGACGCATGGCGCGCCTGGTCGGCGCGGCGGGCCGCGGCAACCAGGCCGAGGACCTGGCGCGCCGCTTCGGGGCTCGCACCGTGGGGCAGGCCGCGCTCGTCGACCCACGCCGCCCACGCGGACCGTGCCGCCGCCAGCGTCCCATCGGCCCGGGCCAGCTCGCGCTGCGCCTCCGCGTGCTGCGCGGCCCTCGCGGCGCTCGATGCGCGCCGACCATCCGATGCCTGCGCCACGGCGAGCGCATCGTCCGCGCGCCGAATGGCCGCCGCATCCGCGTCCGGCGGGAGGCCCGCGCGCTCGAGTAGCCGCGAGCGCACGTCGTCCGCCATGGATGATTCCCACGGCAGCACGCGCCACGCCACCAGGCTGGCAAGCGCGGCCGCCGGCACGGCCACCGGAAGAGGCAACACGCCGATCGTCACCAACACCGCCCCCGCCACGAGGATCGCCGCCGCGACCGCGGCACCCGTCAGCCAGTTGCGCCGAGAGCCGGCGCCATCGACACCTGTCCCCCGGATCCGCAGCTCGTCGAGCTCACGCAGAGCGGCGCGCCGGTCGGCCACCACGGCAGGGTCGAGCAGGAGCGTCTCGTCGAGGGCGTCGATCGAGGGGGCGAGCGTGGCGACGCGCGTCGCCACCACCGACCGTGCGGCCTCCGCGGCGGCGATCCGGGACTCGGCGTCACGGGTGGCCTGGACGGCGGCCACCGAGTCGTCGAGCGCAAGAAGCCAGGCGGGACTGCCGCCGCCACGACGGGCCAGGTCGGCGAGCTCCTCTTCGGCGGTGGCGCGCGTGGCACGCAGCTCGGGATACGCGCCGTCGCGGGCGAGCTGGAGCGGTCGTTCGTCGGCGAGTGCGGTGATCTCGGCGGCGGCGGCGAGGAGTGCGTCGTCGACGCGCAGCTCCCCGAGGCGAGCCGTGAGTGCCGCGACGGCTCGATCCGTGGTGGCCACTCCCGCCGCTGCAGCCTCGGCCGCCGTGACGGCTGCCGTGAGCTCCGCCTCCAGGCCGGCGGGCAGGGTGTCGAGCGCGGCGTCGCCGGCGGAGAGCTCCGCTTCCAGCGCGCTGAGGGCGGCGGCGGGCTCCTGCGCCTCCGCCAGCCGTGCAGCACGCGCCGCGTCCGCGGCGGCGGTACGGCGCGCCTCCTCGACCTGCGTCCGCTCCCGCGCAACCGCGGCGAGCTCTCGGTGCAGCTCCTCGAAACGCGCCGGCTGCTGCTCGAGCTCCGCGATTCGCTGCCGCAGCTCCTCGATCCGGGCGACCAGGCGGTTCAGCTCCTGGTCCCGGCCGCGCGGCCGGAAGACGGCCTCCTGGCGGGCGCGGAGGTTCCGCTCCAGGTCCGCGGCGCTCATCCCGCCCAGGCCGCTCCCCGCCCCGTAGATGCGGCTGCGCACGCCCTCGCCGGACAGCGATCCGATCGACTCCAGCTCCCCGAGCCCAAAGGCGAAGACGTTGGTGAAGAGCTCGCGGTCGACGCCCGCCAGGAGGCGGTCGAGCGTCTCCTGGCCGCCGGTGTTGCCGCTGGGCGCGCGCACCGTCAGCGACCCGGTGCCACCTCGGTCGCCATGCCGCTCCACCGCCCATTGCTCCCCGGCGGCCGTGACGAGCGTCAGCCGTCCGCCGCGACGGCCGCCCGCGAACGCCGGGTACCAGGCACGCCCGCCACGGGCGGACTCGAAGCCGAACAGCAGCGCGCGAATGGCGTTGAGGAGGGTGGTCTTGCCCGCCTCGTTGGCCCCCAGCACCACGGTCAGTCCCGGACCGAGGTCCCAGCCGGCAGCGCTGAATCGCCCGAAGCCGTCCAGCTCGAGGCGCTCGATGCGCATGGTTCAGCTCTCCTCGGCGGCCAGCAGCAGGTCGATCCCGATGCCCTCCGCCTCGTCGAGGATGGCGCCGAACAGCTCGGCCTCGCTGGGCCGTGCTCCGGCAAGGATGCGCCGGCCGCGCGGCCACTCATCGAAGAGGGGTTGCACGGCGGCCTCCAGGGTCGCGCGCCACCTCTCGTGCTCCGCGGGATCGGTGCCGCGGTCCGCTCGCCGTGCCGCCTCCACTGTGCGCAGGAAATCGCCGGCGAAGTCGGGGACGGCGCGGCGAGCGGCTACATCGATGGCGGGGCGGGTGGCATCGGTCAGCGACTCGAGCCACGCGAACGGCGGGGCGGCGCCGAGCTCCTCGTTCGTCAGGCGCCGCAGATCGTCCAGGTAGCCGGTTCGCCGGAGGGAGGCGTGCATCGGTCCGCGCCCGGTAAGGCGCAGCCGGAACAGCAGCGAGCGGTCGGGGGACGCATCGGCCGCATCGGCCAGGCGGGAGCGCACCGCGGCGAGCAACGCGTCGTCCGTTTCGAGGCCGTCGATGGCGAGCTCGTCGTTGGCCCACCGGACAACGTCGCACGCCCGGAACTCGGGCGTCGCGCGCCCCGCCTCGTCGACGCTCACCAGCCATGCGCCGCGTGGCCCCACCTCGCCCGGGTCGCGGCCCTGCGGGTTGCCGCAGTACACGGCGAGCGTCCCATCCGCGGTCACGATCCCGGGCTGGTGGATGTGACCGAGCGCCCAGTAGTCGATGCCCGTCGCGCGCAGGTCGTCGAGCGAGCACGGGGCGTAGTTGCCGTGGCCCGGCCGGTCACCGACGTTGGCGTGCAGCAGGCCGATGGCGAACGGCTCGTCGCCGCGTCGGAAGCCGGCTGCGTAGTTCTCGACCACGGCCGGGGACGGGTACGAGCGGCCATGGATGGCTGCAAGCGGCGTCCCGTCGCGGGTGGCGACGACCGACTCGCCCGCCGCCGTGCCGAAGCGATGGGCCTGCGGGGGGAAGGTCAGCGATGGCGCCCACGAGACCCCGTCGAGCGGGTCGTGGTTGCCGTGCACCACGTAGCTGCCGATCCCGTGCGCCGCCAGCTCGACGAGACCGTCCCGGAAGCGAGTCTGGCCCAGGAGGGTGGGGCTGCTGCGCTCGAATACGTCACCGGCGACGACGACGAAGTCGACCCGCTCGGCGATGGCGAGGGACACCACGTTGCGCCACGCCCGGCTCGTTGCGTCGCGCAGCAGAGCCATGATCTCCGGCGTCGCCTCACCGCGGAGGCCGATCACCGGCGAGTCGAGGTGAAGGTCCCCGGTGTGCAGGAACCGGAAGGGCAGGGTGGACGGCACGGCCCGGCAAGCCTAGCCGATGCTCGTGACAGCTCGGCGGTCGCGATCCCGCGTCCCGGATGGCCCGCAGCAGAACGCCCCGCCTCGACACGTGGCCGAAACGGGGCGCGTGGTTGTGGGGCCCCCTCAGGTCAGCGTCAGGCTACCCGGCGCCCGCTCAGCAGCTGGACGACGAACACGATCAGCGCGATCACGAGGAGGATGTGGATCAGACCGCCGCCGACGCTCGTCAGGAAGCCGAGCAGCCAGAGGACGAGCAGGATGACCAAGATGGTCCAAAGCATGGAATGAGCTCCTGTCGATGTTGCTTGTCCGGTTGTGACCCGGTGTGGGCCGCGACGCTTCGAGAGCAGATCGCGTGCCAACCCGCCGGGCGAGCAAGCGATTCCCGATCAGGCCGCGTCGCGCTCGTTGATGACCTGCGCCACCAGGAGCACGGCGGCGGCAACGAGGAGCAGGTTGACGAGCGGGCCAAGGGCCAGCAGCAGCCCTGCCAGCCAGGCCACCAGGAGCGCCGCGATCGCGACCCACAGCATCGGTTTCGTGCCTCCTCTACGCGGTCAGCAGGGCCACCAGGCCCAGGACGGCAAGCACCACGGCAACGCCGACCAGCGTGACCCCGATGGCCAGCAGCGCGGTCGGGGGACCTTCACGCTCGCTCATGCGGCGAGCGCGTCGAGCAGCAGCCCGACGTGCTCGGTCGCCTTGACCTGCGGCAGCACGTGCTCGACGCGCCCATCCGGACCGATGATGAAGCTGCTGCGCTCGTTCCCGTGGTAGGTCCGTCCGCGGAACGACTTCTCGATCCACACGCCGAACGCCTCGGCCGCGGCGTGTCCCCCGTCGGACAGCAGACGGTACGGCAGCCCGTACTTCGCGCGGAACTTGATGTGGCTCGTGACGCTGTCCGGCGAGACGCCGAAGACCTCGACGCCGGTGGCGGTGACCGCCCCGAAGCTGTCGCGCAGCCCACAGGCCTGGGCGGCGCAACCGGGCGTGTCGTCCTTGGGATAGAAGTACAGGACGTAGCGCGTACCCCGCAACGAGGCGTCACTCACCGTCGATCCATCGTCGGCGGTCATCTCGAACGTGGGGACGGCGTCGCCCACCGCTGGTCGGGTCATGGGATCGAGTCTAGCCGCTCGGCGGCTCGCCCTCGATGGCGAGCAGCACCGGTGGAAGCTCGTGCGGGACGAGGCGTTCGGCGTGGTCGGCGGCGAGGTCGGCGATGACGGCATCCGATGCCTCGGCGAGGTCGTGACCGCACCGCAGGACGTTGCGCAGCCGTGAGTCGTTCCCACCGGCGCGCAGCACCCTTGCCAATAGCTCCGACTCCTCCGGATGAACCCACGCGTCGAGCTCGCCGTGCACGAGGGTCACGCTGCGGTGGAGCATGCTGGCGAGGGCGAGGCCCGGGGTGTCGAACATCTGCTTCCAGGCTGCCAGATCGATCGTGTGGCTTCGCGCCCCGATGAAGAGCGGCATCTCCCGCTCGTGCCGCCCCACCCGCTCGATCAGCTCCTCCAACCCGCGATCGAGCGCGGCCACGAACGGTTGCTCGAGGTCGCTTCCGGTCCGTGCCCGCACCGCCGCCCCGCGACGCATCACGTCGCGCACCGAGCGTGCGGGCGCACCGATGAGGGTCATCGCCGACAGGACCGGGTCGCCGATCGTGACGCTGATGCCGATCAGCGCGCCTTCCCCGTGCGCCACGACGCCCGAGCGGCGCAGGTCGAGGCCGCCGTGCGAGCGCATGGCCGCGATGGCATCGCGCGCGTCGTCGATCCGGCTGAACAGGTCGCTCCCCTCCCAGCTGCCCTCCGATGCGCCGCACCCACGCGGGTCGTAGCGGAACGAGGCAACACCCACCGCAGCAAGCGCGCTGGCGAGGCGCGCCAGGAGGCCAGGCCTGCCGTCAGTCAGCTCCGCGAACCAGCCGGGATGCCCGTCACGGTCGAATCCGCCATCCCGGTCGCGCGGGCCGAACGACGGCAGCAGCAGCGCCCACGGATGGCGCTCGGTGGACACGTCGGGAAGCTCCAGCACGCCGGCGAGGGTCAGGTCGCCGGCGCGGAAGGGCACGGGCACGGATCGGGACATGGGGCGAGGGTACACTCGCCCCGCGCATGTCGACCTCGACCGCCACTCCCCAGTTCCACCCCGATCCTGAGCCGGTGCCATTTTCCCCGGACCCCGCCGCGGAGCTCCCGGCCGGCGCAGACGTGGTCGTGGTCGGCGCGGGGATGGTCGGCGCGTCCGCCGCGTACCGGCTGGCGCTGGCGGGCATGCGACCGCTCGTCATCGAGGCCAACGCGCCGGCCTTCGGGGCATCGGGGCGGCTGGCCGGGATGGCGCTCGCCGGGCTGGGAGGCCACTTCCCGCGGGTCACGCGCCTCGTCCAAGCGTCGGGCGGGAGATCGATTCTCGACTACACGAGCCGTTCGCTGGCGATCCTGCGCGAGCTGGAGGCGACACTGCCGGGTGGTATCGAGTGGGAGGACGTCGGCTCGCTCGACCTGGCAGTCACCGAGGCCGAGGAGCGCCACGTGCGCCACATGGCCGAGCTGCAGGCAGCGGAGGGGCTGGAGGTGGCGATCCTGGAGCGCGACGAGCTCGCGGCACGCCAGCCGTCCCTCGATGCCGGGCAGGTCCGCGCCGCCAAGTGGACCCCCGGCGACGGCAAGGTCAACCCGTTCCGGCTCGTGTACCGGATGCTGGAAGCAGCCCAGGATCGCGGCGCGCGAGTGGTCACCGGCGTGCGAGTCGAAGACCTGCTCGTCCGCTCGGGGCGCGTCGCCGGGGTTCGGACGAGCCACGGCGAGGTTGCGGCGGCATCCGTGCTCCTGGCCACCAACGCCTGGACGCCGGCGCTCGTCCCGTGGGTGCGCACCGCGCTGACACCTATCCGGGAGCACGTTTTGGTCACCGAGCCCGTGCCACCGTTGCTCGGCCCGGGCTTCGAGACGAACCAGTGCAATGAGTACTGGCGCCAGATGCGGACCGGGGAGGTGCTCATTGGCGGATTCGCGGTCGCCGACGAGGGGATGGGCATCGGCTCGTACTCGATGGCGGCGCGCCCCCAGGTGGCGCCGCTTCTGGCCCGTCTGCTGGGGGAGCTGCACCCGGCCCTGCGCGACGTGCGCGTCGTGCGCACCTGGGCCGGGCTGCTCGACTTCGCGTCCCTCGAGATCCCGCTGGCGGGTGCCCTGTGGACCGAGGAGGGCACGGTCGTCCCGGGTGCGTACCTGGCCTGCGGCCTCACCGGGCACGGCCTTCCCTACGCGCCGATCCTTGGTCTCCTCCTGGCCGAGCTCATCGCGGAGGGGGCGACCAGCACCCTGCCGCTGGACCCGTTCGACCCGCGTCGCTACGCCGGCACCACGTCCGCGCCCACCTGGCTCGACCCCTTCCAGGGCCACGCTCCGGTCTGACGATCCATCGAGGGGTCAGCCGAGCAGGAAGCGCCACGTCCCGAGCCACGCGCTGGCGCCGACCGCGCCCGCGCCGAGCGCCACCGCCCCCACGATCCAGCCCCAGTCGGCAACACGCATGCGCTGCGGGCGGGCGATCGTCCGGCATTCGCGGGAGCCCAGGCCGCGTGACTCCATGGCAGCCGCCATCCGCGTCGCGCGTCGCACGCCGCCGACGAGCAGGGCCAGCAGGCGACCGCCGAGCAGGCGAAGGGCGGCGATGGGCGAGCCGCCGGCCTCGACGCCACGCGCGCGACGCGCGAGGCCGATGATCTCCCACTCGCGCGCGAACGACGGCAGGAGGCGCAGCGCGGCCAGCGCCCCGAGCGCGAAGCGCGGCGAGACGCGCCACTGCTGAATCAGGGCATCGGCGACATCGACGGGGTCGCTGGTCACCGTGGCCAAGAGCCCAGCCAGCGCGATGGCCAGGAGCCGCACTCCGAGTGCCAGGCCGCTCAGCGCGGTGTCCGCACCCACCCGCATCGGTCCGACCTCCAGCAGCGTGGGGCCGGCCTGCGCTGGTGCGAGGAGCGTGTTCACGAGCGCGACGGAGAGGGCGGCGAGGATGAGCAGCCTGCTGCGCCCGACCAGGGCGGCTACGCCGACCCCCGAGAGCGGAACCAGGGCCAGCAGAACCGCGATGACGATCCCCGCGGTGACGGCGTCCAGCGACGCGAAGAGTGCCAGCAGCAGGATGAACGCGGCGACCAGCTTGGCGAGCGGGTTGGCACGCCCAAGCGGCGCCGTGCGCTCCGGGATGACGGGGTAAGCAGCCTCATCGCGCGGGCTCCAGCTGCACGACGCGGTCGGCGAGGAGGCGCACGAACTCCGGGTCGTGGCTCACGACGCAGATGGCGCGACCCTCGTCGCGCAGGCCGGCGAGCAGGTCGAGCGAGCTCGACCCACGTCCGCCGGTCCTGGCCGAAGGTCGGCTCGTCGAGCACCAGGACCGATGGCGCGGCAGCCAGCGCGGTCGCCACGGACAGGCGGCGCCCTTCGCCCCCGGAGAGGGTGAACGGGTTCGCCTCCGCCAGGTGGGCGAGGTGCAATCGCTCGAGCAGCTCGTCCACCCGGCGCCGTGCTTCCTCCGCGCCGAGGCCGAGGCGCACCGGACCGATGCGCAGCTCGTCCGCGACGGTGCGAGCCAGGAATTGATGCTCGGGCTCCTGGAACACGGTCCCGATGGCGCCCACCAGGCGCCGCGCCGGCCAGCGCCACAGCGACTCGCGGCCATGTCCGGTCGCCAGCGCCTCACCGGCCACGACGGCGCCGCTCGAGGGTCGCAGCAGCCCCCCGAGCAGCAGGGCGAGCGTCGACTTGCCCGATCCGTTGGGACCGGTGATGGCGACCGCCTCCGCCGAGCGCAGCTGCACGTCGGTCGGGGCGAGCGCCGCGCCCGCCGCCGCCGGATAGGTGAAGCCCGCCCCGTCGGCCAGCACCAGGGTCTGCGGCGCCGGCCGGGGCCGGGCGGGCGGTGGCTTCACATGCCGCCCGGGAACCCAGACGCCGGCCTCGGCCAGCTCGTCGCCCCAGCGCGTGAAGACCTGCCACGGCGCCCCATCGGCGACCACCCCACCCCCGGCCTCGACGACCACGGCCCGATCCACCAGCTCGACCGCCTCGTCGATGCGGTGCTCGACCATCATCATCGTCGCGCCGATGCGGTCCAGCACGCGACGCAGGACGTCGCGGACCTGTGCCGCACCGTCCGGGTCGAGGTTGGCGGTCGGCTCGTCGAGGAGCAGCAGCGAAGGCCGGAGGGCCAGCGTGCCGGCCAGGGCAAGGCGCTGGCGCTCCCCGCCGGAGAGCGCATGCGTCGGGTGATCGCGGCGGTACGGGAACCCGACCGCGTCGAGCGCCGCGTCGACCCGGCTCCAGATCTCGCTCGCCGGCACGCAGCGATTCTCGAGCCCGAAGGCGACGTCGTCGCCGGCGCGACCCATCACCAGCTGCGCGTCGGGGTCCTGGAGGAGGAGGCCCGTCCCGCTGCGCGCCGCCCGCGGGTCCCGGCCGGCGACCCGCAGCGTGCCCTCCATCTCGCCGCCGCCGCTCGGGTCGAGGAGCCCCGCCAGGCCGAGCAGGACCGTCGATTTTCCTGCTCCCGACGGGCCGAGGAGAAGGACACGTTCCCCCGCCGCGATTCGCAGGTCGAGGCCCCGCACCGCCCACGCCCGCCTCCCCGCGTGGCGCCAGCCCCAGCCGATCGCCTCGACGGCGGGAGCGGTCGGGTCCGCGGCAGTCATCCTGTCCATCAAAGCAGACCGATGACCGGGCCGTCGGATCAGATGCGTGGCTGGTCGCGCCCCGCCTCGAACCCGGCGAGCACCCCCGTCGCGGCCAGCGCCCGGACGAGCAGCCACGACCCGATCCCCGCCACGACGAGCCCTGACACGGCCGCCGCAGCGATGTACACGGTCCAGTAGCCGACTCCCAGCAGGGCGTAGTAGACGATGACGTCGTGGATGGCGGCGGCGACACCGGCAAGCGCGCCGGCAAGGGTGGCGGCGGGCAGGTTCCACGCTCGGTACAGGAGGACGGCGAAGCCCAGCTCGGCGCCGCCGCCCTGGATCAGCCCGGAGAGCAGCGCGTCGGCGCCGTACTGCGAGCCCAGCACCACCGACACGGCAGCAGACACGACCCCGCCGAAGAGCGCGGCACCGGGGCGGCGCACGACGAGGCCCACCAGCACCCCGGGCAGCAGCCACACGCCATAGAGCGCGGCCTGCGCGGCAGGCAGCGCGGTGAACAGGGGCGTGGCCAGGTTGTTCACGTTGTTCCAGGCGAGGAACACGGCGCCGAATGCGGCGGCCAGCACGGCCGCCACGACGATGTCGAGCATCCGCCAGCCCGGGGATGTGTCGGTCCTGGTCGTCACGAGACCTCTCCTTCGATGATCAGCAGGGTTCCGGATACGAGCTTCACGCGCGCCGGCGACGTCGCGACGACGTTCGACAGGCCGCGCGACCGGCCCATGCGGAGTGGTTCGTCGCGCAGGGGAAAGCGCAGTCCGGCGGTCGACACGCCGAGTGCATCGCCGCCGATCGGCAGCAGGGTCACAAAGCCGCCTGGCGCGCCTGACAGCGACATCGCGCCCGGTCCGTGCAGCGCGCGGACCGACGTCGAGCCACGCACGATGCGCACCGCCACCCCCCGAGCGCCCCACCCCGGATCGGCGAGCAGCAGCAGGTTCGCCAGCTCGTGATCGAGCCGCGGACCCCCGAGCGCGCCCAGGATGGTCAGCTCCGACACGCCCGCCCGGACCGCCGCCTCGAGGGCCAGCTCCAGGTCTGACGCCTCCTTGTCGGCCGGATGGAGCTCGACGGCGGCACCGCCACGCTCGAGCTGATCGAGCAATGCCGGGTCGATGCTGTCCATGTCACCGACCACCACGTCCGGACTTCGGCCGGACGCCACGGGCCACGCGGCGCCGCCGTCGGCGGCGACCACGAGGTCGGCATCGGTCAGGTGGGTGGCGTCCGCCGGATCCGTGGATCCGCCGGCCACGACGATGGCTCGCATGCGGCGAGATGACTCCCTTCGCTGGCATGACCCAGATCAGGTGGGTGAGGGTCTGCGGACGGTCCGCACTCTCAGCGCTTGCGCGCTCCCCTGTCGGTGATGAGGCCCGAGCGTAGCACGGCCGGTATCATCGGTCGACCATGCCCGATCCCGATCCGACCACCACCCCGCCGGCGTTGGCGCGCGTCCTGGCGGCTGCCCGCGCCGCTGCGCTGGAAATCGACGTCCGGCGCCACCCCGCCGGCGCTCGCACCGCCGAGGACGCCGCGCGCGCGATCGGCTGCGACGTTGCGCAGATCGTCAAATCACTCGTGTTCATGGCCGACGGCGCGCCGGTGATGGCGCTCGTGGCAGGCAGCAACCGGCTCGATGGCGCCCTCCTCGCCGCCGCGTGCGCGGCCACCGAGGTGCGACGGGCAGACGCGGACGAGGTGCGCGCCGCGACCGGCTACGCGATCGGCGGCGTGCCGCCATTCGGCCACGCCACCGAGATGCGCGTGGTGGTGGACCGCGATCTGACCGCGTTCGAGACCGTGTACGCGGCGGCGGGCCTGCCCGACGCGACCTTCGCCATCAGCCCCGCCGACCTCCTGCGGGCCAGCGGCGGCGCCGTCGCCAACCTGGCGGAGCGGACTGGACACCGCCCCGCCTGATGCCCTGGCCGCTGCTTCCCCTGGCCGCCGTCCTGCTCGGCGCCGCGATCGCGGCCGCTGGGCTCGCCTGGCTGCGTCGTTCGGGCGCCAGCTTCGGCCTCGGCAGGCGCCTCGCCGGCGCGCAGGAGCTGAAGGTCGGCGACCTGCTGGAGGGCGGCGTCCTCCCGACCCGGCCGGTGCGCGTGAATGGCCGCGTGCGCTGCCCCGATCCGATCGTCACCGAGCGCGACGAGCGCCTCGTTGCCTTTCACCGCGATGTCGAGGTGCGCCTGCCACGCGGCGGCTGGCGGACGATCGAGCGGCTGCGCGAGACGCGCACCTTCGAGCTGTGGGATCACGACGGCGCGCTGAGCGTCGACCCGGCGGCGGCGGCGGAGCCGCTGATCAGCATCCCCCACGTCTGGCGAGGCGATCCGGGAGAGCTGGACGCGACGTTCCAACCGGCGATCGAGCGCCTCACCGCCGAATTCGGCGCTCCGACCGCGGCGCGGGCCACGACCCGAATGCTGAGCATGGTCGACCGGATGCTGGTGCTGGCTCATGTCGATCGCGCCGCCGACGGGTCGATCAGGCTTGCCGCGCCGCCGGGAGGCTACGTCATCTCGTCACTCGAGCTGGATGCCGGCCTGCGCCTCCTGGGCGGACGCCGCGGCCGGCTTCTCGCGGGCGTGGCTGCGGTCGCGGCAGGACTCCTGGTTGGCACCATCGGGCTCGTCGCATGGGCGGTCGGCCTGCTGAATGGCGGGGGTGCAGGCTCCGTCTAGGCACGTGTACCGGAGTTCACCAGTACGATCGGGGCATCGGCATTCGGGGGTTCCAGTTCTAGCATCCGGTGCACGGGACTTACCAGAAGTTCCAATTTAGCAATACGTTATGTTGCTGCCAGGCTCGACGAGTACGTATTGCTCAGG
>CAWAGB010000004.1:0-149085 GCA_963781555.1 uncultured Chloroflexia bacterium | reverse complement strand
CAGGTTGTAGGCGAGCTCGCCGAGTCCCTCGAAGGCCGGCGGGATGGCGAGATCGTGCGCGGGCAGCGTGGGAACGCGAATGGACGTCGACATGGGCTTCCGATCATACGGGACGCGCGCTGCGCCGCGCGCCGCGTACCATCGTGCCGTGACGACTCCGGTGGCTCGCCGTGGCCTGGATCCCGACGCGGTGCGCGCGCATTTCCCCGCCCTGCAGCGGGAGCATGACGGGGTGCCCGTCGCCTATCTCGACGGACCCGGGGGGACCCAGGTGCCGGCCGAGTGCATCGAGGCCATCTCCGCGCATCTCGCCGCTGGCGGTGCGAACACCCACGGCGCCTTCGATGCCTCGCACGAGACCGATGCACTGGTCGCCGAGGCGCACGCCGCAACCGCCGACTTCCTTGGCGCGCATCAGCCCGAGGAGGTCGTCTTCGGGCCGAACATGACGACCCTGACGCTCTCGGTCTCCCGCGCGCTGGGACGCGACCTGCAGCCGGGCGACGAGGTGGTCGTAACGCGCCTCGACCACGATGCCAACGTGGCGCCGTGGCTGGCGGTCGCCGAGGATCGCGGCGCGGACGTTCGCTGGGTTGATATCGACGAGTCGGACTGCACGCTCGATCTTGCCGGGCTGGAGAACGTACTCAGCGAGCGGACGCGGATCGTGGCCGTGGTCTCGCCTCCAACGCGGTGGGCACCGTCAACGACGTGGGGCGGGCCGTGGAGCTGGCGCACTCCGCGGGGGCAATCGCGTACGTGGACGCGGTGCATGCCGCGCCGCACTTGCCGATCGATGTCGCCGCGCTGGGCGCCGACTTCGTCGTCTGCTCGCCGTACAAGTTCTTCGGCCCGCACCTTGGCGCGCTCTACGCGCGCCGCGAGCACCTGGAGCGGCTGACGGCCTACCGGGTGCGGCCGGCCGGTGATGAGCTGCCCGGCAAGTGGGAGACGGGCACCCAGACCCACGAGCTGCTGGCCGGACTGATCGGCACCTATCGGTATCTGGAGGCATTGGGGCGCGCCTATGGGCGCGCGGGCCGCGAGGCCGACCGCCGAAGTGCGCTGCGGGCCGCGATGGTCGCCATCCACGAATACGAGCGCGAGCTCGTGGGACCGCTCATCGACGGCCTCTCGAGCATCGACGGCCTCCGGATCAGGGGCATCACCGACCCGGAGCGTCGAGCCGAGCGCGTGCCGACGGTCGCGTTCACCCTGGCAGGTCACCACCCACGTGCCGTGGCCGAGCATCTCGGGGGCGCGGGGCATCAGCACCTGGGACGGCGACTACTACGCCTACGAGCTGATTCGGCGCCTCGGCCTTGAGGACAGCGGCGGCATGGTGCGCGTTGGCTTGGTCCACTACAACACGATGGCCGAGGTCGAACGCCTGGTCGACGCCGTCGCCGCGCTGGTCTGACGCTGGACGTGACCGCTACGCTAGCGCCCCGATGACCGACAGCTACTCGGTCCGTGAGGCAGCCGACATCCTTGGTGTTCCCAAGAAGCGCATCTGGGAGCTCGTCTCCCGGGGCGTCCTGACCGGGCGGCACGAGGGTGAGCGCGGCATGCGCGTCTACCTCCAGCCGGGGCAGGCTCCCGCAGGTACCGCCAGCCAGACCGACGTCGCCGCCGCACCACCCCCTCAAGTTGCGGCGGCTCCGGCTGAGCCGATCTTCGAGGCGAGCCCCTTCCGCGAGTTGCTCACCGAGTTCCGCAGTCTCACCGAGCGCTACGGGCAGGCGCTCCTGGCCCTCGGCGAGGCGCGCGGCGAAGTGGCGTCGCTCCGCTCGCGGGTCGAGCTGCTCGAGGCGCGGATGGATCTCCGGCTGCCGGGCGGCGCGCCCGTGGCGCCACCTGTCAACTGGCGCACTCCCGAGCCGACGGCCCCGACCACGGACGAGGCATCTCCCCGCCCCGAGGTGCATCCGAAACGGGAGCCGAAGCCTCAGCAGCCGGAGCGCGCGGTCGAGACGCGCGTGGCCGCCGCATCGGACGCATCGGTCGAGGAGGTCGCGCCTCCGGCACCGCCAGAGGCCGACGATGAAGCACCCGAGCCGATCGCCCACGAGGCCGAGGCCGAGGACAGTGAGCACGCCCGCGCCCGAAAGGGTCGCCGTCGCCTTGGCGGAGCGGGGATTCTCGAGGCGCTCGCCCGGGCCGAGGACCCGGCAGTTGTCGATCTGCCGGGTGGCGAGGGGTCCGCCGCGCTAACTGCACTGCGCGCGGAAAACACGGCCGATGCCCCGGACATTGATACTGATACGGCCGCCGGCGCCGCTGCCGCCGACGTGGTCCCGGTCGCGGAGGAGCCGATCGCCGCTGACGGACCGCTCGCCGCGCCGCCCGGCGAGATAGGGGCCGAACCCGAGGTTGGCGCCCCGGCCGTTGAGGCCCCGGCCGCTCACACGCCGGACGACAGTGCTGGTGTCACTGACGCTGCACAACCAGCGGATTCAGACGCAGTGGATTCTGCGGCGCGCCACGACGAGATCGTACCGACCACCCAATCGGTTGAGCCCATTCAGGCGGTCGAATCCGGCGACTCCGCAGCCGAGGCACCGTCCCTCGACATCGACGCCGGTGTGGAACCTGCGCCAGTCGAGCTCCTGCCCGGGTACACGGCGGACACCGCGGAACCAGATTGGTACGCAGACGCCGCGGAGGTGACATGGCTCGACGTAGCCGAGCTGCCCGCGGCCGCTGGTCCTCAGCCGGAATCGGAGCCAGAGCCGGAGCCGGAACCAGAGCCAGAGCCGGAACCAGGGCCGGAGCCGGAGCCGGAACCAGAGGCGGAGCCGGAACCAAAGCCAGAGCCGGAGCCAGAGCCGGAGCCAGTGCCGGAGCCAGAGCCGGAGCCGGAGCCAGAGCCCGAACCGGAACCAGAGCCCGAACCGGAACCGGAACCAGAGCCCGAACCAGAGCCGGACCTCGAGCCAGAGCCGGAGCCAGAGCCCGAACCGGAACCAGAGCCCGAACCGGAACCGGAACCAGAGCCCGAACCGGAACCGGAACCAGAGCCCGAACCGGAACCGGAACCGAACCCGAACCGGAACCGGAACCAGAGCCCGAACCGGAACCAGAGCCCGAACCGGAACCAGAGCCCGAACCGGAACCAGAGCCCGAACCCGAACCGGAACCAGAGCCGCAGCGCGACCTCGAGGCCGAGCCGGAGCCGGAGCGCCTCCCGGAGCCCGAATCCGAACCGGAACCGGAGCCGCCGCGCGACCCCGAGCCTGAGCAGGAACCGGAGCCCGAATCCGAATCGGAACCAGAGCCGGAGCGCGACCCCGAGCCTGAGCCGGAACCGGAGCCCGAACCCGAACCGGAACCAGAGCGGGAGCCAGAGCCGGAACCAGAGGCCGATGCGGACCAACGGGCGGGACCGGCACCTGAACTCGCCGGCGACGCCGACGCAGAGGGAGAGGAACGGCCTGATCCGTGGCAAGCGGCAGCGGCCGAGCCGGAGCCGGAGCGCCTGCCGGAGCCCGAATCACAGCCCGAGGCGGTGAAGGAAGCAGCCGCGCTCGCAGCGGCCAGTGGGGCGCTGGGCGAAGAGGAAGAACTGATGTGGCTCGCAGGGCCCTCGACGGATGCGTCGGACGAATGGGCGGCGGAGCTGGAGCTGGGTGCAGGTGGGTGGCACCAGGATCGCGCGGTGGCCGAGGATCCCAGGGATTCGGGAAGCGAGCCACGCCTCGCCCTGCCACCTGATGACGTGGAAGAGCGCCTCGGCGCGGTTGCCGCGGAAGAAGGGTGGGACGAAGACGAGGTGCAGGCGATCCGTGCTTACCTGAGCGGCGTGGAGCCACCGCGACCCGAGCCTGAGCCCGAGCCGGGACCAGAACCCGAATCGCCATCGCGGCCGTGGTCCGAGCCGCACCGCGCTCCGATGATCCCGTCAGAGTTCGACCTCCCCGGCGCGGAAGAGCTGGACGAGGCGATGGCCGCCCTGGGCCGACCTGCGCCGCAGCCGCTATACGAGCCCGCCGACTCCGCAGCGCAACCAGCGGGACCAGGCGCTGAACCGGACCCACCCACCGCTCCGCCCGAGGGATCTGCGGTCCGAGCCTGGTCGAAGTCCAACGATCCGGAGCAGCTCGGGGACGCGGCCGACCAGCGCGACGCTATCGAGTGGCCGGGCCTCGACCAGGAGTACCGGGCGGCTCCTTCCCTGCCCGACGCGCCCGCGGCGCCGTCGGCGGGCGCTGACGCTGCCGCCCCACCCGCGACCCCACCGACCGGCTCGGAGCCCGAGCCCGAATGGCTGCGCGGCCGTCAGGACGCGGCGGCGCGCGCATACCGCCGCCTGCGACGCATCTTCCCGAACCAAGAACGTTGAGCCGCCGGCTCCCGTCGATCCCGGACCCAATCGGCCCTCGCCGGGCTGAGCGGGGCGGACCGATGATCGCTGCCATTGCGACGGGCCTCGGTGCGACCGGCGCCGGAGTGCTCGCGGCGTGGCTCGGCTACCTCTACGCGGGGGCATTCCTCCCGGACCGGGAGTTCGCGGCCATCCCGATCATCGTGTTCGGCGGCTTCGGCGGAGGTATCGCGGGCGGGGCCGCGAGCTGCTGGCTCGGGTTGCGGCTGGCCAGGCGCAGGGAGGCCGGTGCGACAGCCCTCCGCGCCCTCGCGTTCCTCTTCATGGCGGCCCCGATCCTTCTCTTCGTCACGCCCGCGCTCGACCTGGATCGGGTCGGCGGCATCGTCCTCGCCGGGATCGTGGCTGCCGTTGCAGGTGCGGTCGCGCGGTTGCTCACCCCCGAGCGCTGAGCCCACGCATCAGGCCCCGGGGCCGAGGTGATAGCCCAGGCGTCGGGGCAGCGCTGTCAGCTGGCGGAGCCACCACGGCGCGCGGCGACCGGCCTCCTCTGCATCCTCGCGCCGGATCATCGCCGCGCGCAGGACGCGTGCGCCGGCATAGCGGAACGGCTCTGGCGGCATGGCGTGCGAGACGGGCCGCACCACCGCGAGCCGGGTGATCGGCTCATCAGCCTCGAGCGCCATCGCCGCCAGGATGCGTCCGCCCAGGTGCGACGGGCCGACCCCGTTTCCCGAGTAGCCGAAGCCGTAGTGGATGCGGCCCCCGGGGAGGGTCCCGAAGCGCGGCAGGTGGTCGGGCGACACGTCAATCGGGCCGCCCCAGGCATCGGTCAGGCGGACGTCCGCCAGGGTGGGAAAGAACCATCGGAAGCCGAAGGCCGCACGACGCGCGGCACCGGTGTCGTCGGTGAACGATGGACCGATGCGGCCGCCGAAGCCCGGCCGCCCGCCGCCCGCGCCGAAGGCGATCCGACCGTCCCGGGTGACGTGCAGGTAATGCACCGATGCGCGCGCGTCGACGATGGACGTGCCACTCGTCCAGCCCAGGTCGCGCGCGATGCGCTCGGCGATCGGTTCGGAGCGGACCATGTAGCTCGACCATGCGAGGAGCGAGTGGCGGAACGCGCGCCAGCCGGCACTCCAGGCATTCACGGCCATCACCACGTGCCCCGCGCGGAGGCGGAAGGCGCCAGCCGTCGAGCGGACCTCGATTCCCACCCGGTCCGCGCCGGCGTGACCGACGCGCGTGACGCGGGTCTGCTCGTGGATCGCGACGCCCTGCTCCAGCGCCACGCGCCGCAGGCCGCGCGCCAGGTGGGCCGGATGCACGGTTGCCGCGTCGCGCATCAGCACGCCACCGCGGAAGCGTGGCGAGCGGCAGATCTCGCGGACGCCACGCGCGTCCAACGCCACCAACGCGTCCGGCCGGCCGAGCTGTCGCGCCGTGGCCACGCCACCGGGGAGCGAGCGGTCGTGATGCGGAGTGGTGCTGACGGTCAGCATTCCGGCCTGGCGGAAGTGGGCGTCCACGCCATGGGTCTCGCACCATGCCCCGATGGCATGGACGCTCTCGGCGCTCGCCTCGGCCGCCTCCGCCGCCCGGGACGGCCCGAAGAGGTCGACCAGCGTGTCGATCTCGTCCCACCACGAGTTCACGAAGCCGCCGTTGCGGCCGGACGCGCCGCCGCCGCAGATGTCGGCCTCCAACACGACCACGCGCGTCTCCGGCCGGCGGTCCAGGATGGCCAGCGCCGTCCACAGGCCGGTGTAGCCGCCGCCGACGATCGCCACGTCGACCTCCACGTCGCGATCCAGCGCCGGCGCAGGGGCCCCTGCCTCCTCGGCCAGTGCCTCGCGCAGCCACGGCGAGCGGACTCCGCGACCTGGCTGGAGCTCCCGATCGGCGTCGGTGAGGAGGGATGGGTCCATTGCCGCGCACGATACCGCCGGGCCCGATGCCGGGGGCTCGAGAATGCCGTAGGCTCCTAGATTCCATGAGCAATCCAAGCAGGACCCCGGCTATCCATGCCCGCGGGCTGGAAAAGCATTTCGGCGAGACGCATGCCCTGCGCGGCATAGATCTCGACGTCCCTGAAGGAAAGATCCTCGCCGTCCTCGGCCCCAACGGCGCCGGCAAGACGACCGCGGTGCGCATCCTGGCGACCCTGACGCGCGCCGATGCCGGTGAGGCGACCGTCGGCGGCTTCGACGTTCGCCGTCAAGCTCGGGAGGTTCGCGCCAACATCGGCCTGACCGGACAGTTCGCCGCCCTGGACGAGCTGCTCACCGGGCGCGAGAACCTCGAGATGATCGGGAGCCTCTACCACCTGCCCGGCAAGCGGGTCCGCGAGCGGGCTGCCGAGCTGTTGGCCCACTTCGACCTGGAGGACGCCGCTGATCGGCCGGTGAAGACGTACTCCGGCGGCATGCGCCGCCGCCTCGACCTCGGCGGCAGCCTGATGGCCGAGCCGCCGATCCTGTTCCTTGACGAGCCGACCACGGGCCTGGATCCGCGCAGCCGGCTGGGCATGTGGGACCTCATCGGAGACCTCGTATCGGGCGGCACGACGTTGCTGCTCACCACGCAGTACCTCGAGGAGGCGGATCGCCTCGCCGACGAGATCGCGGTCATGGACCACGGCAAGGTGATCGCGCTCGGCACCGCGGATGAGCTGAAGAGCCGCATCGGGGGGCAGCGGCTCGAGATCCAGGTCACGAGCGCGGAGCAGGTCCCAGCGGCGCGGGACGCGCTGGCGACGCTTGCCCCGGACGTGCGGGTGGATGCGGGCGCGCGGCGGGTCAGCATCCCGGTGACCGCCACCGAGGGCATTCTCACCCGCGCCATCCGCGAGCTGGATGCCGCCCAGGTGGCGATCGATGACGCGAGCATCCACCGGCCGACGCTCGACGATGTCTTCTTGGTGCTCACCGGACAGGCACCGGCACAGGATGCGGACGCCGAGTCCTCGACCGATGGGGTGGCAGCGTGACCGCCGTTGGGCGCGAACGCCCGCACGCGGCCCCCGACGCAAGCCTCGCCACCTGGGTCTCCGACTCGTGGCAGATGGTGAAGCGCAACCTGATCCACATCCGTCGGACACCCGAGCTGCTGCTGGACGTGACGGTGAGCCCGATCATGTTCGTGCTGCTCTTCAGCCAGGTATTCGGCGGAGCCATCAACGTGCCCGGCACCTACATCAACTACCTGATGGCCGGCATCTTCGTGCAGACGATCGCGTTCGCGGGCATCTACACCGGCGTGCTCCTGGCCAACGACCTGAAGAACGGCATGATCGACCGATTTCGATCGCTCCCCATGGCGCAGTCATCGGTCCTCACCGGTCGCACGCTGACCGATCTGCTGCGCGCCACCCTGGCGGTGGCCATCATGTGGATCGTCGGCATGATCGTCGGCTTCCGACCCGGCGGGGGTGTCCTGGGCAGCGCCGGCGCGATTGGTCTGATGCTCCTCTTCGGCTTCGCCCTCTCATGGATCGGCGTCACGATGGGCGCCCTGGTGCGCACCCCGGAGGCGCTCCAGGGCATCATCTTCGCGGCCGTCTTCCCCCTCACCTTCGTCAGCAGTGCCTTCGTGCCGACCGACTCGATGCCCGGCTGGCTGGCGTGGTTCGCGGATCGCCAGCCGATGACCCTGGTCACCAACGCCGTCCGCAGCCTGACCCTGGACGGGAGCGGGGGACCGACCGCCCCGGCGGCCCTCGTCTGGACGCTCGGGATCCTGGCGATCTGCTTTCCACTGGGCCTGTGGGCGTACCGGCGGCGCACCACGGAGTAGGCCAATCCGTTTGGTTGCACTAAATAGTTAATGCGGTAATAATCGTCCGCGTGACCGAAACGACCGCTTCCATCGCCGGCCTCATCCTGGATGAGGTGGCGCCGATCATCGCCCGTGCGAAGGCGGCCTGGGCTGCCCGCTGCCACGAGCGTGGGCTCTCCATGACCCACTTCCAGGTCCTTGCCCTGCTCGACCGCGGCGGCCCGCTCACCATGAGCCGGCTCGCAGACCAGCTGGGCGTCTCGCTGCCCAATGCCACCGGGATCATCTCCCGCATGGAGGAGCGCGGCGTCATCGAGCGCACCCACGACGAGCAGGATCGTCGGCTGGTGATGGTCCGCCTCACCGAATCCGGTCAGGAGTTCAGTCGCGAGCTCGGCGACATCCGCCGCGCTCAGCTCACCACGCTCATCGAGGCCATGACCCCCGAGCAGCAGGACCATCTCCTGCGCGCCATCCGGGATGTCCGGGCCGCCATGGAACAGATCACCGAGGAGCCGACTCCCGCATGAGCACCGAATCCGCCGCGACGAGCCGCGGCATGCCCCCGATCGCCACCGCCGACGCGACGGAGGAGCACGTCGACAATCGCGCCCGAATGGAGATCCTGGGCGCGGTGATGCTGACCCTCTTCCTGTCGGCGCTCGACCAGACGATCGTTGGCACCGCGCTGCCACGCATCGTCACCGACCTCGGTGGCAACCAGTTCTACGTGTGGGCGGTCACCGTGTACCTGCTGACGAGCACGATCACCGGACCGATGTACGGCAAGCTCTCCGACCAGTTCGGACGGCGGCCGTTGATGATGTTCGGCGTCGGCCTCTTCCTTGTCGGATCGGTTCTCTGCTCCCTCTCGGGAGAGATGTGGCAGCTCATCGCTTTCCGAGGCATCCAGGGCCTGGGCGCGGGCGCCATCTTCCCGATCAGCCTGGCGATCATCGGCGACCTCTTCAGCCCGCGCGAGCGTGGCAAGTACCAGGGCCTGTTCGGCGGCGTCTTCGGGATCAGCATGATCATCGGCCCGGCGCTGGGTGGCTTCCTGACCGACAGCATCAGCTGGCACTGGATTTTCCTGGTCAATGTCCCGATCGGGCTTGTCGCCCTGGTCGTGCTATGGCGCCTGCTGCCGCACACCGCGCACCCCGAGCGGCGGCGCTCCATCGACTACCTCGGCGCTGCCGTGTTCTCGGCTGCCATTGTTCCGTTCCTCATCGGCCTCACCAACAAGCAGACCGGTGAGTGGACCGATCCCTCTGTCGGCGGGCTGATCCTGCTCGGCGTGGTGCTCGCGTTCGTCTTCGTGTGGGTCGAGTCCCGCGCCGCCGAGCCGATCGTCCCGCTCAGCCTGTTCCGCAATCGGGTGGTGGCCGCCTCACTGGCCGCGACCAGCCTCGTCACCTTCGGCTTCTTCGGCGGGATCATCTTCATCCCGCGCTGGTTCCAGTTCGTCCAGGGTTCCTCGGCCACCCTCTCCGGCTACCAGATGCTGCCGATGATGGTCGGTGTCATCGGCGGATCCATCGCGTCCGGCATCCTCGTCAGCCGCACGGGACGCTACAAGGTGCTGATCAGCGTTGCCATGGTCCTTGCAGGGCTCGGCCTGTTCCTGCTGACCTTCATCACTGCCACCACCAGCGTTCCCGGCCTGTGGCTCGGGATGTTCATCGCCGGGCTCGGGATCGGGCCGTCCATGGCAGTTTTCACGATCATCGTCCAGAGCGCCGTTGCGCCCGCCATGCTCGGCGCCGCCACCTCGACGCTGACCTTCTTCCGCCAGGTGGGCGGATCGATCGGCCTCGCCCTGGCGGGCACGATCTTTGGCTCGAGCCTGACCGCCGAGCTGCCCGGACAGCTGCGCGCTGCCGGCGTCTCCGAGCCGATCATCAGCGGCTTCACCAGCCAGGGCGCGGGCGTGCTCAGCTCCGAGACGACGGGTGTCGGTGTCGACCTGGGGCAGCAGATCCTGGCCTCAGCCCCCGAGCCACTGCGGCCGGTCATCGAGCCGCAGCTGCCCAACATCGTCGACGGGATCCACGCGGCCTTCTCGGTCGCCATCGGGCACGCCATGTGGCTGGGCGTCGGTGCGGCAGCCATCGCCGCGCTGATCCTCATCTTCGTCCTGCCGGAGATCGCGCTGCGCCAGTCCCGCGGCGACAGCCCCGCGCCGCTCGCCGAGTAGGGGAGACCGGTCGCGTCGGTACGATGACGGCATGACCGACTACGACGCGACCACCGCCCTGGTGGTGGTGGACCTGCAGAACGACTTCGCCGATCCGTCAGGCAGCCTTGCTGTGGCCGGGGCCGAGGCGATCATCGCGCGCATCAACGACGAGGTGCGCAGGGCGGTCGAGGCAGGCGCCTTCGTGGTTGCCACGCAGGACTGGCACCCGGAGTCGACTCCGCACTTCGAGCGCGACGGCGGCATCTGGCCGGTCCACTGCGTAGGCGGCACGTGGGGCGCCGAGCTGCACCCGTCGTTGGAGCTGCGGCCCGACGCGCCGCGTGTCCGGAAGGGCGTCAACGGCGAGGATGGCTACTCCGGCTTCACGACGCGCGACCCGCAGAGCGGGGAGGAGCGACCCACCGAGCTTGAGTCGCTGCTCGCCGAGCGCGGCATCGGGAGCGTGCGCGTGTGTGGCCTGGCGACCGACTACTGCGTCAAGGCCACCGCGGTCGACGCTGCGCGGCTGGGGTTCCTGACCACGCTGCTGTCGGGTGCCATCGCATCCGTGGACCTGGTTCCCGGCGACGGGGAGCGGGCGATCGCCGAGATGCGTGACGCGGGTATCGAGATCGCGCACTAACCGAACCGGCCCGCCGTCGCTCCCTGCGTTGCCGGGGGCAACGTCCGGAGCCCGAATCACCCGACGCGGGCTGGATGTTGCCGCAGCTTCGCAACGAGTTGCCCGCCAGGGGCCGGATTCGCGCCACCCGGGTCCGGACGTTGTCCGGGGGAATGGGGCCGCGCTAGGCCGTCCCGCGTCCGCGGACGACCGTCGCCACCCCGGCCGCGATGGCGACCAGCCCGATGACTGCCCACACCGGCTGGCTGGTCATGAAGCTGCCCGGCGCGAACGGCAGGTTGAGGCCCTGCGCCAGCCACACCAGGCCAGCGCCGATGAGGGCGAGCCCAGTCGCCAGCCATGGCATCCGCATCGCCGGATCGTAACCCTCTTGCGCGCGCGGGGCCCGTGCGTATACTCCGCACCAAGTCGGCCACCATCGACCGGCGCCACAAGCTCATCAGCCTCTCTCTCCCAACCACGTCCAATCGCGGCACCGGGGGCGCGACGCGGAACCCGGGCCGGCGTTCACGACATGGACCGACGTGGTAACCAATCTTGTGGGAGGGTCCGTTAGTGGCCTACACCGATCAGGTGATCACCTGCGCGGATTGCGGAATTGACTTCGTCTTTTCCGCGTCCGAGCAGGCCTTCTTTGCCGAGAAGGGATTCGCATCGGCGCCCAAGCGATGCGGGTCCTGCCGCTCGCAGCGCCGCTCCATGGGCGGCGGCTCGAGCTACGGCGCAGGCGGCGGCTACTCCGGGGGCGGCGATCGCGGCCCCCGCGAGATGCACGACGCGGTCTGCGCCCGATGCGGCAAGGACACCCAGGTGCCGTTCCGCCCGACGGGGGCGCGACCGGTGTACTGCTCCGACTGCTTCCGGATGATGCGCGACTAGTCGCGACGATTCCGCTTCAGTCCGAACGGGCGGCTCCGGGAAACCGGGCCGCCCGTTCACGCTGTCCGGGACGATCGAGGTCGAGCGCCAACGGCCGTAGAATGAGCGTGCACGAACGAACCGGCAGACAACTTGCGAGCAGGAGCACGCATGACCACCCAGGCTGACCTCGAGCAGTGGCGTGAGCTGGGCCTCCAGCTGCGCGTCGACTCGATCCGATCCTCCAGTGCCGCCGGCAGCGGCCACCCGACCTCGTCCATGTCCGGCGCCGACCTGATGGCGGTGCTGATGTCGAAGTACCTGCACTACGACTTCGGGACGCCCGAGAACCCGAACAACGACCACCTGATCTTCAGCAAGGGCCACGCGTCGCCGCTGCTGTACGCGATGTACAAGGCGGCCGGTGCGATCAGCGACCCGGAGATGCTGACCTTCCGCAAGTTCGGCAGCCGCATCGAGGGCCACCCCACACCGGTCCTGCCGTGGGTGGACGTGGCGACCGGCTCGCTGGGCCAGGGTCTGCCGATCGCCGTGGGCGTGGCGCTCGCCGGCAAGCAGCTCGACCGACTGCCGTACCGCGTCTGGGTGCTGTGCGGTGACTCGGAGATGGCGGAGGGCAGCATCTGGGAGGCATTCGAGCACGCCGCCTACAACAAGCTCGACAACCTCGTCGCCATCATCGACGTCAACCGCCTCGGCCAGACCGGCCCGACCATGCACGAGTGGGATCTCGACTCCTACGCGCGAAGGGCGAAGGCGTTCGGCTGGAACGCGATCGAGATCGACGGCCACGACCCGGCAGCCATCGACCGTGCCTACGCCAGGGCCATCGAGACGACCGGCGCGCCGACGGTGATCGTTGCGAAGACCGTCAAGGGCTCGGGCGTGGCCGCGGTGGCGAACAAGAACGGCTTCCATGGCAAGCCGCTGGCCGATCCGGACGCCGCCATCGCCGAGCTGGGCGGGATCCGCGACATCCATGTCGACGTCCCGAAGCCCGAAAGCACGAAGCAGCCGCATCGGTTCAGTGCCAGCGGCACCCTGAGCCTGCCCCGCTACGAGCTGGGCGCCAAGGAGGCAACCCGCAAGGCGTTCGGGGATGCGCTTGTTGCGCTGGGCGCCGCCCGCGGCGACGTGGTGGCCATCGACGGTGAAGTCGGCAACTCGACGTACACGGAGGAGTTCGCGAACAGCCTACGGGGAGCGCTTCTTCCAGAGCTACATCGCCGAGCAGCAGATGATGGCGACCGCCGTCGGCATGCAGGTGCGCGGCTGGAAGCCCTTCGCCGCCACCTTCGCCGCGTTCCTGTCGCGGGCCTACGACTTCGTCCGCATGGCGGCCGTGAGCCGCGCCAACCTGGCCATCGCCGGCTCGCATGCCGGGGTGAGCATCGGCGAGGACGGGCCGTCGCAGATGGCTCTGGAGGATCTCGCCAGCTACCGCGCCATCCACGGTTCGACCGTCCTCTATCCCAGCGATGCGAACCAGGCCGCCGCGCTGGTGGCCCAGATGGCCGACCGCAGCGGCATCGTCTACATGCGCACCACGCGCGAGAAGACGCCGATCATCTACGCGCCCGACGAGACGTTCCACATCGGGGGATCGCGTGTCCTGCGCCAGACCGATGACGACGCCCTGACGGTCGTCGCCGCCGGCATCACCCTGCACGAGGCCATGACGGCGGCCGAGCAGCTGGGCGAGGAAGGCATCAACGTTCGTGTCATCGATGCCTACACGGTCAAGCCCATCGACGCCCAGACGCTGCGCGTCGCGGCCGAGGACACCGGCCGCATTCTGACCGTCGAGGACCACTGGCCGGAGGGCGGCATCGGGGATGCCGTGCTCGACTCGCTCGCCGCGAGCGGCAGTGCCGCGCGGGTCACCAAGCTGGCGGTGCGCATCATGCCGGGATCCGGCACACCCGCCGAGCTCCTGGCTGCCGCCGGGATCGACGCAGGTCACATCATCACCGCGGCTCGCGAGCTGGCGGGCCAGGAACGCGGTGGACGCAGTCCGGTCGAGGTCGGATCGCGACGCCGTGAATGAGGAGCCAGACATGAGTGGAGCAGAGCAGGACCGCCGCGAGGCGGCGACCACGGACCAGGGGGCAGAAGCCGACAAGGCAATCGATCGTGCGGATGACGCCAACAACGGCGCGCCGCTGCATCGCCTGTACGACGAGTTCGGCCAGAGCCCGTGGATCGACTTCATCGACCGCGAGCTGCTCGACAGCGGCAAGCTGGAAGAGCTGATCGAAAAGGGCATTCGCGGCCTGACCAGCAACCCGACCATCTTCGCCAAGGCCATCGGCTCCGGGCAGTACGACGAGCTGATCCGTCGCGAGCTGGAGGGTGGTGCCGACAACCAGCGCATCTTCGAGGCGATCGAGGTACAGGACATCAAGGATGCCTGTGACCACCTGCGCCGGGTGTACGACGCATCCGGCGGTACCGATGGCTTCGCCAGCATCGAGGTCGAGCCGGGCTTCGCCGACGATACCGACGGGACAGTGCGACGCGCCCGTGAGCTGTGGCAGGCCGTGGATCGGCCGAACGTGCTCGTGAAGATTCCCGCCACCGAGGCCGGCGTGCCGGCGATCGAGCAGGCGATCAGCGAGGGGATCAACATCAACGTCACCCTGATGTTCAGCGTCGAGGTCTACGAGCGGGTGGCCCGCGCCTACATCGCCGGCCTCCGCCGCCGCCTCGCGGATGGCGGCGACCTCAGCCGCCTGGCGTCGGTGGCCAGCTTCTTCGTCAGCCGCGTCGACACAAAGATCGACAAGCAGCTCGACGAGCTCGGGACGCGAGCCGCGCTCGAGGCTCGCGGCCGCGCCGCCATTGCCAACGCACGGCTTGCCTACCAGTCGTACCTCGACATCTTCACCGGCGAGGAGTTCGCCGAATTGCGCGAAGCCGGGGCACAGGTCCAGCGCTGCCTGTGGGCAAGCACGAGCACCAAGAACCCTGACTACCGCGACGTGCTGTACGTGGAGGAGCTCATCGGTCCGGATACCGTCGACACCATGCCGACGGACACGATCACTGCCTTCATCGAGCATGGCCGCCTGAAGCGGACGCTGGACCGTGGGATCGACGACGCGCGCCAGGCGCTGCGCGCTGTCGAGGCGCTCGGCATCCCGATGAAGACGGTCACGGACGAGCTCATCGCCGAGGGGGTCGCCTCCTTCGCCAAGAGCTTCGACGAGCTGCTGGCGTCCATCGAGAGCCAGCGCGCGGCACTCGCCCCCGCATGAGCGACGCCCTGGCCGACGCGATTGCCGCCCGACTCGCGGCTTGGGAGCAGGAGCGGGTTGCGGAGCGGCTGTGGGCGAAGGACGGCAGCCTCTGGGCCGCCAGCGGCAAGTCGGCGGACGAGCTGACCGCCTGGCTGGGCTGGCTGGACCTGCCCTCCGAGATGGGGGAGCGGGTCGACGAGCTCGAACACCTGGCTCGCGACATTCGCGCCGACGGCTACCGACGCGGCGCGGTGCTGGGCATGGGCGGCAGCTCCCTGGCGCCTGACCTGTTCGCGCATCTCTTCACCGAACCGGGCGGCGCCCCCCTCGGGGAGGGCCTCGAAATCCGGATTCTCGACTCCACCCACCCCGACGTGGTGCGTGGCTTCCGCTCTTGGGCGACCGCGGCGCGGACGATCTTCTGTGTCAGCAGCAAGTCCGGCTCGACCACCGAGCCGAATGCCTTCCACGCGGCCATGGCGGCCGAGGCGCCAGCGCTCGACTTCGTGGCCATCACCGATCCGGGCAGCTCACTCGCCGAGCTGGCCCGCGCGCAGGAGTTCCGGGCCATCCTCGACGGCCGCGCCGACGTGGGCGGCCGCTACTCGGCGCTGTCCGTCTTCGGGCTGGTGCCCGCTGCGCTCGGCGGCGTCGACCTGCGCCGACTCCTCGACCGCGCCACCGAGATGGCCGCTGCTTGCCGCCGGCCGGGCACCGACAACCCCGGGCTGGCGCTCGGCGCGGCAATCGGCGAGGCGGCGCGCGCCGGCGCCGACAAGCTGACCATCCTCACCTCGGATCGCCTTGCGCCGCTGGCGGACTGGATCGAGCAGCTCGTCGCGGAGAGCACCGGCAAGGCGGGCACGGGGATCGTCCCCATCGTGCGCGAGCCGATCGGCGCGGCGGATGCCTATGGCGAGGATCGCTACGTCGTGGTCGTCAGCCTGGCCGGCGAGGATGACGCGCCGTGGCGCGCCCTGGCCGATGACCTGGCGCGGCGCGGCATCAGTGGCCAGCACCTCGAGCTGCGCGACGCCTACGACATCGGTGCCGAGTTCGTGCGCTGGGAGGTCGCCACCGCGGTGGCCGGGATCGTTCTCGAGATCGACCCGTTCGACCAACCCAACGTGCAGGAGTCGAAGGACGCCACCAGGGATCTGCTCGAGACCTTCCGCGCCCAGGGCAGCCTCCCGTCGCCGGCACCGCTGGTGGCGGAGGAGGGTCTTGCGGCCTACGCGGATCCGGTTCCCCTCGGCGATACGCCGGTGACGGTCGACGGTGCCGTGCGGCAGCTGCTCAGCCTCGCCGGCTCGGCGGACTATCTCGCCATCCTGGCCTACCTGCCACAGGAGCCGGAGCTGGAGGAGCGTTTGCACGCACTGCGTGGCCGCATCCGTGACGGCCTGGGCGTGGCGACGACGCTTGGCTTCGGGCCACGCTTCCTCCATTCGACAGGTCAGCTCCACAAGGGCGGCCCGGACAGCGGCCTCTTCCTGCAGCTCACCGCGGATCCGTCACGCGACCTGCCGATTCCCGGCTGGGACGAGACGTTCGGCACGCTGATCGCCGCGCAGGCACTCGGCGATCTGACCTCGCTGCAGCGCCGCGGGCGACGGGCGGTGCGCCTCCACGGCGCGAACGCGGCAGACCTCGTGGGCCGCCTCGAGACGATCATCGACGACGCGCTCGGCGGCCGCTGAGCACGTGATCCCGACACGCAGCGGAGGACACTGATGCAGATCGCGATCTGCGGACTGGGCCGCATGGGGGCCGGGATGGCTCGTCGCCTCGCCCGCAGCGGACACCAGGTGGTTGCCTGGAACCGAACCGAGCAGGTGGCCCTGGACCTTGCGGCGGAGGCGGAGAACGACGGCAACCTCAGCGTTGCCGAGCCCCTCGCCCGCCTGCGGGAGATGGTCGCCGCGCCGCGTCACGTCCTGATCAGCGTGCCGTCCGGCGACGCCACGCAGGACATGATCGACCAGCTGGCCGAGGTGCTCGAGCCCGGCGACGTGATCATCGACGCGGGGAACAGCAACTTCCACGACTCGCAGCGCCGGGCCGCCGCGCTCGCCGAGAAGGGCATCGAGTGGCTCGACTTCGGCGTCTCGGGCGGGGTGTGGGGTCTGCAGGTCGGCTTCTGCACCATGATCGGCGGCAAGCCGGAGGTCGTCGCCGCGGTCGAGCCGATGGTCCGCGACATGGCTCCCGAGGGCGGCTACCTGCACTGCGGGCCTGCGGGCGCCGGCCATTACGTGAAGATGGTCCACAACGGGATCGAATACGGGCTCATGCAGGCCTACGGAGAGGGCTTCGACATCCTCCACGCATCGGACTACGACCTCGACCTGGCCCCCATCGCCCGCATGTGGCAGAACGGATCGGTCATCCGCTCGTGGCTCCTCGACCTCGCGGGCAATGCCTTCGAGAAGGAGGGGAATGATCTCGAGGCAATCAAGGGCTTCGTCAACGACTCCGGTGAGGGGCGCTGGACGGTGATCGATGCCATCGACCACGACGTGCCGGCACCGGTGATCACCCTCAGCCTGATCGAGCGCTTCCGGAGCCGCCGCCAGCCCGACTCGTTCACTGACCGCGTCCTGGCGGCGCTGCGCAACGAGTTCGGCGGCCACGCGGTCGAGCGCGAGAAGGGGCCGTCGACGGACGCATGACGACGCGCGAAGCCCCTGCCCGCTCGGTCACCGAGCCCGATGCCAGCACGACCACCGACCCTGGGAAGCGCTCCGGGGAGCGTCTGTCGGCAGCGCGCCCGAATCCGCTGCGTGAAGGGCTCCGCCTGGAGCGCAAGCCGGAGCCATGCACGATGGTCATCTGCGGCGCAACCGGTGACCTCACCGAGCGCAAGCTCGGTCCCGCGCTGTACAACCTGATGCTCTCCGGGCTGCTGCCGCCCGAGTTCAGCGTGGTCGCCTTCGCGCGACGCGACATGAGCGACGAGGCGTTCCGCGAGCACCTGCGCGAGGGCATCGACAAGTACAGCCGCAACCGGCCCGTCAAGAAGTCGATCTGGGACTCGTTCAGCCGCAACATCGAGTACCACCGGGGTGATCTCGACGACCCGCGTGCCTACGCGGAGCTGGCGAAACGGCTCGACCGCATCGACCGGGATCGCGGCACGGCCGGCAACCGGCTCTTCTACCTTGCCGTCCCGCCGAACCTCTACCCGGAGATCGTTGAGCGCCTCGACGAGGCGGACCTCGTGCGACGCGAGCGACGGCGCACGGGTCGCGGCTGGACGCGCGTGATCGTGGAGAAGCCATTCGGGGCCGACCTTGCCAGCGCGCGGATGCTCAACCGCGAGATCGGTGCGGTATTCGACGAGGAGCAGGTCTTCCGCATCGACCATTACCTGGGCAAGGAGACCGTTCAGAACCTGGCCGTCTTTCGCTTCGGCAATGGCCTGTTCGAGCCGATCTGGAACCGGCGCTACATCGATTCCGTGCAGATCACGGTGGCCGAGACGGTCGGCGTCGAGGGGCGCGGTGAGTTCTATGACCAGACCGGCGCGCTGCGCGACATCGTCCAGAACCACGCCCTGCAGCTGATGGCCGTCTTCGCCATGGATCCACCGGTCGAGTTCAGGGCCGAGGACCTCCGCGACGAGAAGCTCAAGGTGCTGCGCGGGGTGAAGCCGATGGCGCCCGGCGAGGTGGCGGCCAACACGGTCCGCGGCCAGTACGTCTCCGGCTGGGTCGAGGGTCACAAGGTGGTCGAGCTACCGCGACGAGCCGGAAGTGGCGCCCGACACCCAGACCGAGACCTACGCCGCCCTGAAGCTGGCCATCGACTCCTGGCGCTGGGCAGGCGTCCCGTTCTACCTCCGCACCGGCAAGGCGATGCCGGCGCGCGCCACGGAGATCAGCGTCCAGTTCAAGCGCGCGCCGCTCGCGCTCTTCGCGCGCGCCGGGATGCCGCAGATCGAGCCCAACATCCTGGCCATTCGCGTCCAACCCGACGAGGGCATCCTGCTGCGCTTCGGTGCCAAGGTGCCCGGTCAGGGGCTCCAGATCCGCAGCGTCAACATGGACTTCCGCTACGGATCGAGCTTCGCGGTCGACTCGCCGGATGCCTACGAGACCCTGCTCCTCGACGCGATGATCGGCGACGCCAGCCTCTTCACCCGCAACGACGAGGTCGAGCGGGCATGGGAGATCCTGGATCCGATCCTGGAGGCGTGGAGCTCGGACGAGGGCGGCCCGCTGCATTTCTATGGCGCCGGCACCTGGGGACCGCCGGCCGCAGACCAGCTGCTCGAGCGCGACGGACGGGAGTGGCGCCGCCCGTGAGCCCGCGGACCGCGACGCACGAGAAGCGCGCTCGACGCACGCAGGCGGTCCACCGCCGCCTCATGCGCTTCGGCGAGGCAGAGTCGCTGGCGACGCCGGTCTGGGAAGCGCGCGACACTACGATCGACGCCATCGGCACGCGGTTGGCCGAGCTGTGGAACATCGGCACCGAGGGATCGACCGAGACGCCGTGGGTTACCGAGAAGGGCCTGCCGCACGCGCGCGCATCGGTCCTCAACCTGATCGTGGTGGTGGTCGATGAAGCCGCCGCCGAGCGCGTGGTGCGCACCATGCTCACCCTCGGGATTCGGCACCCGAGCCGGGCCATCGTGCTCGTCACCGATCGCGACTCGAGCGAGCCGACCCTCGACGCACGGATCACGACCCATTGCCACCCCAGCACGGATGGCGACGAGCGGGTCTGTTACGAGGAGGTCGTGCTGGGGGTGCACGGCGAGGCGGCCGAGCACCTCGACGGGATCGTGGCGCCGCTGCTGATCCACGACCTGCCGATCCACGTGTGGTGGCCCGGCCACCCACCCTTCGGCGACCAGGTCTTCGACCAGCTGGTGGAGATGGGGGATCGGCTCATCATCGACTCGTCCGACTTTGACGATCTGCTGGTCGGGCTGCGGCGGCTCGCCACCGTGCGCCGCCGCAGCGGGGTCGGCGATCTGACGTGGCGACGCCTGGCGTGGTGGCAGGAGCTGACCGCGCAGTTCTTCGACGCCCCCCGGTTCAGGCGCTACCTGCCGAACCTATCGCGACTCGACGTGCGATATGCCGTGCCGCCGAAGGGCAGGCGGCCGCGCAAGGCCCATGACGACGGAGACGCTGCGCCGGGTATCGAGAGCCCGCTCGCCGGGGCCTTGCTGTATGCCGGCTGGATCGCCTCCCGGCTCGGCTGGCGCCGGTACCGGACCGTGGACCAGCTGACCGATGGGCGGCTGCGCCTCAAGCTCGAGGGGCGGTACGAGATGGTCGACCTGCTCATCGAGCCGGTCGAGACGCCTGACGTTCCCGCCGGCGAGCTGGTGAGCGTGCGGCTTGCCTCGCTCGGCGAGACTGGCGCGGCGCAGTTCATCGTGGACCGCGAGGCCGACCTGGCGACCGTCGCCACCAACGCGGACGGAATGACGGCCCTCCTGCGGCAGGTGGTCATGGAGCCCATCACCGAAGCCGAGGTGCTATCCGCCGACCTCGTGGTGGATCGCAACGAGCCGGTCTACGAGAGCGCCCTGCGGGCCGCGGCCGTGTTCCTGGATGCCGCACGCTCGAGCGGTGAAGCGGCGGCTGCACGTGCCGCCCATGGCCACGACGGATGAGCGATCTGCAGTTCACCGTCCTGCCCTCCGCGGCGGCGGTCGCGGAGGCGACCGCGGATCGCTTCGTCGCGCTGGCACGTGACGCCATCTCCGAGCGCGGCGCCTTTCGCGTGGCCCTCTCCGGAGGCGGCACCCCCAAGCAGGTCTATCCGCTGCTGCTCGACCGCCCCCGCGTGCGCGCCGTCGACTGGTCGAAGGTCGAGTTCTTCTGGGGCGACGAGCGGGCCGTGCCGCCGGACCATCCCGACTCCAACTTCGGCGTCGCCTACCAGATGCTGATCGCGCATCTGCCCGGGGTGCGCAACGACCGGATTCACCGCATGCCGGCCGAGGCGGCGGACCTCGACGGCGCGGCGCTCACCTACGAGTCGGAGATCCGCCTCGCCTTCGACGCGCGCGGGGATGCGCCGCCCGCCTTCGACCTGGTCTGGCTGGGAATGGGGCCGGATGGGCACACGGCGTCCCTGTTCCCGGACGGCGACGCGCTCGAGGAGCACGACCGATGGGTGGTCGGCACCTATGCACCCAGCCAGGAGGCGTGGCGCATGACGATGACCTACCCGCTCCTCAACGCCGCCCGCGACGTGCTGTTCGTGGTCACTGGTGCCGACAAGGCGGAGAAGATCGCGGCCATCCGGGCCGGCGATGAGGAGCTGCCAGCCGGCCGCATCCACGCCGAGCGCACGACGTGGCTGCTCGACGAGGCCGCGGCCGCATGACGCTCCCCGACGAGCAGCGGCTGTGGGAGGCCCAGCTGGGCCGCATGCGATCGATGCTGTTCCGCTACTACGAGCTCTTCTTCCGCTTCATCCACGCGGCGGTGGCGGGACTTGGCCTGCTCTTCGTCGCATCGTTCTGGCAGCCGGCCTTCGCGGCCGCCCTGCTGCTGCCGTTCGCGATTCTGTTCGTGGGCTTCCACTCGGCGTACCTGTTCAGCTACGTGCTCTTCGCACGCCGCTATGCCATGACCCTGGAGCGCCGCATCAATGCGGCGATCGGTCGCGAGGTGCTGCAGGCCCATCGGCTCGAGACGGCGTACTTCGGCGCGGTGGACGACCCGAAGCTGGTGGCGGCCTCGCTGCGCGACCCGCTCACCATGCTTGCCGCCGACACGTGGCACTTCACGATCGCCGGCGGCGGTCTCTTCGTGGTCAGCGCGTTCCGCGCGGCGGGCGTCGCCGAGCTGATGGGCGGTGCCTGGGCGTCCCTCTACGTACCGCTTCTGGTCGGATGGTCAGCGCTGAACGGCCTCTACCTGGCCTGGCACTTCGGCGCGCGCCGCGACCTCCGGCGCATGGACACCATCCTGGAGGAGCCCCCCGCATGACGCCCCTGCTCCCGTTGCTGGGGACGGTGCTCGCCGCGATCGGCGCCTACCTCGTCGGCTGGCCGGCATGGCAGGGGTACCGCGCCCGCGACCGGCGCGACGCAAACGTGGACCGCTACCTGGCGTGGCGCGGCCGTGCCGATCGCGGCCCGGCACGGCCGCTCTCGGAGGGGATGACGGGCGAGGAGCGGCGACGGCTATGGATCGCCGCCGCCCTGGGCCTGGCTGGGCTCTTCTGCCTGGCCGCCTTCTTCGCGGCCAGCTGACGTCGTGCGCGTGGAGCTGTTCTACCGCGACGGGGACGCGTCGGTCATGGAGGTGCGCCAGCGACTGGTGGAGGTGCTCACCGAGGACGCCTTCGAGACAGCCATTCAGCTGATCGCCGTGCAGACCCACGAGGATGCCGAGCTGCTCGGGATGCGCGGCACGCCCACGGTCCGCATCGACGGCGCGGATATCGATCCGGCATGGGACGGTCCGATCGGCCTCGAGGCCCGCGTCTACGCCGACGGTGCCCTGCCCGACAAGACGCTCATCCGACGGGCCGTCGAGCGCGCGCGCGGCTGGGCGCACGGCCGCGTGCCGGACGCGGGCTAGGCACCCGAGCGATGTTCGCCGCCGCGCTGCGCGCCCTGTTCCTGTGGCTCAGCAACCGTCGCTGGATCGGCCGCCTGGCGCTGCGCCTGCCCTTCCTGCGGCGCATGCCGCTGCGCTTCGTCGCGGGAACGACGCTCGACGAGGGGGTCGCGGCGGTGCGAGCGCTCAATGCGGACGGCGCCTGCGCCACGCTCGACGTCCTCGGGGAGAGCGTCAAGGACCGCGCCGCCGCGGAGCGATCCGCCGCGGCGTACGTCCGCGCCATCGAGCGCATCGCGTCCGATGGCCTGGACGCCAACGTGAGCGTCAAGCTCACCCAGATGGGGCTGGACCTGGGTACCGACACGTGCATCGATGTGCTTCGTCCGCTGGTCGAGGCCGGACGGCGGCACAGCATATTCGTGCGGATCGACATGGAGTCGAGCGACTACACGGACCGCACCCTCGCCGTGGTGGACACGCTTCGGGGAGAGGGCCACGACATCGGTCCTGTGGTCCAGGCGTACCTGCACCGCTCCGCGGGCGACGTGCAGCGGCTGGCGAGCGAGCGGGTGCGGGTGCGAGTCTGCAAGGGCGCGTACGCGGAGGACGAGACCATTGCCTGGCACGATCGGATGGCGATCAACGGCTCATTCGTGGATCTCGTTACCGCGTTGCTCGACGCGGACGCCTACCCGGGCGTGGCGACCCATGACCCGGCGATGATCGAGGCAGTGGCGCGGGCGGCGCAGCAGAGGGGCATCGGGCCGGACCGGTTCGAGTTCCAGATGCTGTACGGCGTGCGCCGGGACCTGCAGCGGCAGCTCCTCGCCAGGGGCTACCGGGTACGAATCTACGTTCCCTACGGCACGGAGTGGTACCCGTATTTCATGCGCCGCCTGGCTGAGCGGCCGGCCAACGTGCTGTTCGTCCTGCGCAGCGTCCTCGGCGAGCGCGGCTAGGGTCGCCACCAGCGCCTCGACGGCATGAGGGGTATCCTCTGGGGCACTCTCATGACTGGCAGCAAACGGCCGAGCACCTCGAGTCTCCGCCGATTCATCACCTCTCGGCCGTATGTGCCGATCGCCGAGCTGCGTCGCCGATTCGGCCTCGACGAGCCGGACGAGGTATGCCGCGTCGAGCGGCCGGGGGAGATGGCGTATCTCGGCCTTCCCGAGCGCGAAGCGACCAAGATCGCCGACCTGTGGGCACGCGACGAGATCGGGCTCGAGCTGTCGGTCGAGGTCCGCGCACCGGTCGTCATCGGCATCTATCCGATGCGCATCGCCCGCTTCGTGACCGATAGCGGATTTATCCATGGCACGCCCAACGGCAACAGCGCGACCCACGCGCCGACCAACGGCCACGCAGACGGACATTCGCCCGAGCCGCGTCCAGCTGCCTCCGCCGAGACGCCGCTCGCTCCGTCGCCGCGTGTGGCGGTCGAGCGCCCGCCGGACCATACCGCTGCGTGATCGTCCTCCTGGGTGCCGACCTCATGCTCGGCAGCCGCCTCGTCGCAGAGGCGGAGCGACGCGGAGTGACCCTCCAGGTCATAGGGTCGGCTGACGAGCTCCCGGACCCCGGTCGCGTCGAGCGACTCCTCGTCGACTGGGGAGCGCGCGAGACTGGTTGGGGGGCGGCGGTTGCGGAGTGGCGAGCACGCGACCCGTCGGCTGTGCCCGAGGTCCTGCTCTTCGGCCCGCACACCGATAGGGAAGCCCACGCCGCGGCCCGCGCTTCCGGGCTGGGGCCGATGAAGGCCCGCTCATGGCTCATGACGCACCTCCCGGAGGTCATCGCCGGGTAGGAAACCCGGCGCGATTCGGCCGCGCAATGGCTGGTCGTCCGCGGGATCCGCTGGTACCCTACGGCCCTCAGCCCGAGCGTCGACGAAGATCGTGCCCAGACCCCGAGTCCGCATCAACCTGTGGCGCCCACGCCTTACCCGCCCGGCCCTCCTGATGGGGGCCCTGGTGGTGGCCGCGCTGGTTGTCGTGATCGTGCAGATCACCGTTGCGCAGGCGAACGTCCTTGCGCGTGACACCTTCAGCCGCACCACGGCCTCCGGCTGGGGCAGCGCGGATGCCGGCGGCGCGTGGACGACCACGGCCACCACCGCCAACTACACGGTCAGCGGCGGCCTGGGACGGATGACACTTCCTGCCAAGGGTGCGACTCGCTCGGTCTCCCTGAGCGGCGTTTCCGCGGCCGATGTCGACATCCTGGTGCAGGTCACCAGCGATACCGCGGCGAGCGGTGGCGGGCTGTTCTTCTATACGGAGGCCCGCTACGTCGACAACAACACCCAGTACCGCGGCAAGGTTCGCCTTGCCGGCGGCGGGGCAGTCTACGTGGGCGCCAGCCGCATGGTCGGCGGCAGCCAGGCCGCGATCGGCGCCGAGGCGGTGGTGACCGGTCTCACGTATACGCCAGGGACGCCGCTGTGGGTGCGCGCCCAGTTCACCGGCACGTCGCCAACCACGATCCGCCTCAAGGCATGGACCGGCACGACCGAGCCGACGACGTGGACATATACCGGTACCGACAGCACGGCGCCGCTGCAGATCGCGGGGACTGTCGGCTTGCGGACATACCTGAGCGCGAACGTGACAACGGCGCCGGTGAACGTGACGTGGGATGAGTTGACGGTGACGGATCCATCCGTCGCGCCGCCGATCGTCGCGCCGACGGCGGACTTCACGGTGTCGTGCTCCGCGCTCAATTGCTCGTTCAGCGATGCGTCGGCTGGCTTCCCGACCACCTGGACCTGGGATTTCGGTGACGGGGCCACCGAGACGACGAAGGACGCGACGCATGCCTACGCGACGCCGGGGCCGTTCACCGTGACCTTGACGGTGTCGAACGGCGCCGGCTCCGACCAGCACCAGGACGTGGTGGTGGTGAGCGCCGACCCGGCCGAGCCCTGGGCGACGGATGGATTCACCCGCGTGACGGCCTCCGGCTGGGGAACGGCGGACCTTGGAGGCTCGTACCGGCTCCTCGGGAGCCCGTCCGGGTACTCGGTGGCCGCCGACAAGGGCGTGATGACCATCCCCGTCGGCGCGACGCGTGCGGCGTGGCTCGATCAGTCCGAGCGGGATGTCGACCTGCGCTTCCAGGTTTCGCTCGACGTGGCCCCGACCGGCAACGGAACGTACGTGTACGGATTGGTGCGACGGGTCGACGACCGGACCGGATACCGGCCCAAGCTGCGATTCGCCGCGGATGGCTCGGTATGGCTGCACGCCTCGGTGGTGGTTGGCGGCGTCGAGACCAGCCTCGCCCCCGCCATACGGGCGGCGGACGTCGTGGCCGTCGCAGGGCAGCCGGTGATGGTCCGGATGCGGGTGGTGGGGACTGATCCAACCATGATCCGGGTCAAGGTGTGGGCGGCCACGGTCCCCGAGCCATCCGACTGGGGCTTCAGCGTGACCGATGACACCAGCGCGCTGCAGCGGGCGGGTGCGGCGGGCCTCCAGGCCTATCAATCGGCCGGGACGGCAGGCCAGCAGCGTGTCCGGTTCGACGACCTCTGGATCGGTCCGTCTCCGGCTCCCGTTCACGGTGAGTCGGCCGACCTGACGGGTGCGGGCGACATCGCCAGCTGCGCCTCTGATGGCGACGAGGGGACCGCTGCGCTGCTGGACAATATCGATGGCGCGGTCTTCGCCGCCGGCGACCTCGTCTACCAGAATGGAACCGCCACGGAATTCTCGACCTGTTACGAGCCGTCATGGGGCCGCCACCGTGACCGCACCCTGCCGGTGCCGGGGAACCACGAGTACAACACCGATGGCGCGGCCGGGTACTTTGGCTACTTCGGGCAGCTCGCCGGCGATCCCGAGCGCGGGTACTACGCGACGAGCGTCGGAAGCTGGCGGGTCTACGTGCTCAACAGCGAATGTGGTCGCGTCCACGGGTGCGGGGCTGGGTCCCCGCAGGAGACGTGGCTTCGCAAGGACCTCGCCGCCAACCTGACCCCGTGCGCCCTGGCGATCATGCATCGGCCGCGTTTCAGCTCGGGCGAGCACGGGAACGACCAATCGGTGCAGGGGCTCTGGCAGGCCCTGCAGGATGCCCGGGTGGAGCTCGTCATCAGCGGCCATGACCACGACTACGAGCGCTTCGCCCCGCAGACCGCCGCAGGCGTCGCCAGCCCGCGCGGGGTGACGCAGTTCGTCGTCGGCACCGGTGGAATCGCCCTGCGCCCGATCGTGACGCCGCGCGCCAACAGCGAGGCGCGCCAGGACATGTCTCACGGTCTGCTGCGCCTGTCACTCGACGACCGCTCCTACGACTGGTCATTCGAGCGCAGCGACGGACCAGCCTTTGTGGACGACGGGAGCGGCACCTGCCGTTGAGCACCACGCAGGCGAGCATTCTGATGCTCGCCGTGCTCGCCATGGCGGCGCTCGCGGTGAGCGTCGGGCTGTCGAGCTCGTCCGCATTCGGTCGCGCGCGGGTGCGCGCCACGCAGCTCGCTGCCAGGCTCTGTGGTGCCATCGCGGGCGTCGTGGGTGTGCGCTGGACGTTCATCCTGGTGATCCTTGCCGGCGTGGCCGCGACGGTCAGCATCCTGTGGCCGCTCGGCGCGGCAGCCTCCCGGTTGCAGCCGTGGGTTGACGCGCCGGGATTCGGCTGGCTGACGCAATGGAACGAAGCCGACTCGGGATGGGCTGCCCTGAACGAAACCTTGACCCAGCTGGGCGATCCGCTGCCCTCGCTGGCGGCGGTCGTCGCTGGATCGGCCCTCATGGCGGCCGCCTGGCGCACCCGGCGCTGGCTCCCACCTCTCGTGCTCGTGACCGCCCTTGCGATGGAATGGTTTGCCCAGCGCGTGATCGGTGCCGTGGTGGCGCGCGGCTATCCGCCGGGTGGAACTGGCACATGGCCATCCGGGGGCACCGCACGGGTACTGGTGATCTATGGATTGATCGTCGTGTTGGCCTGCATTCGCTGGCCGCGGCTTGGCCGTCCGTGGCGGACCGCGGCGTGGGCCGTGGTCGCGCTGCTGACCGTCGCCGAGGCCTATTCGCGCCTGTACCTGCTCAAGCACTGGCCGAGCGACGTACCGGCCGGCATGCTCTTCGGCGTGCTGCTGCTGGTGACGTCCGGGATCGGCATTATCGCGCTCATCGGCCCGAAGACCGATGAGCGCGATACTGCTACGGAAGCTGCTTGACCGTCAGCTCGTCCCAGGTGATGTTCACCGGGATGGTTGCCACATCGGCGGCGAGGTAGGTACGCAGCCCCACTCCACCGGCGACCTGCAGAGCAGCCGTGCTGTCGGTGCCCGTGTAGGTCCAGGCGGTGGGCTCCGTGGCACCGGTCCACACCTTCACCCGAATGGTCGTCGGCGAGGTACCCGTGAACTGCGCCCGGACCCAGAGCTGGGTGCCCGCGGTGTACGTCAGCCCGGAGACCAGGACTTCCGTGCCGATGGCGGCCTGAACCCCGCCAACCAACCGGCTGGCGCCGACGTAGACAGCACCAGTGTTGGCGATCCGCACCTTGCCGCGGTACTGGTTGTTGTTGTCGACGTATCGGCCCTCCGTGTAGAAGAACAGCCCGCTGCCGGAGGCCGCGGTATCGCTGCTGACCTGCACGAGAAGGTCGATGTTGGTGGCGGACACGCCCGTCAGGGCTGCCGAACGTGTCGCTCCCTTGGCCGGGATGTTGATCCGTCCCAGCCCGCCGCTGACCGTGTAGTTGGCGGTGGTGGCCGTCGTTGTCCACGTGCCGCCGACGTCCGCGCTGCCCCAGCCGGAGGCCGTGGTGCGGCTGAAGGTGTCACGCGCCAGCACGTTCGCCTGTGCGACGGTGACGCTCTGGGTCGAGGTTGCGGTCAGTCCGCCGTTATCGGTGACCGTCAGGCTCACCGAGTAGGTGTTGGACGCCGGGAAGGTGTGGCTCGGGTTGGTGGCAGTGGACGTCCCACCGTCGCCGAACGACCAGCTGCGGCTGGCGATCGTGCCATCCGAATCGGTCGAGGTGTCGGTGAAGTCGCACGCCAGCTCGCTGCACAGGAACGTGAAGTTCGCCGTAGGCGCCACGTTGGCCTTGGCGGCGCTGACGCTCTGCGTCTCGGTGTCGACCTGGCCACCGTTATCGGTCACGGTCAGGGTCACCGAATAGGTGCCGTTGGCCGCGTAGGTGTGGCCCGGGTTGGTCGCGCTCGAGGTTGCGGTGCCGTCCCCGAAGTTCCAGCTGCGGCTGGCAATCGTGCCATCCGAGTCGGTGGAAGCGTCGGTGAAGCTGCAGTACAGCTGTGTGCAGGAGTACGTGAACCCGGCCGTCGGCGGGTTGTTCGGCGTGCCGAGCGACACCAACGCGTTCGCAGACAGCTCGGATGTGTCGCGGCCGCTGCGAATCTGGAGGCTCGTGACGCGGTCGCCGACGAGCGCGGTGACCGGCACGTTCCAGGTGCCGTTCGCCGCCACGGAGGCACTGCCCAGGAACTTGTCCGGCATGCCGAACTGGCCGGTTGCCCGGGTGGCCCGGAACACCTCGACGACGGCGTTTGGCAGGCCGGTGCCGCTGACCAGGGTGGTGGTGGCTGACGTGATCTCGGGCGTGTTGAGCAACGTGTTCGCGCCCGTGTCCGCGTCGCCCACGTCATTGGGATCAGGACCCGCCACCCCGTACAGGTCGATCGCCCAGCCGGATGTGGTGATGATGTTTCTCGACATCTTCACGCCGGTGCTGTTATTGATCACGTTGATGCCGCCGAGAGTGGCATTCGCGATGATGTTGTCCTCCAGGTCGTGAAGGCGCGTGGCCAGGCGGATCTTGATACCCCAGCGGGTCAGCGGAGCGGCCTCGCCGAACGGCGAGATGCCGATGAAGTTGCCGCGTGCGATGTTCGACAATGCGTTTGCCGAGGCGAACTGGATGCCGTCGTAGTTCGAGGCGATGTAGTTGGCCTCGAGCAGGTTGTTGTTCGACCCGTCGTACACGTTGATCGCCTGGCCGTTGTCGCCGCCGCCCGGGTTGCTGGTTGCGGAGCGGAAGGTCGACGAGTAGTGGCCGTCCCCGCGGAAGCCGACCCAGTTGCCGATGACGCGATGCCCGTTGATCTGGTAGGTCGGCGTGCTGCCGTTTGCGGAGCCAATCGCCGGATCCCAGCCGTGTGAGAACTCGATGCCCTGCAGGCTCGTTGGGCCGATGACGTTGCGCTCATTCGCGCCCGGCCCGCCGATGAGCCCGTCCTTCGGCCCAAAGTTGTGGTCGATGCCCGTGGAGCAGCTCGCCGTCGAGGTGCCGTTGGGACGCATGCAGAGGAGGTTGTTCTGGATGATGTTGCGCGCCGTCCCCGGCCCGTACTCCTCGATGCCATGCGTAGCCCCGCCGGACACGTTGCGGTCAGCCGCGTCGGGCGATCCGATGATGTTGTCGTGGGCACCGGTGTTCAGGACGATGTTGAAATGGGCGCCCCCGACCGTCGTGCCGTCACCGCGGAAGCCGATCCAGTTCCCGACGATGCGATTGCCTCCCGCATCCGGCCCGTCGATGAAGATGGCGTTGTACCAGTTGTTCATGGCGAGCCCACGGATCTCATTGTTGCCGCTCGTGATGTAGAAGCCGAGGGCCTTGGTGGACGCCCCGGGCCCACGCAGCTCGATGCCTGGAATCGCGTTCGAGCTGGTGGTGGATGTGTTGACCCTTGCGCCCGGCTGGGTGTACGCGTCGATGGTGAGCGTGCCGGTGCGCTGGCTGATGTTCGGCAGCTGGCTGGCGGCCTGGATCAGGATGGGTGCCGTCCCGGGGATCGCAAATTCGATGCGGTCGTCCCCGGCATGCCAGTTCGCCTCAGCCATTGCCGCGCGGAGTGTGCAGCGGCCGGCGGAGTCCGCGCAGATGCCGTTTCCGGGCGTGGCATCGGGCGTGTCGCCGTTATCGGTCACGGTGAAGACGAATGCGGCGGCAGCCGCGACCGCGCCAGTGACCTGTCCCTGGACGGAGAGCATGGTCTGCACGTCGGCGATGTCGGAGCATCCATCGCCGTTGGGATCCCGCGTCGCTGCGGCCCCGCACACCGCTCCCGACGTGAGGGTCTCCTCACGAGTCTGGTCCCAGCCCTGGCGCGCTGCGTCGAGGTCGACCTTGTCGAAGCGGCCGTCGGCCTGGAGCTCGCGGGCCTTGGACGGCCCGCGGCTCGGCTTCTGCCGATCCTTGAACTTCGGTGCCACCAGGACCCCGCTCGCATCGCCGACCGCGACCGTGGCCACGAACTCGGACTGCTGGAGCGGCACGGCCGCACCCGTGGCGTCGACAGCCGTGTCGATGACGACACGCAGCTGCAGACGTCCCTCGGCGAGCGGATCGACCACCAGGTCGAGTGCCGTCACGCCGCCGTTTGCCGACAGCCCGTAGGCACCGAACGCGGCGCCGTCGGCCGAGGTGACCGGCCGGAACGCACGTCCCGCGCCCGCGGGCGCGAGACCGATGAGCTCCGCGCTGGCGCTCTGGTAGCTGATCCGGCCGTCGACCGCCGCCACTGAGGCGGGGAGTCGCAGGGTCGCCGAGAACAGCTGGCCGGCGGCAGTCCGGGCAGGGGCGGACAGGGTGCCGCGCTGCTCCGCAGCGGGGCGCGCCGCGGCCGTGCCAACGGTGAGCTGCGCGGTGACGACCGCAAAGAGCAGGGCGAGAAGGGCGGAGGAGATGCGGGCAGACATGGCGGCGGGTGCTCCAGGATGAATTATTGGTGGCGCTCCCCCTTGCTCGTGCGCATGGCACGCAGGCGGCACCGTGAATGAGGGCTCGTCGCACTGTACGCCGGGCCAGTACCTTCGGCAATACACGTAACCCCCCCGTACCGCCGTGAACCGCACTATTGGTGCTGTCTGTCAACGAATCCGGCACCGAAAGCAGGCCCCAAGTCATTGACCGTCCTAGTTCCTTCGTACTACCTTGCGAAGTGCCCGATAACACGCTGATAACTCGCCGATAAGCGAGTGTCCGGGCGCAGTCATATCCAAATCATCCCGCGCCTACATCCACCTTCCCGTGGATCGCAAAGCCAGATCGTGAGGGGAAGACGGATGGCACTCCTGAACGAACGCATCGCATCGCTGCCCGCGATGAACGGCCTTGATGCTGCCACCCCGGTTGAAGCAGACCACCATGGGGCCACTCCACGGCCCACGGTTTCGGTGGTGCTGCCGGCCAAGAATGAGTCGCGCAACATCGAATGGGTGCTGCGCCGCATCCCCGACTCCGTCGATGAGATCGTCCTCGTGGACGGCCTGTCGCATGACCAGACCATCGAGATCGCCCAGATGGTGAAGCCCGACCTGGTGGTCGTGCACGAGGATCGGCGAGGCAAGGGCATCGCTCTCCGCAGCGGCTTCGCGGCTGCCTCCGGCGAGATCATCGTCATGCTCGACGCGGACGGCAGCATGCACCCCTCCGAGATCGACTCGTTCGTGCAGCACCTCATGCAGGGTCATGACCTTGCCAAGGGCTCGCGCTTCATGGCGGGCGGCGGCTCGTCCGACATCACGGATGTGCGCCGTATGGGCAATCGCCTCCTGCTGTTCGTGACCAACCTGATGTACGGCACCTCGTACACGGACCTCTGCTATGGCTACGTTGGGTTCCGTCGATCGGCGCTCGAGCGGATGGACCTTTCCGCGGACGGCTTCGACATCGAGGCGCAGCTCGTTGCTCAGGCGAGCCGCGCCGGACTGCGGGTGGTCGAGGTACCAAGCTTCGAGTCGCCTCGCATGTATGGCAACTCGAACCTGAACGCGGTGCGCGATGGCTTCAAGATCCTCGGCCGTCTGCTCCGCGAGCGCTTCGTCACGCGCCTCGACCTGGCCGACCCGATCACGGAACCCGCCGAGCTGGCCTGAAAGTCCCGGGGACCACGCCGCCGCCATGCGGTAGGCTCCTGACCTCATGCAGACCCTCATCCTCGCCGGCGGGCTCGGGACCCGTCTCGGGTCGCTCGCTGCCGATACCCCCAAGCCGATGCTCGAGATTGCCGGTCGCCCGTTCCTCGAGCTCCAGATCCGCTACCTGGCCGGCCAGGGCATCAGCGATGTGGTGCTGTGCGTGGGCCATCTGGCGGGGCGCGTCCGCGCACACTTCGGCGATGGCTCGGCCTTCGGCGTGCGCATCGCCTATGCGCTCGAGAATCGGCAGCTCGGGACGGGTGGCGCGGTACGAAATGCCCTGCCGCTCATCAGCGGCGGGTCCGTGCTCATCTGCAACGGCGACTCCTTCGTCGACTTCGACGTCGCGGCCCTAGCGAAGCTGCATGCGCGGCTCGGATCGCTCGCGACGCTCGTACTCGTGTCGGTCGAAGACCCGTCCCGCTTCGGCTCCGTGGTGCTCGGGCCGGACGGACGGATCACCAGGTTCGACGAGAAGATCGGGTCGGGTGCCGGGCAGGTGAACGCCGGCGTCTATCTCGTCGAGCGACGGCTGATCGAGCAGATGCCGCCGGGCCCGGCGTCGCTCGAGCGCGACGTGTTTCCCATGCTCACCGACGGACGCCTCGGGGGACTCCCGGTTACCGGGCGCATGGTCGACATCGGTACGCCCGAGGCGCTCGGCGCGGCGCGCGCCGACCGCATGCTGGTGGATCTGGCCACCCTCCAGCCATGCTGATTCGCGCCAGAGCTCCATTGCGCATCAGCTTCGCCGGCGGCGGGACGGACGTACCGCCGTTCTGGCAGGAAGAGGGTGGTTGCGTCCTCTCCGCCACGATCACCCGTTACGCGTACGGTTCACTGAGCGTCCGGGACGATCGCGAGATTCGGATCGAATCGCTTGATTACGGGCTGCGCGAGAGCTACTCCGCATCCGATCGGCTCGTTCTCGACGGCAACCTGGACCTCGTCAAGGCGGCCATCATGAAGATGGGGGACGGGGAGACCGGCTTCGATCTCTTCCTCCACTCCGATGCGCCGCCAGGCTCGGGCCTGGGGGCGTCATCGGCCATGATCGTCTGCCTCGTGGGCCTGCTGGCGGAGATGCGTGGGACGCGCATGACCGACTACGAGACGGCAGATCTTGCGCACGTCATCGAGCGTTTCGATCTTGGTATTCCCGGCGGCCTTCAGGACCACTATGCCGCGGCGTTCGGGGGATTCAACTTCATCGAGTTCCTCCCCGAGCGGGTGGTGGTGAACCCGCTGCGGGTGCCTGAAGCCACGATCAACGAGCTGCAGTACAACCTCCTGCTGGTGTTCACCGGGCAGGTGCGCCTCTCGGCCAACATCATCAGCGACCAGGTGGATCGCTTCCGCAGCGGGAACACGGACAGTCGCGACGCGCTGCGTCAGCTCAAGCTGCTGGCCGGGGAGATGAAGAACGCCCTGCTTCATCGGCGCCTGGACCATTTCGGGGCGCTCCTGCATGACGAGTGGGAGCAGAAGAAGCGGATGTCGGATCGAATCTCCCACTCCTCGCTCGACGATCTCTACGCGATTGCCCGGCGTGAAGGTGCCCTGGGCGGCAAGATCACCGGTGCCGGCGGTGGCGGCTACATGCTGCTTTACTGTCCGTTCGAGCGGAAGCATCTCATCGCCGAGAAGCTGACCGCCGCGGGGTGCACGGTTGCCACCTTCGGCTTCGAGCCGGCCGGCCTGCAGACGTGGAGGGTCAATGGCGCCACATAACGATCACGACCTCGAGGAGATGGTCGGTCACGGGATCCGCGAGAGCGTCAGGGTGCGCGAATCGCTTCTCGGGGAGCTGGCCACGCATCGCGATGTCATCCGCCGCCTCGTCGACGTGTTCGCTGCGGACGGCAAGCTGCTGATCTTCGGCAACGGCGGGAGCGCCGGTGACGCGCAGCACATCGCCACCGAGCTGGTTGGCCGCTTCTACTTCCACCGCCGCGCGCTACCGGCCCTGCCGCTGACCGTCAACACCTCCGCCCTGACCGCGATCGGCAACGACTACGAGTTCAAGGACGTTTTCTCTCGACAGGTGGAAGCCTACGGGCGTGCCGGCGACGCCGCCATCGGCCTGTCCACCAGCGGGAACGCGGAGAACGTGCTGGAGGGCGTGCGAACCGCACGCCGGATGGGGATGCTCACGATCGGGATGACCGGCCGCGACGGCGGCCGCCTGGCGGCGGAGGTCGACATTCCCGTCCGCGTCCAGTCCGACGAGACCCCGCGCATCCAGGAGGCGCACCTTCTGCTCGGCCACCTGTGGTGCCAGGGCATCGAGGCCGTGCTGTTCGGGGAGAGCGAACCTGCATGAGCGGGCCGGTGCCCGCGGTGCTCTTCCTGGATCGTGATGGCGTCCTCAACCGGAAGGCGGCGACAGGTGGCTACATCACCTCGCCAGATACCTTCGTATGGCTGCCCGGCGTGTTGCACGCGATGGCGGCCCTCGCCCGGCATGGCGTCCGTCTCTTCGTGGTGACGAACCAGCGCGGGGTGGCGCGCGGGCTGATGGACGAGGCGGACCTCGCCGCGATCCACGATCGGATGCGGGACGATCTCGCCGGCGTCGGGGTCACGCTGGGCGGCGTGTATGCCTGCGTCCACGAGGAGGGCACCTGCGACTGTCGCAAGCCCGGCATCGGCCTCTTCGTGCGGGCGTTCGATGAACATCCCGATCTCGAGCGCTCGCGCAGCGCCATGGCGGGGGATGCCCTCAGCGACCTGGAGGCGGCCGCGCGCATGGGGATCGACGCGTATGCGATCGTGGCCGACGCGGAGCGCGATGCGCTCGATGCGCGTGCCCGCGAGCTCGGCCTCCCCGTCGCGGGCCGGTTCGACTCGCTGGCGTCGCTGGTTCGCGACGGCTTCGGTCTCGGCGCGGCATGAGCGCCGGCCAGCCGCACCCGCCGCTCCGCGTATGCGTGGTGGGGTCGGGAACGCGCTTCCTCAGCGGCATCAGCGTCTATACCAATCGGCTGGCCAATGCCCTGGCCACCCATCACCGAGTGTCGGTGATCCTGATGCGGCAGCTCCTCCCGGCGCGTCTCTATCCCGGCCACGCGCGCGTAGGGAAGCAGCTCGACCGCCTTGCGTACGACCCGCAGGTTCGCGTCTTCGACGGCATCGACTGGTTCTGGCTGCCCTCCATGCTGCGCGCCATCGGCTTCCTGGTGCGCGAGCGTCCTGACGTCGTGATCCTCCAATGGTGGACGGGCACCGTCTTCCATTCGTACCTGGCCATCGTCCTGGTGGCGCGCATCCTCGGGGCCCGGGTCATCGTGGAGTTCCACGAGGGGCTCGATACCGCGGAGGATCGGGTGCCCCTCGCGGGCACCTACGTCCGCGTCATGGCGCCGGCCATCCTGCGGCTGAGTGATGGGTTCGCCTTCCACGCCCGATCCGAGGTGACCGCCGTCAGCGGCAGATACCGGCTCCCCCGCGGTCCGCGCCGAGTGCTGCCGCACGGCCCGCACGACCACTACACGCGGGGTGGCGGAGAGGTGAGCGTCTGGCGCGAGGCCCCGCCGGACGCACGCAACATCCTCTTCTTCGGCATCATTCGCCCGTTCAAGGGGCTCGAGGACCTCGTGCAAGCCTTCGAGCTGCTCTGCGATCGATCCCCTGATGGCTACTGGCTCACCGTGGTGGGGGAGACGTGGGAGGGGTGGTCGCTCCCTTCCGAGCTGATGGCGGCCAGCAGGTGGCGGCAGCGCATCACGTTCGTCAACCGCTATGTGCATGACGACGAGGTGGCGCCGATCTTCGAGGGGGCCGACATCGTGGCATTGCCGTACCGGCGCTCCGCGATCAGCGGGCCCGTGCACGTGGCGATGGGCTTCGGACGGCCCCTGGTGGTCACCGCGGTCGGTGGGCTCGCCGAATCGGTGGAGGGGTATCGCGGGGCGGTCCTCACCGAGCCCGGTGACGTGGATGCGCTGGCCGAGGCGGTCGGCCGCGCCGGGCGCATGACCGGCGGGCCCTACCCGCACCCGCAGACCTGGGAGGCCACGCTCGGCGCGTATGACGAACTGTTCGCCGCCGTGCGCGGAGCACGACGCTGATCGGATCCCGCGCCGCTCGCCACCGCATCCTGCAGGTCGCGACCACGTTCCCGCCGTACATCGGTGGCGTCGAGACCCATACCCAGGAGGTGGTGAACCGGCTCGCCGGAGCCTGGAGCATCACCGTCCTGACCACCGACCCCTCCGGCGAGCTTCCCCCGCATGAAGTGCGCCCCGATGGCGTGACGGTCCTGCGTGTGCCTGCCTACCCACCTGGCGGAGACCTGTACCTCGCGCCTCGACTGGCGGGTGCGATCGTGGGCGGGGCATGGGACCTCGCCCATTTCCAGGGATCGCACACGCTCGTACCACCGCTCGGCATGCTGGCTGCCACGCGAGCTGGGCTCCCGTACGTCGTCTCGCTGCACACCGGTGGGGATGTGTCGGCGGTGCAACGCGCGATTCGCGTCCCGCAGCGGCTGATCCTGCGACCGCTGCTGCGGAATGCCCGCCGCCTGGTCGCCGTCTCCCGGTTCGAACGGGATGAGGCCGCGGTCAGGTTCCGGCTGGCCCGAGACCGCTTCGAGATCATCCCGAACGGCACGGACCTGCCCGCGCCGCGGCCGGGACAGTCCGCGCGTTCCGGGCCGGTCATCCTGACCGTTGGCCGGCTGGAGCGGTACAAGGGCCATCACCGCGTGCTGGCCGCCCTCCCGTTCGTCCTGGCCCATCATCCCGCCGCGCGACTGTCGATCATCGGTTCAGGGAGGGAGGAAGCAGCGCTGCGGCAGCAGGCAGCAGCGCTCGGCGTGGCCGGGCGGGTCTCCATCGAGCGCATCGACCCGGCGGACCGGCAGGCGATGGCGGACGCGCTCGGCGACGCCGACGTGGTGGCCGTCCTCAGCGAGTACGAGTCCCACGGCCTGGCGGCGGTGGAAGCTGCCGCGCTGGGTCGACCGTTGGTGGTCACGGATGCCACCGCCCTCCACGACCTGGTCGGGCGCGGGGATGCGAGGGGGGTGGGGCCGGACGCAACGCCCGAGCAGGTCGCCGCGGCGCTGACCGCCGAGATCCAGGCGGGTCCCCGCCGGCCCGCCCGGCAGCCGTCGTGGGACGATTGCGCGGCGGCGATCGGGGACCTGTACCGCCGAATGCTGGCGCGCGGCGACTGATGAAGATCCTCCAGTTGGCGCAGTTCTATCCGCCGGTGCCCGGCGGCGCGGAGCTGCACGTCCAGAGCCTCGCCCGCGGCCTGGCAGCGCGGGGCCACGAGGTGGATGTGGTCACCCTCCACGAGGGCGATGTCGCCGCCGAGGAGACGGACGGGGCGGTGCGCATCCACCGCATCCGAGGCTGGCTGCAGCAGCTTCCGGGGCTGCACACGGCGGGCATTCCCCGCGCCGCGGCACCCTTTCCTGACCCTGCGGCCACCACGGCGCTGGCCCATATCATGCGACGCCAGCGGCCCGACATCATCCACGCGCACAACTGGCTTTCGCACTCGGCATTGCCGGCGCTGGCAATCCACCGGCTTCCCCTGGTCGAGACCCTGCACAACTATGGCCGCGTGTGTGCCAAGCAGACGATGATGCGTGACGGTGCGGTCTGCTCGGGGCCGGGGGTGACGAAGTGCCCGCCCTGCGCCGTGCGGCACTATGGTCTGGCCCGGGGCGTTGCGACGACCGGCGCTCTCTGGGCGCTTGGGGGCTGGCACGACGCGAGCGTCGGGCATTACCTCGCGGTCAGCCAGTCGGTCGCAGACCGCAACGGGCTCGCCGAGGCGGGCCGCCCGTACACGGTCGTCCCGAACTTCGTTCCGGACGCGCTGGGGGACCAGGCTGCCGACACGGGCGTGACGCCCGCACCCCTGCCCGACGGCCCCTTCCTCCTCTTCGTCGGCGCAATCAGCAGGGTCAAGGGGCTCGATGTCCTCTTCGATGCCTATCGTCGCCTCGACGCCCCGCCACCCCTGGTCGTGATCGGCTTTCGTGCGCCCGATACCGATGAGCTGATCGCTTCGGCGCCTCCGGGCGTCGAGCTGCACCTCGACTGGCCGCACGCGGCTGTCATGTCCGCGTGGCGGCGCTGTCTCATCGGCGTCTGCCCATCCATCTGGCCAGAGCCCTGCCCCACCGTCGTCATCGAAGCGCTCACCGCCGGTGTGCCGATGATCGGCGCTCGCTCCGGGGGCATTCCCGAGCTCCTCGACGAAGGGCGGGCGGGCGTGGTGGTCACCCCCGGCGATGCCGCGCAGCTCTCCGCGGCACTCTCGTCGCTCATCGTCCGCCCCGACGAGCGCGCGCGACTGTCCGCCGCCGCGCGACTGCATTCCCGGCAGTATCTGGCCGCGACGGTCATTCCTCGGATAGAGTTGGTGTACAGGAGCCTGGTCACGGACGAGACGGGAGGGACTCAGACATGAGCAAGGCGCGCGAGACGGCGCCGGCGGCGCGCACGGTGGAGCTGGGAGGCTTCCCCGCGGCCGCGCTTCTCGCCGGTGCTGGCCTGCTCCTCGTCTCCGTTTCGATGTCGCTGTTGCGAGTCGGCAGCACCGTGCCCGAGATGGTGACGAACGTCATGTTCTGGGTCGGCCTCCTCCTCATCGTCGTGCCCGGAGCGCTGCGTCTGCTGGCCCGCGACGGAGGCCGCCTCGAGAGGGTCGGCCTGCTGCTCCTGACCGCCGAAGGCCTTTACCTGGTCAAGGTCTTTCGCGACCCCATCGCATTCACCCGCCATGACGAGCTTCTCCACTGGAGGACGGCGTTCGACATCATCACCAGCGGGCGCCTGTTCGATGCGAACCCGCTGCTCGTCGTCAGCCCGCCGTACCCGGGACTGGAGTCGAACGTCGCAGTCCTCAACCAGCTCGGCGGGGCGGACATCTTCCTTGGTGGCCTGATCGTCATCGGCTTGGCCCGCGCCATCCTCACCGTGGCCCTGTTCCTCATCTATGAGCGCGCCTTCAAGTCCGCCTGGCTGGCCGGCATCGGCGTCGGGATCTACATGCTCAACCCGAGCTACGTCTTTTTCAGCTCGACCTTCGTGTACGAGTCTCTCGCCATCGCCATCAGCGCCGTGCTCATCCTGGCGACGATTCGGCGAATGGAGGCCACCGGGCGGACGGCCCGGGTGTACGCGGGGATCGTGATCCTGCTATCGCTGGCATTGGTGCTGACCCATCACGTGACCACGCTCGCGACGGTCGGGATCCTGACCGTCATCTCGGTCGTGTACCTCGTCTTCGGCCGCAATGGCCTCGCGGCCCGGCGCGCGGCGGAGGGTGCCGCCCTGCTTGGCGCCCTGTTCATCATCTGGTTGGCGGTGGCGGCCCAGGCGACGGTGGCTTATCTTGGCCCGCCGATCATCGATGCCGTTCGGCAGTTCGTTGGACTCCTGCTGGGCGAGGATGTGACACGGCCCCTGTTCACCGCCGAGACCGGGCTCGTGGCACCACTGTGGGAGCGCATCAGCGCAGTTGCTGCCACGGTGATCACGCTCGGCGGCATCGGCATCGGGGCGGTGGTCACCTGGCGACGTTACCGGCCCAACCCGTTGGCGATTTCCCTGATGGCGATCGCGGTGGCGTACCCGGCAATCCTCGTGGTGCGATCGACGCGCGCCGGTGGTGAGCTGGCAGCCCGCTCGTCGGCGTTCGTCTTCATCGGGGCTGCATTTGCGATCGCGCTGGCTGTTGCCTGGGTGCTCTCGACGGAGATCGTCCGCTGGCGGCCGCGGTGGCGTCGCCTCTCCCTCTCGGCGGCGGCGGGACTGCTCCTGGTCGGCGGTGTGATCGTGGGATCACCGTCCTGGCAGCGTCTGCCGGGACCGTACCTCGTCGAGGCGGACTCGCGTTCGATCAACCTCCAGAGCCTCGCGATGGCGGAGTGGACCGTCGCGCACCTCGGTCCGAACCGCGCATTCGCATCGGATCGTCTCAACCGGCTGCTGCTGGGTGCGTACGGTCACCAGCGCGTTGTATTCGCGCACGGTGCCGGGACGGCGGAGTGGGCCGTGTTCATCACCGATGCCATCGGGCCGACGGAGATCAATGTTCTGCGCCGTGGCGGCGTCGAGTTCACGGTGATCGATCGCCGCCTGTCGGAGGGCCCGCCCTACGTCGGGTACTACTACGAGAAGGCCGAGCGCCTGCGAAGGGCGGCAGAGGAACCGATGCGGCCGAGCCAGCTTGACAACTTCGATCAGGTTCGTGACACGAGCCGGATCTACGACAGCGGCGATCTGCAGATCTACGACGTCCAGGGCCTGACTCGATGAGGCGTCAGCAACTCGGCTATCCGCTCCTGGCTCTGCTCCTTGTGGTGCTGATCATCGCCGGCGCCGCTGGGTTGCTGCCGTCGTGGCTCGTCGCGGCGGCGGTGTATGGAATTCCCGGCTTCCTCCTCGGCGAGCTGATCCTGGGCAGAACCGATGTGGGCCGCGTCGAGCGGCTTCTCTTCGCGGTCAGCCTGAGCATCGTCTTGATCATCCTCGGGGCGCAGGTGATGAATCTCTTCCCGAGCGGAGTGTCCGCATTCTCGTGGATCGTCCTGCTCGGCGGCGTGAGCGCGGTCGCAGCGGCCGTGCTTGTCCGGGTCCGCCCGGCCGGCCAACGCCTGCCCCGGCGGTCGAGCCTGCGCCCCGTTGAGCGAGCCGATGGGCTCCAGCTCGTTGCCGGCGCAGTCCTGGTGGGGCTCGCGGGCATCGTCGCCGTCGTGGCGGCCAATGTGCGTACGGACCCCGGCTTCACGCAGCTCTCCATCGAGCGGTTGTCGGATACCGTGAACATCAGCGTCGACAGCGAGGAGCTCACCCGAACGCGGTTCCGGCTCGTGGTGAGCACCGAGTCCGACGAGCACGTGATCGAACTCGCGCCGGGCGAGACATTTTCATTGCCGATCCAGGCGCCCGACGGGGCGCAGCGGATTGAGGTCGAGCTGTTCCGAGGCGACGAGCGCGAGCCCTACCGCGAGGTCAGCCTCGAGCTCTGACGACCTCCGTCGTGGCGCCGGTCAGGGATAGAACTCCCACCGTCCCATGTCCGGATTCGCACCGACAATCGGGAACGCGGCAAAGCCGCCGACCGCCCAGGTGCCGCGATCTCTCGCCGGTGACCCACTCGTCAATCGGTAGTCGTGCCCGGCGGCGTTGACGAACCGCGGGTCGGCATTCACCCCGACACGGTCGTAGCCCCACGACTGCCATGTCGCCATGCTGGCCGTCCATCCCGCCCCTGACTTCGACGCAATCGTCCCGCCGGGGTTGTAGGCGAGATTGAATTCGATCCGGACCGACGATGGCAGCGCCGATTCGAGCCCGTACACCTTCGCGCCCGGTCGCTGGACCGCGATGTTGTTCATGATCCGCAGCCCGGCGATCGATGTCGAATGGTTCGTCCCGCCCTGCTTGAGATCGAACACGAACGTGTCCAGCGCATGGAAGGTGTTGTTGGCAACCAGCATGTTCTCCGCACAGCGGAACACCATGCCCTTGCTCACGTCCTTCGTTGTCGCGCCATACGCAACATTCCGGCGGAAGATGTTGTTGTAGCAGCCGTTGGCATCAGAACCGGTTTCGATGACCATCCGGTTGTCCCACATGACGTTGCCCTCGATCACGACGTTGCTCGCGTCGTAGATCTCGACGGCGCCGCCGTCGTACCCCCAATCAGGGCTCACGGCACGGTTGCCCCAGATGGTGTTCGAGCTGATGCGGGCGCCGCCCGTGCTGTGCACGACCGAAATGCCGACGCCACCATGATCATCGGAGCCGCCCTGCGTCGCGACGACCATACGGTCCTGGTGATGGACCCGGTTCGACACTACCTGGACGCCGTTGCCGCCCCGCAGCACAAAGACGCCCTCGGCATTTCCGCTGATCGCGTTGTCATACACGGTGATGTACGTGGAGTCGACCACGGACACGCCGTAGCTGCGATTCTCGTAGATGCCGTTGCTCTCGATTCGCACGCGAGTCGAGCCATTCTCGACCCGGATGCCGGCCCCGCCCCTGCTGTGTGCGGCTCCGGTGACGCGCAGGGCACGGATGACGACGTCATGCGCGGCGGTGATCTTGATCACATTGTCCGTCGCGGCTGTTCCGACCACCGCCACGTCCTCCGTGCCGTAACGCTGGAAGACGATCGGTTGGCTGGAGGTTCCCGAGCGCTTCATGACGAAGGGAGCGTAGGTGCCGCCCCGAATCTGGACGACGGCTCCGGGCGGGGCCACGTCTGCGGCGCGCTGGAGGGTTCGCCAGGGCTGGGACGACGAGCCGGGGTTGCTGTCGTTGCCGCGCGGGCTGACGTAGTAGTTCGTCGCGGCTGCGGCGGGTGCGGTGACCGCTACCTGGAGGACGGTCGCGAGAAGGAAGCCGACGGCAAGCGGCAGGGTGCCGCGGCGGTGTTGGTCAATGCGATTCATAGCGTCCAATATCTGGTGCCGCGCCAATGACTCCTTCGGTGACCCCGGGAACCGAGGTGCCGCGATCGATGGCGGGGGAATCCACGGTCACCCGGAAGTCAAGGGTACCGGCTTGATGGAATGAAGGATCGGCGTTCATGCCGTGGACGTCAAATCCGGTCCAGGCGCGGAAGGTACTCAGGCTCGATGTCGAGCCATAGCCGGCATAGCTGCCGAGCGTGCCGCCCGACTCCTGGTAGACGACGTTGTAGTCAGCCCGCACCATCGGGGCAAGGCCGGTGGCAATGCCGTACACCTTGCCGGTTCGCATCATGGCCACGTTATTCAGTAGCGTGAGGCCGCTGATGGAGGTCCCGAAGTTGCCGCCTGTCTGGATGTCGAAGACGAACATGTCGAGGCGGTAGAAGGTGTTATTGGCGACGAGCATGCCCTCGGCGCAGCGCAGGATCATTCCCTTGCTGACGTCAACGGTCGTTGCGCCGTACGCGATGTTGCGCGTGAAGCGGTTGCCGCTGCATGCCGCGCCGTCGCTGCCGGTCTCGATGACGTTGCGGTTGTCCCACATGGTGTTGCCGGTGATCGTAACCTGGCTCGCGGCGTAGATCTCGAAGGCGCCCCCGTCGTACCCGTAGTCTGGGCTGGGCGCCCGGTTGCCCCAGACCCGATTGCCGGTTGCCAGCACCGGGCCGGTCGTCCGTGACGAATGAGACCCCAACGGCGCCGTGATCGTCGCTGCCACCGACGGTGGCGACGACCATTCGGTCCTGGTGGTGGATGCTGTTGTTGCTGACCACGACGCCCGTGCCCGCGCGGAGAATGTAGACACCCTCCGCGTTACCGGTGATCTCGTTGTTGTCAACCGTGACGTAGGTTGCATCGACGATGCTGATGCCGTAGCTGCGGTTTTCGCGCAGCAGGTTCGACTCGACGCGGATGCGAGTTGAGCCGCCGTCCACGCGTATCCCCGCACCGGACTTGTCGGCGGCGGCGCCCTGGACCGTCAGGCCTCGCAGGACGATGTCATGCACCGCCGCCAACGCGATCACGTTGACGGTGGTGGCGGACCCGGAGACGACGGCCGTCTCACCCGGGTACGACGCGAACGTGATCGGTGCGGCGGCGGTGCCGGACCGCGTCATCCGGAACCCGGCATACGTGCCGCCGCGAATGTTCACCGTTGCGCCGGCCGTCACCGTGGATGCCGCGTGCTGCAGCGTCTGCCACGGGGCACTGACTGTCCCTGGGTTGGCATCACTGCCGGAGCTGGAGACGAAGAATCCCGGGAGGGTCGTGGGCGACGCGCTTGGCGTCGCGGCAGGCGGGGTCTGGGTCGGCGCCGATGTGGCAGTTGCGACAACGCTCGGGACCGCGGGCGGCGATGTCGTGGCCGTGGGGCTCGGAATCAACGTCGGCGCGGGTGTCGGCGGTGGAGAGGTGGGGATCGGTGTCGGCAGGGCCGCGGTTGCCACCGGCGTGGGAGCAGGCGTCACGGTGACGGTGATGGTGACGACCATGGTCGTCGGGACGGCGCGATTCTTGCCACCGCTCGCATAGGAGGCAGCCACAACGTGACTGCCGCTGGCAGCATCGGCGGGGACGGCGACGGGCACGTCGAATCCGCCTCGCTGATTGCTGCGCGCTGAGGCGACCTGGGTGCCGTCCCACCACACGATCAGCGCCGTATTGCGGACGAATCCTGTGCCCGCGACGCGGGCCATCACTCCCGGCTGGAGAATGCCGATGGTGGTGAGCGTTGGGTTGCCTGCCGACGCGGTCATCATGGGTAGGGCGATCGCCGGCACGAGGGCAATCATGATGATGAGCGCAACGATGTCCTTGAGACGGTGCGCTCCGCCCGGCTTGCCTCCCGGATTCCCGGCCGCGGGGCGGCCCGAGCGAAAGGAGGACGTTCGAACCGATACCGGAAGCGCCTTATATCTCATGTGCGGACGCTACGGGCATGGGCGGCGGATGTCTGTGGGCCATTGGTTTCGCATCGGTTCGCCGTCGGTCAGGCGCGTCCGTGGCAGCGAGCACGGTGACCTCTCCGGACTGCTCGCCACGTCACCGGACCGGACGGCGGGCCGGGTCGCGACACGACTTGAGTACCATGAAGGTGACATGGACCACCAGCAGCCCGCGCCGGCTGCCTCCTCCCACGACGCGGGCCTGACCCAGCGGTTGGCACGCGGTGCCGCCGGAACGTTCGCCCTCAACGTGGGCGGCAGTGCGCTCAATCTTCTCATCGCCATCGTGCTGACGCGCGTCCTCAGCCTGAGTGGCTACGGCCTGGTGGTGTTCGTCATGGCGCTGGTGATGCTGCTGGCAATTCCAGGAGTCCTCGGTCTGGATCGGCTCCTCACCCGCGAGGTCGCCGTGCACGACAGGCGCGGCCAGCTTGATGCGGCCCGGGCGGTGGTATCGGGGTCCCGGCTCATGACGCTTGCGACGGCTACGGTCATCGGTCTTGTCGCGGCGCTGGTCAGCTTCTTCGTTGCCCGCGGGGCTGCATCCGAGACGGTGGTCGCCGTGTGGATCGGCCTGTTTGCCCTGCCGCTTGCCACCTGGAACCGGGTTCAGCAGGGTGCGACCCTGGGTATGCGCAGGATCGTTGCCGCCCAGGCGCCCGAGATGGTGATTCGTCCACTGGCGTTCATCATCCTCGTCGGCGTGGCGGCAGCCATCCTGGGAGTTCCGCTGCCGGCGTCGGTGGTGCTGGTCCTCTTCGCGCTCTCGTTCGCCACGGCGGTCGGGTTCGGCGCCGTGTTCCTCGTCCGCGCAATGTCGAGTCCGGGTGCGCCGCTGGCGCGCGGGACGACCTTCCCGTCGCTCCGCCACGCCCTGCCGTTCGCCATCCTCGGTGGCGCCGCGGTCATCAACAACCAGGCGGGGATCGTCCTGCTGGGGCTGATCGCCACGACGGAGCAATCGGGCCTGTACGGTGCCGCAGCGCGGCTCGTGCTGCTCATCCCATTCGCGCTGACTGCCGTGAACGCCGTCCTGTCACCGACTGCGGCTCGCCTGTGGGACGCGGGACGGACCGCAGGAGCTGCGTCGCCTCGTGACCCTGAGCGCGCGGGTCACGCTTCTCTGCTCGCTGCCCCCCGCGCTTGGCTTCATCTTCTTCGGGTCGTGGTTCCTGGACCTCGCGTTCCCTCCGGCCTTCACTGCCGCGGCTCCGGCGCTGGCAATCCTCAGCCTGGGCCAGCTGGTCAATGCCGCCATGGGGTCTGCCGGCACGCTGTTGACGATGGCCCGGCGCGAGCGTCAGGCGGCGTTCGGCGTCACCGTCGGAGCCGTCGTCACCGTGGTCGTCAGCGCCGCGCTGATCCCGTGGCTCGGCGTCGAGGGCGCGGCGTGGGCAGGCGCTCTGAGCCTGACCACCTGGAACATCTGGCTGGCAATCGTGGCACGCCGCGAGCTGGGGATCGACACCACCGCCCTCGGCCTGCACCCGGGCGGTGCGAGCCGTCACAACGTGGGCGAGAGGCGACCGTCGGATGCGTGAGGGCCGCATCCCGGAGTTCTTCATCGTCGGCGCGCCGCGGTGCGGGACGACCTACATGTTCGAGTACCTCGGCCGGCATCCGGGGGTTTACGTTCCCCCCAACAAGGAACCGAACCACTTCTGCACCGATCTCGACTCGGGCAGCTTCCTCGACTCTGTCTCGTTCATGCGCGACCGCGACGAGTATCGAATGCTCTTCGCCGATGCGGATGCCGGTCAGCTGGCGGGCGAGGCCTCGACCTGGTACCTGTATTCCAGGGATGCGGCGGCCAATATTCATGCGGCCCGCCCCGGCGCGCGGATCCTGGTCATGCTGCGCGACCCGGTGGAAATGATGTACTCGCTGCACGGGCGGCGCCGGTTCGGCGGCACCGAAGAGCTCCCGTTCGCGGAGGCGCTTGCCGCCGAGGACGATCGCCGCCAGGGCCGTCGGCTCCCGCGCCGGCCGCGCAACGTCAAGGGCCTGCTCTACCGCGACGTGGCGCGCTACGCGGCGCAGGTCGAGCGCTACTTCGACCGCTTCGGACGCGATCAGGTCCACGTCGTCATCTTCGACGACTTCCGGTCCGACCCGGGCGCCGCGTACCAGTCGGCGCTCGACTTTCTCGGCCTGCCCCGCATCCCCATGCCGGAAACATCAGTGGTCAACGCAGCCGCCAGGAGACGCAGCGAAACGCTGCAGCGCGCCATCCTTACGCCATGGGTCATCCGACTGGGGCGGATGATCGTGCCGCGGGCGCTGCGGCCACATGTCGGCCCGTTGATGGACCGCCTGAATGCCGCGCCCGAGCGGCGGACGCCGCTCGATCCGGCGCTGCGGCGCTCGCTGGTCGAAGAACTGCGGCCGGATGTCCAGCGCCTGAGTCGCCTGCTGGATCGCGATCTCGAGCACCTGTGGTTCGGCACGCCCGACGGGTGAGTGACGCTCGGTCCGACCGCTGGTTCAGCCGTCGTGACCGAGCAGCAACCGGATGACGCGTGCGCGCTCGCGCGCGGAGGCGACACGCAGCACCTTGGCGCCATGGGGGGCCAGCGCCGTGGCCAGCGCGGCGCGCGTCTCCGAAGCGGCTCCAGCGTCCGGGGAGTGCCCGTAGGTGGCCGATCTTCCGAGGCTGCCCATGAGCTGACCGATGCGCCGCGCGTAGTCGCGGAATCGGAGGAATCGCCGTCGACCGCGTTGCCGGCGCGCCTCCGCCAGGCCCTGCCGCAGGAAGCGCTGGACCATGCGTATCGCGGGACGCAGGCCGCCCTCGTCCAGCCAGAGGATCAGATCGGCATGCGCGAACGCCGGCCCGGTCCACGTCACGTCGACGCCCTCGCAGACCCACGCCAACTCGGTGGCCAGCTGGTCCGTGAAGCCGCGGAGGATTCCTGCGTCGCGCAGCGGCGTGCCTCCCCCTGCGACGTGACCCACCTCGTCGAAATGGTGGACCGGCCAGCCGCGCGCCTCGCCGATCCGCTGCGCCAGCCAGGTCTTGCCGGAGCCCGGCGGTCCGATGACCACGATGCGTCGCGCGCCGGTGATGCGAGCGCGATCGAGGTCGGGCGGTGCCGCCCGTCCGGACAGTTTTCGCACGAGGGGTTTTGTTGCTATGGTCCTCGCTCGCGCCGCCGGGCGCCCCAACCTTCGAAGCATCGAGCGGCGAGTATGGCAGAACACCTTTATGTCGCCGGTGGGCGGCAGCGGGGGCTTCGTCCCCTGACCGCGGCACTGGACTGGTATCAATACGAGGCCGGCGTGCTCCTGCGCGTTGACGTCGACAGCGGGACCGCGACCAAGCAGCTGGAGTACGTCTCGCCGCCGGAGGTGACTCCCGACGAGGGCGCGACGATCCTTTTCAAGTCAGGCTCGCTGGTCGGCGACCGCCTGTACATGACGACGCAGACCGAGGTCCTGATCTATCGGCTGCCGGACTTCGTCCTGGAACATCACATCTCGATCCCGCAGTTCAACGACTTGCACCACGTCATCCTCGGGGATGCTGGGTCGCTGATCGTCGCGGCGACCGGCATGGACATGGTCTTCGAGATCGACCTCCACGGAACCATCCTGCGCGAGCACGACGTCACCGGGAATGGGCTCTGGCATCGATTCTCCCGCGACATCGACTACCGCAAGGTCGCCACCACCAAGCCACACGCCGCCCATCCGAACTACGTCTTCCGCCTCGGCGAGGAGATCTGGGCGACACGCTTCGAGCACCGCGACGCGGTTTCCGTGGTGGACCCTGCTCGACGGATCGAGATCGGCGTGCAGCGCGTCCACGACGGGGTCGTGCGCGGCGAGCAAATCTACTTCACGACCGTCGATGGCCATGTGGCCATCGCCGACGCGCGGTCCCTGACGGTGGATCGGGTGCTCGACCTCACCAGGAGCCACCCGCGCGAGACCGTCCTCGGCTGGACGCGCAGCATCTACCCGGTGGACGACCGGCGCGCGTGGATCGGTTTTTCGCGCATCCGACCGACCAAGTTCCGCGAGAACGTCGGCTGGGTGGCGCGCGGATTCCGACGCGACATCGGTACGCACATCGGCCTGTACGACCTGGAGTCGGGGGAGTGCCTGCAGCAGATCGAGCTCGAGCAGTACGGGTTGAGCGCCGTCTTTGGCATCTACCCGGCCCCGGCGACGCCCAGCGAGTAGCCGCCGCCGCGCCCCGGTCAGTCGCTAGCGCGGAGAGCGCAGCGCGGTCTCCTGTCCATCCGGCGTGTCGCGCACATCCACGCCCAGCGCGGCGAGCTCGTCGCGCAGCGCATCCGACGCGGCGAAGTCGCGCGCTGCCCGCGCCGCGGCGCGGCGCTCGAGCAGCTCGGCGGCACCCTGGGGCAGCTCGCCGGCCGACGGAGGGGCCGCGGTGACATCCACGCCCAGCACGCGGTCGAAATCGACCAGCAGGGCGCGCCGCTGCGCCGGGGAGAGGCCGGGCGCCGCTGCGACCTCGTGGGCAACGGCCACCGCGCGCGGGGTGGCCAGGTCATCCGCAATGGCGGCGGTGAAGCGCTCCCGGTAGCCAGCGAGGGGCTCGACGGTCAGGTCAATGACGGCGGCATCGGTCTCGGAGGCGGTGGAGGCGGCGCGGCGCAGGCGAGCGAGGCCTGAAGTGGCAGCCCGCATGGCGTCCTCGGTGAAGTCGAGCTTCGACCGGTAATGCGCTTGCAGCGCCAGGTAGCGGAATGCCAACGGCTCGAAGCCCTTCTCCGGGAGCTCGGTGACGCGAATGATGTTGCCGGTCGACTTGGCCATCTTGGCCTCGTTGAGGGTCAGGAACTCGCCGTGCATCCAGACCTTCACGACCTCGTGCCCGAGCGCGCCCTCCGACTGTGCGATCTCGTCCTCGTGATGCGGGAACTTGTTGTCGATGCCGCCGGTGTGGATGTCGACCCACTCACCGAGGTGCTCGAGGCTCATCGCCGAGCACTCGATGTGCCAGCCGGGAAAGCCCGGACCCCACGGCGAGTCCCAGCGCATGAGCCGATGCTCCTCAGCCCGCTTCCACAGCGCGAAGTCCTCCTGGTCGCGCTTGTCCGCCTCGGCCTCCACGCGATGCCCGGTGCGAAGGGCATCGAGCTTCTGCCCGGAGAGCTTCCCGTAGCCGGGGAACTCGCTGACGTCGAAGTAGACGTTGCCATCGGTCTCGTAGGCAAGCCCCTTGGCGAGCAGCGTCTGGGTCATCGAGATCATCTGCTCGATGTGCTCGGTGGCCCTCGGATACACGTGGACGGGGAGGATGTTGATGGCCGCCTCATCGGTCAGCCAGGCATCGCTATAGAACGCCGCGATCTCGAAGGGCGACTTGCCCTCCGTCTCCGCCGCGAGCTCCATGCGGTCCTCGTCGGTGTCGTCCCGCATGTGGCCGACATCGGTGATGTTCTTGACGTGGCGCACCGTGTAGCCGAGGTACTCCAGGCTGCGGCGCAGGATGTCGGCGAACAGGAAGCTGCGCACGTTGCCGATGTGCGCGTAGCGGTACACCGTCGGCCCGCAGGTGTAGATCCCGACGACGCCCGGCTGGTGCGGCTCGAGCGGTGCCACCGAGCGCGTGAGGGAGTTGTAGAGCGCGATGGGGCGCGGCGGACTCGACATGGGTCCGCAATTGTACCGATTGGCCCGGTTCCCGCCGGACCGAGCCCTAGTGCGGGCTGCTCTCCTCGAGGGTGCGTACCCGGCTCGCGAGGGTATCCAGGATCTGGACGCGAACGCCGGGAAACTCGTCCATCAGGCTCGCGAAGTCCCGGCGCGACAGGACGAGCAGCCGCGACGGCGTGGTCAGGGTCACCGTGGCGGTGCGCGGTCCGCCGTCGATGAGCGCGATCTCGCCGATCACCGACCCCGGCCCGCAGTCCGGCAGCGGACGCCCGTCGCGCTCCACCCTGGCGCTTCCGTCAACGATGGCGAAGAGTTCAGCCCCTGTCTCGCCCTGCCGCATCAGCACGCGTCCCGCGGGCAGGTCGACCTCGTCGACAAGCTGGCCGATGCGCTGCATCTCGCTGCTGCCAAGACCACGGAACAGGGGGACCGTCTTGAGGAGCTCGATCTTCTCGTCGCGCGCCACCATCAACCTCAGCTCGGGAGTGACTGGTGCAGCATATCCGCGCACCGCTCCCGGCGGAAGATACCGGTGTTGGCAATTTCAGGCACGTGGGCTGGGAGCGGTATCCTGCCGGCATGCCGCAACGCGACGCCTCCGAGGCGTTTCCCCTGACCCTCGGCCCGGAGCCGGTCTTCTGCCCTGCCTGCGGCGAGCGCGTGGCGGAACGCGTCCTGGAGGAGGATCACCGTCCTCGGCTGGTGTGCCCCGACGGACATGTGACGTGGCGCAATCCGCGGCTGGTCGTCGGGACGCTGCCGGTGCGCGACGGGCGCGTCCACCTCGCGCGACGGGCCATCGAGCCCGGGATGGGCCGCTGGAGCTATCCCGGCGGCTTCCTGGAGCTCGGCGAGGCGACCGCAGAGGGCGCACGCCGCGAGACGGAGGAGGAGACGCAGCTGCGGGTCCAGGTCGGCCCGCTGCTCGGGGCGTACAGCCGGCCGCACGCCGGGGTGGTGACGCTGATCTACGAAGCCGATGTCGTCGGCGGGGAGGTGGCGCCGGGCGCCGAGACGAGCGAGGTCCGCGCCTTCGATCCCGACGAGATCCCGTGGGACGCGCTGGCCTTCTCGACCACCGAGAGCGCGCTGCGCGACTGGGTGGCGTCCCTGCCCGGCCGGGGGCCGCGATTCACGCCCGAGCTGTACGTCGAGGGCGACCCGCCCGCCGGCTAACCGACCAGGCGGCTGGCGCGCGTGACGTCGCGACGCACCGGCACACCAGTGCCCAGGACCACGCCGTACGCGACGGTGGCGATGAGCGGGGCCACCTGCATGCCCAGGTTATTGGAGCCGGTCAACGAGTTGACCCCGGTGGCGAGCAGCGCCCATGCGAGGATGGCGAACGCCGGCGCGGCGGCGTTCATGGTGCTTCGGACGGTGAAGAAGCGACCGAAGAAGTAGGCGAAGCACATCCCGACGGTGGCACCGGCGCCCTGCACGAAGGCAAAGCCGACGACGAAGGCGAGCGAAGGCGGAACGCTGTCGGCAACGATCATCTGCGCCAGGGGGCGGAGCGGTGCCAGCGCGTCGCCGGAGAAGATCGAGGCACCGATCATCGCCACGGCAATCCACACGTACGCGGCGGCCAGGCCGGTCACGAAGCCGCGGTAGGCGAGGCGGAGTCCATTGACCTCGGTCATCGGTCTCATCGTGAGCCTCGTGCCCGAGGCGGGCACCGGACCGATGGTCATGCCGCGAGGCGTACTCGCGGGGCGCTGCTGGCTACTCCGGGCGGCGGAAGACGGCGACCGCGTTCTGGCCGCCGAAGCCGAAGCCGTTGATGATCGCCACGTTGACCGGGGAGTGGCGCGCCTCGTTGGGAACGTAGTCGAGGTCGCAGGCCGGGTCGGGCGTCTCGTAGTTGATGGTGGGCGGGATCACCCCGTCGCGGATGCTCAGCACGGCTGCCAGGGCGGACATCGCGCCGGCGGCACCCAGGGTGTGGCCGACCATCGACTTGTTGCTGCTCACCGCAACGTGGTCGGCGTGGTCGCCGAAGGCCGCGCGGATGGCCTTCGTCTCCGTCGCGTCGTTGAGTGGGGTCGACGTGCCGTGGGCAACCACGTAGTCGACCTGCTCTGGCTCGAGGTGCGCATCGCGCAGGGCGCGCTGCATGGCCAGCGTGGCGCCGTAGCCGGACGGGTCGGGGGCGGAGATGTGGAACGCGTCGCCGGTGAGCGCGCCGCCGCCGACCTCGGCCAGGATGGTGGCGCCACGCGCCTCGGCATGCTCGAGCGCCTCGAGGACCAGGATTCCCGCCGCCTCGCCGAAGACGAACCCGTCGCGGTTCGCCTCGAAGGGCCGCGAGGCGCGCCGGGGATCGTCGTTGCGCTTCGACAGCGCGCCCATGTTGGCCAGCGCGGCGAACGCGACCGGCAGGATGGCCGACTCGGTGCCACCGGCGATGACCACGTCCACGTCACCGTGCTCGATCATGCGCTGCGCATCGACGAAGGCCTGCACCCCGGAGGCGCAGGCGGCGACGCTGGTGACAACCGGACCGCGGGTTCCGTTCTGGATGCTGATCTGGCAGGCGGCCATGGAGGGGGAGAGCATCGGCACCATGAACGGGCTGACACGCTTGCCGCCCTGTTCGAGGAACGTCTGCTCTCCGAGCGCCACGTCGCCGATCCCGCCGCCGCCGGTGTTGACCACCACGGCGATGTCGTCGCGGTTGTGGTCGCCGATCTCGAGTCCCGACGCGTCGATCGCCTGTCGCGCCGCCGCGACGGCGAGCTGGCTGAAGCGGCTCATGCGGCGCGCCTGCTTGAAGTCGATCCAGGCGCGCGGGTCGAAGTCCTTCACCTCGGCCGCGATCTGCACTTCCTCCGCCGACGGATCGTACTGGGTGATGCGTCCCGCACCGCTCACGCCCGCGACGAGGTTGGCCCAGAACGTGTCAACGTCGTTGCCGATGGGCGTGACGGCGCCCATGCCGGTAATGACGGCGCGCCGGGCAGGGTCGCGCGGGGGCGGAGTGCGGGTCATGAAGCTTGTCAGTCCTCGAAGCGGCGTAGAACGAGGGTGGAGTTGTGCCCGCCCAGGCCCATCGAGTTGGAGAGGGCGACCCGAACATCCGCGGCGCGCGCCTCGTTGGGCACGTAGTCGAGCGTCAGCTCCGGGTCCGGGTGGCGCAGGTTGATGGTCGGTGGGATGCACCCCGTGGCGATCACCTTGGCGCACACGAACGCCTCGATCGCGCCCGCGGCGCCCATCGCGTGACCGGTCATCGACTTGGAGCTGCTGACCGCGATGTCGTCGGCGTGCTCCCCGAAGACCTCACGGATCGCGACCGTCTCCCACTTGTCGCCGATGGGCGTGCCCGTGCCGTGCGGGTTGATGTAGTCGACCGCCTCCGGGCCGATGCCGGCGCGCGTCAGTGCGGCGCGCATGGCGCGCTGGTTGCCCTCGCCACGATCGGCCGGGGCCGCCATGTGGAAGGCATCGGCGGCAGATCCGTAGCCGATCACCTCGGCGATCGGAGTGGCACCCCGAGCGCGTGCGTGACCCAGCTCCTCGAGCACCAGGACCGCCGATCCCTCTGCCACCACGAAGCCGTTGCGGGTCGCGTCGAAGGGCCGCGAGGCGACCGTCGGGTCGTACGCGCCGGTATCGGGGTCGATGGGGGAGGCGAGCGCCCGCATCTGCTGGAACCCGGCGAAGGCGAGCGGCACGATGACCGCCTCCGTCCCGGCCCCGAGCATGAGGTCCGCCTGGCCGCGCACGATCGCCTCCATCGCCTCCCCGATGGCATGGCCGCCGGTCGCGCAGGCCGAGACGACGGCCATGTTCGGCCCGCGGATTCCGTACTGGATGGCGACCATGCCGGAGGCGGCGTCCGGGATCATGTGCGGCAGCAGGAACGGAGACACGCGGCCCGGTCCGCGCTCGAGAAGCGTCTTGACCCCGTCGCTGATCATCCCGATCCCGCCGATGCCGGTGCCGACCACCATGCCGAAGCGGTCGGCATCCACCTCGCTGACGATGTGGCCGTCGTCGCCCAGCAGCCCCGCGTCGCGCAGCGCCTCTCCGGCGGCAGCCACCGCGAAATGGGTGTTGCGGTCGTGGCGCCGGACGTCGGGGCCGTCCATGTACTGCCGCGCGTCGAAGTCCTTGACCTCGCCCGCGACGTGGATGTCGAAATCAGTGGTGTCGAAGAGGGTGACGTCGGCGATGCCGCTGCGCCCGCTCACCAGCGAGTCCCAGGCGGCGTCCGCGCCGATGCCCACCGGCGACACGATCCCCAGCCCGGTGATGACCGCGCGGCGATCGGTCACGAGGGCGTGGCCTCGCCGTCCGGGCGGCCGGGCAGCCACAGCTTGGCGAGTCCGCCGGGAGAGTCCAACGCATGGGTGGCCGCGTCAGGGCTGATGCGACGGATCAGGCCGCTGAGCACGCGGCCGGGGCCGATCTCGACGAAGTCGGTCACCCCGTCGCCGACCATGCGCCGCACGGTGGCGGTCCATTGCACGCCATGCACGAGATGCTCGGTCAGCTCGGTGCGCAGGCCTTCCGCAGTCTGGATGACGGTGGCGTGCACGTTGCCGAGCATCGGCACCTGCGGGTCGCGGAAGGGGATCTTGGTCAGGATGCGGCCAAACTCGTCGCGGGCACGGCGCATGAGCGGCGAGTGCGAGGCGACGCTCACCGTCAGGCGCACTGCCTTGCGCGCGCCGACGGTCTTCGACAGCTCCAGCGCGAAGGCGAGGGCGGGGATGACGCCGGAGAGCACGATCTGGCCCGGGGCGTTGGCGTTGGCGACGCTGATCTCGCCGTGCTCGCGTGCCGCGTCGACGACCTCGCGGACCTGTGCGTCAGACAGGCCGATGACGGCGCCCATGCCGCCCTCGATGCCGCGCTCCTGCATGATCCGGCCGCGCTCGCGAACGAGATTGATGGCAGTCTCGAAGTCGATGGCGCCCGCGGCGACCGCGGCCGCGTACTGGCCCGCGGAGTGGCCGGCCACGGCGCTCGGATTGAGGACGATGCCCTCGCGCTGCGCCTCATCCCGCATCGCCTCGAGGTACGCGATGCTGGTGGCCAGGATGGCGGGCTGGGCGTTGATCGTCTCGTTGAGCTCATCGGCCGGGCCCTCGAGGATCAGCCGCGAGATCGGGAAGCCCAGGGCGGCGTCGGCGCGCTCGAGGATGGCAGCCGCAGCCGGCGAGCTCGCCACCAGCTCGGCGCCCATGCCGACGTACTGCGAGCCCTGCCCGGGGAAGACGAATGCGTGGGAGCGCGGTGGCGCGTCGGCGGCCGCGATGGGATCGGTCAAATCGGTCATCAATCGTGCGTGTGGGTGCCCTCGCGGAGTATATCGGGCGAGTGCGAGCACGTCGCGCCCGGACCAGGTCCGATCAGTCGGGGATCACGAAGCGACCGACCACCTCGGCGAGCACGGGGAGGCCGAATGCCAGCGCGTCGGCGGGCACACGCTCGTCGTGGCCGTGAAAGAGCGACAGGAACGGCGTCTCCGCGTCGAGACGCAGCGGCGCGAAGCCGTACGTCGGTGTGCCGAGCAGGGCGAGTGCCTTGGCGTCGGTACCGGGCGTGATCATCATGGGCAGTGGCACGCCGTCGGGGTCAGCCCGCTGCAGCGCGCCGACCATGTACGACATCAGCTCGCCGTCGGCCGTCGCCTCGACCGGTGGCATGGTCATGACCGCGCTGACCCGGACCTCGTCGCCGGCGACCTCCTGGAGATGGGCGAGGAACGCGGACTGGTCGGTCCCGGGCAGCGTCCGCACGTCGATCTCGGCCTCGCTGGACCCCGGGATGACATTCATCTTCTTGCCGGCGCGGAGCACCGTTGGGGTGATCGTGTCGCGCAGCATCGCGTCGAGCGAACGGCGCATGACCGGATCCGCGACGGCGCTCCCGAGTCCCTCGGCGACGGCGTCCTCGTTGTTGCGCTCCGCCGCGGCCACGACCTCGTCGAGGCCCATGCCGGTGAGGAAGCCGCGCACGATGGGCGTCAGGCGCAATGGCTTGGGCGTGTCGGCGAGTCGAGCGACGGCACGGGCCAGCTTGACCGTCGGGTTGTCGGCATGCGGCATGCTGCCGTGGCCCGGCGTCCCGCTCGCGTCGATCCGCGTCCAGACGATCCCCTTCTCCGCGACCTGGATGGCGTAGTAGCGACGCCCGTCGAGGTGGATCGGGTAACCGCCGACCTCGTTGAGTGCGGCGGCGGCGGGGCGTCCGTCGGTGGCCGCGAACAGGTCCGGGCGGTTGCGCACCCAATGCAGCGCGCCGAACTCGCCACCGGCCTCCTCGTCGGCAACCGCAGCCAGGATCACGTCGCGCCGGCGCTCCGCACCCGACCGATGGAGCGCCAGCATCACGCCCAGCTCCATGGCCAGCATGTCCTTCATGTCGACCGCGCCCCGGCCCCAGATGACGCCGTCGACCAGGTCCCCGCCGAAGGGGTCGCGCGTCCAGGCGTCCGCGTCGACCGGGACGACGTCGACGTGCGAGAGGAGGACCAATGGCGGCTCCGCGTCTCTGACCGTTGCGGGAAGGCGCGCGAAGCAGCTCCCTCTGCCCGTCGCAACCTCCAGGACTTCCGCCTGCATGCCCGCGTCGCGCAGCAGGTCGGCGCAGTAGGTGGCGACCGCCGTCTCGCCGCCCCGCGGGTCGCGCCCGGCGGCCACGTCGGGGCCGCCGTCAGGCGGGTTGACGCTTGGAATGCGGATGAGGTCGCGCAGCCGCTCGATGCAGGCGTCGATATCGGCCGGGGAGACGGCGAGGGTCATGTGCCCGGAACGATACTGCCCGGCCGCGTCTTTCGCCGGAGGCAGCGCCAGGGGACCCGGACCGTCATTTCGGTCTGCCGTTCGAGCGACCGACGCAATCAGGATGCGGCTGTGTCGTGTGCGCCGCCTGCCGGCCCGGCGCCGCTGCGTGTCCGCGCCAACCGCGCGAGCGGCCACTCGGCGACGAGCATCGCGACCGCCACGACCAGCAGCATCGGTTCACCGGTGGCCAGTCCCAGTGCGAGGAGTGCGACCAGGAAGACGCCATGGATCGCAAGCCGGGTCAGGAACGTGGCGCGCAGGTCGAGCATCGCGATCCGCGCCCCGTTGCCTTCATGGCGGTCCGGCCCCCAGACGCCGTACGCCGCGATGGCCGTGAAGATCACCAACGTGAGGGCGAAGAGCCACAGGCCGCCGCCGCGCTGGCTGTCGAAGATCGGCTTGATCACGGTGAACGGCACCAGGCCGAGCAGGAGGATGGCGAAGGCGGGCACGGGTACCACCAGCTGCAGCCACTCGAGCGCGGGCCGCCCGCCTGCCGCGTCGCGGACCCACCGGCTCAGCAGGGCGAAGGCGAGGGTCACGAACAGCCACGCGTAGAAGTTACCGGCCGGCACCCCGAACCAGCCCTCGGCCGGGCCGACGTCGCGCCACGTCCACAGCCCCATCCGGATGGCGACAGCGTCGAAGGCGAGATCCAGGCTGATGGCGAGGATGCTGTCGACGAACGGCGCGTAGCGGCGCCGCACGCCCAGCGCATCGGTGATGCGCATGGCGCCGGCGATGATGAGCGCCCAGGTGAGACCGATGGCCAGCGGCGCGCGGTCCAGGCTCAGGACGAAGTCGGGGCTGTAGTGGTACGTCTGGAAGATGAGCTGGTCGCCCTCCTCCAGCAACAGCCCGAATGCGGCGGCGCTGAGCAGCTCGAGAAACGGTAGGCGGCCGCGGCGCAGCGCGACGAGCGCGAATGCGACGAAGAAGACGGCCACGCCCACCTCGAGGCCGACGTAGAGAGGATGCATCTCCCCGATGGTACGGGGAGCGGCGGGCAGGGGATCAGTCTGGCGTCTGCCGCGAGGCAGATCCGATGCGCCATCGATTCCGTCACGCTGCGGACACCGTCCGGGCGGCCCTCAGGAGCAGACCGACCCCGAACATGGCGCAGCCCGCCACTACCGCCTCGATCGGGAGCGTTGGCACCAGGATGGCGCAGCCGGCCAGGCCGATGACGCTGATGGCACGTGGCCAGCGGCGCTCCTCCGGCGCGAGGGTAAGCGCCGCGGCGTTGGCGATGGCGTAGTAGGTGAGCACGCCGAACGAGCTGAACCCGATGGCGCCGCGCAGGTCGGCGAGCGCAACCAGGACGATCACCGCGGCGGCTACGGCCAGCTCCGCGTGGTGCGGCACGCTGCGCCGCCGCTCTACCGTGGCGAGGACACGTGGCAGGTCGCCCTCGCGCGCCATGGCCAGGACGGTTCGTCCGACCCCGGCGACCAGGGCGAGCAACGATCCAAGGCTCGCCAGCACGGCGCCGGCTCGTACCACCGGTTGAGCCCACGCCGCCCCGACCGCTGCTACCGCGGAGGCGAGGGGCGCATCCGACGCGGCGAGCTGCGCGGCGCCGAGGCCACCCAGCGCGGCCACGCCGACCGCGAAGTAGACGACGACTGTCATGCCCAGGGCCAGCGGGATGGCGCGCGGGATCGTCCGGGTCGGGTCGCTCACTTCCTCGCCGAGGGTGGCGATCCGCGCGTAGCCGGCGAACGCAAAGAACAGGAGCCCCGCCGCCTGAAGCACCCCATATGGACCGCCGGGAAGCTCGCCGACGGCGAGGTTGCCGACGTCGGCGCGGCCGGACGCGAGGATCGCGGCGACCACGAGCGCGAGCGCCGTGAGGGAGGCCCCCACCAGCCAGCGCGCCGTACGAGCGGTGCGCGTGATCCCGCGCAGGTTCACGGCTGTCACCGCCACGACCACCAGGATGGCGACGCCGCGCTGCACCCAGCCGCCGCCCGGCAGCGCATACGCGGCCACGGTGAGCGCCATGGCGGCGCACGAGGCAGTCTTGCCGATCACGAAGCCCCACCCAGCGACGAAGCCCCACCACGGACCGAGGCGCTCACGCCCGTAGATGTAGGCACCGCCGGAGACCGGGTAGCGGGCGGCGAGCTGTGCGGACGAGATGGCGTTGCCGTACGCAACCACCGCCGCCAGGCCCAGGCCGATGAGCAGGCCGCTGCCCGCCGCCGCGGCCGCCGGCGCGAAGGCGGCGAAGACCCCCGCCCCGATCATCGACGACAGGCCGATGACGACGGCGTCGAACGTGCCCAGCCGCCGCGCCAGGCGTGGGGCGTTCACAGTGCGGCGGCGATCCGCTCGGCGGCGGCGAGGAGCTTCGCGTCGGTCACGTTGGGCAGCACGTCCTCCCACATCGGGAGCATGAAGTTCTTCGCTTCCAGCATCCCGAGCGGCCGAGGCATGAACCACACATGGAAGTGCGCGCCGCCGTCGCCCCACCGGTAGAGGTGGACCCGACCGACGTCGCCGAGGCCCAGGATCGCGCGCTCGATGCGCGCGGCAAGCGGCCCGAACGCCGCGGCGGCCTCCGGCGAGAGGTCCATGAAGGAGTCGACGTGCTCGCGGGTCGCGAGCCACACGACGCCCGGGAGGCTACCCCCGACCGGGGGGTGAAGGGTGAAATGCTCGTCACCCCAGACCGCCGCGGTCGCGCCACCATCGCAGATGCCGCATGGCTCGCCGCCGGGTTCGCCGCGTCGCGGGGGCTCAGGAATGACCCGCTCCCCGGGCGTCCGGATGGTCAGTGGTTCGGTGTAGGGAAGCTGCATCGTCGTACTCCTGCTAGGGGCGGTCGCCGACCGCCGGGATGTGGCCCGCAGCGCGGCGGGCAATCTCGATGAATGGCCGAAGCCGCAGCGACAGCTCGGCACGCGTGGCGCGAAACGCCTCCAGGCGCTGCTCCTCGCCCCCGGTCACCGAAGCGGGGTCCTCGAGGTGCCAGTGGAGCGAGCCATGGGGACCCGGAAACGGCGGGCACGCCTCGCGCGCGCTGTTCGAGAGGGTGATGACGTAGTCGAACCGACGGCCGGAGAGCTCGGCGACTGATTTTGCCCTCCGTGCGCTCCAGTCGATCCCGATCTCCGCCAGCACCCTGACGGCCAGCGGATGGAGCGCCTTCGGAGCGGTTCCGGCGGACTGCGCCGTGACGGCGTCGCCGCCGAGCCGGCCCAGCAGTGCCTCCGCGATCTGGCTGCGTGCCGAGTTGCCGTTGCAGATGAAGAGGACACTGATCGGCCGCACCCGTGTCTGTCGCCGGCCACCCGCGGCGGCGATGGTCGTCTCGAGGTCGCGAAGCTCGATCTCGGCACGCTCGAGCTCCTCGCGCTGGCGGGCGATTGCCCGTTGCTGTTCGTGCAGCACTGCGCCGAGGTCGTCGTCCAGGACCCCGCCGGAGACGCACCGTTCGGCCAGCCGCCCGGCGGCCGCCGCGGCGAGCCCGAGTCGTCGAAGGGTGAGGACGAGGCGCAGGCGGCCAAGGTCGGCATCGGTGTAGACGCGGTAGCCATTGGATCGCCGCGCTGGCGGGGGGATGATGCCGGCCGCCTCGTACCAGCGAATGCCGGACGGGGAGATGCCGGCGCGACGGGCGAGCACCGAGATGTTCATGGCGCCACCGTAAACCTTACAGTGCCTGCAAGGTCAAGCGGGGGCCACGTGCGCCGCCCACAGGCAGCGCCTACGGCGGTCGGGTTCACGCGGAGCCGGTCGCGGAGCGGTGGTCGTAGAATCCGCCGATGACGACCGAGGTCCGCGCTTCCAGTGTTCCCATCTACCTCGCCGGCGAGTTCGTCGAGGCCGGGACCCCGCTCGAGGTGCGCAACCCCGCGACCGATGAGCTGGTGGCGACCACGTTCCAGGCGGGCGCCGACGAGCTGGAGCGGGCTACGGTCGCGGCGGTCCACGCCTTCGACAGCACGCGGCGCCTGGCGAGCTACGAGCGCCGGGACGCGCTGGTCCACGTGGCGGACCGCATCACCGAGCACGCCGACGAGCTGACCGACCTGCTGAGTCGCGAGTCCGGGAAGCCGGTCAAGGACGCCCGCGGCGAGGTGCTCCGCGGCGCGCTCACCTTCCGCACCGCCGGCGAGGAGGCGCTCCGCATCACCGGGGAGTGGCTGCCGCTCGACTGGAATGCCGCCAACCGCGGCCGCTCCGGGATCGTGCGGCGCTATCCCGATCGGGCCGGTGGCGGGCATCAGCCCCTTCAACTTCCCGCTCAACCTGGCGGCGCACAAGGTGGCGCCGGCGATCGCCGCGGGTTGCAGCATCGTGCTCAAGCCGCCGAGCGTGGACCCGCTCGTCATGCTCCGCATCGCCGAGTTCATCGACGAGACGGACCTGCCGAAGGGCGCCGTCAGCATCCTGCCCATGGACCGGCCCACCGGCGACCGGATGGTCTCCGACGATCGGTTCAAGCTGCTCAGCTTCACCGGCTCGCCATCGGTCGGCTGGAAGATGAAGGCCGAGGCCGGCAAGAAGAAGGTGGTCCTGGAGCTGGGCGGGAACGCGGGGGCGATCGTGGACGAGACGGCGGACCTCGACTGGGCCGTCGAGCGCCTGGTGTACGGCTCGTTCGCCTACGCCGGACAGGTGTGCATCAGCGTCCAGCGCATCTACGTCGTCCGCGAGGTGTACGACGAGTTCGAGCGCCGCTTCGTGGAGCGCACGCGCGGGGTGAAGGTCGGGGATCCGCTGGATACGGCGACCGACCTCGGACCGATGGTCGACGACAAGGCGGTCGCCCGCACGCACGAGTGGGTGCAGGAGGCGCTGGCCGACGGGGCACGAGCCCTGGCCGGTGGGACTCCGGACGGCCGCACGTACCCACCCACGGTCCTGGTGGACGTGGATCGCGCGTCGCGGATCTGTGGCGAGGAGGCCTTCGCGCCGGTCGTCAACCTCTTCCCGGTCGACGACTTCGACGCCGCGCTGCGCGAGATCAACAACTCCGCCTTCGGCCTGCAGTGCGGTCTCTTCACCTCCTCGCTGGAGCGGACGCTGCGCGCGCACGACGAGCTGGAGGTGGGCGGCGTGATCGTCAACGACATCCCCACCTGGCGCATCGACCCGATGCCGTACGGCGGGGTGAAGGACTCGGGGCTCGGCCGCGAGGGGCTGCGCTGGAGCATCGAGGACATGACCGAGCCGCGCCTGCTGGCCTTCGCCCGCCCGCTGTGACCGCCACCGCGACCCGCTACGCGCGCGTGCTGCGTGGCGACGAGCTGCGCGACGGCGAGCTGATCCCTGTCGAGATCGACGGGACGCCGGTGGTGCTGGTGCGCCATCTCGGGGCGTTCTACGCGGTGCAGAACAACTGCTCGCACCGCGACTTCCCGTTGTCCGAGGCCGGCTTCGACCCGCGCGACGAGGTGCTCGTGTGCGCGTGGCACGGCGGCTGTTTCGACATTCGCACCGGTGAGGCGGTGGTGCTGCCGGCCATCGACTCGGTGGAGACGTTCCCCGTCCGGCTCAGCGAGGACGGCTGGGTCGAGATCGGGCTGACCGGCAGCCTCGCCCGCTAGTCGGCCGGCGCCTCGCGCCGGACGGACCCGCGCATCTCGTCGCGCGCTGCCCGCTGCAGGTTGTGGGCGCTGCTGATGAGCGCGATATGGGTGAAGGCCTGCGGGAAGTTGCCGCGCATCTCGCCGGTCGGCGCATCCCACTCCTCGCTGAACAGGCCCAGGTCGTTGGCCGTGGCCGCCAGGCGCTCGAAGCGCTCGCGCGCCTCATGGAGCTCACCCCGCAGGGCCAGGTTGTCGCATAGCCAGAAGGAGCAGATGAGGAATGCGCCCTCGCGCCCCACGACGCCCTCGACCTCCTCATCCGCCCGATAGCGCTGGATCAGGCCCGTGCCATCGGTCAGCTCGCCTTCCACCGCGCGCAGGGTGGCGGTCGCCGACGGCGCCCGACCGTCGATGAAACCGACGATCGGGAAGAGCAGCGCCGACGCGTCGACAGCGTCGTCGCTGAACGACTGGGTGAAGGCCCCGTCCGCCCGCCGTCCGCGGCGCATGACGGTGCGCCGGATCGTCGCCGCCGCCTTCCGCCACGCCCGGATGCGCGCTGCCTCCTCGTCCTCCCGGCCGAGCAGATGGGCGATCCGCACCGCGCGGTCGAGGGCGACCCAGCACATCACCTTCGAGTAGGTGAAGTGACGGTGCCCGCCGCGCACCTCCCAGATGGAGGTGTCGGCGCGCCGCCAGCGCCGCATGGCGAGATCGGCAAGTGCGGCGAAGAGGTGCCACTCGGCAGCCGAGACGCTCCCGCCGGAGCGCGCGTCGAGGTATGCCGCATCGAGCACCTCGCCGTAGATGTCGAGCTGTCGCTGCCATGCCGCGCCATTCCCGATGCGCACCGGTCGCGACGCGCGATGGCCGGCCAGGTGCGGCAGCTCGCGCTCGCGGCCGGCGACCGCGCCGTCGACGCGGTAGAGGACCAGCGGATCCCGCTCGTCGGCACACACGCGGGTCAGCCAGCGCATGAACGCATCGGTCTCGTCGCGATAGCCGATGGTGTTGAGCGCGTATAACGTGAACGAGGCGTCGCGCAGCCACGTGAAGCGGTAGTCCCAGTTGCGTTCCCCGCCAATCGTCTCCGGCAGCGAGGTGGTGGGCGCCGCGACGATGGCGCCCGACGGGTGGTAGGTGAGCAGCTTGAGGGTGATGGCGCTGCGCTCGACGAGGTCCCGGTACCGGCCGTCGTAGGTATTTGCTGCACCCCACTGCTGCCAGAAGGCGACCGTACCATCCAGCCAGGCGTGGGCATCCTCGAGGGTCAGCGGGCGGTCGTGGTGCCCGTCGCCGTGCCCCACCCCCTCGCCGGCCAGGTCGCCCGAACCGTAGTCCAGGGCAACGGCCACCTCCTCCCCCTCGCGCAGGGTGGCCGTCACGAGCGCCTCGCCGTCGCGGATCGGTCCCCACGCCAAGGTGGCGCACAGGTCAACCGTGCGGCCGCCGGTGCGCAGCTCCAGGGTCCGCCGTCGCGCGCCGGGCGGCCCGACGACGAAGTGACGTGGCCGCTGCACGGTCGCGTACGCCGGCCGCGCCGCCACGCGCAGCGTCACGTCCACCGCTCCCCGCGTGCAGCGCACCAGGCGGACGAGCTTCTGGCGGGCGAAGGGTGCGGGAACCCCGTCGCCATCGGTGTCGCGACCCTCGACGGCCAGGAAATCGGTCACCGCCAGGCGACCCCCGCGCGCGCGCAGCCGGGTCTCGAGGACCGCCGTCCCGGGCAGATAGCCCCGCCCCGCGGGTCGCAGTCCGTCTGCCTCGACGCTGAACGAGCCGCCGCGGACCGGGTCGAGGATGCGCGCGAAGAGCGATGCGGCGTCGAAGCGTGGCTGGCACCACCAGTCGATGGAGCCGAGGCGGCTGACGAGCGCGACGGTGCGGCAGTCACCGATGGCGCCGTAGTCGGCAATATCGGGAACGCGGGATGTCATGCGCACATCCTCTGCTACCAGCGTTCCGGGCGCGAGTGGGGCCCGCGCGAAGGCATCGGTATACTCCGGCCGGTGTCGATCGAGGCGCTCCCGTTTGTGAATTGGATCTTCTGGGCCGCGCTCGGCGCCGGGACGCTGCTGGTCGTCGGCCACGCCGAGCTGCGGGGCGGCACCACGCACGGCTACCGGATCCTGATGGCCTGGCTGGTACTCGCCTGCGCCGTCGTGTTGGTGGTCAGCGAACTCAACCTGCCGTCCGATGCGGCCGCTGCCGCGACCGCTGGGCTCCGGCGACCCCTCGTCCTCGCGTTTGCGACGGGTAGCCTGGCGTACGTGGTCGCGTCCCACGCGCGCTGGCCGCGCTCCTGGCTCGCCGTCGCCAGCGGAGGCATCGGCCTGGCGGCGCTGGCCACGCTCGGCCTTGCCGGCGGCACGGATGCGCCACCCCTCTTCGCCGTGCAGCTGCTCATCACCGCGCTGGTGCTCGGAACGGTGAACGCCGCCATGTTGCTCGGTCACTGGTACCTCGTCACCCCGCAGCTCTCTCCGGCGCCGCTGCGCCGGATGATGTGGCTGCACGCCGCCGCCCTCATCCTGCAGGCGGCGGCCTTCGCGGTGGCCCTGGTCCTGGTGGGCACCGATCCGCTGCGTGGCGACATCGCGTGGCTCACCTGGCTGCGGCTGGCGGTCGGGACCCTGCTGCCGATCGGGATCACTGGCCTCGCCTACCTCGCCAGCCGCGCCGCGTCCCTCCAGGCGAGCACCGGGCTGCTGTACATCGGCCTGGCGCTGGTGATGGCTGGCTCGATCGCCGGCGCGAGCCTCGGCTACCTGACCGGGGTGCCGGTCTAGAGCGATGCTGGTCCGGCTGCGCACCTTCGCGACCCTGCGCGAGCTCTCGGTGGATCGATCGGAGCTCAAGCTGGCGGATGGCGCCGACCTCGACGCGGCATGGGCCGCGCTCGTGGCACGCTTCCCGGCGCTGGAGCCGCATCGTCCGTACGTACGCGCGGCCCGCAACGGCGTATACGCGCCATGGAACGAAGTGCTGCACGACGGTGACGAGGTCGCCTTCATGCCACCCGTGAGCGGCGGCGCCACCGAGGTCCTGACCGATGCCGCGATCGACGTCGCCGCGCTCGAGCAGCAGGTCGCGCGGAGCGGTCACGGGGCGGTGGTCACCTTCATCGGCCGCGCCCGTGACCACGCGGATGACGGCCGCGTGGTCACCGAGCTGGAGTACGAGGCCTATCCGGAGATGGCGCGCAGCGTCCTCGAGTCGATTGCGGCCGAGGCTGAGTCGCGCTTCGGGGCGGCGTGCGCTGTGGTGCATCGGACCGGGCTCGTGCCACTCGGCGAGGCGGCGGTGGCGATCGTTACGGCGGCCGCGCATCGTGGCGAAGCGTACGACGCCAACCGGTACGTCATCGAGCAGATCAAGGAGCGTCTCCCGATCTGGAAGCGCGAGCGCTTCGTCGACGGCAGCGAGTGGAAGCGGCCCGGCGCGTGAGACGCGTGTTCACGGCGCTGCTGATCGGCCTGCCGGTTGGGCTGCTGGCGCTCATCGGCCTGGAGGTGATGCTGCTCACCCGACGCGAGTTCCTGCCGCCCGACCCCGGCTACCGGATCGACGCCGTGGTGCAGCCGGCTGCCGGTTCGACCGCCCCGGTCCTGGAGCTCGCCGTGCTGGGCGACTCGACTGTCGCCGGTGTCGGCTCACCCACGGAAGCTGAAACGCTCGCCGTACTGGTCGCGCAGCGGGTCGCGGACGCACTCCGCCGTCCGGTGCACGTGGTCGGTCATGGCGTCGCGGGCGCCCGCACCGCCACGGTAGGTGTCCAGCTCGACGCTGTCGCCCAGGGGACCGATGCGCTGCTCATCGTGGTGGGTGCCAATGACGCGACCCACGCGACGCCGTGGTCGGCCTTCGCGGAGCAGACCCGTGAACTGCTCGAAGCTGCCGTCGCCGGTGGGCGTCCGGTAGTGCTCGGCAGCACGCCGCGCTTCTACGGCACGGAGATCATTCCGCAGCCGCTGCGCTTCATGGTCGACGCGTACGCGGGCGTCCTGCGCGGGGAGCAACGAGCCGCGGTGGCGGCCACGCCCGGCACGCGCCTGGCGGACCTGGCGCTGGTGGCGCCGCGCTTCGCGGGCGTGCCCGAGGCCACGAGTCGCGACGGTTTTCACCCCTCACCAATCGGGTACGGCTTCTGGGCCGATGCCCTGGCGGCCGAGCTGGTGGCACGACTGCAGCTCGGCTGAGAAGCAACCTGCCGCCATAACCTCGGCGCTCGGCCCGCGTTCTGTTCTCGTTTGCCCTAAAAGACGGTTGCAAGCGCGGACAAGGCCCGCGCCCGGCGTCGTGGGGATCACCCAACGGTAACGCGCCCTGGCGGGGCGCTGTTCAATCTCCGTGGATGGCGGACATTCCCTGCTCCGGCAGATCTCGCAGCCAGCGCTCAGCGGCGGCAGGGGAGCGGAGTCGCACCACAGCCAGGTGCGGATGTTGTCCGATCAACGCCGGATAGTCACGGCGGCGGCGCGCGTACGTGCTGACCGACCACCAGATAATCGAATCGCGCCCGAGCAGCTGCCAGGCGCGCTCGCGGTTGCCTGCCCACAGCTCCGTCCGTCGCACGATGCGCGCGAGGCTGCGGATGACGATTCTCCACGTGACCACGGCACGCGGGAGGTCGAGCCACACCACCGTGTCGGCACGCGACCAGAGGATGTCGCGGACGCGCGAATAGTTGCCGTCGACGACCCATCGCTCCGCCTCCGTTGCGGCCGCCACCCGCTCACGGAAGATTTCGTGGTCCGCCTCGACCCAGCCAGCCTCCCAGTTGAGGGCGTCCAGCTCGATATGTGGCAGTCCCAGACGCGCCGCCAGCGCTCGCGCGAAGGTCGTCTTGCCGGCGCCAGACGTGCCGACCACGTTGATCCGTCGGAGGGTCATCGCGCTCGAGTGAAGGGATCGGTGAGGAGCCGAGCCGTCCGCGCGCAGCGCTCCGAAACGGCGCCGGGGAAGGCGGTCACGTCCATGCCGGACCGATTCTAGGCGGCCGCACAACGTGCACGCCGACGCTGCGACAGGCACAATGGCCGACGATGTCGACCCCCAAGCCCGGGCAGATTCGCTGCCCGACCTGTCACCGCTCGACAGCACCGGCCGCCTTCTGCACCCAGTGCGGGTCGCCGATCCCGTCGAGTGCCGTGGTCCGACCGCGCGGCATGGACCGCGGCGAGCTGGACGCGCGCATCCGCTCGCGCCGGGTGGATCAGCCGTACCGCCGCGGCGCGTATCCCGACGAGTGGGAGGAGGGCGCGGCGCCCGGCTACCAGCCCTTTGCGCCCGAGCCGGAGGACGAGCTCGCCCAGCGCCATGAGGCAGAGGGCGCCGCCGCCCCGATCGTCGACAACTTCGCCGAGCCGCCGCCCGAGCCGCCGTCGCCCGAGGAATCCGCCGAGGAATGGCCGAGCGAGGAGCAGCTTCCGCCCGCCACGCCGGTCGACGCCGCGCCCCCCGCCGAGGCCGCGGATCCCTGGCGCCGCGGCCGCGAAGTTCCCGACGAGCCGCCACGTGAGCGCGAGTCCCTTGTCCCGCCCATTGCCGCGGCGACGCCCCTCGCCCCCATCGTGGACCCGGCGCCCACCGTCGAGTCGGCTCCGGTGGCGGCCGCACATGTCGACCCGTGGACATCACGATCGGTCGAGCCGCCGCCCACCGTCGAGGATCCCGACTACGGGATGCACGACGAGGAGGGATGGCCCGCCGACGAGCCGTACTACGTGCCGACCGGCGACGGCTCGGGCGGTCGTGGCGGCAGCTCCGCGCTGCCGATCATCGGGTTCGTGGCGCTGGGCGTCATCGCCCTGCTGGCAGGCGTGTTCTTCTCGAACCTGTTCGGGAAGGATCCACAGGTCGCCCAGGCGACGGCGACTCCGACGGCATCCGGAACCGCAGTGGCATCCCCGAGCACAAGCGAGACGCCCGCCGTCAGCGCCTCCCCGGACCCGTCCGCGAGCGGACAGCCGAACGCCAGTGAGGGGCCGCCGATCACCTTCCCCGACGGGTTCGTGGCGCGCACTCAGCCGTGTGTGAGCCAGCCGAATTCGAACGGCTGCGACTCGGACGGCGCCACCAACAGCGGCGAGATGTGGGTCTTCATCGACTTCGAATCGGGCCGTCGCAACGACGTGATCGGAATGACCATCGTTGACGAGGCCGGGGGCGTGGTCGCCCAGGCGAGCATTGAGCTCTCGGAGCTCGGCGGCGGCGGCTGTCCGGCCAACGCGCCGTGCAACGGCTGGCTCCTCTTCCCGGGGTTTGGCACGCCGTACGCCGGGCTGGAGCCGGGCGACTACCGGATCCGGATCAACCGCAATGGCCTGCCGGCCGCCGAGGCCGACTTCACCGTCACCTGACGCAGTTCCTCAATCGAGCCGCGTCGGGTTCGGCTCCTGGCCCTGCGTGCGACGCCGGTCGGCCAGCGCGCTGATTGCCTCGAGCACGCACCGATGCGCCGCCATGGCGGTCACCTCGCCGGCATCGAACGGTGGCGAGACCTCGACGATATCCATGCCCGCCAGCTCGACTGATCCAACGACCTGGCGCACGGCGCGTAGCAGCTCACGGGTCAGCATGCCGCCCGGCTCCGGCGTCCCCGTCCCCGGCGCCATGCCCGGGTCGATGACGTCGATATCGACTGACAGGTACACCACCTCCGGACCGTCGAGCGCCTCCTCGATGGCCTGGGCCACGACCGCCTCCGCGCCGCGCTCTTCGATCTCGGTCATGAAGTGGCTGCGCATGCCGTGGGAGCGCATCCACTCCAGCGTGTCTGGCCCCGGCCAGTAGCCCCGCAGCCCGACCTGCACGAAGTTGCGTCCCGCCACGTTGCCCTCCTCGATGAGGCGCCGCATCGGCGTGCCGTGCGAGCGCAGGTTGCCCCACGTTGCGTTGGCCGCGTCCGCGTGTGCGTCGAAGTGGACGATGCCCAGGCGACGGGGTGCCACGGCCCCGGCGACTGCCGAGGCGGAGGGGAACGTGATGGAGTGGTCGCCGCCCAGCACGACGGGCACCGCACCGCTGGCAGCCACCTCGGCGACCTTGCGGCGAATGACGTCGTGGGCGCGCTCGATGTCCATCGGCGTGACGGGCGCATCGCCGGCGTCGACCACATCGAGCCAGTCGAACGGCTCGATGCCCAGCTGGAGCGAGTTGAGCGCACCGGCGTGATAGCTCGCCTGTCGAATCGCCCGCGGGCCGAAACGTGCGCCCGGACGGTGGCTGACTGCGTCGTCGAGCGGCGCACCCACGATCGCGACGTCCGGACGGCGGGCGGCGAGCGCCTCGACATCGGTCACCAGCGGCAGCTTCTGGAACGTCGGCAGGCCGACGTAGGAGGGGAGATTGAAGTTGTCGTAGGCGGTGTACGGGTCGGTGCCGGGATCGGCCTCGTCGTTCATGCCGTGCGTACGCCGGTCGTGCTGATCGGACATCGGTGTGGTGTGAACCTCACCAGGCAGCGAGAGCGCCGTCGCAATTTGCGGAGCAGGCTCGTCGCGCGGTGCCGATCCTAGCAAAGGCGCGCGATACCATCTGCCCATGCCAGCCAGCCGCGGTCGCATCTACACCGTCGAGGAGGGGCGGGCGCTCGTCCCGCTGCTGCGCTCGCTGCTGTTGCAGCTGGCGGTCGAGCAGGCCCGCCTCAACGCGGCCCACGGCGCGCTGCACGCGCACCTGCGCGGTAACGGCAGCCCGGATCACGCCGCGGAGACCACCCGCCACGAGCGACTGGTGGCCGAGATCCGCGCAGGCATGAACGCGCTGGTCGGCCATTTCGACGAGCTGGACGTCGTCCTCCGCGACCTCGACAACGGGCTGTGCGACATCCCAGCCGAGCGCGACGGGATACCGATCTGGCTCTGCTGGCGCCTCGCCGACCCGGAGCTGGGCTGGTGGCACCTTCGGACCGAGGGGTTCGGCAACCGTCGCCCACTGGACCGATGACGCGGGTGCTCGTGCTGGGTGACGCGCTGCTCGACGTCCTGGCGCGTCCCGATGTCCCGCTCGTGCCGGCAGGCGACGTGCCCGGGACGGTGCGCCTGCGCCCCGGCGGGCAGGGCGCGAACCACGCGGTGCGCCTCGCCCGACGCGGGCTGTCGGTGCGACTCGTGACCGCCCTGGCGGACGATCCCGCGGGACGGATGCTGCGGAACGGACTGTGGGACGAGGGGATCGAGGTGACGGCGCTCGCGGCGGAGGCAACCGGCAGCGTCGTCGTGATCGTCGACGCCGCCGGGGAGCGGACGATGCTGAGCCAGCGAACGCCTTTTGCCCACCTCGTCCGTCCCGAGATGCTGGCGGAACCCGCGAGCTGGATCGTGGTGTCCGGCTACCTGCTCCTCGAGCGGGAGGCGCGCGGGCTGGTCCAGCTGCTGGGTGCGATGGGGACCCCCGTCGCGATCCTGGGCTGTGCGCTCCCCGATCCGCCGCGTGCCGCGACCTGGCGCCATCTCGTCCAGGACGTCCGGGTGGCGCTGCTGATCGTCAACGCCATGGAAGCCACGGCGCTCCTGGATCCCGCGGCGGTCACCGGACGCGCGATGGACGAGGCCTCCCTTGCCGTGGCGCTGGGGGCCAGCCTGGGCGCGCCGGTGGTCGTGACCGGTTCGGCGGGCGCGGCTGCGGCCGGCCCCGACGGCACGCGCGCACGGGTGGCGGCGTCGGGTGCGGGACCCGTCACGGACACCACCGGTGCGGGTGACGCGTTCTCCGCAGCGGTCATCGGGTCACTGGCGACGGGACTCGACCTGGAGGCCGCGCTTCACGAGGGAGTGAACCTGGCCGCGGCGGTCGCGCGCGTCGACGGCGCGCAGACCCGCGTCGTCGTGGGGCCGAGCGGTACCCTCGACGAATGACCGCACCATCCCCACCGGATTGGCTCGCCGTCTCCGACGAGGTCGCGACCGCGCTCGCCGAGGGGCGGCCGGTCGTCGCCCTCGAGTCGAGCCTCATCTCGCAGGGGCTGCCAGCGCCGCACAATCTGGAGACCGCGCGGGCCGCCGAGGGCGCAGTTCGCGAGCAAGGCGCCGTACCGGCGACGGTAGCGGTGGCCGACAGCCGGGTCGTGGTGGGTGCCGACGCCGCGCTGCTGGACCGTCTGGCCGATCCCGCGCAGGGAGCGTTCAAGGCCGCCTCGCGCGACCTCGGCCCGCTCATCGCCGCGCATCGCCTGGCGGCCACCACGGTGAGCGCCACCATGCGCGCGGCGTATACGGCGGGGATCGCCCTGTTCGCCACCGGTGGAATCGGAGGCGTTCACCGTGGCGCATCCAGCACCTGGGACATCAGCAGTGACCTGGACGAGCTGGCGGCCACCCCGGTCGCGGTGGTCTGCAGCGGCGCGAAGTCGATCCTCGACTTGCCCGCCACCCTCGAGGTGCTCGAGACGCGGCGCGTGCCGCTGGTCGGCTACGGGACGGACCGGCTGCCGGCATTCCTCAGTCCGGACGTGGGGCTCGGCGTCCCGCACCGGGTCGACGATCCAGCTTCGGCGGCCAACGTCGTGCGTGCACACCTCGCGCTGCCGGGTGCCGGTGGGCTGCTCATCGTGCAGCCGCCCCCCGCTGACGTGGCCATCCCAGCCGATGAGGTCGACACCTGGATCAGGGCCGCCGTCGCCGCCGCAGATCGCGAGCGCATCACCGGCGGGCGCGTGACGCCCTACGTGCTCGCCCATGTCGCGCAGGCATCGGGCGGGCGCACGCTGCGCGCCAACGTGGCGCTCATCGTCAACAACGCGCGCACAGCGGCCCGCATCGCGGTGGCACTCGCCGAGCGCCATCAGCGGTAGATCGGCTGACCGGTTCGGTCGAATCGGTGCGCTATCCTGCGCGCGGACCGTGGCCAGCACCGCGGCCGACGGAGGGTTGCATGCGGATCTACGACGGCAGTCCACGCACCGACTGGGAAGAGGTGCTGCGGACGATCGGCGCCTTCGCCGACGAGCAGCGCCTCAAGGAGCTGCTGTTCCTGGAGCTCGAGCAGGGGTTCATCCTGCAGGGCCTCGGCCCGCCCAGCACCGGCACCTGGTCGGAGGGGAGCGGCACCCTCACCAAGCGTACCCACGAGCTCGTCGAGGACGAGGTCGGCAGGCTGGTTGACCAGTCGGCCGCGCACCGCGGCGAGGCGACCGTCGATCACGCCACCGTCGGCATCAACAACTACTACGAGCAGGCGATGCGGGTCATCGGCAAGTGGATCGACACGCAGCATCCGCGCGACGTGTTCCTGCTCGAACAGGAGGGCGGATTCGTCATCCGCATGCTGGTGGGGGCTGCCGGCGGGGTGGGCCACCAGCTCGCCGAGTTCACCCGCGACGAGATTGTGGCTATGATCGGCTCAGCACCACAGGAACGCAGCGACGCGACGGACACGCCGCCCGGCCGCTGATCCGCACCGCACCCGCTCTGGAGGCACCATGAAGGCAGTGAAAGTCCTGTTCATCGGCATCGGCGCACTGCTGGCCGCCATGATCGTCATCCCGCTCACCATCCTCGCAGGCCTCTTCGTCTGGCTGAAGCTGACCGAAGAGACCGATGAGGACGACATGGAGCTCGAGGACACGATCTAGGCGAGCATCGCCGTCGAGTCCACAGACCGATGCGGGCGTCCTTCGCGGGACGCCCTCGTCATGTCCCGGCGCCGCTGAGGGCCCAGGACACCGTCCACGCCACCGCGGCCACGAGCTGCCCGCGCCACAGCCAGCGCTCGTGCCGTGCGCCCGCCGCGACCGCCGCCAGCCCGATGACGCCGGCCAGGGCCACGCCCGGCGTCACCCGCCCACCGATCAGCAGCGCCGCTCCGACGCCAATCCCGACGGCCAGCGAGACGCCGCTGGCGATCGCCCGGCTGGTCCCGCGTCCAAGCACCTGGGCCAGTGAGCGCGACCCGCCCTCCGCGTCCATTTCCCAGTCGCGCAACGTGTTGGCCAGGTGCGCCGCGCCCGCGAATGCCGCCGCCAACGGCACGGCACCGACGACCCGATCGAACGGTGCTCCAACGCCGCTCGCCACCCACAGCGGAAGGATCCCGAAGCTGACGATGTAGGGGAGCACGCTGAGCGGGGTGCGCGACAGCCAGACGTCGTACGCCACGGCGCTGCCCGTGGCGGCGGCCCCGAGCAGGAGGAACGTGGCACCCAGCGGGACCGACGCGGCAAGCTGGAGGAGCACGCCGGCAAACGCCAGGCTCAGCGCGGCGCGCGGGGTCACGAGTCCGCCGAGGATCGGCTTGTCCTGGCCCGACGCGGCGTCGCGGTCGCGGTCCGCCCAGTCGTTGAGCGCGCCGGTCACCACCTGTGACCCAGCCACGGCCGCGGACACCAGGGCGATGCGCCACCAAGCGGCGGGGGCGGAAGCGCCTGCGAGGATCGTCGCCAGCGCCGCGGCCAGGGCGATGACCGCCGCGGCAGGGGCGGGATGGATGAGTCGCAGGAGGGGCGGCACGGGTGACCTCGGGTGGCGGGGCTGGCCTGTGTCGTGCATCATCCCGTGTCGGTGCCACTGCCGGCGCCCGGACCGCCCCCCGGATCCGCCCACCGCACGGAGGCTCTCCACTTCATGTCTCTGTCTCGACTCCCCGTGGTCAGCGTGCTGCTCGTGCTGCTGGTCGCCGTCGCCGCGTGCTCGCCGAATTCGTCCACCTCCACCTCGGCATCTGCCTCGGCGTCGACCGAAGCATCCGCGTCGGCGGATGGCAGCGCATCGAGCGCGGCGTCCGCCGCGGAGAGCATCGTCAGCGCCTTCGACCTTGAGGTCGGCCAGTGCTTCAACGCCGACGACGTGAGCACCGTCGACCAGGTGACCGCGGTGAGCTGCGACGCCAGCCACGTCTACGAGGTCTTCGGCCTCAGCGACTACGAGGCCGCGGATGACGCCGACTTTCCCGGCGACGACGCGCTCAGCAGTTCGGCGGACGAAGCCTGCCGCCCGGCGTTCGAGGACTACGTGGGTGTGGCCTACGACGATTCGGAATGGTTCGGCACGTTCATCAACCCGTCGGAGGAGACGTGGGCCGAGGGTGATCGCGAGATCGTCTGCGTCCTGCATACCGAGGACAAGACCGAAGTGACCGGGAGCGCCGAGGGAAGCAACAGCTAAGGCGACCGCCGGCATCGCGACCGGGCTACGCGGGGCCTCGGGCCCCGCGTAGCATGCGCGGCATGACCGGAGAGAACACGCTCAACGCGGTCGAGCTCTTCGTCGCGCTTGTCGCGATCTCGGCCGTCGTGGGCCTCGTTGCTCGCCGGGTGGCGGTGCCCTACACGGTGGCGCTCGTCGTCTTCGGCCTTGCCGCGGCAATCCTTGCGCCGCCGCTCGACTTCGAGATCACCGAGGAACTCGTCCTCGCCGTCCTGCTGCCGGGGCTCATCTTCGAGGCGGCCTATCAGCTCGACCTCGGCGAGCTGCGCCGGTCATTCGGCGGGGTCGCGATCCTGGCCGCGCCCGGCGTGCTTATCGTGGCGCTCACCGTCGCGGTGGTGCTGCATCTCACCACCGGCCTGCCGCTCGAGCTGGGCTTCGTCGTCGGCGCCATGGTCTCGGCGACCGATCCCGCCGCGGTGATCTCGACCTTCAGGCGCCTCGGCTCGCCGAAGCGGCTCGCAACGCTCGTCGAGGGCGAGAGCCTGTTCAACGACGGCACGGGACTCGTCATCTTCGCCATCGCCATCACCTCGGTCGGGCGGCAGGTTGGCGCCGCGGAGGCGATCAGCAGCTTCGTGTTCATCATCGTCGTCTCGGCCATCATCGGCATCGTCATCGGCTTCGTCGCCAGCCACGTGGTGGCGACCGTGGACGACCACCTGCTCGAGCTGACCGTCTCGCTGGCCACCGCGTACGGTGCCTACCTCGTTGCCGACGCGTTCCACGAGTCGGGGATCATCGCCACCGTCGTGGCGGGGCTCATGCTCGGGAACTACGGGCGCCGGATCGGTATGAGCGAGCGAACGCAGGAGGCGCTCGACACCGTCTGGGAGTTCATCGCGTTCCTCCTGACCGCACTCGTCTTCCTGCTCGTGGGCCTGGCGATCTCGATCCAGGAGCTGGCACAGGCCGCCGTGCCGATCGCGTGGGCGATCATCGCGATCCTCATCGGTCGCGCCATCGTCGTGTATCTCCTGCTCGGCGGCACCAGCGTCCTCATCAGCGATCGCTACCACCGCGCCATCCCGCGCGCCTGGTTGCACGTCATGTTCTGGTCGGGTCTCCGTGGGGCCGTGTCGGTCGCAATGGCCCTCTCTCTGCCGACCGCCTTCCCCGAGCGCGGCCTGCTCCAGGAGATCACCTTCGGCGTCGTGCTGTTCACGCTTCTGATCCAGGGCACCACCACCGAACTGCTCATCAGGAGGCTGCACGTCGGTGCACAGGAGGGACGCAGGGATGGCGATGCGCCGGCAACGCCCGACGCCGGAGGTTCGCCTGCGGTATGATCGCGTCCCGAGTGGGCATGGCGCCCTGCTCGCGTGCCGCAGTGCTTCCGCCACGCTCGAGCCGCCAGCGGAGGGTTCACATTCGTGCCGAAGTACATCTTCGTCACCGGCGGCGTCACCAGCTCGCTTGGCAAGGGCATCACGGCTGCATCCATCGGCCGCATCCTCAAGTCGCGTGGCATCCCGGTCAGCATCCTGAAGCTCGACCCCTACATCAACATCGACCCCGGGACCATGTCGCCGTACCAGCACGGCGAGGTCTTCGTGACCGATGACGGCGCCGAGACGGACCTCGACCTGGGCCACTACGAGCGCTTCATCGACGAGAACCTGTCGCAGGCGAGCAACGTCACGACCGGCCGCATCTACTCGGCGGTGATCGCCAAGGAACGGCGCGGTGACTACCTGGGCGGCACGGTGCAGGTCATCCCGCACATCACCAACGAGATCAAGGAGCGCATCGCGCGGGTCGCGCGCGAAGGGACCGGCAGCGTCGCGACCAGCGGCCTGGCGGCGCATGGAGTGGTGATCGTCGAGGTGGGTGGCACGGTCGGTGACATCGAGTCGCTGCCGTTCCTGGAGGCGATCCGCCAGATGCGCAAGGACGTCGGGCGGCGCAACGTCCTGTATGTCCACGTCACCTGGCTGCCCCAGATCGGGGCTACCGGGGAGCTGAAGACGAAACCGACCCAGCACAGCGTCAAGGAGCTGCGTGGCATCGGCATCCAGCCGGACGTCATCGTCCTGCGCTCCGACGAGCCCATCGAGGAGGAGATCCTCGACAAGGTCGCGCTGTTCACCGATGTCGACGTCCACGCGGTCATCCCGCTGCGCACCGCCGGGAGCATCTACGAGGTTCCCCTTCAGCTCGAGCGCGCCGGCCTGGGCAAGCTGCTCACCCGCGAGCTGGACCTGCCGGCCGGCGACCCCGACCTGACCGAGTGGCAGGAGCTGACGGCGCGGATTCGTGCCCCGCGCCCCCCGCTGGAGGTGGCAATCGTCGGCAAGTACACCGAGCTGCCGGACGCGTATATCAGCGTCACGGAGGCGCTCAAGCACGCATCGGTCCATCACGACGTGGATGTCCGCGTCCGCTGGATCCGCTCCGAGCAGCTGGAGCGCATGGAGCCGGACGAGGTCGCTGCGGCGCTCGAGGGCGTGGCGGGGGTACTGGTGCCGGGCGGCTTCGGCTATCGCGGGGTCGAGGGCAAGATCCGCGCGATCCGCTGGTCGCGGGAGCGCGACGTCCCATTCCTCGGCCTGTGCCTTGGCCTGCAGTGTGCGGTGATCGAGTTCGCCCGCAGTGCCCTCGAGACGGACGACGCCAACAGCAGCGAGTTCAACGTGTTCACCGCCAATCCGGTGATCGACCTCATGCCCGATCAGGCCGACATCACCGAGAAGGGCGGCACCATGCGGCTGGGCCTGTATCCCGCCAAGCTGGAGGACGGCTCGAAGGTGCGCGCCGCGTACGGGACGGAGATCGCCTACGAGCGCCACCGGCACCGGTTCGAGGTCAACAACGCGTATCGCGAGCAGCTGGCTGCGGCCGGCATGGCGTTCAGCGGCTGCTCCCCGGACGGCCGGCTGGTCGAGTACATTGAGCTTCGCGACCACCCGTGGTTCGTGGCGACGCAGGCCCATCCGGAGCTCAAGAGCCGTCCGAACCGGCCGCATCCGCTCTTCCGGGACTTCGTCGGCGCTGCCGCCGAACGTGCGGGGCTCGTCCGGCGCCGGATGGAGGAGCAAGCCGCACCCGCGACCGCGCGATTGGCGCGCGCCAGCACCCCGCAGCACGAGAAGGCATGACCACCAGCACCCCGAGACGCCGTCAGCGGACGATTGACCTCGCCGAGTACGGCGCCGAGCTCGATACGTTCGTCGCCGAGGTTGGGGAGGAGTCCTACCGCGGCCTCTCCGGCCGGACCGATGCGATGGCCCTTGCGCCGATCTACGCGCGCCACGCGGCGCTCTTCGATAGCACCGCCGTGGACGGGCTTGGCAAGCTGGCGAGCGGGACCGGCGATGCGGCACGCCAGGCGGGCCGGCTCCGGGGCCTCGCCATCGAGGCATACCTGCAGCATGCCGTGGCCGACCTGACCGACCGCATTGCCGCGGCCGAGGCCAGCGCGGTCGTCATGTGGCAGGGGCAGCCGGTCGCGTACCGTGCGCTGCCGGCACGGGTCGCGGACGCCGCCGACCGCGCGGAGCGCAACATCCTCGACGCCTCCTACCGCGAGGCGGTCGAGGCCATCAACCCGCTCCGCATGGAGCGCATGGCCCGCCTGCGAGTTGCGGCCGGCGAGCTCGGCTTCGACGACCTGGTTGCTGTGGCTGACGCGATCAACGGCTTCGACGCCGCGGCGCTCGCCGGGCAGCTGCAGGCCTTCACCGCCGCCTCCGAGACGGTCTACTACGCCGCGCTGCGGCGCTACCTCGCCGAGATCGACATCGAGTCAGGCGATGCCTCCATTGCCGACCTGCGCCACCTCCTGCGGGCAAGCAGCTGGGACGCATGGTTCGAGCCGCGCCGCCTCATGGCAGCGGTCACCGAGACGCTGCGCGGGATGGGCATCGAGCTGGCCGAGCAGGCGAACGTCGTGCTCGACATCGAGCACCGGCCCAACAAGACGCCACGCGCCGTGTGCGTGCCGGTGCGCGTGCCGGACGACGTGCGGCTCGTCATGCAGCCGCGTGGCGGCCACGAGGACTACGCCGCCGCGCTGCACGAGATCGGCCACGTCGAGCACTTCGCGCTGACGGATGCCTCCCTTCCCGCCGCCGATCGCCACGCCGGCGACGCCAGCGTGACCGAGGGCTACGCGACCCTGCTGCAGGGCCTGCTGAGCGAGCCGGCGTGGCTCGCCGAGCACCTGGGCATGCCGCCCGAGGAGATCGCCGGGTTCATCGACTTCGCGGCGTTCCGCAAGCTCTACCTGCTGCGCCGCTACACGGCCAAGCTGCTGTACGAGCTGCGACTGCTGCGCGACCCCGACCCAGCGGTCGGACGCGTCACCTACGCGGGCATGCTTGGCCTGCTGAGCGGGGTGCAAATCCCCGAGGCGAGCTGGCTCGCGGACGTCGACGACAACCTGTACGCCGCACGCTACCTGCGCTCCTGGATGCTGGAGGGCGGCCTCGCTGCCGCGCTGCGCGGGACGCACGGCGCGGCGTGGTGGCGCGAGCGTGCCGCCGGCGACCAGCTCAAGGATCTGTGGCGGCAAGGACAGCGCCCGAATGCGGAGGACGTGCTTGCGCAACTCGGGTATGATCAGCTGGACTGGCGCCCGATCCTCCATCACCTCCGCCTCCAGCTCATCGGTGAGCTGAGCGGATACGGTGGACCGAACATCACCACTCGGGCCGGCACTCGCAAGGTCTGACCCGTCAGGTCACAGCCAGTTCCCCCGCCGCGAGGCACTCTGCCGCACGCCCCGTTCCTCCGGATCGACCGATGGTCGGCATGGCGCGAACGCACGGCCAGAGCCCGAGCTCTCCACCCACATCGGTTCACGAGGGGTCCATGAACGACGAAGCCCGCCCACAGCGCCGTAACCGGTCGCGCCGCCGCAACGAAGGCGGCGGCGGCGGTCCGCGCCGCCAGGCACCGCGCCCTGCCTACGCCCAGCGCCGGCGCAACGATTTCGCCTCCGGCGGCTACGCGTCGATCTACGCGGGCCCGTTCCCGACCGAGGACGACGACGGGGGCATGAACCTGGCCGACCTGCAGGCCAAGCCGATCGACGAGCTGCGCGAGATTGCCGGCGAGCACGGCATCGAGGGCGCGGACGACCTGGCGCACTCGGACCTGGTTCTCAAGCTGCTCGACGTGGTGCAGCTCGCCCCGAGCAAGCGCGAGCCGGTGCACGACGGGCAGCCCGGCATCGCCGACGGCTTCCTGGAGATCGTGGACGAGGGCTTCGGCTTCCTGCGTGTCGGTGGCGTGATGCCGACACCGAACGACATCTACGTCAGCTCCTCCCAGGTGCGCCGCTTCGCGCTGCGCACCGGGGACAAGGTGGTGGGCCAGTCGCGGCCGCCCAAGGAGCAGGAGAAGTACTGGGGCCTGCTGAAGGTCGACACCGTGAACGGTGTCGAGCCGGACGTCGCGCGCCGGCGACCGTACTTCGACCAGCTCGTCCCGGTCTTCCCCGATGAGATGTTCGACATCGAGACGGACCAGAAGAACCTCACCCAGCGCCTGGTCAACCTGATCAGCCCCATCGGCAAGGGCCAGCGCGGCCTCATCCTGTCGCCGGCCAAGGCGGGCAAGACGACCGTGCTGAAGCACATCGCCGCCGGCATCACCGACAACTATCCCGAGGCGCTCCTCATGGTCGCCCTCATCGGCGAGCGGCCGGAAGAGGTGACTGACATGCAGCGCAGCGTGAAGGGCGAGATCTACGCATCGACCTTCGACGAGCCGACGGAGAATCACACCCGCGTCGCCGAGATGACCCTCGAGATCGCAAAGCGCCAGGTCGAGACCGGGCGCGACGTGGTGATTCTGCTCGACTCGATCACGCGCCTCGCGCGCGCCTACAACCTCGCCCTGCCCGCGAGCGGCAAGACGCTCTCCGGTGGCGTCGACCCGGTCGCCCTCTACCCGCCGAAGCGCTTCTTCGGCGCCGCCCGCAACATCGAGGGCGGCGGGAGCATGACGATCATCGCGACGTGCCTGGTGGACACCGGCAGCCGCATGGATGACGTGATCTACGAGGAGTTCAAGGGGACCGGCAACATGGAGCTGGCGCTCGACCGCAAGCTGTCGGAGAAGCGCATCTTCCCGGCCGTCGACGTCCTGCGCTCCGGCACCCGCCGCGAGGAGCTGCTGCTCGACGAGAACAGCCTGCGCATGGTGTGGACGATGCGCCGCATGCTGTCAGCGGTCGGCCCCAACGAAGGCATCGAGCTGCTCATGCAGCGGCTCGGCAAGACGAAGAACAACGCCGAGTTCCTGGTCTCGCTCAGCAAGAGCGTCGAGGCCTCCGAGCGAAGCTGATCCCTGTCGCCCCGTGACCCGATCGCGGCTCGCCGCAGCCTGGCTGGCGGCCCTGCTTGCCCTGGCCGGCTGCGGGTCGAACCAGCCCACCGCCTCTCCGTCGGTGGGGGCGTCGGCATCGGTCGGGGTGGTACCGACCTCGTCCTCGACGCCAGCCCCCGACCAGGTGATCCCTGCGCCGGGTTCGACGAGCGTGGTGTACGCCCCCAACCCGGGCGCGGTCCTGGTGGCCATCGACCCCGGTCACGGTGGCTGCCTGGACTGGGGCGTTCCGGACCCGTCGCAGCGCGGGGTCGAATTCTCAGAGAAGACGATGACCCTCGGTATCGCAGAGCGGCTCGCCGCCCTGCTCTCGGCGCAGGGGATCGAGGTGCTCCTCCTGCGCGAGGGTGACGAGGCGCTGGCGGGCGACGACTACCCCGATCTCGGCTGCAACGGGCCGCCGTGGCGCGACGTGGACGGGGACGGCCAGGCTGGCTTCGAGCGATCGGGGCGCGTGCGAACCCGCGACGAGCTGCAGGCGCGCATTGACCGGGCCAACCTGGCGCGCGCGGACCTGGTGATCAGCATCCACATCAACTCGCTGACCCAGAACGGGGTGGTCTACGAGATCGCGGCCACCCAGACGTTCTACGACGACGAGACGCCATGGGGCGTCGACGCCAGCGGCGTCCTGGCCGCTGACGTCCAGACCGGCGTGGTGGACGCCCTGGCGCCGCTGGCCACGTACGATCGCCAGGACCGCGGGACGCAGGCCGTCGCCTACTACGCCATCAGCCGCCAGTGGCGCGACGGCGACACCTGCGAGACCCCCGGCGACACGTGGTGCAAGCCGCACCGCGCACCGCAGATGCCGAGCGTGCTGAGCGAGGTCGGCTCCATCACCCTGCGCGCCGAGCAGGACCTGCTGACCGAGGCGGACGGCCAGTCGGCAGCGGCGAAGGGGGTTTTCGACGGGATCGTCGACTACCTCGCCCAGCGCCCGCTCGCTGCTCGTTACGACGCGCCCGGCGCCCGTATCCCGCCCCCGCCGAACGAGGGCCCGCTCGACCAGGCACGGATCCTGCCAGAGGGAACCACCGAGCTGGTGCTGACGAACCGCGGAACGGAGGTCTGGCCCGCGAATCTGCAGCTGGTGGCAGGCTGGCAGGCGAGCGAGCTTCCGTATCTGCCCTCCGCCCCGGGAGGGCTCGAGGCACTCCCGGTCGACGTACCGTCGCTCGCTCCCGGCGAGTCGGTGCGGCTGACCGTCACGCTGGAGCCTCCGGCCGAAACGGAACGTCAAATCGGCTGGATCACCCTGCGGTCGAACGTGCCGTGGACCGACCTGGGCACGCCTGCCATCCAGATGGCGACGATGGGTCTTTCGGCAGGTTGACCGGCCCGCGAACGGGCTGCTAGGCTGTGCCCACGCGGTTCCACGTTGGCCTTCCCGAGAGCGTCGGCGAGCTGGAACGTGGGGGAACCGTGCCAGACTCTGCCACCACACGCCGGGAGTGTGTCTCTATTGCCTGATCCGCGCCGCGCGCTGCGTCGCCTGTCCGTTGCCCGTCCGCTGTCGCGTGCTGTCACGCACCTCGCGGTCATCGGCCTCGTGGCACTCTCTGCCGCCTTCGGGATCGCCGCCGCCAGCGGTCAGACCGAGGGCTTCGCCGCGGATCAGCCGTTCTTCAGCCTGGTGGGCACCGCGAACGCGGGGGGCGCCACCGCCGCCAGGCTCCCGACTCTGACCTTCACCACCGACCCGTCGGACGTCGATGCGCGCGACCAGCAGGTCCGCAGCGCGACGATCCCGGCGCCCGAGATCGCCATTCCCACCCCCCTCGCGCAGCCGGTTGCGCCACCTCCCGCCACCCCCGAGCCGGTCGCGCAGCCGCGCGGCACGGGTTCCGTCGCCGCCGCCGCCCCGCCTGGCATCGCGCCCACCGGTGGCGGGACCCTCGGCTGGCCGGTTCCCGGCGGCGTCATCACCCAGTACTTCCACGCGGGCCACCTGGCGATCGACATCGCCGCGAATTCGGGTAGCCCGGTCGTTGCGGCATCCGGCGGCGTGGTGACCTGGGCCGGGTGGCGGAACAATGGCGGCGGCCTCGTCGTGCAGGTTGATCACGGCAACGGGATGCAGACGGTGTACAACCACCTCAGCTCCATCTGGGTATCGCCCGGCCAGGCCGTGGTCCGCGGGCAGGGCGTCGGCGGCGTCGGCCAGACCGGCGTTGCGACCGGGCCGCACTGCCACTTTGAAGTGTTCGTCAACGGGGTCGTCGTGAACCCGCTGCGCTACCTGTAGCGACGCAGATCTCACCCTCATCACTCGGCGCCGGCCATCTGGCCGGCGCTTATCATTTGTAGACCGATGTTTGCCGACCACGCCCGCATCTTCGTCAGCGCCGGCAACGGCGGCGACGGCGCCTCCTCGTTCCGCCGCGAAGCGCATGTCCCGCGCGGCGGTCCCGATGGCGGTGACGGAGGGCGCGGCGGCAGTGTGGTTCTGGTCGTCGAGGCGGGCATGACAACCCTCGGCGACTACCGCAGGGCACGCCACTTCCGCGCGAATCCGGGTGGCAAGGGCGCCGGTCGCAAGATGCATGGCAAGAACGGCGGCGACCTGGTGATGCGCGTCCCTCCGGGAACCGTGGTGCGCGCCCACCCCGACGGCGCGTGGATCGGCGAGCTGATGGAACGCGACGACCGGCTCGTGGTTGCCCGTGGCGGACGTGGTGGGCGCGGCAACGTTCATTTCGCAACCGCCACCCATCGTGCCCCGACCCACTACGAGAAGGGAACGCCAGGCGAAGAGCTGTGGGTGGAGCTGGAGCTGAAGTCGATCGCCGACATCGGCCTGGTCGGCGCCCCGAACGCCGGCAAGAGCACGCTGCTGGCGGCGCTCACTGCCGCCAACCCGGAGATCGGCGACTACCCGTTCACGACCATCACCCCAAACCTGGGGGTGGTTGCATTCGACGACGAGCGCAGCGCGGTGCTCGCCGATGTGCCCGGCCTCATCGAGGGCGCGCATGCCGGAAAGGGGCTTGGGCACCACTTCCTGCGCCACGTCGAGCGCACCAGCGCCCTGGTTGGCGTCATCGACGGGTCCGCGCACGACCCGCTCGAGGAGTGGGACGCGGTGGCCGAGGAGCTGCGCCTGCACGACGCCAAGCTCGTGGAGCGGCCCATCCTGCTCGTCTTCACCAAGCTCGACCTGCCCGAGGTCGCTGAGCGCTGGCCGGCCATCCGCCGCGAGCTGCGCGGGCGCGGCCATCGCGTGGTCGGCATCTCCTCGCACGACGGGACCGGACTGGAGGAGCTGCGCGGCGCGCTCGACGAGGCGCTCGCCGTCGCTGCCGCGAGGCTGCCGGACGAGCCGGAGGAGGTCCGCGTGCATCGCTACGATCCGGAGGCGGAGGGATTCCGCGTGGTCGCAGAGGGCGACGCGCTACGCATCGTGGGACGCCGCATCGAGACCCTGGCGGCGCGGACAGACTTCACCAACGACGAGTCGCGGCAGCGCTTCCAGCGCGTCCTCGAGCGCTTCGGCATGGAGGCCGCGCTGGTGGAAGCTGGGGCCGTCACTGGCACCCTGGTGCGCATCGGCGCGGCGGAGCTGGAGTGGGGCGAGGACGATTGAGGCGCATCGGCCTGCTCGGCGGGACCTTCGACCCGCCGCATGTCGGCCACCTGTGGCTGGCCACCCTGGCCCGCGACGCCCTGGGGCTGGAGCGAGTGCTCGTCATTCCGGCGCCGCAGCCGCCGCACAAGCAGGGCGTGGCGATGACCCCGGTCGAGGACCGCGTGGCCCTGGTGCGTGCTGCCATCGACGATGACCCGTCGTTGGAGCTCTCGACGATCGAGCTGGAGCGCAGCGGCCCGAGCTACACCATCGATACGGTAATCGCCCTTCGCGGTCAGCTGCCGGCAGACATCGAGCCGGTGCTGATCATGGCCGCCGACTCGCTGGCCGCCATCGACACCTGGCGCGAGCCCGACGCGCTGCTGGCCAGCCTCGAATGGGCCATCGGTCCGCGTCCCGGCACACCGACCCCGGAGGGGGCGCGGCTGCGCGAGCGTTTCGGCGCCGCCGTCGACCGGATCCATCTCCTGGACGGACCGGCGCTCGACGTGTCGGCGACCGAGATCCGGGCGCGAGTGGCGGCGGGGAGGGCCATCCGGTACCTTGTTCCGCGACGCGTGGAAGCCGAGATCGCCGCGCGCGGCCTGTACCTGGAGCTCCCATCCTGACCGAACCGACCGCCCCTGCCGCGGACCTGAACGATCCCGCCGACCTTGCGCACCGCATCGTCGAGCTGGCATCGGACAAGAAGGCGGCCGACGTGGTCATGCTCCGCACCGCGGAGGTGACGAGCATGGCCGACTACTTCGTCATCTGCTCCGGACGCTCGGAGCGGCAGGTCGGGGCGCTGGCCAACGCCATCGTCGACGAGCTGCGCGACGTCGGCATCCGGCCCATCGGCACGGAGGGCGTGGCGGCCGCGCGTTGGGTGCTCATTGACTACGGCGCGGTCATCGTCCACGTCTTCGCCCCCGAGGAACGCGAGTTCTACGGTCTCGAGCGCCTGTGGAGCAGCGCCGCACAGGTGGTCCGCGTCGTCTGACGCTTCCTGGGTGACCAAAGGTACTGCCGCGGTACCGTCGCGCAGTCCTATTGAGGGAGCGGGGGTCGCAACCCATCCTGCGGCCATGAGCACCTCAGCGCCCAAGCCGCGCCGCGACGAGACCTGCCGCTTCTGCAGCGGGTCCCTGCTGGCCAGCGTCTTCGATGCCACCTTCCGCGACCCGACCGCGGACGAGCGGCTCCTGTTCGCCATCCCCGGAGCGCTCTGCGTGCCGTGCCGCCAGCTCTACGTGGACCAGCAGCTGATCGGGATCCTTGGCTTGTCCGACGCGCGCTGCACGTTCGCCATCGAGAGCGACCGCGTTCTCCGCGCCGGGGCCGCCTGGGACTCCGCCGCCTAGCTCCGCGTCCGCGACACTCCCAGCAGGTACGTTCCCAGCCAGGCGCTGATCGCCGGCTCCGGCTCCATCTCGTTCGCCTTGATCGCCAGGTCCGCCTCGAACAGGCCGGTCAGCATTCCCTCCAGCTCCTCCCCCGAGTAGCGCCGCGCCGCCTCCATCACCCGCTCCGCCACGCGCGCGTTGCCGCGCCCGACTGCCTTCGTCAGCTCGGCTGGGCCCTTGCCCGCGGCCACCAGGTCGCGCGCCACGATCAGGTCGGTGAGCCGTCCCTCCAGGCTGGCCATGATGCGCAACACCGGCTGCCCCTCCTGCAGCGCGCGTTGCAGCGCCTCGGCGGCGGCGGCGGCGTCTCGGCGGTCCAGCGCATTGGTGATCGCGAAGACCGATGCGGGCCGCGTATCCGTCGTCAGCGCCTCCACGTCCAAGACGGTGATCGCGCGCTCCCCGGCGTACGTGGCGAGCTTCCGCAGCTCGCTGTCACCCACGCGGGTCTGCTCGCCGCGCTCGATATCCGTCTCCCAGACGGCACCCCCGATGCGGTCCGAGAGCAGCTTGGCCGCCGGTGGCTCGAGGGCGACGCCGATGGACCGTGCGTGATCGCGCAGCCAGCCCGCCAGCTCGGATCGCCGCGGCGCCATGCGCTCCTCGACGTTTCCGCCCGCCGCGCTGACGGCATCCGACAGGCGCTTCAGGAGGGCCGGTGGCTTGGTGATGTCCCGCGAGGGGCGGGTCTCCACGAGCGCCAGCGCGCCGCCGTCGGGGAGCTCCCCGATGAGCGCGGTGAGACGGTCGATGGCCGCCGTGGAGCGGCCGACGGCGCGCAGCGGCTGGCGCAGCACGGCCAGCCGCGGCCCGAACATGCCCATCGTCGCCGCGTCCAGCTGGGCGCGGTCGAGGGCCGCCATGTCGGGGGAGGCGACCGGCACGATATCGCTGCGCTCCATGGCGCCGATGCGCTCGGCGAAGGCGGTCACCGCGCGGTCGACCCCGAACCCGTCGTCCCCGTGGACGAGCAGCAGGTGCGCGCTCACGTGCCAGCCTCCCAGCCGGCGCGCAGGCGAGCGACCAGGTCATCCGTACCGATGCCGACCGCGTCGGCCAGCTCGCGTTCCAGGGCGTGGGCCGGCCGCCGGGCGAGCTCGATCAGCGTGGCGTCGTCCGGGTAGCGAACCAGGAGGTCGTTCACCCGCTCGTCGACGGTCACGAAGCGATCGGTGACGTGGCGGTCGGCGATCGAGACCAGGACGCTCGGCCAGCCGCGCGGGTAGCGCTCGTCGTCGAGCAGGCAGCCGATGGGATGCGAGGCGACCGGCATTGCCAGCTCCTCCCAGCCTGCATCGGTCAGCCAGCGCGCGCCCACGATGCCGTGCGCCTCGCCCGTGCGCCGCGACTCCGGCTTGTCGATGTCATGGAGCAGGGCGGCGACCGTGACGAGGTCCGCGTCGACCGGGATGCCCGCCTCGGCAAGGACCTCAGCCGCCACCGTCGCGACCCGCGACACCCCGCGGGAATGGACCACGATGCCGTCGGGGAGGCCGTACGAGGCGAGGATCGCCTCGGCGCTGTCGAGATGGGGGATTGCCACGCACCGATCCTAGCGGTGAAGGGACGATCCGGCAGCGTCGCGCGGGCGACGGGCAGATCTGCGACCAGGTGCCCTCCGGCCCGCACCTCGAGCCGTACGCCATCGCTCGCCACCTCCACGGTCCCGTCGCGGTCGGTACGTAGCGTCCCGATGCCGTATTCGGCCAGGCGGTCGATCGTCTCCGGCGCCGGGTGCCCGTAGTCGTTGCCGACCCCGCACGAGATGAGGGCGAGCGTCGGATGTATCGCGTCCAACAGCTCCGCCGATGTGCTGGAGGTGGAGCCGTGGTGCCCTACTTTCAGGACCGTCACCGGTGCGAGCAGGCCGCGCTCGGCCAGCAGGTGCTCGACGGGCAGCTCGGCGTCGCCGGTGAGGAGCACCCGCACCCCGCGTGACTCGAGCAGCAGGACGACCGACGCGTTGTTGATGTCGTCCTCCGGCAGTGGCGCCGCGGCATCGGCTGGATCGGGGAAGAGGACCCGAAACGTGGTGGTGTCGTCCAGCGCGATGACCATGCCCGCGCGCGCCAGTGCGACGGTTGCCCCCGGTTCGGCCGCGGCATCGGTCAGGAAGCGGTCGTAGCTCGCGTTCTCGAACGGTCGCCCGGGGTCCAGGACGACACCCACCCGATAGCGCTCCAGGACGTCCACCAGTCCCGCGACGTGATCCTGGTGCGGGTGGGTCAGCACCACCAGGTCGATCCGCCGACGGTGAAAGGGCAGCATCGCGCCCAGCTCGCGAAGGGTGCGCTCGGGATCCGGGCCGCCGTCGACCAGCGCCACGGCCCCGGTGGGTGCGGTCACCAGGATCGCGTCGCCCTGGCCGATGTCGAGCGCGGCGACATGCAGGCGCCCATCGGGGCCAGTCGCCACGGTGAAGAGCACGAGCAGGGAGACCACGCCGAGTACGAGGATGAGCGGCGACGGCATCCTGAACGGCGCTCGTTCGTGGCCGATCGCCGGGGAGCCACGGCCCAGCGGCGTCAGCCCGAGCGAGAGCGGGTCGGCGTTCGCGTCATGCGGCGCCCGCAGAGCCACCAGCGCGACGACCGGGTACCAGGCGAATGGCAACCAGCCCGGCGGCTCGACCGGTACCGATGCCAGCGGCACGCTGCCGGCCATTGACCCGACGGCCACCAGCGCGCGCAAGGGGAGCCACCCGAGCCCGCCGGCGAGCCAGCTCGCGGCCGCGATCAGCGGGCCGTCGAAGGGTGCGGTCACGAGGCCGACGGGGGCGGCGAGCGCGCTCGTCGCCATCACCAGCGGCACGAGTGGCACGACCGCCACGTTGGCCACCGGTGCGACGAGGGACAGCCGTTCGAAGCTGCCGAGCACCACCGGGAGGGTCGCGATCTGGGCGGCGACCGTCAGCGCGATCGGCTCGCGGACGGGCCGCGCCATCCACACGAGACGGCGATCGATCGGCCCCGCGAAGGCGAGCAGGCCGCCGGTCGCCAGGGCGGACAGCTGGAACCCGACGTCCCACAGGAGTGGCGGCGCGACCAGGAGCATCACCAGCGCGGCGAGCGCGAGGGCGCTGGCGGCGTGGCTGCGCGTCCCTCCCAGGCGGGCAACCAGGAGGGCCGAAGACATCAGAGCCGCTCGCACGACCGATGGGCTGCCCCCCACCAGCACCACGTAGCCGACCACCAGCACGACGGTGGCCGTCGCCTCCGTCCAGCGCCCGCCGGGACGACGGCGCAGCGGCCGCAGCGCGGCGGCTGCAAGGGCGGTGACGATCGCGATATTCCAGCCGCTGATCGCGACGACATGCGTGAGGCCAGCTCGGGCAAACGAGTCCTCGAGCGCCGGATCGATCCCGCTGCGGATGCCGAGCAGGATGCCCACCCCGAGTGCCGCCTCTGGCTCCGGCACGAGACTCTCGAGCCCGCTCGCGAGCCCATGGCGCAGAGCGGCAAGCACGTCGGCGGGTCCTGTTCCCGCGTGACCGACCACCTCCACTTCGAAGCTGCGCGCCACGGCGGCGATGCCCTGTCGCGCCAGGTAGGCGCGATAGTCGAAGTCCTCCAGCAGCGGCGGCAGCTCGTATGCGGATCTGAGCAGCACCCGGTCGCCGGGGACGAGCGCTGCGGCGCGCGGCAGCCACGCCAACAACCGGCCGCGCAGGACCACCGAGTCGGCGACCACGTCGTCGAGCACCACCTGCAGCCGATCCTCTCGCGGGCGCGGCTCGTCCATGACGGTCCCCTGGGTCGCGAGCTCCCCCAGACCGATGGCTCCGGCAACCGTGCCCGGGCCTGCGGGCAGCCTGGTCGAGTCGCCACGAACGAGCCCGATCGCGACGAACAGGGCGAGGACCGTCATCGCACCTGCCGGCCCGATCCGGCCGCCGATCCCGACCAACGCGAGCGCGACGACCGGGCCGAGCAGCGCGACGAGCGGAGCGGCGGTGACGACGGCTGGCTGTCCCTCGGAAAGGAGGATCCCCGCCGCAAGACCGACGAGCGCCGCCGGCAGCAGCAGCGCGCCCGGCGGCGGCAGGCGCAGGCCCATCTCAGCGCACGGTCGCCAGATCGCGAATCTTCTCCAGCTGGCCGTTGTTGAGCACCTCGCGTTCGACGGCCTCCTCGAGGGTCGCGAAAGGCCGCTCCGTACGCGCGGCGACGATCTTCTGGACAGTCACCGGACCGATGCCCGGGAGTGCATCCAGCTCCTCGGGTGTCGCCGAGTTGAGGTCGACCAAGCCACCACCGCCGCCCGGCGCCACGGAGCCGCCGGCAGGGTTCGCGCCGATCGCCGGCACCAGGACCTGCGCTCCGTCGGTGAGTGGCGCCGCCAGGTTGAGGGTTGCGGCCGCGGCCGCCAGATCCGTGGTATCGGTGTAGCCGCCCGCCAGGCGAAGGGCATCCGCCACGCGCGAGCCAGCGGGAAGCTCGATGATGCCTGGCCGCGCGACGGCGCCCTCCACGTCGACCACCAGCGTTCCCGTAGGCGACGCGCTCCCCGATGTTCCCGTCGAGCCGAGGCTCGTGAGCCCGGGCAGGGCGGCGGTCTCCGGGTTGGGGGCTGGAGCGGCCAGCAACCAGCCGCCGAATCCCACCAGGCACAGGGAGCCGGCCAACGCGGCAAGCAGGATGCGATCACGCAGGAGAGGCATGCAACGACCACCTCGGGCAGGAGGCGAGCGAGCAGTGAGCCGGGATGCCTGCGTCCGGGGCCCGGCGCCCGGGCACTCGGCGTCGGGCCCCGGAAGCAGGTGCCGCAGGCTAGCGGCTGCGGCGTTAGCGGCCGGTTAGCGGTTGCTTAGTGTCCCGCTAGACCACCACGTTGACCAGCTTGCCGGGGATGTGGATCACCTTGCGCGGCGCTCCGCCGGCCAGGTACGCCTGTACCTTCTCGCTCCCGAGCGCCATGCGCTCGATCTCCTCCTGCGACGTGTCCGGGGTCACCACCAGCCGATCCCGCAGCTTGCCGTTGACCTGCACCGGCAGCTCGATGGTGTCGGCGGTCGGCCAGCGCGGCGTCGTACTCCGGCCACGCCTGCTGGTGGACGCTGTACGGGTGGCCGCGCCGCGACCACAGCTCCTCCGCCAGGTGCGGCGCGACCGGCGCCAGCAGGAGCAGCAGCGTGTCGATCGAGCCGGCATGGGCATCGGTCCCGGCCAGGCCGGCATCCCGTGCCGCCGCGATGGCGTTGGTCAGCTCCATCAGCTTGGCGATGGCGGTGTTGAAGTGGAAGCCCTCGTAGTCCTCCGCCACGCGACGGATGGCGACGTGGGTCGCCCGCACCAGGGCGCGCTCCATCTCCGGCACGCTCGCCGGAGGCGCGCCGCCGGCCGACGGCTGGGCCAGGTGCCAGACGCGCCCCAGGAACCGATGGATCCCCTCGATGCCGGTGGGGTTCCACGGCCCGCCCTGGTCCCACGGACCGATGAACATCAGGAACAGGCGCACCGCGTCGCTCCCGAAGCGGGACGTCAGCTCGTCGGGGTTCTGGACGTTGCCGCGCGACTTGCTCATGCGCTGGTGATCAGCGCCCAGGATCTGGCCCTGGTTGCGCAGCACGCGGGTCGGCTCGTCGAAGCCGAGCAGGCCGATGTCGCGCAGCGCCTTGACCATGAAGCGGAAGTACAGCAGGTGCATGACGCCGTGCTCCGCGCCGCCGGTGTACAGGTCCATGGGCATCCAGGCGGCGACGTCCTCGGCGCGCCACGCCACGTCGTCCGCGCCGGGGGAGCAGTAGCGCAGGAAATACCAGGCCGAGTCGACGAACGTGTCCATGGTGTCCGTCTCGCGCCGCGCCGGCCCGCCGCACTCCGCGCAGGTGGACGTCACGAACGACTCGGTGGTGGGCAGCGGCGAGGCACCCCCGGGCGGGAACTCGACGTCGAGCGGCAGGATCACCGGCAGCTCCGACTCGGGGACCAGCTGCGCGCCGTGCTCGTCGCAGTAGACGACGGGAATCGGCGCGCCCCAGTAGCGCTGCCGGCTCACCAGCCAGTCGCGCTGGCGGTAGGTGACCGCCGCCGTGCCCAGGCCATGCTCCGCCAACCGCGCGGTGATGGCGCGGATGGCGTCGGCGGCCGGCATGCCGCTGAACTCGCCGGAGTCGACCAGCACCTCGTCGGCCGTGTGAGCCACGAAGGCAGAGTCGCGGTCCACCTCCTCGCCGGCCGGGGCCACCACGTAGCGGATGGGCAGGTCGTAGCGGCGCGCGAAGGCGAAATCGCGCTCGTCGTGGGCGGGGACGGCCATGATCGCGCCGGTCCCGTAGCCGGGCAGCACGTAGTCGGCGATCCAGATGGGGATGCGCTCATCGGTCAGCGGATTGCGCGCGTACGCGCCGATGAAGACACCGCTCTTCTCGCGCACCTCCGAGAGGCGGTCGATCTCCGTCTGGCGCCGCGCGTCGGCGATGTAGGCCTCTACCTCGGCGCGCCGGTCGTCGGTCGTCAGGCGGGCGACCGATGGGTGCTCCGGCGCCAGGACCACGAACGTGGCCCCGAACAGCGTGTCGGGGCGGGTGGTGAAGACGCGGATCGGCTCGACGCCATCACCCTCGACCGGGAAGTCGATCTCCGCGCCCTCCGAGCGGCCGATCCAGTTGGTCTGCATGAGACGGATCGGCTCGGGATAATCGACCTCGGAGAAGTCAAGCAGCTCGTCCGCGTACCTCGTGATGCGGAAGAACCACTGCTCCAGGTCGCGCTTCTCCACCGGGGTGCCGCAGCGCCAGCAATGGCGGTCCGCGCCCTCCACCTGCTCGCGCGCCAGCACCACCTTGTCCTTCGGGCACCAGTCGACCGGGGCCATGGCCTTGTATGCCAGCCCCGCCTCGAACAGCTTGATGAAGATCCACTGCGTCCAGCGGTAGTAGTCCGGGTCGCTGGTCGCCAGCTCGCGCGACCAGTCGAACATGCAGCCCATGGTCTTGAACTGGCCGCGCATGCGCTCGATGTTGTTGGCCGTCCACGTCGCGGCGGGGATGCCGCGGTCGATGGCCGCGTTCTCCGCCGGCAGGCCGAAGGAATCAAAGCCCATGGGGAACATGACGTTGTAGCCCTGCATGCGCCGCAGGCGCGCCACGATGTCCGGCCCGGTGGCCGCATACCAGTGACCGATGTGCAGGTCGCCGGATGGGTACGGGTACATCGTCAGCACGTAGCGCTTCTCGCGCGGGTCGTCGTCGTCCACCCGATCCAGCTCGTCCGCCGCCCAGCGATCCCGCCAGCGCGCCTCGTAGGAGGTGGGGTCGAAGCGTTCACCGCGCGGCGGCCGGGTCGCGGCCGGGGTGTCGGTCGTCTCGGTCGTCATGGGGTGCTCCTTCGTGCGATCCAGCAGTCGATGCGATAAGGGATGGTCAGCCCGCCGTCCGGGCGGGCGTGCTCGGCGACGAGCGCCTCAGTGTCGGTTCGGAACGCGGCCTGTGCCTCGGGGGGCATGGCGCGCACGTAGGACGCGGTGAAGGCCATGGGGAGGAAGTCGGCGGCCCGCATCTCGACCTCGTGGTGCAGCTCGTGCAGGGTGACGTCCTCGAAGCTGACGCTGTCCTCGAGCGCGCTGCGCGTGGCGGGGCGTCCCGGCGCGCGCCCGGCTTGCAGGTAGCGGCCCTCCGGCGGCCCGCCGTGGCGGTCCAGCGCCGCGTGGTAGGTGGCCACGAACGCCGAGCGCGTCTCGTCGCGCACGTTCCAGAACAGCGCGACGCCGCCGCCCGGCCGGGTGATGCGCGCCATCTCGGCCACCGCCGCCGGCTTGTCGAACCAGTGGAATGCCTGCGCCGCGGTGACCAGGTCGACGGATGCCGGATCAAGGCCGGTCGCCTCCGCGCTGGCCTGCACGGTGGCCACCAGCAGCCCGACGTTGGCCGCGTTGGCGCGCAGCACGTCCAGCATGGCGCGGCCCGGCTCGAGCGCGGTGACAGCCCAACCCAGCTCGGCCATCGCCAAGCTTGCTCGCCCGGTGCCGGCCCCCAGGTCGACCACGGCGGGCCGCGCCGGGAGGTCCAGCTCTGCCCGGACCAGTGCGAACAGCTCCGCCGGGTAGCTCGGGCGGTAGCGGTCGTAGTCATCGGCCCAGGCGTCGAAGCTGCGCCCGGGGTTGGCGGTAGGCGTCATCGGTCAGCCCCGCGGGGGAACCAGGCCATCAGCACCTCGTCGCGGTAGGTGCCCCCGGACCGATACTGCTGGCGCCGCAGTCCCTCGCGCACGAACCCGGCGCGCTCGTAGACCGCGATCGCCCGCTCGTTGTCCGGGAAGACGCCCAGCGCGACCTTCACCAGACCGCGTTCACGCGCCCAGTCGAGGGCGGCCTGCACAAGCACCCCGCCCATCCCGATGTCGCGCCAGCCGTCGAGGATGCAGATCGACAGGGTCCCGATGTGGTCGCTGATGGTCGAGCGCTCCACGCTGACCAGGACGTTGCCGACGACCTCGCCGTCCGCCTCGGCGACGAGGGCCAGGGTCGACTCGCCGACGATCAGCTCGCCCAGGAAGTAGGCCTCCGACGGCTCGCTGATGGCGGAGGCCGGGGTCACCAGCCAGCGCCCCTCGGCGCGCACCGCGGCGAAGAGCCGCGCCAGCGAACCGGCGTCGGTCGGCCGGGCGGGACGCAGCGTCCACGCGCGCCCGTCGCGCCCGGAGTGTCGCTCGCTGCTGATGGCGGTGTTCATGCGTGGTCCATCGGTCCGTGCCGTGCATACAAATGCCCCTTCGCCGTCACGGACGAAGGGGCGACCATCGCGGTACCACCATGACTTGACCGATGAAGTGGTGGAGCTGGGGGGACTCGAACCCCCGACCCCCTGCATGCCATGCAGGTGCTCTCCCAGCTGAGCTACAACCCCACGTCGGTCCTCTTGTCGGCGGTGCTATCGGCCGCCACCCCGGTCGGGTTTGCGCCCGACTGCTCGGCGAGTGAGTTCCGCGCCTTCTCGTCGCCGGCTTCCACCGTCCCGGCTCGCTCGTGATCGAGGGCGTGCGCGTACTGCTCCCGCGTCGTCGCGTCAGCGTTGAGCCTAGCACAAGCCCCTCGCCCGACTCAATCGGCTTGCCCGTACCTCGGATTGACATGATTCGTATATTGACTATATGAATCGTCGTGCGAGCACCGAGAAGCGGCCGTACCGCGGCGGGCTGCGCGCCCAGCAGGCCGCCACCACGCGCAACCGGATTCTGGATGCCACCACGCGAGTGATGGCCGGTGGGTTGGCGGACCTCACGGTCCCCGCGGTCGCCAGGATGGCGGGCGTATCGGTGCCGACGGTATACCGCCACTTCGCCACGAAGCGCGACCTGCTGGCTGCGCTGCAGCCGTATCTGCAGCAGCGGGCCGGCATCGACGTGACCGCGCTGCCGGCGTCGATCGACGGCCTGCGGGCAACGCTCATGTCGCTGCTGACCGGCATGGACGGCCTTGACGACGTGATGCGCGCGGCGCTCGCCAGCCCAGCCGCCGAGGAGGTGCGCCGGGTGCACGCCCCACGGCGTTTCGCGCTCGCGCGACGCATCGTCGATCCGATTGCGCCACAGCTCCCCGAGGCCGGCCGCGACCGGATCGCCCGCCTCCTCGTGATCCTCACCGCATCGTCGGCCCTGCGGATGTGGCGGGACGACTTCGGGAAGTCGGTCGAGGAGATCGCTGGCGAGATCGACGCCACCGTGCGGGCGGCGATCGCCGCGTTCGCGAAGGAGGCACCCGCATGAGCGCGCCAGCCATCCGTCACCTGGCGGACGTCCGGATGGCCGACCGCCCCACGGTAGGTGGCAAGGCAGCAAGTCTCGGCTCCCTTCTCGCCGGTGGGGTTCGGGTGCCGGACGGCTTCGTCCTGCCGGTGGGCTTCGGCGAGGCGCCGCCCGATGCTCAGGCGTCCGCGTTGGCCGATGCCGCAGCCGAGCTGGGGGGCGGACCGTTCGCCGTCCGCTCCAGCGGCGTCGCCGAGGACGGGGCCGAGCGCTCCTTCGCTGGGATGTACGAGACGATCCTGGACGTGGCGGCGAGCGACTTGGCGGAGGCCGTGGACCGCTGCCTGGCGAGCGCCACCGCGGGGCAGGCCGCTGCCTACGGCGGCGGCAACGGCACCAGGATGGCGGTACTCGTCCAGCGCATGGTGCGGCCGGTCGCGGCCGGCGTCGCACTCACCGCCGACCCGCTGACCGGGGATCGGCGCACCTGCGTGGTCACGGCCGTTCGCGGCCTGGGCGACCGGCTGGTGTCCGGTGCGGCCGTCGGCGACGAGTGGGCGGTCATCGCCGGGCGCGCGACCGCTCGTCGCCAGCCGGAGCGCGCAATCGGTGGTGGGCAGGCGGAGGCGGTTGCCGCGGAGGCACGCCGGATCGCGGCGGCACGGGGCGGGGCGCAGGACGTGGAGTGGGCCCTCGACGCCGGCGGCGCGCTGTGGATCCTGCAGGCACGTCCGATGACCGCTCTGCCACCCGAGGTCTCGTGGGATCCGCCGGTTCCGGGCGCGTATTCGCGAGGGCTGCGCTACGGGGAGTGGATCTCGGGGCCGGTCACGCCGCTGTTCGAATCGTGGCTGCTGACCGCGATGGAGGAGCGAACGCATGCCGACTACCTGCGCATGATCGGGCAGCGGGTCCCGCGGCCGTATCACGTCGTCATCAACGGCTGGTACTTCTACACCCTGAACTGGGCCACGCCGGCCGCGTTCGCCCGCAACCTGCCGAACATGCTGTGGCACCTGGTCCGCTTCCCGCGTCGTCTCGCGGGCATCAATCCCTCGACCGTCCGCCACGCCTTTCCCGCCGCCGAGCGGGAGTGGCGGCAGGACGTGCAGCCTCGCTACCGGGCGGCGGTCGCCGCCGCCGAGGCACGCGTGGAAGCCCTGCCGCCCAGGGACCTGCCCTCGCTGATCGACGAGCTCGCGGACCTCGCCGGCGAGTCCTTCACCTGGGTGACGGCCCTGGCGGGTGCGGCGTACAAGATGGAAATCAACCTCGCGCAGTTCTATCGCCACCACCTGGCACCTTCGCTCGGCGGCAGCCATCTGCCCTTGGTGACCGGGTTCGCGGCGCCCACGGAACCCGCGCGACATGCCGTGGCATCGCTCGACTGGTGGTATCCGCCCGGGCAGCGCGGTGCGGCGGTGACCGGCCCCATTCGAGATCACGCAGCACTGGTCCAGGCCCGGCATGCCGCCGAAGAGGCGGCGTTCGGCGTGCTCGCCTCGGCACCGCGTCGTCTCCGCGCGTTTCGGCGATTGCTGGCCGATGCGCAGCACCTCGTCCCGTTGCGCGAGGAGCAGGTAGCCGAGCTGACGATCGCGTGGCCCCCCATGCGGCGCGCCGTCGTGCGCATCGGCGAGAACCTCGCCGGCCTGGGTGTCATCGCCGAGCCCGATGACATCTTCTTCCTGAGCCGCGACGAAGCTATATCGGCGCTCCGCAACGACAGAGTGGCCGTCGACGTCGACGTCGACGTGGCCGGCCGCCGCGCACTTCGCGCGCAGCAGGCACGTCTCGTTCCGCCCCTGGTCGTGGGACGGCTGAACCCGTTGCTGAGGAAGCTGTTCGACGGCATGTCGGGCGTGCTGGGTGCCGCTCGGTCGGACACGGCGATCGTGTCTGGCACGCCGGCTTCCCCGGGCCGCGTGAGCGGACTCGTGCGGGTGGTCCTCGGCCCGGAGGATTTCGACCTGTTCGAGCCCGGCGAGATCCTGGTGGCCCCCCTCACGGCGCCAGCATGGACGCCCCTCTTCAGCCGGGCCGCTGCGGTGGTCACCGATGTCGGAAGCGCCGCCGCCCACGCCTCGATCATCGCCCGGGAATACGGCATCCCAGCGGTGGTCGGCTGTGGCGACGCCACCGCGCGGCTCCGCACCGGCATGGCGGTGACGGTCGACGGCTCCAGCGGCAACGTCGAGCCGGCCGGCATCGCGGGCGGGGAATCCGCATGACGAACGCGTAATGACGCGGCCGCCCGGAGGCGCCACGCTCGGGGCAAGGACTGCCGCACCACGCGGTCCAGCCCACGCATGCCCGGGGGAGCCCCATGGACCAGAACTTCGACCCCACGGAGTCGCAACCCTCCCGCCAGGAGCCCGCGCGCGACGGTTCGGTACTCGAGGATCCCCGGGCCCAGGTGGCTGATGGGCTCGTTGAGGCGACCGCAACCGCCCTCGACCGGGACCTGTCGCGCGCCGACCAGGTGGCTGCCGACGCCGACAGCACGGCCTCGAGCCGGGACCAGAGCAGTGCGGAGGTCGATCAGGAGCTCTCCGACCGCGACCAGGAGTCCGCGGATCGCGAGCACGCCGCGACCCGCACCACAAGTGGCGACGCTGAGTACGAGGCGACACGTGCCGCACGAGCGCTGGTGGCATCGCAGCGCCGTGCCACCTACCTGGATCGCAATCACACGAGCATCGAGCGCGACGCGACGGCCGACACGCGGGATCGGGTGGCGGCGCAGCGCGATCAGCGTGCCGTCGAACGTGACGGCCAGGCGGCGGCGACGCAGCCGGCCATGGCTGCCCTCAATCCGTCGATGGGCATCCAGCTCGAGCAGCTGCGCCGCCACGCCGCGGCTGATCGGGCCGACGCGGCGCGCGACCGGGCACATGCGGCGCGCGATCGCGCGGAGGCGGCACGCGAGCGAGACCGCCTGCAGGCTGAGCTGCTGACTGCCCACTTCGACGGGCTCACCGGCGCCTTCCAGCGCGAGATGGGCATGGTCACCCTGGAGCACGAGGTCGCGCGCGCGCGGCGCGGCGATGGGACGTTTGCCCTGGGCTTCATCGATGTCGACGACCTCAAGCGGATCAACGATCGACAGGGCCACGCCGCCGGCGATGAGGCGCTGCGCGCTGTGGTCAAGGTGGTGCGGTCGCACCTGCGCTCCTTCGACCCCGTGCTTCGTTACGGAGGAGACGAGTTCGTGGCCGGCATGACGGGCATGGATCTCGAGGGTGCGGATGCGCGCTTCGCCGCCGTCCAGCTGGTGCTCGAATCGGAGGCGGGCATCCGCATCAGCGTCGGGCTGGCCGCGCTCCAGCCGGGCGAGACCGTCTCCGAGCTCATCGGTCGTGCGGATACGATCCTGTACGGACGGCGCAACCGATCGGCAGCCCACGCCTCGGAGACTGCCGAGGCCTGACCGCGCTTGACTCTCACGTTACGTGAGGGTCTATGCTGCCACGCATGAGCCATACGGTAGGGGCGGTGGCCCGCATGGCGGGCGTCACCGTTCGGACGCTGCACCACTACGACCAGATCGGACTGCTGGCACCCAGTGGCCGGTCCGCGGCCGGCTACCGCCGCTATGGCGACGCCGATCTGGAGCAGCTGCAGCGGATCCTCTTCTATCGCGAACTCGGCTTCGGCCTGGACCAGATCAGGCACGTGATGACCGATGGCTCTGCCGACGCGACCGCCCATCTCCGCCGCCAGCACGCCTTGCTGGTGGACCGGATCGGGCGGCTGCAGCGCATGGCGGGAGCCGTCGAGAAAGCCATGGAGGCACACACATTGGGCATTTCACTGACCCCCGAGGAGCGGTTCGAGGTCTTCGGCGACTTCAATCCTGACGACCACGCCGCCGAGGTGGAGGAGCGCTGGGGCGAGACGGAGGCGTATCGGGAGTCGAAGCGCCGGTCGGCCCGGTACACGAAGGCGGACTGGGAGCGCATCAAGGCCGACGGGCAGGCTGTGGTGGAGCGCTTCGTTGCCGCCATGAACGGCGGTCTCGCGGCCGATTCCCCGGAGGCGATGGACGCCGCGGAGGCGCATCGGCAGCAGATCAGCGACGCGTTCTACGACTGCACGTACGAGATCCACGTCGGGCTGGCGGAGATGTATGTCGCCGATCCGCGGTTTACCGCAACCTACGAGAAGATCGCGCCAGGCCTGGCGGCGTACGTCAGCGAGGCCATTCGGAGGAACGCTGCACGCCACACCGCCTGACCCGGCCTGGGAGGGGGTTGGGTGCCGAGGGCGGCGGCTATCATGGGCCGCTGTGACCGGTAGCGCCTCCCCCGACCAGGCCCCTCAGCCCCCTGCGTCATACACGCTTTCGGACGGCAGCTCTGTAACGCTCAACCTCATTCGCATGCTGTCCGCGCAGGTCGTCGTCATCGGCCATCTCGCGCGTGGCATGGGCCTGCTGCCGGGGTTGCAGCCGCCCCACGCGCCATACATGCAGAACGTCGCCGTGGTCATCTTCTTCATCCTGAGCGGCTTCCTCATCTCGAGCGTGGTGCTCACCCGGATGGCCCGTCCCGACTACACCTTCCGCACGTTCTTCATCGACCGATTCGCGCGCATCTACACCGGGTTCCTTCCGGCGATCGCCTTCGTCCTGGTGCTGGATGCGATCCAGATGGCGGTGGCCCCTGACCTCTATGCTCATCGGGACGCCTATGACCTCCGCACCGTTGCCGGCAACGTGCTGATGCTCCAGGACTTCCCGTACGCCGACAACGTGGATCGGCTGGTTGCCGGGCTCGGCGGGGCGCCGTTCGCGACCGTCACCTCGCTGGGCTCGGGACGGACGTTCTGGACGCTCGCGATCGAGTGGTGGATCTACCTGGCCTTCGGCTGGATGCTCCTGCAGGGCGAACTACGCCGGCGCCGGCCATTCATCTACTGGCCGGTGCTCGCGGTGCTTGCCCTCGTGCCGTATCACAACCTCGTGGGCGGCCGCGGTGACGGGCTGACGGTGGTGTGGCTCATCGGCATGCTCGTCTTCGTGGCCATGTGGCGCCACCTTCCGCCGCGCCTCTCCCGATGGGATGCCGCGGCCATCGCGGTCGGCTTCGCGGGACTGGCGGGTGCGCGGGCGATGGCGACCAAGGACGCCTACGACGTCCTCTTCGCTGCCCTGCTGGGCGCGGCGCTGTGCTTCCTGCTGGTGAGCACCGATCTTGGCCTGGTGCGATACGGAGCGCGCACCAGGCGTGCCATTGGGGTCATGGCCGACTACTCGTTCACCCTGTTCCTCACCCACCTGTCGATCTACGAGCTCGTCACCCGCTGGCTCGCCGCCGCCCGGGTCGACTACCCATCCACCCTGGTCGCCGTCTTCATCTTCGTCGTTGCGAACATCGTCGCCCTCGGGTTGGCGTCATTCACCGAGATGAAGCACCGTTCCGTCGCGCGCTGGTTGAAGGAGCGAACCGCCCCACGTCGCGCCCCCAGCGCCGAAGCACCGGCCGCGCGGGCGTAGCCGCGGCCCCCACTCAGCCGAGAGCGTCCCGCAGGCGGGTGAGGCTGGCGTCGAGGTCGCTCTCCGCGGCGCCGGCCACCATCCCCTCCATGGCGCCGCCGAACAGGCCGCCGCCGGCGATGTCCATCCCGAACGTGATGCGGGAGGCATCGGTACCGGAGGCGGTGACGTCCAGGGTGAGCCCCACCTTCATGCCGCCTGCCTCGGTGGCAAGGGCCAGGTGGCGCGGGGGATCGAGCTCGGTGATCCGCAGGTCGGCCTCGATCTGCTGGCCCATCAGGCGGCGCTCCACGCGGGCAGTCGAGCCGACCGCCATCGGTCCCGGCGTCAGCTGCTCGGCGCGTGTCACGCCGGACTGCCACTGGGGAAGGTTGCCGAGGTCGGAAACAAAGGCGAAGACGGTGCCGGGCGCGACCGGGAGGTCCGCGGAACGTTCGATGTGTCGCATCGGCCCACGGTAGCGCAGCCGAAGGTACCGATTCGTGATCGTGGCGTGCCCGGGGTATCCTGCCGGCGCCGAGTCACACACATCGGGGTGAATTCCTTGCTTCGTCGATTGCTGCTCACGTTCGCCGTCATGGTCGCGCTGCTCGCCGCCTGCGGTACGCCTGCCGCGCCCGCGCTGACCGATCCGAACGAGATCCTGACCCAGGGCCTGGAGGCGACCGCCAAGCTCAAGTCCTTCCACATGGAGCTCACGCTGGATGGGACGGCCACCGATCCCACGTCGGGGTCGACGTTCCCGCTGAACAACACCTCGATCGAGGGTGACTTCGACCTCGAGCACAAGGCGCTCGCCGCTTCGTTCGGGGTAATGGGCTTCTCCGGCGACGTGCGTCTCGTGGGGAACGCGGCGTACGTGAAGATGAGCCTCACCGGGCCGCAATGGATCAAGACCGAGGTGACCCCCGGTGCCTCCGGCGACGCGATGGGCGCCGTGACGGATCCCGCCACGGCGATCGCCGAACTGCGCACCTTCCTGGAGCGCGACGGCGTCGAGGCCACGCTCCTCGCCGAGGGGACCTGCGCCGAGCGGGCGTGCTACCACGTCCAGCTGTCTCTCTCTGCCGACCTGCTGGACGAGGCGGCGGCCGAGTCCGGTGAGACGGCGACGCTGCCCTCCTCGATGTTCCCGGATGGCCTGGACATCGATGTCTTCTTCGACAAGGAGAAGCTCTACCTGTCCCGGCTGGCGCTCGATCTCGCGGGCAGCGAGGTCGGTGACGTCTCCGCGCTGCTGACCCTCTCGAAGGTGGACGAGGCGGTGAGCGTCGAGGCGCCGCCCGCAGACGAGGTCACCGAGGGCGCGGGCCTGCCGTTTCCGTGAGCCGCGGATCGGCCCTGGCCCGTGAATGAAGTGGTGGAGATGAGGGGACTCGAACCCCTGACCCCCGCGATGCGAACGCGGTGCTCTCCCAGCTGAGCTACATCCCCACGAGGCCGTTGGCGAGTATAGCAAAGGCATTTGGGGGCTTCCGCGGATAGAACATCTGTTCTAGTATGGATGGTCCGATGCAGACCGATGTCGTGACCGCCACCTCGTCCCTGGACGCCGCCCTCGAGGCGCTCCGCGCGCGCGGCCTGGGCCTCCGGAAGGGGAGCGAGGCGCCCGCCCCGGGTCACGTCACCGAGGCGCTGCCGACCGGGCAGCCGGCGCTCGACGCCGCGCTGCGTACCGACGGCTGGCCGCGCGGCTCGCTGGCGCTCCTCGACGCCACTCCGGGGAGCGGGGCCACGACCCTGGCCCTCGGCAGCCTGGCGGCGGTGCAGGAGCGCGGCGGGATCGTGGCCTGGCTCGACACCCCGGGCGTCTTCGACCCGGCGACCGCGGCCCGCCTCGGCGTCCGGCTGGAGTGGCTGCTGGTGGTACGGCCGGGGAGCGCCGCGGAGGCGGTGGAGCTGGCCGCCTGGCTGGCCCGCGACCGCCTCATCGACGCGCTGGTCCTGGATCCCGGAGTCGAGGCGGGCGCCGGTGCCGTGCCGCGTGGCGCGTGGGATCGCCTGGCGACCCTGCTGCCGCGCACCGAGACGGTGGCCCTCACCCTGGGGAGCGGCCTGCGTGGCGCGGAGGCGGCGGCGGGGATCCGGGTGACACTGCGCCGCGCGGCCTGGCTGGCGGCCGGCCGCGACCTCATCGGGCAGCGGGTCACGGCCACCGTCGAGCGGCATCGCTGGGCGCTTGCCGGCGGCACCGCCGAGCTGGACCTGTGGTTCACCGAGGGCCGCCGGACCGATGCCTGGCTGCGTGCCGCTGCCGAGCCGGCACCGGTCGAGGTGGTGACCCCGGACCGCCGCCGCCACCTCGTCGCCCTGAGCGCCTGAGCCGTGACCCGCATCCTCGCCCTGGCCTGGCCCGAGCTACGGGCGGCGGAGGTGGACGCGACCCGCTTCGAGCCGATCCTCGATGCGCTCGACGACCTCTCCCCGAGGGTGGAGGCGGTGGACGTGGGGGTCGCGCTGGTCGACGTGACCGGTCTCGAGGCGCTCGTCGGCCCGGAACGCAGGGTGGCGGCGCGCGCCGTACTGCTCGCCCGCGGGGTGGCGCCGCTCACCGTCCGCTGCGGGATCGGCGACAACCGCTGGCTGGCGTCGCTCGCCGCACGGCTGGCGCGTCCCGAGCGTGCCGGGGCGCCGGCCGCGCTGCACATCCTCCCGCCCGGTGCCGCGGGGCGTGCCGCGCTGCGCGAGCTGGCGATTGGCCTGCTCCCCGCCGATCGGGCCACCCGCGAGCGGCTGGCGCTCTTCGGGCTGACGCGGATGGGCCAGCTCGCGGACCTGCCGCGGGCCGCGGTGGGCGCCCAGTTCGGATCGGTCGGGGAGCGGCTCCAGCAGCTGGCCCGCGGCCTCGACCCGCGGCCCATCGCACCGCGCCGCCGCCCGGAGCGGCTCATCGCGCAGCGCACCTTCGAGACGCCGCTCGACAGCGTCGGCGCCATCGCGCTCGTCCTGCGCGCCGCCTCGGCCGAGCTGTGCGAGGCGCTCGCCGGTCGCGGCCTGGCGCCAGGCCGCGCCACCCTGGCCGTGCAGCTGGAGGATGCGCCGCCGCTGCGCGTGGAGCTCGCCTTCCCCGAGCCGGCGCGTGAGCCGGACTGGATCGCGCGCCTGCTCATCGGTCGCCTGGAGGCGCTCGCGCGCGACCGAAGATTCCGCCGGGTGACCGTAACGGAGACCGAACCGCTGGACTCGCGGGTCCAATCGTCAGCACGTGCAGCTGGGGGCAACATTCCGCCATCGAACACGTCCTCGATCGCCGTTGGCGCCACCTGGGGGAAATTCGAAGAGGGGGAAGGCGAGCCGCGGATCGCGGGGATGACCCTCGTCCTCGACCGGCTCGCCGACCCGCGCGGCCGGCAGCTGCCGGCCTTCGAGCCGCAGGCCGGGAAGTGGGAGGAGCTGCGCTGGTCGCTCGAGCGCCTGGCGGCGCGCTTCGGGGAGGGCCGCCTGTGGCGGGCGGAGGTGCCGCGTCCGCGGGCGCTGCGCGACGAGGAACGGGCGAGCCTGGTGGAGATCGGTCTGCCATGACGCGTCTCCACGCGGACCACCCGCTGGTGCAGGTCGAAACGGATGGCGAGGGCATCCCACTGCGCCTGATCATGGACGGCACGGATCACGGCGAGGTGGGGATCTGCAACCGCTGGCGGGTCCACGACGACTGGTGGCGCGCGCCGGTGGCGCGCGCCTATTTCAAGGTTGTCACCCGCTCCGGGCTGCTGTGCGTCGTCTTCTGGGACGAGGTCCGGGGCACCTGGCACCTCGAGCGCATCTTCGATTGACGGCTGTTACCCTCGCTCGACCGATGAGCCAGCCCTACCGATTGCGCCGCGGCACGCCCGCTGACACGCGCACCGCCTTCGACATCTTCGTGCCCGCCGTCCGCGACCTCGCGACGCGCAACGGGCAGGCCTGGGACCCTGATCTCGACGTCATGTGGCCGCGGATGGAGCCGCTGCTGGCGCACCTGGCCGCGCACGCCGCGGAGTGGTGGATCGCCGAGGACGCCGGCACGGGCGAGCCCATCGGCTATGCCCGCTCCGTCGAGCGTGGCGGCCTATTCGAGCTCGCCGAGTTCTTCGTCCATCCCGAGCGCCAGTCGGCGGGGGTCGGGACCGCGCTCCTGGAGCACGCGTTCCCCGCGGGGCGCGGCGACGTTCGCGCCATCATCGCCACCACCGACGTGCGCGCCCAGTCGCGCTACTACCGCGCCGGGACGGTGGCCCGCTTCCCGATCGTCGGTCTCGAGGGCGCTCCCCACGCCGCACCCCCGACCCCCGGCGTGGACGTGGTGCCTGCCACCCAGGAGGACATCGGGGAGCTGTGCCGGCTGGAGGCGGCGGTCCTGGAGTTCGACCGCGGCGACGAGTTCGCGTGGCTGCTCGAGCAGCGCGAGGGGTACCTCTACCGTCGCAACGGCGACCCGATCGGCTTCGCCTTCGTCAGCCGCACCGGCTGCGGACCCATCGCGGCCCTCCGCCCCGCCGACCAGGTGGCGATCCTCTCCCACGTCGAGACGCGCGTCACCGAGCTGGGACTGCCGCAGCTCTCGCTCGAGGTCCCGATGGTCAACGACGTGGCGGTCCGACACCTCCTGACCCGAGGCTTCACCTTCGACCCGTTCTACACCTTTCTCATGTCGAGCCGCCCGTTCGGGCAGTTCGATCGCTTCATCGGCTTCGCCCCGCCGTTCGTGCTGTGACGCGGGTGGCATCGGTCCTGCGGGGGAGGTGGGCATGAGCATCGACGATCCCGGGATGAAGGGCGGCACCGCCCCTGATCTCGATCCACTGCCGCGAGGCACCCACGCCGGGGACACCGGCGCTGCAGGCGAGCCGGAGGCAGCGGAGCTGGACCTCCCGGGCCCTGACGATCCGGTGGCGTGGACCTACGTCGAGGCCGGGACCGATGTCGTCGGCAGCGACGGCGAGCGCATCGGCGTCGTCAAGGCGATGCTGGGCACCGAGGCGGAGGGGATCTTCCACGGCATCGCCGTGGATACCGGCGACGGCCCGGACCGCGTGGTGCCGGCCGCGTCCGTGACATCCCTCACCTCTTCGCGCGTCGAGGTGGATGTCGCCTCGACCGCCATCGGCGATCTGGAGGCATACGAGCCCGCCAGGGAATCCTAGGCAACGGGTAGCATCGGCGCCTGATGCCCGACCCGATGCTCGTCGACCGGCTGTGGCCGGACCCCGTCGAAGGGCGCTCGCTCGATGAACTGCTTGCCAACTACGCCCCGCCCGTCGTGCAGGGGCGTCCGTCGGTGAGCATCAACATGGTGACCAGCATCGACGGCCGCGCCCAGCTCGGTGACACCGCCGAGGGGCTCGGCAGCCGCGTGGATCGTCGTCTCATGCGTCTCTACCGCGCCGCCCATGACGCGGTGGCGACCGGATCGGGGACCGTCCGCGCCAGCGGGGTGTGGTTGCGCGTCCCGGCCGACCTCGCGGCGCAACGCGTTGCTGCGGGACGGCCGGCCCAGCCGCTGAGCGTGGTGATCGCCGGCTCGACGCCCATCGACCCTGCCGGCTGGCACGGCGAGGACGAGGCGCGAGTGCTCGTGGTGGGAGCCGAAAACCCGCAGCTGCCCCTGCCCGGGGTCGAGCTGCTGCGCGCACCGAGCGCGGTGCCAGACCCGGCCTGGATCCTGGAGCGCCTCGGCGAGCGGGGAGTGACATCGGTCCTGCTGGAGGGCGGTCCCACCACGAACGCCGCCTTCCTGGCGGCGGGCTGCATCGACGAGGTGTGCTGGACGCTCGGCGCGACCCTGGTGGCGAGCGACGCGCTGCCGATGATCAGTGCCGTCGACGGCGGCTCGCCGTACGCGGACGCGCCGCGCCGCGGCAGCCTGGCGAGCGTGCTGCGCAACGGGGACGAGCTCCTCCTGCGCTATCGGTTCGGCTAGCATCGGTCGCGTGATCGACCTGGGGCAGACCGGCGTGTGGGGCCATCTCGACTCGCTCGCCATCGACGACGCTCGCGCCTACGCGCGCCGCGCGGAGGAGCTCGGCTTCGGCACGCTGTGGGTGCCCGAAACGGTCGGCCGCCACCCGTTCACCCTGCTCGCCCTGCTGGCCGCCGAGACGAGCTCGATCAACCTCGGGACGAGCATCGTCAACATCTGGGGCCACGATGCGCAGGCCTCGCGCATGGCCGCCCTGACCCTCGCCGAGGCCACCGGCAACCGCTTCGTGCTGGGTCTCGGCGTCTCGCATCCGCACCTTGCCGGCAAGCTGCGTGGCCACCCCTACGAGAAGCCGCTGACGCGGATGCGGGAGTACCTCGCCGCGTACCGCGCCGCGGTCTGGAAGGGCCCGCCGGTGCCCGCCGAGCCGCCGGTGCTGATTGCCGCGCTGCGCGACAGGATGCTCGCCCTGGCCGCGACCGATGCCGATGGCGCCTTCCCGTATCTCGTCACGCCCGACCGCGTGCGCCACATGCGCGGCGTGCTGGACACCGCCTCCCCGGACCGCGGTGCGACCCTCGCCGTGTCGTGCCCGTCCGTCCTCGAGACCGATGCCGCTGCGGCCCGGACCGCAGCCCGTGCCTATCTCGCCTCGTACCTGCGCACCCCCGCCTACCAGGCGGGATGGGAGCTGCAGGGCTTCGATGCTGGCGACTGGGAGAAGCCGGGCAGCGACCGCCTCGTCGACGCGATGGTCGCGTGGGGCGATGCGGACGCCATCCGGGCACGCATCGCGGAGTTCGTGGACGCCGGAGCGGACCACGTGGCGATCCTGCCGCTGTCGCCTGACGGCGGCACCGAGCATCTCCCCGTCCTGGAGGCGCTGGGCCGCTAGCCCAGTCGCGCCGCCCACGTGGCGTGGTCGATCCCGTACACCAGGACCCGATGTCCGCGCAGCTCCGTCTCGCCGCGGTGTGTCTCGCCGAGCTTGGTGACGACGCGACTGGAGGCGGTGTTGGCTGGATCGATGAGACTGATCCAGTCACGCGGGTCGCGGACGTGCTCGAACGCCCAGTCGAGCGCGGCGCCCGCCGCCTCGGTGGCGTACCCGCGCCCCCACGCCTCGCGGCCGAACATGTAGCCCAGCTCCGGCGCGGGCCAGCCATACGGATACCAGAGGCTCACCCGACCAATGAAACGGCCGCTCTCGCGCTCGACGACCGCCAGCGGGCCGTAGCCGCGCAGCTGCCAGTGGCCCAGCCAGGCGGCCACCGCGCGCCAGCAATCCTCCATGGAGGGGATGGTGCGATCGCCGATGAAGCGCATCACCTCGGGGTCCTGGCTGATGGCGAACAGGGCGTCCGCGTCGGATTCCACGAAGGGGCGCAGCGTCAGGCGCTCGGTCTCCAGGGTCGGGATCTGCATGGCTGCGGTCAGGCGAGCTGCTCGCGCAGGAAATCCACCGTGCGCTGGTACGCGAGCTCAGCGGCGTCGGCGTCGTACTCGGGGCGGTCCGGCTCCATGAACCAGTGCTTCGTGCCAGGGTAGAGGTGCGCCGCGCTGCCCTCCGCCAGGCGTGCCTGGAGCTCGGGCACGGGGCCGGCGTCGACGTATGGATCGTCCTCCGCGAAATGGCCGAGGTAGGCAGCCTCGCCGGGCGGCCCGTAGACGTCGCTGTAGACCGATACGAACGCCGCGACGTCCGCCGTCGCGGCGGCGACCTCGCTGCCGTACCAGCCGCCGAAGCTCAGGGCCACGATTGCCGCCCGATCTCCCCGCACGTCCGGGTGTGCCAGCAGATGATCCAGGGTCGCCTTCACGCGACCCATGATGCGGTCCGGGTTGAGGCCGCCCGGCGCGCCACCCTCCTTCTCGACCGAGCTCGTGAAGGTTTCGGCCTCCTCGATCGTGGTCGAGATCACTCCGTCGAAGAGGTCGGGCGCCATGACCGTGAAGCCGTCGCTTGCCAGGCGGTCGGCAAGGTCGCGCATCGGTTCGTTGAGGCCCCACCAGTGGTGGAGCAGCAGCACCGCCGGTCCAGGCGAGGGCCGTGCCGGGGCGAGGTACGTGTCCGTATCGCCGGCGGCTGCTTGTAGGCGCAGCGTCTCACCCATGGATGGTGGCCTTCCCAACAGTGGTGGAGGCGCGAGTCGTGTCGGTCATGCCATCGAGGATACCCCCGGAAGGGGCGCGCAGCGGATGCTGCTGGGCCGCGCGGCCTCAGTGGGGCTGATGGCCTGGGATGCCGGCGTGCTCCTGGGCTGGGCTCGGTGCGAGCGGCCTGAGCCTCGTGTGCCTCGGCCTGCTTGGCCTGTCGGTCGCGGTGACGGTGCTGCGGCTGGCGCGCGCGCTCTTCATCGAGGGATTGATTCACGCCCAGGGTATTCCCGAACTAGAACATCTGTTCTATCATCGGCTGTCCGATGGCCACTCCGGACCCACCCTACGCCGAGCTCCACGCGCACTCCAACTTCAGCTTCCTGGACGGTGCCTCGCACCCCGAGGAGCTTGTCGCGACGGCGGCGCTGCTTGGCCTGCCGGCGCTGGCGATCACCGATCACGCCGGCATGTACGGCGCCGTGCGGCTGTGGAAGGCGGCGCGCGAGACCTCGACCGACGCCGCCCGCGAGGCGGGGCTCCGCCCGGTGCGCCCGATCATCGGGCTGGAGGTCGCGGTCCCGCGCGACGAGGGCGAGCTGCGCCTCGCGCGGCGCGGGCGAAAGCTCAACGATCCGTACCGCGGCGAGAAGGCCAGCCGCGGCTGGCCCGGCGAGCTGCATGCCGGGCCGATCCCCGGCGACCACCTCGTCCTGCTGGCGCGCGACGCGGCCGGCTACTCGGCTCTCGCGCATCTCGCGTCGCGCGGCCACCTCGCCGGACAGAAGCAGTTCCCCGTCTTCGCGCGGACGCTGGTCGAGGCCGCTCTCGACGGCGCGCGCGGCCACCTGATCGCGCTCACCGGCTGCCGCAACGGGGAGGTGCCGCGTCACCTGCTGGCGGGCGATCCCGCCGCCGCGCAGGCAGCAGCGGAACGGTGGGCGCGCCACCTTCCCGACGGCGACCTGCTGGTCGAGCTGAGCCACCACCTCGCGCCCGACGACGACTGGCTCGTGGCACGGCTCGCCGAGCTGGCGGACGCGACCGGTCTGCCGACCGTGGTCACCAACGAGGTCCACCACGCCACGCGCGACGGGAAGCGGCTCCAGGACGTGCTGGTCTGCATCCGCCACGGCGCCACCCTCGACGAGGCGCGCGAGCTGCTGCTCCCCAACGCCGAGCACGCCCTGAAGGGCGCGGCCGAGCTGGCCGCCATCGGTCGCGACCTGCCCGACGAGCGCAGCCGCGCCGCGTGGGCGGACGGGATGGCGCGCGCGGGGGACATCGGTGGGTCGTGCGAGCTGGACCTGGACTTCGAGCGCTATCGGTTCCCGGGCTTCACGGTCCCCGAGGGCGAGACGCCGTTCTCATATCTCTACCAGCTTGCCCACGAGGGCTTACGCGTCCGTTATCGCCCGATTACCAAGCGCGCCCTCAACCAGCTGGCCCACGAGCTCGACATCATCGATCGCACCAACCTGTCCGAGTTCTTCCTCATCGTCTGGGACCTGATGGAGTTCGCGCGCCGCGGCAAGATCATCGGCCAGGGGCGGGGGAGCGCCGGCGACTCGATCGTGGCGTACTGCCTGGGCATCACCAAGGTCGACCCCATCGCCCACAAGCTCCTCTTCGAGCGCTTCATCAACGAGGCGCGCGCGCTGCCCGACATCGACATCGACTTCGACGTCAACCGTCGCGAGGAGGTCATCCAGTACCTCTACACCCGCTACGGCGAGGACCACGCCGCCATGGTCTGCACCGTCATCACGTACCGCGCCCGCTCGGCGGTGCGCGAGGTGGCCAAGGCGCTCGGCTTCCCGACCTATGCCGTCGACCGGCTGGCCAAGGCGCTCGACACCCGCGACGCGACCGATGTCGCCCGCGACCTGGCGCTCGATGGCTCGTTCGCCTGGCTCTTCGATGAGCTGGGGGTGGAGATGGGGGAGATGGCCGTTCCCCCGGGCCGCGACGGCCGCGGCGACCCGGGGCTGGTCGGCAGGAGCTCCGACTCGTCGTGGAACCACCGACCGCGCCCAGTGCTCGAGCCGGGCGGCGTTCCGCGACCGGTCAGCGAGGGCGGCTGGTATCCACCCAAGCGGCAGCGCGTGCTGGACGCATCGGTCACCTCGGTGAAGCACGAGTCGGAGACGACGAAACGCTACGCCCGTTCCGGGGAGCTCAGCGGGGCCGAGCTGGTGCTGCCGGCGGCGCGCGACAACGGCACGCCGGGGCCGTCGAGCGGCCGCCCGGCGGTCGTGCGCGTGGACCCGGAGAGCGGCATGCCGGTCGAGGAGCGGCGACGTCCCCGGGTGGTCCCGGAGCCCGGCGACGTCGAAACCTCCCAGATCGACACTCCCGACGCTCGGCTCAACCGGTGGCAGTGGCTCCTCACCCTGTGCGCCGAGATCGACGGCTTCCCGCGCCACCTGGGAATCCACGTCGGCGGGATGCTGGTCACCAGGACGCCGCTCATCGACCTCGTCCCGATCGAGCGCGCCACCATGCCGAAGCGGGTCGTCACCCAGTTCGACAAGGAGGACATCGAGGCGCTGGGGCTGGTCAAGATCGACCTCCTCTCCCTTCGCACCCTGGGCGTGGTGAGCGACGCGCTCGACCGCATCGAGCGCGACACCGGAACCAGGATCGACCTCGACGCGCTCCCGCACGACGATCCGGAGGTGTATCGGTCCATCCAGTCGGCCGACACGGTGGGCATGTTCCAGATCGAGTCGCGCGCCCAGATGCAGAGCCTCCCCAAGGCGCGCCCCGAGCGATTCGAGGACCTCGTGGTGCAGGTCGCGATCATCCGTCCCGGCCCGGTGCAGGGCAACGCAGTGCATCCGTACCTGCGGCGGCGCGCCGGCCAGGAGCCGGTCACCTACGCCCATCCGAGCCTGCAGCCGATCCTCGAGGACACGCTGGGTGTGATCCTCTACCAGGAGCAGGTGATGCAGGTCGCGATCGACGTGTGCGGCTACTCGGCGGTGGAGGCCGACATCTTCCGCAAGGCGATGGGCAGCCACCGCTCCCACGCCAAGATGCAGGCCGAGCGCGGCCGCTTTGTGGGCGGTGCCATGCGCACCGGGCTCACGGAGACGGACGCGGAGGAGCTCTTCCAGAAGTGCTCCGCCTTCGCCGAGTTCGGCTTCGCCCGCGCCCACGCGGCGGCGTTCGCCAAGATCACCTACGACACCGCCTGGCTCAAGCACTACTACCCGGCGCACTACACGACCGGCGTGCTGAACAACCAGCCGATGGGCTTCTACTCGCCGGCGGTCGTCATCAACGACGCCAAGCGCCACGGCATCCGGGTCCTGCCGATCGACGTCAACGCATCTGCCTGGGAGCACGACACGCGCCTCGTGGAGTCCGTTGCACCTGATGCAACGTCCGGACGACGAGCTGCCAAGAACGGCCCTTCAGGAGCCCTTCGTTGCGCAACCTGCAACACGGAGCCATCCGGCCCCGGTTCGAGCTCCGGACGTTGCCGCTGCGGCAACACCAGCTGGGCCATCCGCCTCGGCCTGCGGCAGGTGAAGGGCATCGACGAGCGCGCCCGCGAGACGCTGGAGCGCGAGCGGACCATCGGTCCGTACGGCGGCGTGCGCGACTTCGTGGCCCGCACCGGGCTGGGCGAGCAGGTGGTGGAGCGGCTCATCAGCATCGGTGCCTTCGACTGGACCGATGTGCCGCGTCGCGAGCTCCTCTGGCAGCTGCGCACCACCCTCCCCGACGCGGATCCGGCGCGTCCCGCGCTGGGCCTGACCGATGACGCCCAGCGTGCGCTGGGCGCCTCCCTGCCACCCATGAGCGTCGCCGAGCGGGTCGCCGCCGATTACCGCGAGACCGGCGTCAGCCCGCACCTCCACGCGGTGGAGCTGTTCCGGGAGCGGCTCGCCGAGCGGGGCGTGATCACCGTGGCCGATGCCGCCGGGCTGCGCGACGGGGCGCGCATCCGGATCGCCGGGCTGGGGGTCAGCGTGCAGCACCCGATGACCGCCAAGAACTTCGTCTTCATCGCCCTCGAGGACGAGAGCGGGATGATCAACGTCACCCTGCGGCCGCAGGTGTACACCGCGCACCGCGGCCTGCTGCATCGTTCGCCACTGCTCGTGATCGACGGGAAGCTGCAGGTCGAGGGGGCGGTGCTCAACGTCATCGCTCGGCGGCTGCACACCGTCGACGAGCTCCTCCAGCAGGAGCCCGGCCGGCTCGACCTGGCGAAGCAGCAGCGCATGTTCCGCTGACCTGGCTAACGGTCGTGGGCTGAGGTGGCGCCGTCGAACGAACGGCCGATGCCGCGGGGAGCGCTTGACGTAGGCGTCCTCCGATCTTCATCCGATGCCGGTGCCGGGTGGCGCGTCCGAGCATCGGTGCATGACTGGAATCGTCGCCCGCCCCGCGCACCAGGGGCCACTCCATGCCATCGCCATCGGCTCCATGGTCGCAGTCATGGTCGCCAGCTCGGCGCTGGCCGTCCTCGTCGCCCCCGCGCTCATCGGAAGTGGTGGCGACGGCACCCCGCCGGTGGCGGTCCCGTCCGGATCGCCCACCCCCGAGCCGACGAGCTCACCGACGCCGCGGCCCACGGCGAGCCCCACGCCCACCCCGTCGCCGAGCCCAACCCCGGTCCCGACGCCCGTGCCCACGCCGATCGCGACGCCGGTGCCGACGCCCGCTGCGACCCCGCGACCGACCACCGCACCGCCGCCGCCGGCGCCCAACTACGCCCTGCCCGGTGGCATCTACCTCGACGTCCTGACGGCGCGCTACGGCTACGGGCAGTGGGCGACCACCCTGCTCGACACGATCTACATGCTGCCGTCCGTCTACTACCCCGGCGACCTGGTCGACACCAGCTCGGCGGGGCTCAACGGCGGCTATCCGATCCGCTCGTTCCTGGTGCCCGACCTGCGGGCGATGGCCGAGGCGGCTCGCGCCGCCGGCGTGCCACTCGGCGTGGTGAGCGGCTTCCGCAGCTACGCGCAGCAGATCACGACCTTCAACCACTGGGTCGCGGTGAGCGGCTACAACGCGGCGCTGCGCACGAGCGCGCGGCCCGGCCACAGCGAGCACCAGCTCGGCACGACGCTCGACTTCACGAGCGCCGGCGGTGCCGCGCCGTGGGAGTATGCGGACTGGGCGGCGACGCCCGCCGGGGCGTGGATGCGCGCCAACGCGTGGCGCTACGGCTTCGTGATGAGCTACCCCGCGGGCAGCTATGCGCAGACCGGATACGACTACGAGCCGTGGCACTACCGCTACGTGGGTCGCGACCTGGCGGCGACCATCATCGCCAGCGGCCTGACCCCGCGCGGCTACCTGTGGGCCACCCGCTGACCGGAACCGATCCGCGAGTGGGGGCGTCCTTCACCTTGCTGCGCAGCATCCGATCCGACTCAGCCCAATGGAGACCGATCCGATGCGAAGAATCCTGGCACCGCTGCTTGCAGCGGGCGCCTCACTCCTGATCCTGGCCGCGCCCGCGGCCGCCTGCGGTGGGCTCATCGGCCCGAACGGTGCGGTGAACCTGCTGCGAACCACGACCTTTGCCGGCTACCACGACGGCGTGGAGCATTACGTGACCGCCTTCGCCTTCGCGGGCGGTGGCGGCGCGTTCGGCAGCATCACCCCGCTCCCCGGTATCCCGACCGATGTCGTGCGCGGCGGCGACTGGACCCTCCAGCGCCTGGTCCGCGAGACCGACCCCGTGCCCGAGGCCGGGTTCGACCTGGCCGGCGGCGCCCGGAGTGCGGCGAGCGCGGAAGTCCTGCTCGAGACCCGCATCGACGCGCTGGACATCACCATCCTGCGCGGTGGTGGCGACGAGGTCGGCCAGTGGGCCAAGGACCACGGCTTCCGCCTCCCACCCGACGCGCCCGAGGTGCTCGACTTCTACGCCGAGCGCTCGCCGATCTTCATGGCCGCCGCCTTCGATGCGGACGCCGCCGCGGCGCGTGGCCAGGGCATCGGTGATGGGACGCCGGTCCATCTCACCATCCCCACCGACAACCCGTGGGTCCCGCTCCGCATCCTGGGCCTCGGCAAGGGGTCCGCCGAGCGAGTCGAGGCGGACGTGTACCTGCTGACCGATTCTCGGCCGGCGCTGCTCCCGAACCCCGGGCTGCTCGTCCCCAACAGCGGCCTCAAGCTCGACCACAGCGCCGCCGCCAGCGATGGCCTGCTGACCGATCTGCGCTCCGACAAGGGCATGGAATGGATCCCGGACCGTGGATGGCTCACGAAAGTGGCCATCGACGCCTCTGCGACCGAGCTGACCTTCGACCTGGCGGTCGACGCATCCGGCGCCGGGCGTCCGTCCGAGACCGATGCCGGCTTCGCGCCCATCGGTCCGACCCCCGCGCCGACCTCGCCGGTGCCGTACCTGCTCCTGCTTGCCGCCATCCTGGCGGTGGCGCTGCCGGTGGGCCTGTCGCGAGTCGCTGCGGGCGGCGGGGGTGGCCCGCTGCGGCCGGCCTGAGCGCGTCATGCATCGGTCTCGCGTGCTCGTCGCGGCGTCGCTGCTCCTGCTGGCCATTGCGGCCGGCGGCTGCAGCGGCGCCGCGGCCGCCCAGCCGGTCACCATCACCATTGCCTACTCGGCGTTCAGTCCGACCCGCGTCACGGTGCCCGCGGGCGTGGCCGTGACGTTCGTGATCGTCAACGGCGACCCCATCGACCACGAGTGGATCGTGGGTGATGCCGCCGTGCACGCGGCGCACCGGACCGGTACCGAGATGGTGCACGACGCGCGCCCCACGGAGGTCTCGGTGGCCGCCCTGACCTCGGTCGAGACGACGGTGACGTTTGCCGCGCCGGGCCTCTACTCCTTCATCTGCCACCTGCCCGGGCATGAGGCCTACGGGATGGTCGGCCTGGTGGTCGTCGAGTAGCGATTTCCCCGCACGACGCTGCCGCGGATTCGTATACTCCCGCCCGTGCTGCATCCGAACGCGCCCCGCATGGTCACGGTCCTGCTGGCGGCCGCGCTCATCGTCGTCGGAATCAGCGCGACCGTCTTCCCGGTCGATTTCGTGGATGCCGCGCTCGGCGTGGTGCAAACCTACCTCGGGACCAACATCGAGGTCACCACCGAGGTCGGCTGGCTCTTCCTCCTGGCCGGTGACGCGCTGCTGGTCGCCGGCTCGCTGCTACCGGGGATCTGACGAATGGGCGGACGCATGAACTTCTCGCCTCGCATGCCGACCATCCTGGTCGCGCTGGCGCTCATGGTCATCGGGCTCCTGGGGACGTTCGGCGGGCTGCTGCCCACCGTCGCCGGGTTCGATTCGACGACCGTCGGGGCCTGGGCGTTCGTGGTGGCGGCCGTCGTGCTCGGCCTGGGGATGATCTTCGAGGGGATCTGACGCGGGTCAGACGACCGGCGGGGCGCCGAGGAGCGTCGGCAGGATCGACCCGAAGAAGTAGCCGACCACGCCGGCGACGGCACCGATCACCAGGATCTCCGCGCCCGACGACCACCACGACCGATGCGTCCACCGGCTCTTCACGACCCCGATCGCGAATAGGACGGCGAGGGTGGCGAGGGTCGACACCACCACCGCCGTTCCGCTGGCAAGGAACAGGTGGGGGATGATCGGCACCGCCGCGCCGAGGCCGAACGCACCGCCCATGACCAGCGCGCCCTGGAACGGCGAGCCCTCGTCCGGCTCGATGGCGAGGCCCAGCTCCTTCTCGACCATCGTCTTGAGAAGAACGTCTGGGTGCTGTGCCATGGCGTGCGCCACTGCCGCTGCCTTGTCGCGTGGCAAACCGTCGGCGGCGAGCATGAAGGCCATCTCCGCCTCCGCCTCGCCCGGGCGCTCGTGGACCTCGCGGCGCTCGTCGACGATCTGCGCCTCGAAGATCTCGCGCTGGCTCTTGGAGCTCAGGTACTCGCCGGCAGCCATGCTGAAGATGCCGGCCAGGCCGGCAGCGATTCCGGCCACCAGCACGCCGAAGCGGCCCGTGCCCGCCCCCGCCACCGCGCTCACTACGGCAAGCGTGCTGACGAGCCCGTCCTGGGCGCCGAAGACCGCCTCCCGGACCTCGCCCAGCAGGCTCGCCCGCCGCCGCTCTTCGGCCAGGTGGCGCTCGAGGAAGTCGTCGGGGAATTCGTGCGCGGCCATGCCGGCGCGCGCGTCCTCGTCCTCCAGCAGATGAACCGCACGTTCTGTCATACGGTAGTGATGCTAGCCGAGCCAGCCGCGCCGTGGGCCCAACCACGCTCCGCGATCGCTGGCAGGCCGGAGTCGGGGAGGACTCGCGATGACACGGCGACTTGTCTCAGCCATGGCCATCCTGGGCATGCTTGCGCTGCTGACGGCGTGCGCCAGCGGCGCATTCCAGAACGTCGGGACCGACCTTCGGGGCGGAGATGGCGGAGCGCCGAACGCGCCCGATCCCGGAGCCTCTGCGGGCACCGGTGAGCTGCCCGGCGACAGCGAAGCTCTGGCCGCGCCAGCCGAGCAGCGGATCATCAAGACCGGTGACATCAGCGTCGAGGTAGAGGACGTCGCGGCGGCGCTGACCGAAGTCCGGACGCTGGCTCAGCAGGTCGGCGGGTACGTCGGCGGCTCCCAGGCGGGGACCCTCGAGCAATCCGCCACGCTCACCCTGCGTGTCCCGGCGGAGCGTTTCGAGGAGACGCTCGTTCGGATCCGCGAGATGGGCGGCACGGTCGTCGGTGAATCGACGCAGGAGCAGGACGTCACGAGCCAGGTCGTCGACCTCGAGGCACGGATCGACAATCTCGCCGCATCGGAGGCGTCGTACCGGGTCCTCGCCGAACGTGCCGAGGCGGTCGATGACGTCCTCGCCGTACAGTCGCGGCTCGACCAGGTGCGCGGCCAGATCGAGCAGCTGCAGGCCCAGCTCGACAACGTGAGCGGCCAGGCAGCCCTGTCGACGCTCGTCGTGCGCCTCGTGCCCCGGGCTGCCGCGGTGGAGGCGCAGACATCCGGCTGGGATCCCGGCGGCCAGCTCGACCGGGCAACGGCGGCGCTGGTCGGCGTCGGCCAGGCGGTCGTCAGTGCGGCCATCTGGATCGGCGTCGTGATCCTGCCCATCGGTCTCGCCCTGGCGATCCTCGCCTGGTTGGCGACGCGCGTGGTCCCGGGACTGCGACGGCGGGCCGTGGAGGTCCTGCCGCCCCGCGATGGAACCTAGGCCCTGCGAGTGCCTCGACCGATGAGGGACCAGGCGAGCGGCAGCAGCCCGGCGGCGACCGCGATCTTCAGGGCGTCGGAGGCGACGAAGTCCAGCGCGCCCAGGCGCAGCGCGTCCGGAGCTGGCATCGCTGCCACGATCGCCAGCGCCGGCACGCCGATGGCGTAGATCAGCAGGTTGCCCAGGATCATCAGCAGCACCGCGCGCGGCAGGGTGCGGTCCCAGCCGCGCTCGGCAAGCCAGCCGACGGCCGCTGCCGCGACGATGAAGCCGACCAGGTAGCCGCCGGTCACGCCCAGCAGCTGGTCGATCCCGGAGTCGCCGGCGCTGTAGATCGGAAGGCCGATGGCGCCGAGGGCGACGTAGAGCAGCATGCTGAGCAGGCCGAGCCGGCTGCCGAGGGCCGCCCCCGTGAGGAGCACCGCGGCGGTCTGGCCGGTGAAGGGGACTGGATTGCCGGGCACCTTGAACTGCAGCTGCGCGGCGAGCGCGGTCAGTGCCACGCCGGCGGTCACCAGGACAACGCCGCGCGTCGTCGGGGAGAGCCGGGCGGCGAAGGCATCGCCCAGGGTTGCGGGACGAGCGGGAAGCGACGTCACGGACACGCGATTCGACCTCTTGATGCGGTCCCGGGATTCTAGCGACGTGCGGGGCATGCAAGGTGGGACCGCTCGCGGCCGCGGCGTGCGCTATCCTGCGGGCGACCTTTAAGCCGGTACCGTGATGCCGGCAAGGAGCGCCATCTTGCGTACTGCCCCGACCCAACCTGCGGCCCCGCCCTCGACGCCCGACGATCGACTCGCCGCCGCCCCCTCGTTCCTGACCCCGGGCATCGTGCGCCCGGCGGGCCTGCTTGCCCACGAGGACGGGATGTTCCAGGCCGGGGTGCTGGCCGGCGCTCCCGTGGCGGTGACCGGCGACCTGGTCTTCACCACCGCCGCCACCGGCTGGGGCGAGATCCTCACCGATCCCTCGTACGCGGGCCAGATCGTGGTGCTCACCCACCCGATGGCCGGCAACTACCGCCTGGCAGCCGACGACCTCGAATCGTCCCGGGTCCATGCCCGTGGCCTGGTCGTCACGCGCCTCGTCGAGCCGCCCGCGGGGCCGGGGATGTCCCTCGAGGAGCTGCTGGTGGAGGCGGGGGTGCCGGCGATCACCGGCATCGACACCCGTGCCCTGACGCTCTCCCTGCGACGGGGCGCGAGCCGTCGCGGCGCCATCGTCCCGGGGAGCGGGCTCATCGACACGGAGCGCGCCGTGCGGCGCGCCGAGGCGGCGCCTGCCTGGGAATCGGTCGATTTCGTGGTGGCGGTGGCGACCCGCGAGCCCTTCCACCTGGCTCCGGCCGGGGAGCGTCGCGGGCGCGCGGTGCTCGTCGACTACGGTGTCAAGCGCTCCCTGCTCCGAGCGCTGACCGGCCGCGGCCTGGAGGTGGTCGGCCTGCCGCCAGACGCGACCGCGGAAGCGATCCTGGGTGCGCAGCCGGATCTCGTGGTCCTCTCGCCCGGACCGGGCGACCCGGCGCGGATGGCCCCGCAGATCACCACCGTGCGTCGCCTCGCGACGTCGGCGCTCGCGGGCGGCCCGCCGCTCCTGGGCATCTGCCTGGGGCACCAGCTGCTCGCGCTTGCCGCGGGCGCACGGACGCGACGCCTTGCGGTCGGGCACCACGGCGGCAACCACGCGGTGCGCGACCTCGCCACCGGTCGCGTCGACATCGGTGCGCACAACCACGAGGTGGAGGTCGTCGACGGGCCGGGCCTGGTGGGGGCGGGCTACCGGGTCAGCCATCGCGACCTCAACGACGGCACGGTCGAGGGCCTCGTCCACGCCAGCGGCCGGATCGCATCGGTCCAGTTCCACCCCGAGGGTGCGCCGGGGCCCATCGACGCGTCACGCGTCTTCGACCTCGCCGTTGCCGGAGCCATGGCATGACCGCGCCGCGCAAGGTGCTGGTGATCGGCTCGGGACCCATCCTCATCGGTCAGGCCGCGGAGTTCGACTATGCCGGGGTGCAGGCCTGCCTGGCGCTGCGTGGGGCCGGCGTCGAGACGATCCTGGTGAACTCGAACCCGGCGACGGTGATGACCGATCCAGATGTCGGCGGAACGGTGATCATCGGTCCGTTGACGCTCGCCAACCTGACGCGGGTCATCGAGGAGCACCGCCCCGACGCGCTGCTGCCGACGCTCGGCGGGCAGACCGGGCTGAACCTGGCGGTGGCGCTCGACGACGCCGGCGTGCTGGAGCGCTGCGGGGTGCGCGTGCTCGGTACGCCGCTGGCGGCAGTCCGCGCGGCGGAGGATCGCGGTGGCTTCCGCGACCTGGTGACGGGAATCGGTGAGCCGGTGCCGGAGAGCGTGGTGGTCGAGACGGTCGAGGACGGCATGCGCTTCGTCGAGGCGCTCGGCGCGCCGATCGTGGTGCGACCCGCCTTCACCCTCGGCGGTGGGGGTGGCGGCTTTGCCCACACGCCCGAGGAGGCGCGACGGCGGATCGCGCACGGCATCGAGGCCAGCCCCATCGGCCAGGTGCTCGTCGAGCGCTCGCTGCTGGGCTGGTACGAGATCGAGTTCGAGGTGCTGCGTGACGCCAATGACACGACCATCGCCATCTGCGGGATGGAGAATCTCGACCCGATGGGGGTCCACACGGGCGACAGCATCGTGGTGGCGCCGATCCAGACCCTCCCGGATCCGGTGGTGCAGCGGCTGCGGCGCTGCGCGCTGAAGATCGTGCGCGCCCTGAAGCTGGAGGGGGGCTGCAACGTGCAGCTGTCGGTGGCGCCCGATGGGTCCGACTACCGCGTCATCGAGGTCAATCCACGGGTCAGCCGCTCGTCGGCGCTGGCCTCGAAGGCGACCGGCTACCCGATCGCGCGGGTGGCGGCCCTGATCGCGCTGGGCAAGCAGCTCCACGAGCTGCCGAATCCCGCGACCGGCGGCAACTCGGCGGCATTCGAGCCGGCGGTCGATTACGTGGTCGTCAAGCTGCCGCGCTGGCCGTTCGACAAGTTCCCCGACGCCGACCGATCGCTGGGGGTCCAGATGAAGGCCACCGGCGAGGCGATGGCCATCGACCGCGAGTTCGGACCGGCGCTCCTCAAGGCCCTGCGCTCGCTCGAGCCGCGCGGACGCGGCTGGCTGTGGGAGGACCCTGACTGGGGATTGGCGCACGGCGCGCCAGGGGACCTTGCCGCGTTCCTGACCCCGACCGATTCCCGCCTGTGGCGCATCGTCGCACTGCTGCGTCACGGTTGGGCCGATGCGGCGGCCATCTCGGCCGCGACGGGGATCGCGCCGTGGTTCAGCGAGCGGCTCGCCGAGCTGGTGGATGCGGAGCGGCGGCTGGAGGGCGCCCCGCTGCTGGATGCCAAGCGGGCCGGTTTCGGCGACGCCGAGATCGCCTCGATCACCGGGGTGCCGGCGGTCGCGGTGCGTCGCGCCCGGGTGCGTGCCGGCATCACGCCGTCCTACCGGCGGGTCGACACCTGCGCTGGCGAGTTCCCCGCCGAGACGCCGTACTTCTACTCCTCCTACGCGATGCCCGAGGTGCCGCCACCGTCGGACCGGCGCAGCGTGATCGTGGTGGGCTCCGGACCGATTCGCATCGGCCAGGGGATCGAGTTCGACTACTGCTCGGTGCGCGCCGCCTGGGCGATCCGCGAGCTCGGCTACGACGCGGTGGTGATCAATAACAACCCCGAGACGGTCTCGACCGATTACGACGCCTGCTCGCGCCTCTACTTCGAGCCGCTCGACACCGAGTCGGTGCTCGACGTGATCGACCACGAGCGCGCCCTCACGGGGGAGCCGCCGATCGTGCTCCTCACCTTTGGCGGGCAGACGGCGATCGACCTGGCCAGGGACCTCGCCTACGCGGGCGTGCCGATCGCCGGCCTCAACGCCGAGGCCATTGAGGTGACGGAGGATCGTGAGCGCTTTGCTGCCCTGCTCGACGAGCTCGGCGTCGCGGGACCTCGCGGCCAGCTGGCCGAGGACGCGGAGCAACTACGCACCGCCGCCGATGCGCTCGGCCTGCCGGTGATCGTGCGCCCGTCATGGGTCATCGGGGGGCGGGGGATCGCCGTGCTGCATGACGAGGCGGAGATTGCCGCGTACCTGGCAACCGATGTCGGGTGGCCGCTGCGGGTCGACGAGCTGGTGGAGGGCGTCGAGCTCGACGTCGACGTGATCAGCGACGGCCGCGACTGGTGCGTGCCGGGCATCCTGGAGCAGCTGGATCCGCCGGGGATCCATTCGGGTGACAGCGTGGCGGTGCTGCCGCCGCAGTCGCTCTCGCGCGCCGTGCAGGAGGAGGTCGCCGCCGCCGCCGGACGCATCGCCACCGCGCTCGGTCTGCGAGGGGTGCTCAACGTGCAGATGATCGCGGCCGCGGATCGGATCGTGGTCATCGAGGCCAACCCGCGGGCCAGCCGCACCATCCCGATCGTGGCCAAGGCGACTGCGCGGGACATCGTTGCGGCGGCCGTGCGCTGCGCGCTCGGCGGCACGCTGGCTGAGGCGGGTCTCGTGCCCGGATTGGCCCCGGACGGACCGATGGTGGCGGTCAAGGCACCCATCGGCTCCCTCTGGCGGCTCCCCGGGGTGGATGCCACCCTGGGACCCGAGATGCGGTCGACCGGCGAGGTCCTGGGGCTGGCGACGACCTACGCGGTGGCGCGCCAGGCCGCCGACGACGCGCTGGCCGCGCACCACTGACGCGGCGCGGCACAGAGGGAGGCCGTCGCCGCTTCAGTACGGAGGGTCCCGAAGCGACGACGGCCTCTACAGACGGCTCGGCCGGATCGAGTCACGCGCCGCACGAGCGCGAAATGCCACCGCAGGCCCGAGCTTCCGTTGGTGGCGGCCCGTACGAGTCGATTCTCGAGATGTCCGACGTCTGCGCGTCTATGCCGCCGCAAATCTGCAAGCCGCGTGCCAGTCTGGGGGTTCGCGCGGTCAGCGGCGGCGGGCTCGCGTTGCGCTCGCCCGCGGCTCCGCCAGACGCCGGCGCAGGTAGCCTCCGTAGAAGCCAGCCAGCGCGCCGACGGCGATCATGAAGATGCCACTTGTGACCAACGAGGTGATGGCCTGGCCGAGAGGGATGGTCCGGTCAGGGCCGTCGATGTCGGCACCACTCGCCGCAGTGATGCCCAGAAACACGGCATACAGGAACTGCCCGGTCGCACCCGCTGCGGCCCCGAAAGCCCACGGCCGTCGCCAACCGAACCATCCCGCCGCCACGAGGCTGCCGAAGGTGAGCAGCGACGCGATCGTCCCCAGGAGCGTGCCGCCGAGTGCGTTCGTGGCGAGGTAGGCGATTGCCCAGAGGACGCCAAAGGCCAGCCACACCAGCGGGGCACGGCCGAGCACCCATAGCGAGCTGACCACGGTGCGAAACGGGCCGTTGTAACTGAAATCAGTCATCGGGTCCGGCTTGCCGGGAAGGGGCGGCGCGGGCGGGAACATGCGCCCCAGGATGCCGCCGCTCGGGGCGCGGCGCGCCGTCTGGGCAGTGTCCTCCGCTACCTCATCCTCGCTGGGCAGCTGGCCCTGGGCCACCAGGCGCGCGCGACGGCGTGCCTCGGCGCGCGAGGATGCGGTGGGGCGTGAGCGCTGGCTCTCGGTGGACATGGGCGGCCGATTGTACGCGACGCGCACGGTTCTCGCGGGTCTCGGTTCGATAAGCGGTCGCTAAGCCGCCGGTAATCGGTTCCCCGCGAACCTTGCCGCTGCCTGCCGCCTCCGCCGGAGGTTCACCGTGCTCACCCGTCTCGTCCTGGGCGGCCGTCGTGCCGCACCGCTCGCTGCTGCCCTCGCACTCCTGGTAGCTGCTCTGCCGGCCCTCGGGGCCATCCAGGCGGAGGTTCCCGCGACTGCGGCCGCGGAAGACGGCCACCTCGTCATATCGGAGCTGCAGACCGGTGGCGCCAGCGCCTCCGACGAGTTCGTGGAGCTGTACAACCCGACGAGCGCCGCCCTGCCACTGGAAGGGCTGGAGCTGATGTACGTGACCGCGAGCGGCAGCACGTTGACACGCAAGGCGAGCTGGGCGCTCGGCGCGCCCACCGTCGCTGCCGGCAGGCACATGCTGGTGGCCAACGAGGCGGGAATCTATGCCGCCATCGGCGACCTGACGTATGCCAGCGGGGTGGCCGCCACCGGCGGCGCCTGGGCGCTGCGCATCCAGGGCGCGTCGACGGCGCTCGACGCGGTCGGATGGGGAACGGCGACGGCATGGCTCGAGGGCCGCGCTTCCGCCGCTCCCCCCGCCGGGTCCAGTCTCGAACGACTTCCCGGCGGCGCGGCCGGATCGACCCAGGACTCGGACGACAACCTCGTCGACTTCGCGACGCGCAGCCTTCCTGACCCGCAGAACGTGGGAAGCACGCCCGTGCCGGACCCGACGGCATCGCCGCCCGGAACGCCCACGCCGACGCCGACGCAGGCCCCGACCGTGCCTCCTACGCCGTCTGCCACGCAAACGCTCGCGGCAACGCCATCGCCCACGGCGACCGCGACGCCCACACCGATCGCGACGGTGACGCCCGTGCCCACGGCCGCGCCACTCACCATTGCGGCAGCGCGCGCGTTGCCGGACGGGAGCGAGCCTCGGATCCGCGGCGTCGCGCTGACGGGGAGCGCATTCGGTGACGGCGGCGGCTACGTCGCGGACGAGACGGGCGGCATCGCGGTGCTCCTGAGCGGCGGGGCCTTCGAGCGTGGCCAGCTGGTCGAGGTCGGCGGGTCGCTGGACGACCGCTACGCCCAACGCACGCTGCGCGCCGACCCAGCCGCCCTGGTCGCCCTTGGACCTGGCACCGAGCCGATCGCGCGGCCCATGTCGAGCGGTGCCGTCGACGAGTCGGTCGAGGCGCAGCTCATCGAGCTGACGGCGACGGTGACCGGCGGTCCATCAGCGCTCTCCGGTGGACAGGCATTCGACGTGGACGACGGGAGCGGCGCGGTCCGCGTCTTCGTCGCCGACTCGACCGCCATCGGCATCGCCGCCTGGGTCCGCGGTGCCCAGCTCCGGCTGCGCGGCGTCGTCGGCCAGCGCGACTCGAGCGGTACAGGCACGGCCGGCTATCGCGTCCAGCCCCGCGACGCGGCCGACATCCTGGCAATTGACGGACCCGTGCCGCCCACCCCCTCGCCCTCGCCCTCCCCGAAACCGAGCCCATCACCGGGCCCGACGGCACCGATGAGTCCCTCGCCACAGGCGCTGCCGCTCGTCCCGATCTCCGATGCGCGCTCCGCGGCAACCGGTGTCAGGCTGCGGGTCCGCGGTGTGGTCACGCTTCCCTCGGACCTCGTGGAACCGGGGAGCGCCGTCGTCCAGGATGCGTCGGGAGCGATCCTGCTGCGCCTCGGCGACGATGCTGGAGCCGTTCGCCAGGCTGAGCTGGTCGAGGTGACCGGCACGCGCTCGACCAAGGCAGGGATGTTGACGCTGCGGGTCAGCGATCCGGTTCGTCACCTCGGGTCGCAGGCCGAGCCAGCACCCGTCCGCCTGGCAACCGGTGCTGCCAGCGACGATACCGAGGCGGTGCTGGTGCTCGCGCGCGGCGCGGTCACTGGCAAGGTGAGCCATTCGAGCGCGGGAGGGACCTCGTTCGAGATCGACGATGGATCCGGTCCCCTGCGGGTCGCCTTCTCCGGGCGCGCCTCGCTCGGCACCGCGCCGGCGAAGGGATCGTGGGTCGAGATTCGAGGGCCGCTGGGCCAGGAGACGACCGGCGCGCAGCCTCAGCGCGGGTACCGCGTGTGGCCACGGAACTCGACTGACGTGGTGCTGGTTGCTGCGGCGCGTGGCACCTCAGCCGGCGGGTCGCAAGCCGGAGAGGATGGCCTGGGGAGCGTCGACGTTCCGGGCAGACACCCATCACCGGGCGCCGCCGGTGATCGGCCCTCCCTGGGAGGACCTCACGCGTCGTCGGCGGCGGCCAGCGGTGCCACACCCGCGCTGGGTGGTCGCTCGCGAGGCACGGGTGCGAACGCAGCGGTCCTCAGCCCCGCCTCCGCATCACGCGACGGCGCCGATACACCGAAGGGCCTGGGCGCCGGCCTCCTGTTGATCGGCGTGGGCGGAATGTTGGCGAGCGGGATGACCGCGGTGCGCGGCGGCGTCATCGGTCGCGTCTGGCCGCCCTCAGGTCGCCGGCCGGCTGGCCCGGACGACACCGGGGAGGACCTCGTGCCGCAGGAGGAGTCGGGCCTCGCCCGGCTGTCGGTCGTCGGAGGCGCCGGCCCGGAGTCCGGCTGAGCACGGCCGGAGCGTGGCGGCGCACGCAGCATTCACGCTCAGGCTGAGCGTGGCGCGCGTATACTCCCGCCGTTCCGGCCGCCGGCCGGCATGTCGTACCCAGAAGAGCACCGTGTGACGAATCGCTCCAGCGCGGACGCGCCACTGGCGGGGAACCGCCAGTACCACATCGCCCTCGAACGGGGAGAGCTGGCCGAGCATGTACTGCTCGTCGGCGACCCGGGACGGGTGGCGAAGGTGGCGGCCCATTGGGACGAGGTGCGGCTCGAGCGGAGCAATCGGGAGATCACCACCGCCACGGGAACCTACCGCGGTATGCCGATCAGCTGCATGTCGACCGGGATGGGGACCGACAACGTCGAGATCGTTCTCGCCGAGGTGATGGAGATCACGGATGCGCCCACGTTCATCCGCGTCGGGTCGTCGGGAGCGCTGCAGCCGCAGATCGCGCTCGGTGACCTGGTCGTCTCGATCGGGGCGGTTCGACTGGAGAACACGACCGACTTCTACGTCCATCCCGGGTACCCGGCCATTGCACACCGCGACGTGGTGTGGGCACTCGAGGCCGCGTGTCGCGACCTCGGGCATCGGTTCCACCTGGGCATCACCGCCACCGCGAGTGGCTTCTACGCTCCGCAGGGACGTGCCATGCGCACGCTCCCGGTTCGCTATCCTGAGCTCGCAGAGGAGCTGCGGCGCCAAGGCGTCGTCAACCTCGAGATGGAGTCGTCGGCACTCTTCGTGCTGGCGGGCCTGGCAGGGCTCCGGTCGGGAACCATCTGCGCCGCCTACGCGCAACGCGTCGACGGCACCTTCCTGGAGGGAGCCGAGAAGGAAGCCGCGGAGGCACGCTGTATCGAAGCCGGACTGTCCGGCATTCACCTGCTCTGGGAGATCGACACCCAACCGGATGGCGATTTCCACTCCCGCTGGACACCGATGGTCGGCCAGCAGGGCAGGGCCACAACCCGAACCCCGGCGGCGTCAATCGACCGCACGGGACCTTAGGAGGCAGACTGACCGATGGCGACCAATGCCTACTGCGTCAAGTGCAAGGCGAAGCGTGATATGTCTGACGAGCAGAAGATCACGATGAAGAACGGCAAGCCGGCCACCCAGGGCAAGTGCCCGGTGTGCGGCACCAAGATGTTCAAGATCGGCGGCTGATCGCAGCCGGCTGAACCCGAGGCCGCCCGGCCTGCGCCCCGTGCGCAGCGGGCGGCCCGTTCCGTGTCCGGCCCCGTGCGCAGGGGGCGGGCCTGAGCCACGGCGGGTAGAATTACGGACGTGGAGGTAGCCGACTCGTCGATCCTGGCGATCGACCTGGGCGGGACCCAGATCCGCGCCGCTCACGTCCGCCCTGACCTCACCGTCTCGCATCGTGTCGCCGTTCCGACTGATGACGAGACCGGTGTCGCCGCGGTCGTGAGCCGGGTCTGCGGGCTCGTTGCCGAGGTCCGCGCCGCCGCGCGCGCGGGTGGAGAACCGGATCCCATCGGGATCGGTATCAGCGCCCCCGGCCCGCTGGATCCCTGGCGGGGGGTGGTGGTCGCGCCGCCCAACCTCACCGCGTGGCGGAATGTGCCGCTCGCCGACCTCGTCGAGGAGCGGATCGGCCTGCCGACATTCGTGGAGCGGGACACCAACGTGGCGGTGCAGTGCGAGTGGCGATACGGGGCCGCCCGCGGGACGCGCACCGCCATCTACGTCACCGTCTCGACCGGCATCGGGGGCGGCATCATCCTCGACGGTCGTCCGCTGCTGGGGCCCGACGACACGGCCGGCGAGGTGGGTCACCTCACCGTCGAGCTCGACGGTCCGATCTGCGGCGATGGACAGCGCGGCCACGTCGAGGCGTTCGCCTCCGGGACCGCCATCGCACGCAGGGCCAACGAGGCACTCCGCGACGGCGAAGCCCCCGGGCTGGCGGTGTTGGTGGGTGATCGTGGAGCCGTCGACGCGGCTATCGTCGCGCGCGCGGCGGATGCTGGCGACGCGGCATGCGCTGGCATCCTCGACCAAGCCTGGGAGGCGCTCGGTGCCATGGCAGCGTCCGTGGTCAATATCCTGAATCCCGACATCATCGTCCTCGGCGGCGGGATCGCCGCCAATCGTCCCGAAGTGCTGGATCGCGTTCGCCGCGGGATCGACCAGCGCGCATTCACGGCCCCGGCAGCCCGCGTGCGGGTCGCGCTGGCCGAGCACGGCGACGATGTCTGCCTGATCGGCGCGCTGCCGATCGTCCATGACCGCATTCACGACCCCGCCTTCCGGCGGGCCACCGTCGGCGTCGCCGCGAGCGGTGACGCCACCCCGCAGAGGAGTTCCCCGCCATGACGACCCGGATCGGGATCAATGGCTTCGGCCGCATCGGCCGGCAGACGCTCAAGGCCATGCTCGAGCGGCAGCCCGACGCGCTGCAGGTGGTCGCCGTCAACGACCTCGCCGACACCGAGACCAACGCCCACCTGTTCCGCTACGACTCGACCTACGGCCGCTTCGACGGCGAGGTGTCCGCCGGCGAGAGCTCGATCACGGTCAACGGCCACGAGATCCGCACCTTCAGCGAGCGCGACCCGGCAGCGCTGCCCTGGGACGACCTGGGCGTCGACATCGTGATCGAGTCGACCGGCATCTTCACCGATGCCACCAAGGCGCAGGCCCACCGTGACGCGGGCGCCAAGAAGGTGATCATCAGCGCACCGGCCAAGAACGAGGACATCACCCTCGTCCTGGGCGTGAACGAGGACCGCTACGACCCGGCGCAGCACCACATCGTGAGCAACGCGAGCTGCACCACCAACGGGCTCGCCCTCCCCGCCAAGGTCATCTTCGACAGCTTCGGCATCGAGCGTGGCCTGATGACCACGGTCCACAGCTACACCAACGACCAGAACGTGCTCGACGTGTTCCACAAGGACCTGCGTCGCGCCCGCAGCGCCGGGCAGAACATCATCCCCACGTCGACCGGAGCCGCCAAGGCGCTGGCCCTGGTGATCCCCGAGCTGAAGGGCAGGTTCGACGGCTTCTCCCTTCGTGTGCCAACCCCCACGGTGAGCGTCATCGACTTCGTGGCCATCACCGAGCGCCCGGTGAGCGCCGAGTCCGCCAACGCGGCCCTGAAGGCCGCGGCCGACGGACCGATGGAGGGGCTGCTGGGCTACACCGAAGAGCCACTGGTGAGCATGGACTTCAAGGGCGACGAGCGCAGCTCGATCATCGACGCGGCCTCGACCATGGTCACCGGCGACCGGCTCCTCAAGGTCATCGCCTGGTACGACAACGAGTGGGGCTACAGCTGCCGGGTCGCTGACCTGGCCGCATTCATGGCCAAGGCAGGCCTGTGAAAGCGGCGGCGACATTCGGCAAGAAGTCAGTCCGTGACGTCGACGTCAGTGGCAGGCGCGTCTTCCTGCGCGCCGACCTCAATGTCCCCATCGACGACGGCCGGATCACCGACGACACCCGCATCCGGGCCAGCCTGCCGACCATCGTCAACCTTCTCGAGCGCGGCGCAACGGTCATCCTCGCCAGCCACCTCGGGCGCCCCAAGGGCAAGGTCAGCGATGCACTGCGCCTGAAGCCGGTCGCCGATCGGCTCAGCCACCTGCTCGGCCGCCCGGTGCGCATGACCGGCGACGCGCTGGGCCCGGGCGTCCAGGTCGCGGTCGACAAGCTGCGGCCCGGCGACATGCTGATGCTGGAGAACCTGCGCTTCCACGCTGCGGAGGAGGCCAACGACCCCGCGTTCGCCGCGTCACTGGCAGGTTTCGCCGACCTCTACGTCAACGACGCGTTCGGCAGCGCGCACCGAGCTCACGCCAGCACCGAGGGGATCACCCATCACCTGCCGGCCGTCGCGGGCCTGCTCCTCGAGCGCGAGGTGACCGCCCTCGGCAGGCTGCTGCACAAGCCGCCGCGGCCGTTCCATGCGGTGATCGGCGGGGCCAAGGTGACCGGGAAGCTGGAGGTCCTGGAGGCGCTCCTCTCGCGCTGCCAGGCGATCCTGGTGGGCGGCGGGATGGCCAACACGTTCCTCGCCGCCAGGGGCCTCGAGCTGGGCAAGAGCCTGGTCGAGGAGGAGCAGCTCGCCAACGCGGAGCGGATCATGGCCGAGGCGCGGCGCAAGCGAGTGCGCTTCATGCTGCCGACCGACGCGGTCATCGCGCCGCAGATTCACCATCGGGCACCCAGGCAGGTGGTATCGGTCAACGCCGTGCCGAAGGACCAGATGGTGGTGGACATCGGTCCGGCCACCACGAGGGCCTACATCGCGCACCTGCAGAAGGCGCAGACGATCTTCTGGAACGGACCGATGGGGGTCTTCGAGATTCCCGCGTTCGCGGAGGGCACCAACGCCATGGCGCGCTGCATCGCGGCGCGCACGGGGGCCGGTGTGATCACCATCGTCGGCGGCGGCGACTCGGTGGCGGCCGTCGAGAAGCTGCACCTGGCGCGCAAGATGACCCACGTCAGCACCGGCGGCGGGGCGTCGCTGGAATTCGTCGAGGGCAAGACACTGCCCGGCGTCGAGGCCCTCATGGCCGCCGACGCTCCCATGCCCGAGCCCGAGGAGGCACCGTGAGCGGCCGCATCGAGGATCTGATCGCGCGCGAGGTGCTCGACTCCCGCGGCAACCCGACGGTGGAGGTCGACGTGTTCCTGCGAGGGCGGCGCCATGGGGACCGCGCTCGTCCCGTCCGGTGCCTCGACCGGCGCCCACGAGGCGGTCGAGCTGCGCGACGGGGACGCGGACCGGTACGGCGGCAAGGGCGTGCTGAACGCGGTCCGTAACGTCAACGAGACGATCCGCCCGCAGCTCATCGGCGCCGACGCGATCGACCAGGTCGGCATCGACCGCCTTCTCATCGAGCTCGACGGAACGGAGAACAAGTCGAAGCTCGGCGCCAACGCGACCCTGGGGGTGAGCCTCGCGGTCGCCAACGCCGCCGCGGAGACGGTGGACCTGCCGCTGTATCGGTACCTGGGCGGACCGGGGGCGCGAACGTTGCCGGTGCCGCTGGTGAACATCCTCAACGGCGGCAAGCACGCCATCGACTCGACCGATTTCCAGGAGTTCATGATCGCCCCGCTGGGCGCGCCGACCTTCCGGGAGGCGATCCGGTGGGCGGCCGAGACGTTCCATGCCCTCGGCGACCTGCTGCACGAGCGCGGCTTCGCCACCACCGTCGGCGACGAAGGGGGCTACGCCCCGAGCCTGGGGACCAACGAGGCGGCCATTGCCGCGGTGCTCGAGGCGATCGAGCGCGCGGGCTACACCCCCGGCGACCAGATCGCGATTGCCCTCGACCCGGCCACCACCGAGCTGTATGGCGACGGCTCCTACACCCTGGTCCGCGAGGGACGCAGCCTGACCTCCGACGAGATGGTCGCCTTCTGGGCCGACTGGGCGGAGCGCTACCCGATCGTCAGCCTCGAGGACGGCCTGGCGGAAGACGACTGGGAGGGCTGGGCGGCGCTGACCGCGCGCCTCGGGGAGCAGGTCCAGCTCGTCGGCGACGACCTGCTGGTCACGAACACGCGGCGCCTGGAGCGTGCCATCCGCGAGCGCAGCGCGAACAGCATTCTCGTCAAGCTCAACCAGATCGGCACGCTGACCGAGACGATCGAGGCGGTCGAGATGGCGCATCGCGCGGGGTGGACGTCCGTCATCAGCCACCGTTCCGGCGAGACGGAGGATACGACCATCGCCGACCTGGTGGTGGCGCTCAACACCGGGCAGATCAAGACCGGGTCCATGAGCCGCTCGGAGCGGATCGCGAAGTACAACCGACTGCTGCGCATCGAGGAGGAGCTGGACGCGTCGGCGCGCTATGCCGGCCGCGCCGCCTTCGCCGCCGCGCGGCGCTAGGCCGATGGGCGACGTCATGGAGCTCGCGACCGCCATGGCCGCCCTCTCGCGCGAGCGTCACGATTTCGCCGAGGTGTTCCGCTCGGCCGATGGCTCGCTGAGCCTGACCGTGGCGCGCTGGCCGGCCGGCTCGACCGATGACCAGGCGCCGCACACCGAGGACGAGGTCTACCACGTCACGGCTGGTCGCGCGGTGCTGGTCGTGGCAGGGGAGCGACGCCCGGTGGCCGCCGGTTCGGTGGCATTCGTCGCAGCCGGCGTCGAGCACCGGTTCGCGGAGATCGAAGAGGACCTCGAGACGCTCGTGTTCTGGTCGCCGGCGCGCCACTCCGACGCGAACCGGTGAAGCTGAGTGCCCACGCCCGTCGGAATCGGGCCTTCTGGAACGAGCTGGCGGACGGCTACCAGGCGGAGCAGGGCCCGCAGCTGGCGATCCACGGCGCCGCGTGGGGGGTGTGGCAGATCCCGGAATCCGAGCTCAACGTCCTCGGGGAGGTGGAGGGTCGCGACGTCCTCGAGCTCGGCTGCGGCGCCGCCCAATGGTCCATCACCCTCGCACGACGGGGAGCGCGCGCCGTCGCGCTCGACCTGTCGGATCGACAGCTGGAACATGCCCGCAGGGCAATCGATGCGGCCGGCGCGGTGGTGACGCTGCTGCATGCCAGCGCCGAGTCGGTGCCTCTCCCCGATGCCTCGTTCGACACCGTCTTCTGTGACCACGGTGCCATGGTTTTCGCGGACCCGTACGTGGCCGTGCCCGAGGTTTCGCGGCTGCTGCGCGACGGCGGCACGTTCGCCTTCAGCATGCACACCCCGCTGGCCGACGTGTGCTGGCCGGCCGACGAGGACGAGCCGATTGAGCGCCTCGCCAACGACTACTTCGGGATGCACCGGGTGGACGTGGGCGCATCGGCACATGTCGAGTTCCAGCTCACCTATGGCGATTGGATTCGCCTCTTCGTCACCAACGAGCTGGACATCGTCGATCTCGTCGAGCTGCGCCCGGCGGAGGATGCGACGAGCACGTATCGGTCCGACGTGGCGCGTGCCTGGGCGCGCCGCTGGCCCCTGGAGCACATCTGGAAGCTGCGCCGCCGGCAGCGCGCCCGCTAGGGGAGCCGCTCCACCACGTCGCCCGCGCGGACCGGGCCCTCGCTGATCACCCGCGCGTACCAGCGCGCATCCTCGGGGTGCGTCTTGCCGCTGATGCGCGCGATGTGGCGGCCCTCGAACCAATGGCCGAGTGTCTGGCACGGCTGCGCGTGCTCGACCATCTCGATCAGCAGGCCGCGGTCGCCAATCTGCAGCCGGGTGCCCACCTCCAGGTCGCCCATCTCGACGCCCTCCAGGGTGAGGTTCTCGCCGAACGCGCCCGGGAATGCGGTGTGGCCGTCCGCCGCCACCCGGGCGATCGACTCGACCGAGTAGAGGCTCACCGCCTTGTCCGGCCCGCCGTGCGACGGCTCGGGCTCGTTATGTCCGTCGCCGGCGAGGCCGCGGACCCCGACCCAGGCCTCGTCGACCGGCAGCTTGGGCACGCCCCCCGGCGAGATGTTGACCGATGCGACCCGGCCCGCTGGCTCGTTGCTCATGATCTTCGGCGTGCCTCCTGGTGAACGAGATGACCCCGGCCGCGCGGGCCGGGGTCATCGGTAGGTCGCTGGGTGTGGCGCCGGGTCAGCTCTCGCTGCTCTCGCCGTCAGACTGCTTGCGACGTCGCGCCGCTGCCGACTCGCGCTGGGCGCGGGTCACGGCCACCTTGGCCTTCCCGGCCGCGGTGCGCGGCCGATCTGTGGCCTTGGCGGCGGCGGCCTTGGATGCCTTGGCGGCCTGCACCTTCTTGCGCTGCGCCGTCTTGCTGGCAGTCGTCTTGCGCTTCGCGGCGGCCGGCGCCTCGGCGGCCACGCCGTCGAGCAGATGCGCGGCGTTGACCTTGGCCATCAGGCGACTCTTGCGTCGTGCGGCGTTGTTGGGGTGGATCATGCCCTTCTCAGCGGCCTTGTCGAGCGCACTGATGGCGGCAGTGACGGCCACGGGGGCATCCCCTTCGGCGCGGCCGAGGGCGATGTTCGTGGCGCGCTGCACGAGCGTCTTCGCCTCGCTGCGGCTGCGTCGATTCACGACGCTGCGCCGAAGCTCCTGACGGACGCGCTTCGAGGGCCTGCGGTGTGCGCGCGCCCTTCCAGGTACGAGACTTTCTAGCCACGGAACTCCTCGGTGGGGAATCGAAATCGAGCCGCTCGCCGGGCAGGCGCGCGGACGCCACACGCACGTGGCGGGACGGTGGAGGAGTATAGCACCGGGACCCGGGCCGGCCAACCGATCGTCGCTCGACAGACAGCGCGGCATGCCTGATACTCCGTGCACGCGACGGCGGCGCATGCCCGTGCCCGCCACCTGCAACAGGGACGCCGTCAGTGGCGTCTGTACCCAGGGGAGGAGCTCCGACGCTCGCACCCGGCCCACCGGAGCATGCCAGCACACCAGCATGACCACCACCGCCCTTCACACCCCGCGCGCGATCTTCCGCAATGCCACCGGTCCGCGTGGCGCGCTGCTCGGCTTCGCGCTGACCCTGATGTTCGGGCTGCTGCTGCTCGTCGGCATTGCGGCAGCGGTTGGGCTGGCCAACGCCGGCCGGGTGCTCCCTGGCGTGAACGTTGCGGGAGTCCACCTGGGGGGGCTGGACCGATCGGCCGCCGCGGCCAGGTTGCGCGACGCGCTCCCCTCGCTCGACGCCGGCCACGCCATCCTCAATATCGACGGCGACCCGATCACGGTCAGCTACGCCGAGCTCGGCCGCGGGTATGAGGTCGAGGAGATGGTCGCAGCGGCGCTGGCCCTCGGCCGCGAGGGCAATCCGCTCACCAGCACCGGGGCGCGCCTGCGCACTTTGATCACCACGACCTCGCTTCCGGCCATCGTTCGCCCATTCGACGAGGCCGCCATGCGGGCCGTGACGGTCGACGTGGCCGTGCGTTTCACCCATGCCTCGAGCGACGCGACGGTCACCGCCCAGGATGGCAGCTTTGCCGTCCGCCCCGCGGTCGATGGGTCGCGCCTTGACCCGCGAGCGGTGCGCGCCACCCTTGCCCCGGTGCTCGCCACCCCGGACCCGGCGAATGTGACGCTCAGCCTGTCGACGGTGAGCCGGCCGGCGGTGGTGAGCACAGCCGCCGCCCAGGACGCCGCGGAAGCGGCCACCAACATGGCGGGCGCCCCACTGTCGCTCACTCTGCCCGACGACGAGACGCCGCTCTCCTTCACGCCGGCCCAGCTGACCTCGATCATCCGGTTCGGCATGGGCCGCGGGGGGTTCGAGGCCTCCGTTGACCGGCAGGCCGCCGCCGCCCTGGTGGCATCCCTTGCGCGACAGGTCGACCGGGATCCGCAGAGCGCGCGGTTCGCGTACGCGGGCACCGGACCGACGGGCGTCATCGCCGGCGTCACGGGCCGCGAGCTGGACGCCGACGCATCGCTGGCCGTGCTCACGAATGCGCTGGCAGCGCGCGCCGGCGGCGCGAACGTCCCCTCGATGGCGATCGCAACCACGATCACCGAACCATCGCTGACGACGACCGGCGCGGAGGCGGCCCTCGCCAAGATGCAGCGCCTCAGCACCTGGACGACGAACTACGCGCCCGGCATCAGCAATTACTGGGGCGCCAACATCAGCATCCCGGCGTGGGACATCGATGGTCGCACCCTGGCCCCGGGCGAGTGGTTCAGCTTCTGGGGCAGCATCGGCGAGGTGTCGACGGCGCGCGGCTATGGATCGGGTGGCGTGATCATCAACGGCCGCAGCTACCCTACCGGCGCCCTCGCCGGGGGGATCTGCTCGACCTCGACCACGATCTTCAATGCCGCTCTGCGGGCGGGCCTGAACATCGGCGACCGCACCAACCACTCGTACTACATCTCGCGCTACCCGCTCGGCCTGGATGCCACGGTGCTACGGACCGAAAGCTACGTCACCGACATGACGTTCCAGAACGACACGCCGGACCCGATCCTTATCCGCGCCTATGCCGCGGACGGCTTCGTGCGCTTCGACCTGTGGGGCGTCCCGACCGGTCGCACGGTCAGCCTGTCTGCCCCGTATGTGACGAACACCCGCAGCGCCCGCGACCTGACGATCACCGACCCGAGCCTGGCACCCGGCAGCTCCGTGCGCGATGAGTCCCCACACAACGGCATGAACGTCAGCGTCACCCGCCGGGTCTACGAGGCGAACGGCAACCTGCTGCACGAGAACACGTTCTTCAGTCCGTATCGGACGGTGGACGGCATCGTGCGGGTCGGCCCACGCCCAGCGCCCGCGGATCCACCCGAACCCGCCTAGCTCCCTACCGGCGAGCGCGCCGTCCCAGCGCCACCGCCAGCACCGCCAGCAGGGCAAGGCCGGCCAGCACGAGCCCGGCGGCAAGAGGGGTCTGGAGTCCGAGGAGCTCGCCCGGGGTTGCCGCGTCTGGCGTGGGGGCGGGTGTTGGCGTGGGCGGCACGGGACTCGGTGTGGGGGAAGGGGTGGGCGTCGCCGTCGGGGTGGGGCTCATCGTCGGTGTCGCCGTCGGGAGCGGCAGGCCGGTCTCGGGATCGACGGTGGTGAAGTGCTGCCATTGGTACTCGCGGATGGTGAGACCCGACTCGTGCACGGCGGCTGCGATCTCGCGACCCAGGTACTGGTAATGCCACGGCTCGTAGGTGAAGCAGGTCCGGTCCGACCACAGGTCGTCGCCCGCCTGCCACTCCGGATCCAGGGGGTAGGCCATGACCCACCCGAACGTCCAGGCGTTGTCCCGCATCCATGCGCCGGTAGGGGTGGTCGCCCAATCTCCGATGAGTGCGCTCGGGCCGCCGAGCGCCTGGAAGTCGATCACGATCCCGAGCTGGTGTCCCGAGTGCCCGGGCCGATGGGAATAGGTGGTCGCGACGTCGTAGCCGTCAACCGCGACCCAGCCATTGAACGACGCCACCTGGTCCTGGTAGCTGCGGTATGGGCTGTTGACGGCGATGGGGGTGCCGTTCGCGGCCGCAGCCTGGGCCAGGGCGCGGAGGTCGTCGATCGCCACGGCACGGATGACGCCCGGCCCGGCGATGCCCGCTTCGCTGACCGGTACGAGGTCGGGCGGGACGTAGTCTTCGTCCACGCGAAGAAGCCAGTCGACCAGCGTCATGCTCCAGTCGTCGTACCCGCGCGGCACGGTCAGGATGTCGGCGATGCGGCAGTCCGGCAACGGGCCGATCGCGGCTGTCCTTGCTGGCAAGGCAGCGGCCGCGACCAGCGCGACGGCCCCCAGGAGGAATGGAACGCGACGCAGCCTGCGCCACCCGCGGAGTTCGGGTCGGGGTTTCATTTGGTGGGCGTCATCGGCACATGCATGGGTGATCACCGCCTACGATATCGCCATGCAGTTGCGAACGATGCTCCGACGAGGCGCGCTGGTCGGCGTTGCCGCCATGCTGGCCGCTTGCGGGATCACGGATCCGGTGCCGGCCAGCTCCGGGTCCGGCGCGATACCCTCCGTCTCGTCCTCCCCGACGGCCAGTCCATCGCCGACCCCGGTCGTCCCCGTCGAGTTCCCGCTCGCGGTCGTCACCGGCATCACCAATCTCAAGCCCGCCATCACGGTGGATGAGCTCGCGGCGCTCGCGAGCGCCGACGCGCTGGCGCTGCCGTGCGGCGTGACGATAGATGCGCCATCGCTGACCACGTCGGCGCCATGCACGCCGGCCAATGAGATCGCGGCGCTGCTGCAGGCCGACCAGAGCGCCGTGGCGCTCCTGCCCCCAGGGCTCGTCGAGCCGGCGACCAAGGTCCTGCGTTTCGCGGGCGACGGGCCGTACGGGCTATTCGGACCGGACCTCTTCGGTGATCCCGAGGCGCGTGCGCTGCCGTACCCGGTGACCGGCTCGGCGATGCCCGACGACCCGGCGTTCGATACCGATTGGGCCGCGTATGACGCTTCGGAGGTGTGGACCCTGACCAACCTCGGCAGCCTGTGCGCGGACCGTGGGGCTGCGTATCAGACGGTGGGCCTTGGCAAGGGTTGGCACTGGGCGTTCAACGGGGGAACGGCCGAGTACGCAGGGCCGGCAGAAGTCGACCAGGTGGATCCGCCTCCATTTGGGCCGCAGTATCCGGTCAGCCCCGTCGAGACGGGCAACGAGGGAGTGACATCCGCCATCGTCAAGCGCTCCGACCTGGCGATTGCCGACCACGAATGCCCGATCATGCCGGACGCGCAGTGGCAGCCGGCCACGGGGTCCTCGGTGTCGCTATCCGTACCGGAAGCGCTCATTCCCGAATGGCAGGACACGCTGGGCCTCGACGTCCTCTACCTTGCTGCGAACCACCTGAGCGACCGCGGGGTGGCCGGGATCCAATCCACGCTGGAGCTGCTCGACCAGTACGGCCTGCCGCAGTCGGGCCTCGGGCTGGACCTCGACCAGGCACTCGAGCCGGCCTACGTGGATGTCGCAGGCCTCAAGGTCGCCATCGTCAGCTTCAACGACGTCGCCGGCGTGACGGCCGCCGACGTCGGCACGCCGGGCGTCGCGTGGATCACCGAGGACAACATCAACACCGGCGTGCAGCGTGCCAGGGACGGAGGCGCTGACCTCGTTATCTGCGCCCCACAATGGTGGGGCGGTGCGGAGTACCACGACGACCTGTGGCCCCTGCAGACCGAACAGCTCGGCTGGTTCGACGCGGCCGGGTGCGACCACGTCATCGGTTCCGGGACCCACGTCGCCGGTCCCTTGCTGGTCCGCAAGGACCCTGATGGTTGGAACGCCGTCCTCGTGAGCCCGGGCAACTACATGTTCGGACAGGGATGGTGGCAGGAGACGCAGGAGGGGGTCATCCTCGAGCTGGCATTCCGTGGCACCGAGCTGGTGAACGTGCGGCTCCACCCCACCGTCCAGATCCTCCAGGCTCGACCGGCCCTGCTGGACCCCGAAGGTGACGGGTCGTACGTGCTCCAGCGCATCTGGAAGTACTCCACGGTCGATCCAGCAGGCTGACGCAGGTGGGACGCGGGGGGGGGCGAGCTCAGGCGGACGCGTCGCCGCGCAGCGTCCCGAGCAGCTCGCGCAGCCAGATCGACGGCGCGTCCTGCCACTCGGCCACCTCCGCAGGCGGCATGAGCGACAGCATGCGCACCCATCCGAGCGCCTTGTGCGCGCCGCCCATGCGCGTCGCCACGGCGGCGATGCGCTGGAGTTCGTCGGGCGTTGCGAGGTCGGACCACGGCTCGAGGTAGGCGGCGTGCAGGCGCCGCGCCTCGGGCGTATCGCCGATGAGGTTGAAGCGGTTCTCGAGCGCCACGTCGACGATGAGGAGCGAGGAGAAGGGATGACCGATCGACGCGTCGCCCCAGTCGAACACCCGTCCGCCACCGGTGACGTAGACGTTCGCGTCGTGCAGGTCGCCGTGGTCGACCGAGCAGGGGATCGGGCCGGCCTCCAACGCGCCCAGCGCGGCGTTCAACTCGGGGAGGCGCGCACGGAGCTCGATTCGCTCGGCGTCGGTGAGCGCCTCCTCCCCGCCGGCGAGGGCCACCGGGTCATCGAGCAGGCGCTCCAGCGCGGGGAGCATGGCGGCACGCCGCAGGTCGGGCACACCCAGCGCAATCATGCGGTCGACCCCGGCCTCCGCCGCTCGCCGCTGCAGGATCGCGAACCGCGGTAACGCCGCCTCCAGAGTGTCGAGGACGGCCGCCGTTTCCTCGAGGTCGCGGGCGCGCTGCCCGCCGTCGACGGTGATCGACCAGCCACGCGCATCATTGCGCGCCACCAGCTCGGGGAGGAGCTCCGCGCCGAGCGTCGCAAGGTGCGCCAGCAGGGCCGGCTCGAAGCGCTGCGACCCCGCGCCCGCCTTGGCGAAGCGCACGCCGGCATCCGTCTCCAGGCGCCACACCACCGACCACGGGCGCAGGTGTACCTCGTCGAACGGCCCGCGGCGCTTCTCACCCGCGCCAGCGAGCGCCTCGTCGATCCATGCTTCGAAGCCCGCGCGCCAGCGCGGATCGGTCCAGACGGTCAGGCCTTCCATGGCGCGGATCGTAGCGGCGTCGCGTAGACTTCCGCCTCGTGATTCCCCCGGAGCGAACCCGCAACTTCAGCATCGTCGCGCACATCGACCACGGCAAGTCGACGCTCGCCGATCGGCTGATAGAGGCGACGCACACCATCGACCCGCGCCAGATGACGAGCCAGGTGCTCGACAGCATGGACCTCGAGCGCGAGAAGGGAATCACCATCAAGGCGCGGGCGGTGCGCCTCCACTACGAGGCCAACGACGGGCTGACATATGCCCTGAACCTCATCGACACGCCCGGACATGTCGATTTCACCTACGAGGTCAGCCGCTCGCTCCAGGCGTGCGAGGGAGCGATCCTGGTCGTCGACGCGAGCCAGGGCATCGAGGCCCAGACGCTCGCCAACGTCCACCTCGCTCTCGCCCAGAACCTGGTGATCGTCCCGGTGATCAACAAGATCGACCTGCCCGGCGCGGACCCCGAGATGGTGATGGAGGAGCTGGAGGACGCGCTGGCCATCCCGCGCGAGGAGGTGCTCCTGGCGTCGGCCAAGGAGGGCACCGGGGTTCCTGAGATTCTCGAGGCCATCGTGTCCCGGGTGCCGGCACCACCGGGCGATCCTGCCGCTCCGCTGGCCGCGCTCGTCTTCGACAGCCACTACGACCCGTACAAGGGCGTCATTGCCTACGTCCGCGTCGCCAACGGCACGCTCCACGACCACGAGCGCATCCAGTTCATGGCCACCGGCGCGGAGAGCGACATCAACGAGCTCGGCTACTTCCGCCCCGGCCCGGTGGCCACCCGCACCCTCACCGCGGGTGAGGTGGGCTACGTGGCGACCGGGCTGAAGAGCATTCGCGAGGTGCTCGTCGGGGACACGCTCACCTCCGCGGGACGCCCCGCCGCCGAGCCGCTGCCCGGCTACAAGGAGCCGCTGCCGCTCGTCTTCGCGGGCATCTACCCGGTGCGGGGTGACGAGTACCCGCTGCTGCGCGACGCGCTGGATCGGCTCCACCTCAACGAATACGCGTTACTCTAAGCCTACTCCCATGCACCGCCCTATTCCCCGGAACGCTGGAACGCTGGAACAACAACGTACGTGATAAAGATGCCGGCGGAAGTCACGGCAGCGGCGCCAAGCGCGGACTGATCTGCAACGAGGAACAGCGCGCCCGGACTAGTTAACGAGGGCCACTTTTGCGAGTGATGAGAACTTCAATGGGCTCGAGTGCATCGCGACAAGTTCATCCTGCGTGCTTCAAAGGCCCGTGGTGAGGAGGCCGACTGTCGACCAAAGGGCCGACTCCAGCATCTCGTTCATGGCGGAGCCGAATCCGCAACCATTTGCAAACCCCTGATACCAATTCTGTTTTCCGCGTGCGCCAGCCATCCAAGCTCAACAGGCAGATAGACATTCATCCAACCCGGCCGCGTTGATCGAAGTGCATGTAGTCTCTGCGCTGACGTGCGGAACCTGAGGTCGGGCGGGCGTGTCCAAGCCGATTCACATGACTCAGGGGGCAGACGTGGCGCTCAATAAGGGATCACTCGCTCGGTACTCCGTCGCCGTGCTACTGGCCGCTGGAGTTCGGGCGTAGGTGTTTCTATCAGTAACGTGGCACAGCGCTCCGAAAATCGGGCGCACGCTCATATGCTCCTGTACGCCGTCGATGCCACCCAAGTGGCTGACGCGCACGGTCAACAGCCCCGTGGCAGCTGGTTCGGCGCTGTACCCGTTGACTCAAGAGCAGGTCGATGCCGTGTTGCAAAAGCCGTTGCCTAAGTCCGATGGGGATCGGGCGAACCGCATCGCTGTCGATGCGCTCTTGGCCAACAACTGGGTTGGTGCAGCGTCAGATGCGTCAGACTACGGAATCCTGGGCTGGACTCTGTTCGGCTTCGGCTTTGTGATTTTGGGAACAACGGCGATCAGCCTGACATGGAGCAAGGCCGTTAACGCTGCACCCCGCTAAGCAGGCAGCCTTGCCAGCCGAGGTTACGGCGACGAGCGCAAAGACGTCTCGTCATACAGAACTCCCAGGCTAGACGGGGTGGGACGGATGGCCGTGGCACTCGGCGCGTCTGCTTGGCTGCGAGGTGTTCGCCCCGGATGATCGCTGGATGGAGGCCACCAAGAACCTGACGTACCTACACGGGCTGCAAGATCACGTCCGGCCGTTCCGCGCGCTGTTCGCAGAAACGTCCCCGAGGCGTGGACGTCTTCCTCCGCTGCCAAAGGGTCATGGCGCAAGGATGTGAGTGCGAAGGCCTCGGGCCCCTCGTACGCACCGGGAGAACCTGAGTGGCAAGCGGTGAAACTGTCTCAGCAACGGGCTACAACCTGTCACTGACGTTCGGGAGTTCGAAGCACACTGCCCACTCCCAAGGTGACGGGGGGTCATTTGCGCCGCCTACGTGCCGCACAACAATCCGTCTCAGGACTTCCGCGTCCGCCGCTTGCAGGGCAATACGAGCTACGGCGTCTCGGTTGGACGCACCGGCGCAGTCAGGGCAGTAGAGGTGCGCAGGATTGGTGAAGTGGGCATAGAGGATCTCGAAGGCAGCGTCATACTGTTCATCGTCTAGGGCGTCGAAGATGTTTGCCCACTCGTGATCGTCCACCTCGGCATCATCTCCCAAGGAGCGAGCCGGCTGCGTACCCAGCCCTGATCCGTAAGTTGGTGGGTGGCCCGGGAGGGTCGGATGGGCCCTACCCCCGGATGTTGGACACGGGGTGTGATTACGCGGCGGTTGGCAGCGTAGCTGTGGCGCCGGTCTCGTAGGTGATCGGCGACTGGTAGCGGCACCAGGAGTGGCGTCGCTTGGTGTTGTAGCGGGTGAGCCACTTGAAGACCTCGCGGCGGCAGGTGAGCTCGTCGGTCCAGCAGGCGGCGTCTTGAAGGACCTCGCGTTTGAGGGCGGCGTTGAACGACTCGGCCAGCGCGTTGTCGGCCGATGACCCGATGCGCGCCCATGGACTGGGTGACGCCGAGGTTGCTGCAGAGCTTGGCGTAGTCCTTGGACGTGTAAACCGACCCGTGGTCGCTGTGAAAGATCGCCCCGGCCAGGCTCCCGCGGGTTGCTGCAGCGGTCTTCAGAGCGTCAGTGACGAGGTCGGTGCGCATGTGCCCTGCCAGTGCCCACCCTGCGAGTCGACGTGAGTAGCAGTCGATGACGGTGGCCAAGTACAGGTTGGTCCCGTCGGTCAGCGGCAGGTAGGTGATGTCACCGACGTAGCGCTGGTTCGGCGCGTCAGCGGTGAAGTTTCGCTTGAGCAGGTCGGGGACCAACTGGTCGGCCTGATCGGCGATGGTGGTGCGCACGCGGCGCTTCTTGACGTAGCCGGCGATGTTGTTGTCGGCCATGAGGCGCGCGACGCGCTTGTGGTTGACCCGCTCGGCCGGCGGCGCGCCGTCGTTGAGTTCGGCGGTCACCCTCGGGGCGCCGACGGTGTTGTCAGCTGTGTGGATGACCCGGATCCGATCCACCAGCGCCGCGTCGGCTGCTGCTCGCACGGCCCGCGCTGGCGCCCCTGCTTTCCAGGCGTAGTAGGACGAACGCTCGATCTGCACGAGCTCACACAGTCGCTTCACCTCGAAGGTGGCGGAGTTGTCGGCGACGAACTGGAAGCGACTCACCAGCGCGTCTCCCCGGCGAAATACTTGGCCGCCCGCTGGAGGATCTCTCGCTCCGTGGTCAGCTTCGTCTGGTTGATCTCGAGCTCGGCGACGCGGGCCTCGAGCCGGGCGATCTTGCGTTCCGGGGTCTCACCCGGTGGCCCCGCAGACTCACCGGCGGTGTGGACCGCAGTGGGCTCGAGGTCACAGTGCCGTCCGCAGCGGTCTTCTTTCCGGTGCCGTACGCCTCGAGCCAGTGCCGCAACGTGCCCCGCACGATGCCCAGGTCCTCAGCGATGCCGCGGACCGTGGCCCCCGGGGTGGACTCGTACAGGTCGACGGCCTGACGACGGAACTCATCGGAGTAGTTCTTCCTGGCCATGATGTGGATCATCTCGCTTCCCCAGCAGATGCTGGATTCAGCGTGTCCAAGAACCGGGGTCAGGCCCCCCTCCATTGCCGCAACCAGACAAGACCACCGCTGCAACGATCACAGACCCCCAACGAACGCTCCTCACGGCTGCAAAGTAGCAGTTCTAACCACATGTACCCCTCAATCACCCAAATCCGCGCCAGTCCATTTGAGCGGCCAGTACGTGGGATAGGGCTCACCCGTTCCGAGTGGGACTCTGGCGACTCCCGAAGAGCGAGCCCTCAAGCTGCCAGACGACCTCGACGCTCTCTAGAAGTCCGCCCTCTTCGGGATGGCATCCAAGCGCGCGACGTTCAGCCGCGTAGGAAGCCGCAGCCATCTCTTGTCATTTCGCCTTCACGAGCCTTCGCCGAAGCGCACTAACATACCGCGATGCGAGCGTGCGCCTTTACGCCTCAGTGGAACTCCGCAACTACCTCGATCAGCCCAACGACGTGGTTGTTGAACTCGCCGAGGTCATCTGCTGGGATCCAGTACTCGAGAATGGTCTGGCCCCCAGCCTGCTGAACGTCGTACCGGTCCAGGTAGTCCTTCTCGACCTCGAAGCGCGTCACATAGCCCACCCCGCTCGCCTTCACATTCCAGTCACGAGCGATTCGTGTGGCGTAGTCCTCGTTCAGCACCGGGTAGAAGATCGGCTGGTCTGGCAATCGTGGGGGCCACTGACGCCAACCCGCGGCCTCGACCAGTGCGAGCTCCTTTGGACCCGTCGGTCGCCAAAGGGTCACTGTTTGCCTGCTCATCGCAGCAGGATGTCAGGGTCAGGCTTGGGAGACCCATCAATTTAGCGAGTCTCTCCACCGCCTTAGGTCTTGGAATCGGATCCGGCTCGAGCCGCGCGGGAGGCTCCCAGCGGCCGATATCCTGACGTCATGAGCGGACGAGCTGAGCCACCCCGCCCTCCGTGGCGGGTGTTGGTCACGGATCGGAGCCACCATGGCTCACTCACCGCATCGGCAGTACAAGGGCTGCCAGCTTTGTAAGCCGCACAAGAACCGCCGCAATGGGCGCGCCGTCCGCGAGCCCTGGTCCGTTCTGCGCAGAGTCGGTAAGAAGCGCCGTCTCACCAGGGGCGACCTCGGCGACTCGTGAGACGCCGTACTCGGCTTACAAGTCGCGTCTATCCGCACCGTGCCGGAGCAAGACGTCAGCTTCTGCCGATGAGCGGCTGGTCGCTGAACGCGCAACCAGCCGGTGTGAGCGTTCTAGGCTTACGGACGTGACCGGACACCCCGCAGAGATGCATGACGATGCCCGAACGCGCAGTGTGTGCGACTGGGTTCTCATGTACGCGCAGGCCCCCGAGACCCCCGGTTTCGCCACGAGGCATCTCGATGAACTCGTCTGGAAGCACCCGCAAGGGGACGACGTGGTGGCCGACTCAATCGCCTGCCTCTCGGAGGTACTGGAGGCGCGCTCTCACCTCGGATCGCTAGACGTCGACGTCCGGTTGGCGCTGCCGCTGCGGGAATCCGAGAGCATGGACCGACAGGTTCCTACGTGGGCGAACCTCGGGGCCGACGTGCGCAAGGGGGAACCGCCGAGCATGTACATCTCTAGTCACCGTGACCATTTTCTGTGGGCCTTCCCGGAGGAGTTCCGCGCTCCAATGCAGCCCCCAGCGACCCTGCCAGGCGGTTCCGCCTACTACGTCTGCGCCCGCGAGAAGCACTCTGCAGCCATGGGGTGGGAGTTCAGTCGAACCGTCTGGGTTCACGTGGACGCAGACTGACTGCGAGCCTTCACTCATCTGCCGCGATCCGCTCGTGCCGATGTGAGGATGTCGGTCAGTTGCTGTGGGCGCTTGTTACGGCGTCCATCGTGGTGCCGTCCCATCGTTGGATCGAGAGAGCCTGGGCAACGACCTCGACCACGCACTCCTTGAGCAGAACGACGTGATGGGTCAGCGACTCGAAACGAGCGGGATCGTGGCTTGGGTGAACGCGGTTCTGCGTCTCAAGAGCCCGGATCAGATCGCTGTCGCGGACGTCCCCTGCCCAGAACACATCGCCTAGGCCATTCGCGTAAAGGCGATGGCCGCTGATCGCTTCGTCGTTCGGGTCCGCCATGCAGGCGTAGCGGGTGCCGGACCAGACCAGGCTCACCGAACGTCGGTCAGCGTCATCGGGATGCGGCTTGAGTGCGAGCACGGTCTTGCCGTAGTAGTCGGACAGAAGGAACGCCTCCGGATCGTTCGGCTCCCACGTCACGCCGAGATCGAGACTCACAACACGCTCAGCCATGTGCGTCACCGTAGTGGCCGCAACGCATCCACATCAGCGTGGGGCGTTACCGGATCTGCCGCGTGGCGCTCAGGTCGGCCGCGGCTTCTGAGAGTCGCGCGCCTGCTTGCGGTAAAGCTCGCGCGTCCTCTCGGGGAGAGACTCCCACGACTGGAAAAACGCGGAACGGCCATCCCTCCCTAGTAGGGGGAGCCCTCCGAACGGAAGCCCACCGAGGCTGGCATCAGCACGATGCAACAGTCGTGCAAGGTCCTCGATCTCAGCAGCGTTCCTCGCCTGCTCGTCGTCGGGCATGCCTTCGACGCTACTTCAACCCGTCCACTCATGCCGCGATCCGCGCGATTCTCCCACCCGCTGGCCGCAGGCACCCCTGGCGAAAAGGGCCCGTGCGGGGCAGAACTGCTCCTAGTCAGTCCCCACGGTGCTGGGCCCCATCAAGCGGATGGCCTCGTTGTTACCCCCAAGAGCTTCGACGAACTCGGTGACGAGAGGGCGACCCAGCGGATAGGTGTTGGTCGAGGCAATTTCCTCAATTACGCCAAACGCTTGCTGCACGTCGGGGTGCTCGGGCGCCTCCTTGATGAGAGGGTCAACCCACCTGGCGAACAGACTCATAGCATGGAACGAGCCCATCTCCGACCTGGTCTTCGGCAAGGGAATGAGCCCGGTGGCGACCCTGGTCGAACGCAAGACCCCCTACCTGATGCTGGTCGCCCTACCCCGCGGGGACCACCGCGCCGACGCCGTCGCCCAAGCTCTGGCCGACGCGGTCACCACCTTGCCCAAGGCGCTGGCCAAGACCCTGACCTGGGACCTGGGACACGAGATGGCCCAACACCAGCAGTTCACCATCGCCACCGGTGTTCAGGTCTACTTCTGCGACCCCAAGTCGCCCTGGCAACGCGGCAGCAACGAGAACACCAACGGCCTGCTGCGTCAGTACCTGCCCCGCCGGCTGGACTTCCGCAGCCTGACCCAAACCGACTTCGACGCCATCGCCGCAGAGCTCAACAACCGTCCTCGACAAACCCTGGGCTTCGAGACACCATCAGAATCACTAGCGGAAGCGTTGCGTTGACCGCCTGAACCCGCACCGCCGTCCGCGCGGTCGCGCCATGAGTGGATTGGAGAACCCTGACGTTGACTGCCACGCGAAGACCTCGAGCCGCAGTCTTGTCCTTGAGGGGACTCCCCTCGATACTCGGGCCATGAAGAGCCGACCGGCGCTGGGCGCACTCATCGGGTTGGCCGCAGGTATCACGCTGGTGGGTCTGCTGATCGTCCTGCCGGCGGCGCTTCAGGGTAGTTACTACGAGATCACTGACCCGTTGGTCATCATGGGTGTCCCGCTGTTGGTCATTGGAGCCTCGATAGGTGCGCTGGTTGGTGCGCTGGGCCGCCGCTCGGTGACAGAGGTCCACGCGGAACCAATGCGGTGGCCTTTCGCGCTACCCGTGGCGGGCATCACGGTGGCCCTGGTTGCTTCTCTTCTGGCTGGGTGGCTCCTTCTCTGGGGCGTGGGAGCCCTCGATACGCCACCCCTCTGGATCACCTGACTGGTTGAGCTCAACGTCCTGTCATGCCGCCGTGCGTGCGCTTGCAGACGCACTACTGCGGAGGGCTCCCGGGATTGGCGGACGCGTTCGCAGGCTGATCACGGAACCTGTCGGCGAGCCCGGTTAGTTTCGCGACGTACGCCGGCCAGTCGTACCCGTCAGGCACGTTGTCTCCCGGCCGCCGCCACCCCACGCTGCCGTCGACCTGTTCGCGCAGGATGTCCGCTTGGCCGTTGTGCTGCGCGAGGTCGTTGAAGTTGTGCACCAGGATCCAGTGCAGCGTGACCTCCCTGCCACCCCAGTGCCGGACGTGGCCGACGGTGTCGAGATCCAGCAGTTCGACGGTCTGCTCGCAGTGCGCGATCACCCGGCGATAGAGGTCGATGATGCCGGCGGTGGTCTCGTTGGCGGTGGCGTA
>CAWAGB010000003.1:0-195092 GCA_963781555.1 uncultured Chloroflexia bacterium | reverse complement strand
TGCGACACCGGTATCCCAGCCTCGGCGGGCTATGTGCGCATTGCTTCGGTGCCGGCCTCGGCTACCACCTATACCGATGCCAACACCGATGCCACCGGAACCAACCAGGGCCTGGAGCGGGGCACTAATTATTGCTACCGCATCTATGCCGAGTTTCCGCTGCCGGCAGGTGGTTCCAGCATCGCCTCAGCCGAGGCCTGTGCCATTTTTGCCGGCCGGGGGGCCATGCTCACCAACGTAGACGTGCAAACTACCAGCGCCACGGCCGGGCAGATTGGCGTGCGCTGGACCCAGCCCCGCAAGGGCGATGGCAGCGCCTTCGTCGGCACGCCGTCCTACGTGCTGTCGCGGGCCGAGGGGCTGAACCCGGCCGCCACGGATTTCGTGCCGGTGCGTACCCTGACCAGCCTGACCGATACTTCGGTGGTCGATACCGGCCTCAATACCCTCGACAAGCAGTACAGCTACCGGCTGAACTTTGTGCTGAGCGGTACGGGAGCGCCCGTTACCGAAACCTCCCCTCCGGCGAGCAGTGTGCGGCTGGAGGCGTTGCCGAACCTGGCCGGGACGCAGTTCAGCCTGCGCTGGACGTACCAGGTGCCGTGGGACAACACGGCCCAGGCCACGGAAATCTACCGCAAGCTCGCCACGGGCACAAGCTACACGCGCATCGGCACGGTGGCGGGCACGGCCACGGGCGGCAGCTACGTCGACGCCGACGCGGGGCTGGTCAAGGGCCAGCGCTACTGCTACTACGTGCGCACGAGCGGGCGCTACGCGGGGTTCGCCTTTTTGAGCAGCCTGCTCAACCGCAGCCAGGAGCAGTGCCAGGCCCTGCTGTCGCCGCCCTGCACCCCGGTGCTGACGCTGGCCCCGACCAACTGCGACAGCCTGGCCGGTCTGGCCGAGTTTCCGCGGGCCGGGGAGCGGTACAGCAACCGCCTGCGCTGGCGGCTGGGCAGCAGCCCGGCGGGCTGCGACGCGGCGGTGAGCGGCTACCGGGTGTACTACCGGCCGACGCCGGCGGGGGCCTTCACGCTGCTGGGCACGACCACGGCACGGGCACGGGCTACGAGCACCGGGACCTGGCGTTTTCGGGCGGGTGCTACGCCGTGCAGGCCGTGGGGGCGAGCGGGGTGCTCAGCGACACGAGCAACGTGGCCTGCCAGGACAACTGCGTCTTCTTTAAGCTGCCCAACATCTTTACCCCCAACGGCGATGCCCAAAACGCGGTGTTCCGGCCCAAAAACAGCAGCCCGCTGCGGCGCATCCATTTCCAGGCGTTCAACCGCTGGGGCGTGAAAGTCTTCGAGAACACCACCACCGCTACGACCCCATCTAATAAACTGGGACGGGGGTGGCCCGGTAGCGAAGCGGCCTCGGGGCCAAAAGCAGCGACGGCGTGTATTTCTACCTGGCCGAGGTGGAGTTTGCCGATTTTGCCAACACCAGGCGCACCTACAAAGGCTGGGTCGAAATTGTGCGCTGAGCCGGCAAGCTCGGGACAATACCTTTGTACCGCCCCTAGCTTTTGCTTCTGTCGTAAGCTGGGCTCCGAATGGGCTGTGGGTGCTGCTTCCCGGCCGGCCGAATTGGGGGAATGCGCCACCGGACCCGAACCAGAAGTGCCCCGTATCTGTAGCAAAGCAACGGGCGTGGGCGGGCCAGCCAGTGGGCAATATTCCGTCTGCTTGCGGGAGTTGCCCTTTTATTTCCCCAAATTGTGTCAACTCTCGTAAGGGTAGCTGGTTATCGTGACGATAGGTCGGTCGCCGGCTGCACTGCTTTTTGTTTCTATTCTTTCCTTATGGCATACCATTTATTATCTCGGGCCGGAAGCTGGTTGCGGGTGGTCCTGCTTACGTTGCTGGTAGCTGCCGGGCTGGTGGCGGCTCCGGACACTGCCCGGGCATCGCACCTTCGCGCCGGCGACATTCAGGCCAAGGTCGACACCACGGCGAATCCTAACCCGCGCCGCATCTTCTTTAAGATGGTGCTCTACACCGATAACAGCTCGCCGGTGACGCAGCCGGCCGCTACCATCTTTTTCGGCGACGGCTCTTCCAGCTGCCTGGATGGCGTGCCGCGTGCTTCGATTAAGGTGCTGCCCGGCAACCCCGATACCAGCGTCAATATTTACTATTTCGAGCACATTTTCCCCACTACCGGCCCCTATACGGTCAGCTTCATTGGCGAAAACCGCAATGCCGGCGTGCTGAATATGAGCAACTCGTCGAACCAGTCGTTTTACATCAGTACCACCGTCTTCATCGACCCCGCACTGGGGCTCAACCGCTCGCCGGTTCTCACCACGCCGGCCGTCGACAAGGCCGGTATCGGGCAGGTCTTTCTGCACAACCCCGGCGCCTATGATGCCGATGGCGACTCGCTGGCTTTCCACCTGCTGGCCAGCCAGCAGGTGCCACTGGGTATTTCCGGTACGCTGGGCGCGCCCTGCCCCGGCACCGGTACCAACCGGCCCAACCAGCAGCCAGTGCCGAACTTCCACTATCCGAACGACCCGGTGATCACCGGCACGGTGCCGCCTCAGGTAGCCTACACCGGGGTGCCGGCCGGGGTGCCCGGTGCCCCGGCCATTTTTGTGCAGGACGTGCACACTGGCCAAATCACCTGGAACGCGCCGATGTCCGTTGGTATCTACAACTTTGCCTTGATGGTGGTAGAGTACCGGCGTCTGCCGGCAGGCCGGCGCCTGATTGGCGACGTGATTCGCGACATGCAGATTATTGTGACGGCCACGGCCAACATGCGGCCCACCATCACCATTCCGGCCGACATCTGCGTGGTGGCCGGGCAAACCGTGACGGGTACCGTGACGGCTACCGATGGCTCGTCGGCCAGCAGCCCGGCCACGCCCGTTACGCTGTTTGCCTACTCGGGCATCCTGCCGCCGGCCACGTTCGTGCAAACCGCAGACCGGCCCGCCCCCGGCCGCGGGCACCTTCACCTGGCGCACCGACTGCAGCAACGTGGCCCGCCTGCCCTACGTGGTGGTGTTTAAGGCCCAGGACAACCCGGCCAATCCGGCGCGCTCCAACCCACCGCTGATTGATGAGAAAATCTGGCGCATTACGGTGGTGGGGCCGCCGCCGCAAAACCTGCGCGCCACCCCCGATGCCAGCACCGGCATCAACCGCATCTGTGCTGAACTGGAATACCTACACCTGCGCCAATGCCTCGACGCATCTACATCTACCGCAAGGAGAACACTCGGCCCGGTGCCGGGGCCGTGCGAAACGGGCATTCCGGCCTCGTCGGGCTACGTGCGCATTGCGTCGGTGCCGGCTACGGCCACCACCTTTACCGATAACAATACCTCGAGCCAGCGGCCTGAACCGGGCCTGGAGCGGGGCAAAAACTACTGCTACCGCATCTATGCCGAGTTTCCGCTGCCGGCAGGTGGGGCCAGCATTGCCTCGGCCGAGGCCTGTGCCATCTTTGCCGGCCGGGGGGCCATGCTCAACAACGTAGACGTGGAAACCACCAGCGCCACGGCCGGGCCAGATTGGCGTGCGCTGGACGCAGCCCCGCACCGGCGGTGGGCAGCGCCTTCGTCGGCACGCCTTCGTACGTGCTGTCGCGGGCCGAGGGCCTGAACCCGGCGCCACTGACTTTCGTGCCGGTGCGCACCCTTACCAGCCTCACCGATACTTCGGTACGTCGATACCGGCCTCAATACGCTGGACCTGCAGTATACCTACAAGCTGGAGTTCGTGCGCACCTTCAGCGGACGGCAGCCAGCCCGGTACGCGAAGCTCGCCCACGGCCAGCAGCGTGCGCACTGGCGGCGGTGCCCAGCAACCCGCGCCACGACCATTCAGCCGTGAGCTGGACCTATAACGTGCCCTGGGACAACACGGCCCAGGCCACGTGACCATTTACCGCGCGCACGGGCACGGCACGGGGCCTTACGCGCATTGGCACGGCCGCCAGCACGGCCACCGGCGGCACCTACCTCGACAACGACCCGGCCCTGCGCAAAGGCCAGACGCTACTGCTACTACGTGCAGACCGACGGGCGCTACGCGCGGCGTTCGCTTCCTCGAGCAGCCTGCTCAACCGCAGCCAGGAGCATTGCATGCCCTGATTGTCGCCCGCCGTGCACGCCGGTGCTGACCCTGGCAGCCGACCAACTGCGACAGCCTGGCCTCGTCTGCAGGAGTTTCCGGGCCTGAACCAGCGCTACACCAACCGCCTGCGCTGGAGCCTGAGCAACACGCCCGCCGGCTGCGACGCCAACGGTGGCCAGCTACCGGGTGTACTACCGGCCCACGCCCACGGGCGCCTTCACGCTGCTGGGCACCACCGCGGCCGGACCAGCTACGCGCACCGGGACCTGGCGTTTTCGGGCGGGCTGCTACGCCGTGCAGGCCGTGGCGGCCAGCGGCCTGGCCAGCGACACGAGCAACGTGGCCTGCCAGGACAACTGCGTGTTCTTCAAGCTGCCCAACATCTTTACGCCCACCGGCGACGGCGTCAACGACGTGTTCCGGCCCAAGAACAACAGCCCGATGCGGCGCATCCACTTCCAGGCGTTCAACCGCTGGGGCGTGAAGGTATTCGAGAACACCACCACCACCGCCGACCGCGTCCTCATCAACTGGGACGGCGGCGGCCCGACCGGCGAGTCGGGAAGCGGCAGACGGCGCAGGGTGTCCGACGGCATGTACTACTACCTGGCCGAGGTGGAGTTTGCCGACTTCGCCAACACCAAGCGCACCTACAAAGGCTGGGTGGAAATCAGTGCGCTAAGCGACCAGCAAGCCAGCTTATTGACTGAGGAAAAGGCCGCTCCGCGCAGGCCAGTGGCCTTCGTTTGGCTGATTTGTTGGGCACTGCGGGCTTTTGTGCAGCTTGCAGCCCCAGTTTGCGTGCTGCAACGGGCCGTTCGGTGCATGCGCTCTGTAGCCAATTCCCACCCGCATTATCCTCCGTGAACCCCACTTCCTTCGATGACTTCGTAAGACGATCCGTTGTGTTTCCCGGCCAGGGCAGCCAGTTTCCGGGCATGGCCCGCGAGCTGTTCGACCAAAACGCCGACGCCCGCGCCCTGCTCACCCAAGCCAACGACATCCTGGGCTTTAGCCTGACCGACATCATGTTCGACGGGCTCCGACGAAGACCTGCGCCGCACCGACGTGACGCAGCCGGCCATTTTTGTGCATTCGGTGGCGCAGTTTGTGGCCCGGCCCGATCTTGCAGCCCGCCATGACGGCCGGCCACTCGCTGGGCGAGTTTTCGGCGCTGGTGGCCGCCGGCGTGCTGCGCTTTGACGATGCCCTGCCGCTGGTGGCCCGCCGCGCCCAGGCCATGCAGGCCGCCTGCGAGGAGCAGCCCGGCACCATGGCCGCCATCCTGGGCCTCGACGATGCCACGGTGGAGCGCATCTGCCAGGAAATTACCGCCGGCGGGCGACGTGGTGGTGGCTGCCAACTACAACTGCCCCGGCCAGCTCGTTATTTCCGGCTCGGCCGACGGGCGTGGCCGCAGGCCTGCGAAGCCCTGAAAGCCGCCGGTGCCAAGCGCGCCCTGCCGCTGCCCGTGGGCGGCGCCTTCCACTCGCCCCTGATGCAGAGCGCCGCCGCCGCCCTGGCCGAGGCCATCGAGAAAACCACCTTCAGCGACGCCCGCTGCCCCGTGTACCAGAACGTGGACGCCGCGCCGCACACCGACCCGGCCGAAATCAAAGCCAACCTGCTGGCCCAGCTCACCGCCCCCGTGCGCTGGACGCAGCTGGTGCAGCGCATGGCCGCCGATGGCGCCACCGACTTCGTGGAGTGCGGCCCCGGCAAGGTGCTGCAGGGCCTGGTGAAGAAAATTGTGCCGACGGCTACCGTAGGCAGCTTCTAGGCTCGTAGCCGCATGGACTGGCTGCGAAGCTCGCCTGCTGGATAGGCTGCCTCTGACTCGTTCCGCTGACTCGCATGAGGCCACGGTCACATCTACTGATGCCCATGGCCCCTGCTAGCTCCTGCTTCAGCCCGGCGCTGCCAGCTGCTCTTCTGGCGCATGCTGGTAGCGGCCGGGCTGCTGCAGCTGGGCTGTTTGCCTACGCCACCGCGCCCGGCCTGGCCGGCACCGGCGACTCGCGCCTATTACCTGCACGCCGCCCACACCCTGCGCGACACCGGCCACCTGCTGCAACCCCGATGGCACGGCCTACCGCTACTGGCCGCCGCTGTACCCGGTGCTGCTGGCGGGCGGCGGGCTCGCTGGCGCGGCATCCGGCTGCTGCACGGGCGCCTGCCTGCTGGGCAGCCTGCTGCTGTGGAGCTGGCTGGGCCGCCAGCTGCTGCCGCCGCGCCGGGCCCTGGCTGCTGCCGCTGCTGCTGGCCCTGAGCACGCCGTGGCTGCTGGTGAGCAAGTTTGTGTGGGCCGAAAGCGTGTTTCTGCTGCTGTTTGCGGGGTACGCGGTGGCTGCTGTTTCAGTGGCTGCGCACGGGCCGCTGGGCGTGGTGGGGCGTGCTGACGGCGCTGGGCTTGCTGCTGCCGCTGCAGCGCACGCTGGGGCTGTTTCTGCTGGCGGGGGTGGGAGCGGGGCTGCTGCTGGGCGCGTGGCGCCAGCCTGGCCGCCGCGCGGCGCTGGCAGCTGCTGCTGCATCTGGCGCTGAGCTGTGTCGGCGGGGTGCTCTGGCAGTGGTATGCCTTGCTGAGGGCCGGGCCCCAGCCGCTACCATCCCAGCCGGGGCTGGGGCCAGCTGCTGCCTCGGCGGCCGACTATGGCTTTGTGCTGGGCCGCTGGCTGCTGCCCCTGCCGGCCGGCTGCGCGCACGCTGCTGCCGGATGCCGGCTGGGCGCTGGCTGCTGCTGCTGCTTTTCGGGCTGCTGGTGGCCGCGCCGGGCAGGGCCCCAGCGCCAGCTGCGCGATGCCCGGCTCTGCGCCAGCCGGCCGTGCCGACAGCCGCGCAGCTGCTGCCGCCCAGTTCCGCTGCGTGCCAGCGGCGCTTGCTGTGCGGCGGGCGCTGTGGAGCACTGCGCTGGTGCTGGTGGTGCTGGTGGCGGCCCTCACGGTTTTTGCCCAGAGCTGCGGCCGGCATTCACGACGCCGAGCGGTACGCCAGCGTGCTGTTTGGGCCGGTGCTGCTGCTGGTGCTGGCGGCCGTGGCCGGCACGGGCGCCACGCTGGGCTGGGCGGGTGCTGCTGGCCGCTGTGGCTGCTGAGCTGCCGCCGTGCGGGCCGGCCACGTTGCGCGGCGACTTGCGCCGGCTCACGCCGCTGCCGGCCCGCGTCATTCGCCGTGCCAGGGCCGCACGGGCAGCGGGTCGGGGCAGCGGGCCAGTAGCGCCGCCACGCGTCAGGTCCAGCTGCGGGTGCAGCAGCGGGCCGGCTATTTCGGCCAGCGGCACCAGGGCAAAGCGGCGCTCGGGCAGGCGCGGGTGCGGCACGGTCAGGCCGGGCGTAGTCGATAATGCGGTCGCCGAAAAGCAGGATGTCCACGTCCAGGGTGCGGCTGCCCCAGCGCTCGCAGCCGCTCGCGGCCGGCCTGCCTGCTCGGCGGCCAGGCAGGCGGCCAGCAGCGCTCCGGGGCTGCAGCGCAGTGCGCACGGCCAGCGCCTGGTTGAGGAAGGCGGGCTGGTCTTCGCGGCCCCAGGCGGCGGTTTCGTAAATGGCCGATGCGGCCACGATTTCGCCGGCCGTGGCGGCCAGCCGGGCGCGGGCCTGCGCCAGCAGCGCGGCCCGGTCGCCCAGGTTGCTGCCCAGCAGCAGGTAGGCCAGCACCGGGCTGCGCTTCATGTCTGGCGCTCGAAAAAGGCCGCCGTGGCCTCGGCAATGTGGCGGGCGGGCTCGGGCAGCTCGCGTGCGGGCCAGGGGTGGGCCCCGCCAAACATGTGCGTGGCCCCGGGCACGAGCAGCAGCTCGGCGTCGGGCTTGAGCTGGCTGCAGGGTGTGGGCGGCCGCCACGGCCACGGTCTCGTCCTCGTCGCCGTGAATGAGCAGCAGGGGCTGGCGCAGCTTGCGGCGCACGTTGTGCGGAATATCGAGGCGCAGGCCGGTTGGCGTGGTAGTCTTCCACAATCTGGTAGTGCAGGGGCAGCTGCTGGCCGGTGCGGGTGTTGGGCACGTGCAGCACGCCGGTGCGCTGCCACTCGTCGAACACGGCCTGGGGCCAGTGCGGGTGCACGTCGGCAATGGCGGCCCAGGTGGCCACGGCCCGCACGCGCGGGTCTTCGGCCGCTTTCAGCAGCACCAGGCCGCCGCCCCGGCTGTGGCCCAGCCAGACAGAGGCGGCTCAGGTCCATCTCGGCGGCGGGCACGGGCGTGGCGCCGGGCGTGAACAGCGCGTCGATCACCTGCCCGATGTCGTCGAGCTCGATGCTGAAGTTATTGCGGCCGAAGGCTTCCAGGTCCTCCAAATCGCCGGTGCCGCCCACCACCACGCCGTTGTGCGAAAGGTTCAGCTTGACGAATACAAAGCCCTGCCCGGCAAAGAAATCGGCCAGCAGCGGAAAGTGCCCCCAGTCCTTAAACCCCTTGAAGCCGTGCACGAACACCACCACCGGCTTGGCCTGGCCAGTCGGCCTGGTAGGTGGCGTCGGCTTCGAAGGGCCGGCCGTGGCGCGGTGCCGGTGAGCAGAAAAGGCGAGTGAGTGAGCATGGGCGAAGGTAGGGGCTGGTGAGCTGGTGAGGTGGCTGAATAGTGCTTCGGCAGTTTAGGACAGCTACTTGGCTGTGGTATGAACCTCAACCACGCCACTCACCAGCTCACCATTTCGCCGGTTCTGCCGTATCATTGCCGGCGCAATGCCCAACCCTTCCGCCCTTCTCCCTCGACCAGATTCAGGCGCCCATCGCGGCCGAAATGGAAGAGTTTGAGCACAAATTTCGCCAGTCGATGCGCACCAAAGTGCTGCTGCTCGACAAGATAATGGGCTACATCGTGAAGCGCAAGGGCAAGCAAATTCGGCCGATGTTCGTGTTTCTCACGGCCCGCGCCGCCCGCCCCGAGCCCACCACCGGCGACCCGCTGCCCGATGCCTCCTTCCGGGGCGCGGCCCTCATCGAGCTGCTGCACACGGCCACGCTGGTGCACGACGACGTGGTGGACGAAAGCAACTACCGCCGCGGCTTCTTTTCCATCAATGCGCTGTGGAAAAATAAGATTGCCGTGCTGGTGGGCGACTACCTGCTGTCGCGCGGCCTGCTGCTGGCCCTCGAAAACGACGACTTCGACCTGCTCAAAATCGTGAGCAACGCCGTGCGCGAGCTCAGCGAAGGCGAACTGCTGCAAATTGAAAAAGCCCGCAAACTCGACATCACCGAGGACGTTTATTTCGACATTATCCGGCAAAAAACGGCCTCGCTCATTGCCTCCTGCACGGCCGTGGGCGCGGCCTCGGTCGGCGCCGACAAGGAGACGATTGAGCGCGCCCGCCTGTTCGGCGAAAAAGTAGGCATTGCCTTTCAGATTAAAGACGACTTGTTCGACTACGGCACGGCCGAAATCGGCAAGCCGGTGGGCATCGACATCAAGGAAAAAAAGATGACCCTGCCGCTGATTTATGCCCTGCAGCAGGCCAGCTGGCTGGAAAAGCGCCAGGTTATCTTCAACGTGAAAAACAACGACGGCCACCGCGACCGGGTGCAGGAGGTCATCGAATTTGTGAAAAAATCGGGCGGCCTGGACTACGCCATTGCACACCATGAAGCGCTACCGCGACGAGGCCCTGGACATCCTGCACACCTTTCCCGGAATCGCCCAGCCGCACCTCGCTGGAACAGCTGATTAACTACACCATTGAGCGGGAGAAATAACAGGCTCTGGCATTCAGCGGATCGGTAATGTTTACGGATTCAGACGAACCCATTTATTGTAGATGCCGGTGCAGTGAGCTTTTCTGTAATTTTTTCGCGCAAAGAAGACGGATTGCTCAGCCTGCAGAAGCCGGTCTTAATTGTGCGTAAAATTCGCTGAATCAGGTGACTGTGTTACCTGGTAGCTCACTTTGCTCGGGTGCTACTTCGCTTACTTTGAAGCGCACGCCGTCGGTGGTGCTGTCGACTTCAATCTGATGGGTCATGTCGCAGCCGGGGCACTTTATTTCTTCAATTTCGTGGTTGCCGGCGTGCTTGGTCGAGTCGGCGCTGTTCGTTGGGTGCGGGCACGCCGATGAGGTCGGTGAATACTTCGGTGTGGCACTTGTTGCACTCAAATTTGAGGCCCACGGTGCGGCCTTGCAGGTCGGCGAGCGGAGGCGGGGGCCTGGGTTGTTGCTGAATCCACATAAGGAAAGGGGGTTGGTGGTGAGGGAAAGAGATGAAGGCGGCAACGGCAGACGCGGGCCGCGTTGGCTGTACGCGGCGGCTCGGAAAAAAGATGAGCCGGCCGACAATGCGTGGCTATTTTTGAGGGCCGCATCTGCATTGGCGGCTCGCTGCGTATGGCCTGCCTCCGAACCCTGCTCGAACAGCCCGCTCTGCGCCCGTGTGCGGCTGCCGCGGGTGCCGCGCTGGCGCTCGCTGCTGCGCTCGTTTGCGCTGGCCAAAGACCCGCTGCCGGTGCTCGATGCGGTGCTGGCCCGGCACGGCGACACGGTGGAGCTGTTCATCGGCGGGGTGCGAGAAGAGCATCCTCACCCGCGACCCCGGCCTGATTCAGCACGTCCTGCAGAAAAACCACCGCAACTACGCCAAATCGAAGTTCACGCAGGGCGTTTGCGCGCTACATGGGCCACGGCCTGCTCACCAACGAGGGCCCCGACTGGCTGCGGCAGCGCCGCCTGATTCAGCCCGGCTTTCACCGGCAGCGGGTGGCCGGCCTCACCGGGCTGATGCAGGAAATTATCGAGCGAAACCCTGGCGCCGCTGGTCGCGCAGGCGGCCGGCGCGGGCGGCGGCCACGGTGGTGGCCGCGCACGAGCTGATGACGCGGCTTACCTTCCGCATCATTGCCCGCTCGGTGTTCAGCACCAACTTCTCCGGAGGCCGAGCTGGACCGCGCTGGCCGGGCTGATTACCGAAATCCAGGCGTTTTTACGTGCGCACCATCCGGCAGCCCTACCTCAAGCCGTGGTTCCGGCTGCGGGGCCGGTTCCGGTACCACGACGCGCTGGCCGCCGAGCTGCGCACGCCTGCTGGCCGGCTACATCGCCCAGCGCCAGCAGGCCAATGCCCGCCCCGATGCCACCGCCGCCCGACGACCTGCTGCAAATGCTGCTCGATGCGCGCTACGAAGACACCGGCGAGCCCATGACCGCCCGCCCAGCGTGCTCGACGAAGCCCTGATTCTGCTGGTGGCCGGCCACGAAACCAGCGCCAACGCCCTCACCTGGCTGCTGTACCTGCTGGCCCAGCACCCCGCCGAAGCGGCCGCGCATCCGGGCCGAAATGGCGGCCGTGCTGGCCAGGCCGCGCCGCCCACCTTCGACGACCTGCCGCGGCTGGGCCGGCCCTGCACGCCGTGCAGGAAGCCATGCGCCTCTACCCGCCCGCCTGGATGGTCGACCGCGTGGCCCTGGCCGACGACGAGTACCAGGGCCTGCGCATTCCGAAAGGCACGCTGTTTTCGCTCTACCTCCACGGCCTGCACCACGACCCCGAGTACTGGCCCGAGCCGCAGGAGTTCCGGCCCGCGCGGTTTGCGCCCGGCGCAGCGCCAGCCCGGTGCAGCCCTATGCCTACGTGCCCTTTGGCGGCGGGCCGCGCCTGTGCATCGGCATGCAGTTTGCCCTCACCGAAATGCAGCTCGTGACGCTGGAGCTGCTGCGGCAGTTCGAGGTGGAGTGGGTGGCCGGGCAGCCGCCCGTGCCGCATGCAGCCGCTCATCACGCTGCGGCCGCAGGCCGATTTTCAGGTGCGGCTGCGGCTGCGGGAAAAAGCTAGCAGGCGAATAACGTTGATGACTGCCACTCGGATAGCCGCACTCACGTATAGGCGGCGCTCTTGCACCGCCTAGCATGGTACGTCAGCACCGGCGGGAAGGCGTGCGTGGCCACGGTTTCGGCAATGCTGGTTTGGAAGAAGCCGCTCAGGCCGGTGCGGGCGTGGGTGGGCATCACCACCAGGTCGGCCCCCACCTTCTGGGCATATTGCTCGATGCCAGTCGACGGGTGCGTCGGCGTCAATAACCTCGGTGCGTGCCGTTGCGCAGGCCGGTGCGCTCGGCAAAGGCCTGCATTTGCTGCTTGACTGCGTAGTGCGTCTTCGTGCCGTCATCCACATGCAGCAGGTGCAGCTTGGCATCCGGGAAAGCGGCCTGCACCTGCCGTAAGCCCGCCGTCCGCGCCGGTGGTGTCGCTCGTAAAATCAGAAGGAAAAACAATGGTGCGCACCTCAAAATCGCTCGCGGCTGCGTGCTTCACCGTCAGCACCGGGCAGGGCGCCAGCCGAATGAGCCGCTCGGTGTTGGAGCCCACAAAAAAGTGCTCCATGGCGCCGTGGCCCTGCGCGCCCATCACCACCAGGTCGATGCCGTGGCGTTTCAATGGCGTTCAGAATACCGTAGCCAATCGCGGCCGATTTCTACGGTATCGGTCACCTGCACGCCGGCGGCTAGCTGGCTGGCCTTCTTCCTGCAGGGCGTGCATCCGCTGCTTGGTTACTTCCATCAACTTCAGGGTGAACAAGTTCGTCGATACCGCTGCTGTTTGGACAGCTCACTGCCATTCACAGGCCCGCCAAAGGTGCTGAAATTGCCTGTGCGGTCGTCAGCATCTTCCAGCACATGCAGCAGCGTCACGTGGCCGCCGGTATGCTTGGCCAGTTGCATTGCCACTACATAAGCGTGGTGCGACTCGGCCGAAAAATCGGTAGGAACCAGTATGTTTTTCATTGCGAAAAAAGGTGAGGGTGAAAGAAAAGGCAGTAAGCAAGCGGTCAAACAATGCCCACTCCTTACTGCCTACGTAGAATCCAAGCTACAGGTGCTAAGCTCCTGTGTATAAATTCCATTGTTCACGCCCGCTTCATTTTCGCAACTGCGTCCTATTCCTTCAGCAGCTTGTCCACTTCCCGGTTGAAGCCGTCAATTTCTTCCTGGTAGTACTTGCCCGTGCCCGGCCCCGAAAAGCCGGTATGAATCTTCCGCACGTTGCCCTTCTTATCGAGGAAAATGGTGGTCGGGAAGGCCAGGAACTTGGCCAGCTGCGGCAGCGACTCGGCCACCGAATCCTTGTTGGACACGCCGGCCACGGCCACGTCGTAGCCGATGTTGAACCGCTCGCGCATCTTGCGCAGGCGGGCCGCAGCACCTTGTAGTCGGTGCTGCGCTCGTAGCCCAGGCCGATGATTTCCACGCCGCGGGCCTTGTTCTTCTCGTACCACGGGGCCAGGAAGTTGGTTTCGTCCATGCAGTTGGGGCACCACGAGCCCAGCATCTGCACCACCACCACCTTGCCCCGGTACTTGGGGTCGGTGGGGGAGATGGCTGCCGCCCTCGAATATGTTCGGAAACTTGAAATTCAGCCGGCTTTCGCCCTTTTTGAGGTAGGTGAGGGTGTCGGCGTCGGGCAGCTTGGCCTTGGGGTCGGGCACGGCCGTCCAGGTTTCGTGGCCGGATTTGCCGGAGTAGAAGTCGCCGTTCAGCTGTTAGGGCATATTCTTTGGTGAGCGTCAACCGGTTCGTTCGGCCGTTTGGGCCGTGAACAGAAAGGCGTGGTTGCCGTCGAAGGTGGCTCAGCGTCAGTGCTCGCTGGCCGCTCGTGACCTGGCCGGCTAGGTAGCGGTAGTCGCCGGTGGTGGTGAGGAAGGTGCCTGTGACAGTTGACCTGCTCTGTCTGAGCAAATACGCCGACGGCCGGGTAGCTTGCCGTCGCCTTCGCGTAAAGTGGCTTCGCCAGGTTCCGGCTGAATCGCCAGGCTCAGCCGCAACGCATCTGATTGCCGGCTGGAAACAGCGGCTGCGCTGCCCGCCGTGGCCGTCAGCGGCACGCGGTACGGCGTCTTTGGCATCATACTTCACCCAGGTGCCTTTCAGCTTGTCCTGGCCATCGGCCCGCACCACCAGCGCCGCATCGAAAGCGTGCAGCCGGATGGTCGTCGAGTCGCCGGCCGAGGTGATTTCGTCGCAGCGCAGCCGCTCCTCGCCGTTCAGGCCTTTATTAATCAGGTAAACCACCGGCTTGCCGGCTTCGGTTTTCACCTCAAACAGAAACGGGATTTCCTGGCCCTGGGTGGCCAGCACGCCGCGCCAGGGGCCGGGCGTGAGCACCGGGCGCAGGCCGCGCCGCCGGTGGCCGCCGTTTCGGAAGTAGTGGTAGTGGATGAGCAGCCTGGCGAGGCCCAGGCCCAGCGCGGCCGTAGCCAGCAGGCGAAGAAGAGATGATTATTCATAGTAAGCGCAAAAATGCAAACAGAAGCCCCACAACCATGCCACCGCCGTATAGGTTGTCGCCCACTTCTGTGTTCATCTGCGTAAACCTCCTGCGCCCGCTGCGGTGAAAACCAGCTGACACCTAACGCCAGTCCAAAAACTGCGTTAAGCCTACGCAAAACGCCGCACTGACGCATTTCGGCTAGGTCCAACTTCGCGCGGGTGCTACATTTGCACCAACCACTCTTTATATAACACGCATCCTATGGCTTTCGACCTGGAAATGATTCGCGCGGTGTACGCCGGCATGGGTTCCCGCATCGAGGCGGCCCGCGCCGCCGTGGCGCGCCCGCTCACCCTCACCGAGAAAATCCTCTACGCCCACCTCTACGGCGGCAAAGTGAAGCAGGCCTACGAGCGCGGCGTTTCCTACGTCGATTTCGCCCCCGACCGCGTGGCCATGCAGGATGCCACCGCCCAGATGGCGCTGCTCCAGTTCATGCAGGCCGGCAAGCCCACCGCCGCCGTGCCCAGCACCGTGCACTGCGACCACCTCATTCAGGCCAAGGACGGCGCCACCGACGACCTGGCCGAAGCCAACTCCGAAAACAAGGAAGTGTACGACTTCCTGGCCTCGGTTTCCAACAAATACGGCATCGGCTTCTGGAAGCCCGGCGCCGGCATCATCCACCAGGTGGTGCTCGAAAACTACGCCTTCCCCGGCGGCATGATGATTGGCACCGACTCGCACACCCCCAACGCGGGCGGCCTGGGCATGGTGGCCATCGGCGTGGGCGGCGCCGATGCCGTGGACGTGATGGCCGGCATGGCCTGGGAGCTGAAGTTCCCGAAGGTCATCGGCGTGAAGCTGACCGGCAAGATGAGCGGCTGGACCTCGGCCAAGGACGTGATTCTGAAAGTAGCCGGCATCCTGACCGTGAAGGGCGGCACCGGCGCCATCGTGGAGTACTTCGGCGACGGCGCCGAGAGCCTGCTCGGCCACCGGCAAAGGCACCATCTGCAACATGGGCGCCGAAATCGGCGCCACCACCTCGGTGTTCGCCTACGACGAGAAGATGGGCGACTACCTGCGCGGCACCGGCCGCGCCGAGATTGCCGAAGCCGCCGCCGCCGTGCGCCAGCACCTGCGCGCCGACGACGAAGTGTACGCCGACCCGGGCAAGTTCTACGACCAGCTCATCGAAATCGACCTCAACACGCTGGAGCCCTACGTGAACGGCCCGTTCACGCCGGACGCCGCCTGGCCCATCTCGCAGTTTGCCGCCGCCGTGAAAGAGCACGGCTGGCCCGAGAAGCTGGAAGTGGGCCTCATCGGCTCGTGCACCAACTCCTGCTACGAGGACATCACCCGCGCCGCCAGCATCGCCAAGCAGGCCGTGGACAAGGGCCTGACCGTGAACGCCGAGTTCACCATCACGCCCGGCTCGGAGCTGGTGCGCTACACCGTGGCCCGCGACGGCCTGCTCGACACCTTCGCCGACATGGGCGGCGTGGTGCTGGCCAATGCCTGCGGCCCGTGCATCGGCCAGTGGGCCCGCCACACCGACGACCCCAAGCGCCGCAACTCCATCATCACGAGCTTCAACCGCAACTTCGCCAAGCGCAACGACGGCAACCCCAACACCCACGCCTTCGTGGCCTCGCCCGAAATCGTGACGGCCTTCGCCATTGCCGGCGACCTGACCTTCAACCCCCTCACCGACACCCTGCCCGGCACCAACGGCCCCGTGAAGCTCGACGAGCCCCTGGGCGTGGAGATGCCCCCGCGCGGCTTCGCCGTGGAGGATGCCGGCTTCCAGGCGCCCGCCGCCGATGGCAGCGGCGTGCAGGTGCTGGTGAGCCCCACCTCCGACCGCCTGGAGCTGCTCGAGCCCTTCAAGGCCTGGGAAGGCACCGACCTCATGGGCCTGCGCCTGCTCATCAAGGCCCAGGGCAAGTGCACCACCGACCACATCTCGATGGCCGGCCCGTGGCTGAAATACCGCGGCCACCTCGACAACATCTCCAACAACATGCTCATCGGGGCCACCAACGCCTTCAACGGCGAGACCAACTCGGTGCGCAACTTCGCGGTGCAGGGCGACGGCTACACCACCGTGCCGCAGTCGGCCCGCTCCTACAAGAGCATGGGCATCGGCACCGTGGTAATCGGCGACGAGAACTACGGCGAAGGCAGCTCGCGCGAGCACGCCGCCATGGAGCCCCGCCACCTCGGCGTGCGCGCCGTGATTGTGAAGAGCTTCGCCCGCATCCACGAAACCAACCTGAAGAAGCAGGGCATGCTCGGCCTCACCTTCGCCAACAAGGCCGACTACGACCTGATTGAGGAAGGCGACACCATCGACATCCTCGGCCTGACCGACTTCCAGGCCCGGCAAGCCCCTGCAGGCCCGCCTGCACCACGCCGACGGCGACACCGACCTCATCACCCTCAACCACACCTACAACGAGGGCCAGATTGAGTGGTTCAAGGCCGGCTCGGCCCTGAACCTGATTCGCCTGAAGGAAGCAGAAGCAAAAAGGACTTTCTAGCCTTTAGCCAATATTCCGACACCTCATAGCTACGACCGCCTCAATTTCTGGGGCGGTCGTTTCTGTTATATGAATTTACTGGCCAAGTCGTCATACAATATCATGCTGTACTAATCTATCCCGCCTCAATCGCTCCATTAAATATCATAGACAAAAACAAGGTGAAAGCAGACAGGCTTGAGTTCAGCCCCCATCCTTGATGAAAAGTAGTTTGTATTCACAACAGGGTAAAACCTTATTTCCGAGTTATATTGATACTAGCTCTAGCGAAGCCAAAATCGACACCGCGAGTCTACTACCTAGTAATAGGCTTGGCAGTGAAGCTCAATATGGAGCAATGCCTCATTTTTTTAGCCCAACAATCAGCTAGTTATAACCAACACTAGTATGTTTCGTATAACATCCCTTGTCTAGCGCAAAACACCTCCTATATTTGCAGTCCCAAAACGTCAAACGGACAAGGAGATTGCCCAAGAGTATTTGCCGAAGGGCAAAGGGCAAAACACGCTAATTCCAGCGCAAATCGGATTAAATTACTTGTCGTTGTTATTCGCAAAAACTGAGAATAGTTTTCGGTTTGCTTGCAACGGTGAAAAAAGCAACTGTACCTTTGCACCCCGCTTCAACCGGAAGCGGCAAATTTGAAAAGCTGAAAACGAAAAAATTAAAATTTTTCGCTCAAACTTTGAAAGTTAAAAAATCTTGCTACCTTTGCACTCCCAAAACGAACAAAGGCATTGCAACAGCAAGAAACGGGCTGAATAACAGCCCACACTGTTACTTCAAATGGAAGCAACACACGTTCTTTGAATGATGGAAAAGACAAATAGTAAGTGTTTCACTTGCTAGTTCTTCTTCGGAAGAATCAGCAAGTGAAACAAACCAAGCGAAACGAATTTGACCATAACGTCAATATGTGAGCAAGGTCAGCACTCGACATCAGCCATGGTTCGCATGGGTGTAGAAAATTTTACAATGGAGAGTTTGATCTTGGCTCAGGATGAACGCTAGCGGCAGGCCTAATACATGCAAGTCGAACGGTTGTAGCAATACAATAGTGGCGCACGGGTGCGTAACGCGTAACCAACCTACCCGAATCTGGGGGATAGCCCGCCGAAAGGCGGATTAATACCGCATAAAACTGCAGGACGGCATCGTTTAATAGTTAAAGATTTATTGGATTCGGATGGGGTTGCGTGCCATTAGCTAGTTGGAGAGGTAACGGCTCACCAAGGCGACGATGGCTAGGGGAGCTGAGAGGCTGGTCCCCCACACGGGCACTGAGATACGGGCCCGACTCCTACGGGAGGCAGCAGTAGGGAATATTGGGCAATGGGCGAGAGTCTGACCCAGCCATGCCGCGTGCAGGATGAAGGCTTTCTGAGTCGTAAACTGCTTTTGCCAGGGAAGAAAAACAGGGATGCGTCCTTGACTGACGGTACCTGGTGAATAAGCACCGGCTAACTCCGTGCCAGCAGCCGCGGTAATACGGAGGGTGCAAGCGTTGTCCGGATTTATTGGGTTTAAAGGGTGCGTAGGCGGCTCTTTAAGTCCGGGGTGAAAGCCCACTGCTCAACAGTGGAACTGCCCTGGAAACTGGATGAGCTTGAGTACAGACGAGGGTGGCGGAATGGATGCTGTAGCGGTGAAATGCATAGATAGCATCCAGAACCCCGATTGCGAAGGCAGCTGCCTAGACTGTAACTGACGCTGAGGCACGAAAGCGTGGGGAGCGAACAGGATTAGATACCCTGGTAGTCCACGCCGTAAACGATGGATACTCGCTGGTGGCGATAGATGGTCACTGGCTTAGCGAAAGCGTTAAGTATCCCACCTGGGGAGTACGCTCGCAAGAGTGAAACTCAAAAGAATTGACGGGGGCCCGCACAAGTGGTGGAGCATGTGGTTTAATTCGATGATACGCGAGGAACCTTACCTAGGCTAGAATGCGCGTGACCGCCTCAGAGATGAGGCTTTCCTTCGGGACACAAAGCAAGGTGCTGCATGGCCGTCGTCAGCTCGTGCCGTGAGGTGTTGGGTTAAGTCCCGCAACGAGCGCAACCCCTATGTTTAGTTGCCAGCATGTAATGATGGGGACTCTAGACAGACTGCCTGCGCAAGCAGTGAGGAAGGCGGGGACGACGTCAGGTCATCATGGCCCTTACGCCTAGGGCTACACACGTGCTACAATGGACGGTACAGCGGGTTGCCAACCAGCGATGGTGCGCCAATCCCGAAAAGCCGTTCTCAGTTCGGATCGGAGTCTGCAACTCGACTCCGTGAAGCTGGAATCACTAGTAATCGCGTATCAGCAATGACGCGGTGAATACGTTCCCGGGCCTTGTACACACCGCCCGTCAAGCCATGAAAGTCTGGTAGACCTGAAGCCGGTGCTCCGCAACGAAGCCGGTTAGGGTAGAACAGGTAATTAGGGCTAAGTCGTAACAAGGTAGCCGTACCGGAAGGTGCGGCTGGATCACCTCCTTTCTGGAGCAGTTCGACTCGTGAGTTCAAGGACGTGATACGCTTGATAGTTACAACTTTATTGTTGTCTTTTCCTCATTCAAATAATATTTGAATCCGAATACGGGCTTGTAGCTCAGGTGGTTAGAGCGCTACACTGATAATGTAGAGGTCCGTGGTTCGAGTCCACGCAGGCCCACTTGGCTTCGCCAAGTGGTCTGAAAAGTTCAGGATTCAGCAGTACCGAGTTGGTTTCAATAGGAAACCACTCTCGAAGTCACTAAACACCAGAGTGACACACGTTCTTTGACGTAAGGGGTAACAAAAACGAAGCGTGGCGCGCTTGCCGTAGCAATACGGGGAGCACTTTCCAGCAATGGGGGGAGCGTTACGAAAGAGAAGTAAGAAAGAGCACACGGGGGATGCCTAGGGTCTCAGAGGCGACGAAGGACGCGATAAGCTGCGATAAGCTGGGGGGAGGGGCACATACCCGTTAATCCTCAGATTTCCGAATGGGGCAACCCCTCGACTGGAAGAGTCGAGAGCCGACCAGCTTGACTGGCGGCGGCAAACGCAGGGAACTGAAACATCTAAGTACCTGCAGGAAAAGAAAATAACAATGATTCCCCAAGTAGTGGCGAGCGAACGGGGAGGAGCCCAAACCGGGTTGGTTACGGCCAATCCGGGGTTGTAGGACCACGACATCTGATTGAATCGAGTTAGCTGAAGCTGTTGGGAAACAGCACCAGAGACGGTGAGAGTCCGGTAAGCGACAATTCTGATTCACGGTAGTGGTATCCTGAGTAGGGCGGGGCCGGAGAAACCCCGTCTGAATCGAGCGGCACCATCCGCTAAGGCTACATACTCCTGAGACACCGATAGTGAACTAGTACCGTGAGGGAAAGGTGAAAAGAACCGGGAATACCGGAGTGAAAAGAACCTGAAACCGTGTGCTTACAAGCAGTTAGAGGGCTTTAGTGGCCTGATAGCGTGCCTTTTGCATAATGAGCCTACGAGTTACTCCTCCCCGGCAAGGTTAAGCGCTTTAAGGCGCGGAGCCGCAGCGAAAGCGAGTCTGAACAGGGCGCGCAGTCGGGGGGGGTAGACGCGAAACTTTGTGAGCTACCCTTGAGCAGGTTGAAGGTGCGGTAACACGCACTGGAGGACCGAACCAGTTTCCGTTGAAAAGGATTTGGATGACTTGAGGGTAGGGGTGAAAGGCCAATCAAACTGAGAAATAGCTCGTACTCCCCGAAATGTATTGAGGTACAGCGTCGTGGTGGAGGTCAATGGAGGTAGAGCTACCAATAGGACTAGGGGGTGTCAGAGCCTACCGAATCCTGATGAACTCCGAATGCCATTGGCTATACACGGCAGTGAGGCCTGGGGTGCTAAGGTCCCCGGCCGAGAGGGAAAGAACCCAGACCATCTGCTAAGGTCCCTAAATCTAGATTAAGTTGAACAAAGGAGGTCCAGTTGCTTTGACAGCCAGGAGGTTGGCTTGGAAGCAGCCATTCCTTTAAAGAGTGCGTAACAGCTCACTGGTCGAGCGACCGGGCATCGATAATACGCGGGCATCAAATCTAGTACCGAAGCATTGGATGTGACGTGCAAGACCGTTACGTGGTAGGGGAGCATTCTCCTTGCGGTGAAGGCGTGTCGTCAGGCATGTTGGAGCGTGGAGAAAAGCATATGTAGGCATGAGTAACGATAATGGGGGTGCGAAACCCCCACGCCGATAGACTAAGGTTTCCAATTCAACGCTAATCGGAATTGGGTTAGTCGGGACCTAAGGGGAAGCCGAAAGGTGCACTCGATGGACAGCAGGTTAATATTCCTGTACTAATGATAGCAAGTGATGCAGTGACGCAGAAGTGAAAGCACCGCGGGCGGACGGAAGTGCCCGTTGAAGGCCGTAGGTATTGGGAGGGTAGTTAAGTACGCCCACCTAGCCGAAAGCTGATAGTACCGTACGACCTTCGGGACACGCGGATAGTGTGCCTAATCCGACTGCCAAGAAAACCTGCTAAGCGTTTTAATGCTATTATTACCCGTACCGCAAACCGACACAGGTAGTCAAGGAGAGTATCCTGAGGCGCTCGAGTGAATCACGGCCAAGGAACTCGGCAAAATGGACCTGTAACTTCGGGAGAAGGGTCGCTTCCTCGTTGCAAGACGAGAAGCCGCAGTGAAAAGGCCCAGGCGACTGTTTAACAAAAACACATGACTTTGCTAACGCGCAAGCGGACGTATAAGGTCTGACACCTGCCCGGTGCCGGAAGGTTAAGAGGGGAACTTAGTCGCAAGGCGAAGGTTTGAATCGAAGCCCCGGTAAACGGCGGCCGTAACTATAACGGTCCTAAGGTAGCGAAATTCCTTGTCGGGTAAGTTCCGACCTGCACGAATGGTGTAACGATCTGGGCGCTGTCTCAGCCGTGAGCTCGGTGAAATTGTAGTCTCGGTGAAGATGCCGAGTACCCGCCACGGGACGGAAAGACCCCGTGCACCTTTACTATAGGTTGCCATTGGTGTTGGGTTCAGTATGTGTAGCATAGGCGGGAGGCGCTGAGCCGGGGACGCTAGTTCTCGGGGAGCCGACGTTGAAATACCGCCCTTACTGTGCCTGATGCCTAATCCCGGAATCCCGGGAGACAGTGGCTGCTGGGTAGTTTGACTGGGGTGGTCGCCTCCAAAAGAGTATCGGAGGCTTTCAAAGGTCCGCTCAGTCCGCTTGGTAACCGGACGCAGAGCGCAATAGCAGAAGCGGGCTTGACTGTGAGGCCGACTAGCCGAGCAGGGTCGAAAGACGGATATAGTGATCCGGTGGTTCCGCATGGAAGGGCCATCGCTCAAAGGATAAAAGGTACGCCGGGGATAACAGGCTGATCTCCCCCAAGAGCTCATATCGACGGGGAGGTTTGGCACCTCGATGTCGGCTCGTCACGTCCTGGGGCTGGAGAAGGTCCCAAGGGTTCGGCTGTTCGCCGATTAAAGTGGCACGCGAGCTGGGTTCAGAACGTCGTGAGACAGTTCGGTCCCTATCTGTGGTGGGCGTTGGAAATTTGACAGGACCTGTCCTTAGTACGAGAGGACCGGGATGGACCAGCCGCTGGTGCGCCGGTTGTACCGCCAGGTGCAGCGCCGGGTAGCTACGCTGGGACGAGATAAGCGCTGAAAGCATCTAAGTGCGAAACTCACCTGGAGATGAGATTTCCCAATTGAAGGCCCGTCGGAGATGACGACGTGGATAGGCGGCAGGTGAACAAGTGGAAACACAATAGCTGAGCCGTACTAAGTGGCCGAGGGCTTCTCTTGATTATCGTCGAGTGCGCAGCACACGTTTCGTTTTTGTCCCCTTATGTCGAGTTATTGAGGGTTGCGTTCCTGCGCGAGCAGGCACAGAACACCGCAACCCCCGCCAGCAATGGTGGCTTTAGCCCGGGTGTTCACCTCTTCCCATTCCGAACAGAGTCGTTAAGCCCCGGTGCGCCTATGGTACTGCCTTCACCGGTGGGAGAGTCGGTCGCCGCCAACCTTTTAACAGGAAATCCCCTGCCGCTTTCACCAGCAGCCAGGGGGTTTTGCTTTTGGCTATTGCGCCCAGATCTAACTGTGCTCTATATCTGACGCTGCTGAGATCTTTTAGTCAGATTGTAGTTTTGATGAGTCATATTCATTATTAGTTGTGCAAGTTTCTCCAGCTCGTTATAGTCGAAGTATTGATTGGATTACGGTATTGCTTTATGTGATACTGGTTGGGATTGGGATGGGTGTGTATTTATGCATCGAGCTACTCGCCTGATGCGCCTGCTAATCCGTTGGCGAACTATGAGCTTTGATAAGCTGATGGCTTTTAACTGGTTTAAACAGTTGTTGTGGATTGGGACGGCTGTGGTGTTGATTGTGGTGTTATTGGTGGTTGATTATAAGGCGTATGATACTTTGGCCTATGCGCTTGTATGGGGGGATGATTGTGCTGCTGCTGGTGACTATGGTTGTGGCCAGGCCAATTGCAGGTTCACGGTCGTGGCTGGAGTTGGGGCCGGTGCGACTGCAACCAGCAGAGTTTGCGAAGTTTACGACGGCTCTGGCAGCTTCGCGGTTTATGGCCAGTATTAACCTGCGGTATCAGGACTGGCGAGACCAATTGGTGCTGGCGGGAATTACGCTGTTGCCGCCGTTGCTGATTGTGGCTTCGAATGAATCGGGGCAGGCATTGGTGTTTGGGGCGTTGCTGCTGGCTTATTTCCGGGAGGGAATGTCGCCGCTGATATTGCTGTTGTTGGCGGCGGCGGGAGTTATTCTGTTGTTGGCTTTGTTGGTGCCAAAAATGTGGCTAGTGGCAGTTTTTACAGTGATGTTGTTGGCAGTACTGGGGTTGAATAGGCGGGTGTTGCGGCACCATTTGCCGCTGGCCATTGGGGTGTGGGTGGTGGTGATTGGGATGGTGGTGGGGGTTGATTTCTTCTATAATAAAGTATTGCAGCCCCATCAGCGGCAGCGGATTGAAATTTTGCTTAATCCTTCTGCAGACCCGTTGGGCAAAGGATGGAATGTGACGCAGAGTAAAATTGCCATTGGGTCGGGCGGATTGTTGGGAAAGGGCTTTTTGCAAGGGACGCAGACCAATTTGATTTTGTGCCGGAGCAAAGTACTGATTTTATTTTCTGCACAGTAGGAGAGGAGTTTGGCTGGATGGGTAGCTTTGTGGTAATTGGGCTTTACCTGACGCTGCTGTGGCGCATTATTTATGTTGCGGAGCGGCAGAATTCGGTGTTTGGGCGAACGTATGGGTATTGTGTGGCGAGTATTCTGTTCTTTCATATGACGGTGAATATGGGCATGACGATAGGGCTGGCACCGGTGGTGGGAATTCCGCTGCCGTTTTTTAGCTATGGCGGGTCTTCGTTGTGGTCGTTCACTATTTTGCTGTTTAGCTTGCTGGCCCTGGATGCTTATCGCAAGCAGGATTTGGTGCGCTGATGCGGAGCGAGCGCGTGCCGGGCTGGGTGTGGATGGTATTGGTTGCGGATGCACGCGTTTGGCACTTGCCTGGGCACTGCATAGCGGGAGTGTGGAGTTTCCGGATTCGGAGCCGCTACCTGCAGGCGGCAGAAAACCTGTGGCGTGACACGGGAGACTTTATGCCCGGCCCTGGCCTGATGAGTATGCCAAGCGGGCAGGCGGTGCAGGAGTTCACTATTCGGCCACGTTGGGTATCCGCTGGTTGTTGCTGGCTTGGGCGGAGCGCTGGGAAGCGCCGTGTTTGGTGCTGTTATTTCAAAATGTGTTGAGTTTGCTCAATATGGGTTGGTATTGCAGGTGGTGGGCGCGTACTGCGCGGCCCATCGTAACGATGCATTGGATGTGGGCAGTGGTGTTCGGTATCTGCCTTTTCCGGCACAATTCATTTACGCGAATGCGGTGATGAGTGAGATGCTGCTGCAAACAGTGGTTGTGGGGCTATTTTGGGGTGGCAGTTGCGGATTATTGAGTTTCTGAAGACCAAAGTATGTGGCTATTGTAGGGGCTGCTGGCATTGGTGCTGGCCTTACTGCTGAAACCGGTTTTTTATCCGTTGGCAGTGGTAGTGGCTGGTGCTGGCGCCGTGCTGGCTTGGCGTGAGAAGAAAGCGCGTTTGGCTGCGACTGATGGGCAATGCCACTGCTGGTGGTTGGGCTGTACATGGGGTGGAACCATGCAGCGGACCGGCTATTTTCATTTTTCCAGCATTGCGGAAATTAACCTGCTGCACTACAATGCGGCGGGGGTGGTACGGCAGCTGGATGGGCCAGCGGCCGAGGAAAAATGGGTGGCCGGCGTGCTGCAGCGAGGCTAATGCGACAGCCGATTTTGCAGCACGGCAGAGGCTTATTCGGGCCCGGGCGGTGGCAGTGCTGTGAGCGCACCCGGTGGTGTATGCGCGCCAGCATCTGCAGGGCATGGGGACGTTGTTTCTGGACCCTGGCCGGTTTGATATCAGCCAGTTTCTGGGGTGGCCGCCGCCGCAGGCGGCGGGCTTGCTGGCGCAGGTGCGGGCACGGCGGGTTGTGGCAGGCGCTGACGCGGCTTGCCGATGGGCGTACTGGCGCTGTTGGGATGGTTACTGTTGGCGAACTTGGCGCGGCTGGCGTTGGCGGTGCGCGGATTTCTGCGGCTGAGGAACGGCGGGCCGTGTGCTGCGGCGCGGGCGCTGGGTGGCGGTGGGCATTTTGTTCTATGTGGCGCTGCTGACCGGGCCGCTGGGGGCGGCGCGGTTTCTGGTGCCGGTGTGGCCGTTGCTGTTGGGGCTGGCGCTGGTGGGTTTGGAAGGGGCCCGGACGTAGCACCAGGCCGAGCTGAGCAGGCGCGCCAGTGGGTGAAGACTGAGGCTAGTGCGGCGCAGAAAACAGGGGCGGCCAGGTAGCCCATGCGGCCCAGGTCGCCGGAAAGCAGCATGTGAAAGCCTACGATGAGCAAGCAGACTGATTTCGGCCCATCCCAAGCGAGTATGAAAGCCGACAGCTGAACGGCGACTGCTTGGCGTTGCTTCCAGCCAGAAAGCGATGGGAACATGAAGGTGAATAGGCCAAAAATGCTGAGCAGTTCGCCGATGCCTTTTGGCGAGAGCGGCCCGATGAAAGGAATAGGTAATGTTTTCAATGTGCTCCAGGGCATTGGCTACCGACGGCGTGCCGGGCGCTCCGAAGCGGCTGTCGATGAACTAATGCACCAGTGAACAAGGCGGCTAGCCCAGCCGCCAGCGCGAGCAGCTGGCGGGGCCACGCCAGGGCTGGCCGGCCAAACCAGAGCAGCCAGGGCACCAACAAGAAGAAAGACTCTTTGGCCAGTGGGCCCAACGACCAGCGCGCCAGCCAGCGCCCAGCCGCCGCCGGGGCCCCGCCGGATGGCGTAGTAGCCCAGGCCAATAACCAGCAGGTACAGGCTATCGGTGAGGGGCAGGCCGGCGGCATACACGGCCCAGCGGCTGGTGAGCACGGCCAGCATGGCCAGGGCGGCGCGCAGACGGAGGCCCCTGCCAGGCGGGCAGCCGTGATACCAGCAGGCCCCGGCGGCCGCCAGCACCAGGCAATTGACCAAGTAAAAAGCGAAGCGCAGCGGCCACTGCCCGGCCGGGCGCTGGGGCCATACACGGCCATATAGTCCGGGCTACTGGGTGCGGCTACGACCGCCGCCGCGGCAGGCACCAGCACCCGGTAGCGGCGGGTGACGCTGACGCTGTCGAAGCGGCCGGCGGCCATGCGCAGGTAGCTGCGCGTGTCCGAGCGAGTGCGAGAAATCGTAGTGCACGTACATCGGGTAGGCCAGATTGGCCAGCGCAGCCACTGCCAGCAGCCACGGCAACAGCCAGCGCCGAGACGCGGGCTCCCAGCCAGGGACTGCGGTAAACAGGAGCGCGGAACTAGGCAAACTTGCGCTCGATGAGCTTCAGCAGCTTATTGACGTGTTCTTCTTTGCGGCCCCAATCGTAGCGCTGCGACAGGTGGCCGGTAACGTAGGCCCGGGCCTGGTCGGCGGTGGGCAGGGTGTCGAGGTGCTGAATGGCGGCGTGGTACTCCATGTTTTCGCCATTAAACAACTCGTTGATGAAGCTGAAGCGCTGGTTGATGGAAATGGCTTCGCGCAGGGTTTCTACTTTGGGGCCGGCGCGCTCGGCCAGCTGACGGATGGCGCAGTGGCCCGCAGCGTTTCGGCCAAGGGGGCGGTGGTGGGCTGGCTGGCTTTCAGCTTTTCGTGCAGAGGGACGACGGCGCTCGGTCGAAGGCGGCGGCAAGGCGGGAGCGGCAGACGGTGGCTCGGGCGGCGTGACTGGCACTGGCTCCGGAGCGCTTGCGGCCGGAGCAGAAACGAAGGTTGGCACTGGCACCGGAGCGCTTGCCGGAGCAGGCTCCGCGGGCTTTGCTGCGGGAGCTGCCTGCTCGGCCGCCGGGGCAACCGGGGGCGGCTTGCGGAGGCACTGGCAGTTGAAACCGGGCCATCTTCCAGCAGGTCGGCGGTGGTGAGGGGCAGCAGGGCGCTGAGCTCGGCGACCAGGCGCTGCATGGGCTGGTGGGCCTTGTAGTTGGCGGCGTGGTACAGCTCGAAGCGGTGCAGCGAGAAAATCGCGGCTGAGGCTCGCTTGCTGGCGGGCAGGCTCTCGACAAATCCCTGAAAAAAGCTTTGTCGATGTCGATGTAGCGCAGGTTGTCGCGCAGGCCGGCGAGGGTGACCGTCTCGGCCGTGCCCAGCAGCAGGCGCTGGAAGCTGCCACTGGGGTCGGCTACCATGCCGAGGGTATCGGCGGCGGCTTGGGCCAGCAAGGGCTCGAAGGCGGCGCGGCCCAGGCTGATGTGGCGCGACAGCACGTTCATGAACTGCGTGAGGGCCGCCTGCACGGGAGCGGCTTCAAAATCAAAATAAGGGCTGCGCAGGCGGGCGGTTTCGGCCTGCCATTGGCCGAGCAGCTGGCGAATGACCAGCAGGTTGAGCTGGCGGACTGGGCGTGAACTTGAGCACGGCCGGACCGTCGAGGGTGGCGGTGGGCTGGGAGCCGAAATGCTGGTCGCAGAGCCGGGCGGCCAAGCGGCGGCCGTATTGCGCGCACTTGGCGAGGCTATATTTGTCGTTCATAAAAAGGCCGGGTTTCGGTGGCCGAAGTTAGGCACAAATGGCCCTGTTGACGATTGAAAACTTGCCCGGCGCGGCCGATAGAAGTGCCGGCCGGGGCCACGCTGCTGGCTGCCCTGCACGCCGCCGGCCACGACTGGATGCACGCCTGCGGGGCCAAAGGCCGCTGCACCACCTGCCGCATGCAAGTGCTGGCAGGGCCTGGAAAACCTCAGCCCGCCCACCGCTGCCGAGCTGCGCTACCGGGCCGCCGGCCGCCTGCTGCCCAACGAGCGGCTTACCTGCCAGGCCCAGCTGCCCGCGGGCGAGGCCATGGGCCGGGTGCCCGAAGCCACGCAAGCTGCCCCACGTGCAGTATGGCTAGGCCCAACTGGCTGAGCCGAAATTATTGGGCAGCGGCTCCGCCAGGTAACAGCAGATGGTCAGGGCGTTTGCTCGAGTCGGCGCCAGTGTCGGCTGGGACGGAGTGGCGTGCTCGGCTGTTCGTTCCTAACTTTAGGTTTCAAACCCATCTCAAGCCGCCTGTACCTTGTTTATTGAACCCCGCGTCGGCAACCGCCACAACGCCCCGCGCCGGGGCTGGATTGAAGTGGTGTGCGGCTCCATGTTTTCGGGCAAAACCGAAGAGCTGATTCGCCGCCTCACCCGCGCCCGCATTGCCCGGCAGCGGGTCGAAATTTTCAAGCCCGCCCTCGATACCCGCTACCACGCCGAAGACGTGGTGAGCCACAACGCCGCCCGCATTCGCTCGACGCCGGTGGCCATTGCCTCCGAAATCCTGCTGCTGGCGGCCGGCTCCGACGTGGTGGGCATCGACGAAGGCACAGTTTTTTGATGAGCTCGCTGGTGGACGTGTGCGCGCAGCTGGCCAACAACGGCATCCGCGTGATCGTGGCCGGGCTCGATATGGACTACCTGGGCCGGCCCTTTGGCCCCATGCCGGCGCTGCTGGCCACGGCCGAATTCGTGACCAAAGTGCACGCCGTGTGCGTGTGCTGCGGCGAAATTGCCTCGTATTCGTACCGCATTGCGGCCAGCGAAAGCCAGGTGCTGCTCGGCGAAACCGACTCGTACGAAGCCCGCTGCCGGCCCTGTTTTCTGGAAGGCATGCAGGCCAAAGCACCCGACGCTGGAAGCCCGCTCGGCCGCCGCGCACTAAACAAGCCGGGCGCAGCGTTGGCAGACGGCTGGGCACCTGCTGCTTTGCTATCCATACTCTGTGTTTTTGCTGAGCGTATGTCTCACTTTTTCCGTTGTTTGCTGGGCTTGGCCGGGCTGCTGTTCAGTTGCTGCGGCACGCCTTGCCCAGAGGCCGGTCGGCTACGGCGACTGGCAGCTGCACCTGCCCACCAACCACCCCCTGCGCCTGGCCGATGCCGGCGACCGGGTGTATGTGGCCACGGAAAATGCCTTTTATTTCCTGGATAAAGACCTGAATACCACGCAGGTGCTTTCGCGCCGCGATGGCCTGAATGATGTGGGAGTAGCGGCCCTGGCCTACGATTCGGTGACGCAGCAAACGGTGCTGGCTTATCGCAACACCAACATTGACATTCTGCAGCCCAATGGCAGCGTGCGCAACCTCAACGATTGCTGCGCAAGCCGATTCAGGGCGATAAGACCATATACCAACCATATCGATCGGCAGCGGCAAGGCCTACGTGTCAACTACCTTTGGCCTGGTGGTGATTGACTTGGTCAAGCTGGAAATCAGGATACCTACAGCAACATTGGGCCGGGCGGCACCGTGGTGACGTGTACGATGCCGCTGTGGCCAACGGCTACCTTTACGTGGCCACTTCGGCTGGGCTGCTGCGCGGGGCGCTGACCAGCAACCTGCTCGACTACCGCAGCTGGACCGCTGTACCAGCCGTGCCGCTGGACCCCGCGCGGCGATCTACCGCTTTCTGGCGGCTTACGACGGCGCAGGTGTATGCCGCCGTGGAGCGGCACCGGCATCGGGCGTGTATCAGTTCGTGCCCGGCAGCCCCGGCACCTGGCGGTCGGTGCCGAACACCTACACGGCGCAGTTCCGCAACCTGCGGGCCAGCAGCATCGGGGTGCTGATCATCGATGATGACTACGGGCGTGCGCCGCATCGGACCGCAACGACGCGGTGACCACTGTGGTGGCCGCAGCCCCGGCCGGCACCTTTCTGCAGGATGCCGTGCGCTCGCGCGATGGCAGCTTCTACGTGGCCAACTTCGAGCTGGGCCTGCAGCGGGTGCGGCCCGGCGCGGCCAGGCCCACGGAGCCGTTTGTGGCCAATGGCCCGGCCAGCAGCCTGGCCTTCAGTGTTGCTGGCCGATGCCCGCACCAACACCGTGGACGTATTCACCGGGCGGCTATTCCGAGCGGTACGACCCGTCTATCGTGCGGGCAGGCGCCGGGTTTTACGAATATAACAGACGGGCAATGGACCAACTTCAACGCGCCGAACCTTCCCAGCCCGGCGAGTTCCCCAAGCCTGCTCGAGCCCGGTGCGCGGCACCCGCACCCCCGACGGCACCCTGTACGTGGGCGCCTACGGCGGCGGGCTGCTGGAGTGGAAAGGCCCGGGCAAATTCGGCAGTTTGGCGAAGGCACGCCCGCCGGCAGCCCGCTGCTGGGCACCTTTGGCATGGCCAGAACCGGGTCGAAGTCACCGATGTGGCCGCCGACGCCGGAGGGCAAAGTGTGGGTGGTGAACCGGCATTTGCGGTCCGGCGTACTCGGGGCTTGTTCCTCTTCGACCCGGCCGCGACCACCTGGCAAATCATTCCGTGGGTGCCGGGGCTTGAGGCGCTCGACCGCATTGCCCTGGACGATAATGGCTACGTCTGGGTTTCGGTGTCGCGCAAAACCGACCCCACCGATGCGGCCGCCATGGGCATTTTTGCCGTCGACCCCGCCACGGTACCAACCGCAGCCACGCGCTTTTTCACCACGGCCACGGGCCTGCCCGACAATCAGATTTATGAGTTGGCGAAAGACCGCCGGGGGTACATGTGGGCCGCCACCATCAAAGGCGTGGCCGTGTTCAACGACCCCAGCGGGCCCTTTCGACTCGGATGCCGTATTCACGCTGCCCGTTGTGCGGCGGGGCGAAGGCACGGGCTTTCCGGCGCTGTTCAGCGAGGCCGTGCGGCACGCTGGCCGTGGATGGCGGCGACCGCAAGTGGTTTGGCACCGACAACGGCCTGTGGCTGTTTCAGCCCCGATGCCGACGAGGCCCTGCTGCACTTCACCACCGCCAACAGCCCGCTGCCCTCCAACCGCATTGTGGACGTGAAAGTGAACGACAAAACCGGCGAAGTGTGGGTGGCCACCGATGCCGGCGTGGTGGCGCTACCGCGGCGCGGCCACCGTCACCGAAGGCGAGCCCAACTGCGCCGCGGTATTCCCCAACCCCGTGCGGCCCGATTTCGCGGGCACGGTGGGCATCACGCGGCCTGGCCAACAATGCGCATGGTGAAAATTACCGACGTGGCCGGCCACCTCGTGTACGCCACCACGGCCAACGGCGGCACCGTGACCTGGAACCTGACCACGCCCGACGGCCAGCGCGTGCGCTCGGGCATTTACCTGGTGCTTTCTGCCGATGCCGATGGCAAGAACGGCTGCGTGAGCAAAGTGGCCGTGCTTAGCAAATAGAGCTGAGCGAATGCAGAGTGAAGAACGCGGAATTGTGGTTATGCATGCCTGCCGAAATTCTTCATTCCGCACTCCTCATTCCTTATTTCGATAAAACATGCTAATCAAAACCCGGGGCATCGTCCTCAGCTACCTGAAATACCGCGAAACCAGCATCATTGCCCGCATCTACACCGAGCGGCTGGGCGTGCAGAGCTACGTGGTGAACGGCGTGCGCAAAGCCAAGCCGCCGGGCCGCATTGCCCTGTTTCAGCCCTTCACGCTGCTGGAGCTGGTGGCCTACGTGGCCCGGGGCAGCGGCGGCCTCACGCGCCTGTCGGAGTTCCGCTGCGCCGAGCCGTTCCTGACGCCTGCCCTACGAGGTGCAGAAAAGCAGCGTGGTGCTGTTTCTGTCGGAAGTGGTGGGCCGGGCCGTGCGCGAGGAAGAGCAGAACGAGCCGCTGTTTCAGTTTCTGCACGATTCCATTCTGGCTTTTGACCAGCAGAAGAGCGGGCAGCGGAGAATTTTGCGCTCATCTTTCTGCTGCAGCTGGCTACCTACCTGGGCTTTGGCATCAGCACGGGCGGCGAACTGACCGACCAGGTGATCATGGCCGGGCCACGCGCCCACCGCGCACGGGCGCTACCGGGCCCGGCCACGCTGCGCCTGCGCGAATTCGATGGCTACTTCGACGAACTGCTGCGCGACCCCGGCCACCAGCACCATCCCCAACGGCCGCGTACGGCACGAGCTGCTGAACGTGCTCATTCGCTACTACCAGCTGCACGTGGAGCAGCTGGGCGAAATCCGCTCGCTCGACATTCTGTCGAAGTGCTGGCGAACTAGCTGGCGGCCGTGCAGGTGAGCAGGCGCCATGGTAGTGGCCAAAGCACCGGCACGGCCTTGACTTTTAGCAAACAGGCTAAGCTGCAGCTTATTTAAAGTCTACTAACTCCACTTCGAAGCGCAGCACGGCGTTGGCGCGGAATGTCGGCCCCGGCGCCGCGCGCGCCGTAGGCCAGGGGCGAGGGAATGAGCAGCATGGCTTTGCTGCCTTTGGGGAGCATGGCAATGCCCTGGTCCCAGCCCTGATAACCTGGCCCGCGCCCAGGGCGAAAGGAAATGGGCTCGTTGCCGTGCTTGGCCGACGAGTCGAACTCCTTGCCCGTGGCCAGCACGGTGCCGCGGTACAGTACGCTGCACGGTCTGGCCCTTTTGGGCGGCAGGCCCGTGCCGGGCTCGGGTGATGATGTAGTAGGTGCCGCCGGCCGTTTTCTTGGCCACCAGCTTGTTCTTTTTCAGGTAGGCCTGAATCTGGGCGTTGTCTTTGGCACGGTTTGGGCCGCGGCAGCGGCTTCGGCCTGCTTCAGCGTATTCGGCCTGCAGCTTGCTGCTGGCGGGCCGTCATTTCGGCCATGCGTCAGCAGTTCACGGGCGCTGGCCAACACCATCAGCGTATTGCCGGCTTTGCGCAGAAAGGGCGGCACGGGCTGGCGGAACGTTTTGGCAAATACGGTATCGGCCGGGAAGCGGAACACGGCGCTGTCGCCGGGCAGCAGCAGTGCCCAGGGCTTCTTCGAGGCCGCCGCGGGCGGGTCTGCGCGGCAGGGCCACGGGCTGGGCAGTGGGCTGCATGAGGCGCGATTTCATGAGCACCGAGTCGCGGCCGGTGCGAAATTCCATAAACACGGTCAGAATCTGGCCGGCGCGGCTGGCGTAGGGCGCATCGGTAGGGCGCCAGCGGCGGGGCTGGTAGCGCCCGGCGGCGTCTTTGCGAAACAGGCGGTACTCGGTGCCCGCTGGGCAGGCGGGCAAAATCGGCGGCCGGGGCCTGCGCCAGTGCCGGCTGCGGCTAGCCGAACAAAGCGCAGAACGGCGCCGCAGAAAAAGTATTTCGCATGAGGATAGAAGTAAGAAATCAGGCAGCCGGAAGCTGAACGATGCTTAGCGCACGCTCACACCTCCAGCTCAAAAACCAGTTCGGTGTTGGGCGGAATGAGGTAAGCGGCGTCATCGTCGGGGTCGGGCACGCCGGCTGGCGCCGTAGGCCAGCGCGGCCGGAATCCAGGCCCGCACCCGCGAGCCCGCGGGCAACAGCAGGAGCAGCTCGTCCCAGCCCGGAATGACCTCGCCGCGGCCTACCCGGAAGCGCAGCGGCCCGCCCGGAGGCTGCCGTGGCGTCGAAGATGTGGCCATCGGGCAGAAAGCCGGTGTAGCGCACGGCCACGCGGCTGCCGGGCTGGGCCAACGGCCCAGTGCCCCGCTCACGAAACACAAAGCGCACCCCGCCCGGCGTGAGCTGCGGGACGAGGCGCGCGGTGTCGGAGCCAGTCGGGCGGGGCCGTGGGCGTAGCCGGCACGGCTGGCGTTTGGGCGCTTCCTGCCGCTGGCGGCCGTAGCGGCCAGCAACAGCACGCAGGCCACGCCACGCTTCACAGCGACCAAGGCTAGCGCTTTGCCACGGAATGCCTGTTATTAAACGCTCGAGAACTTCTATGTCAAACAGCAGGGCCGCATCGGGCGGAACGGCACCGGCGTTGCCGCTGGGCCCGTAGGCCAGCTGCGAGGGAATGCAGCAACAGCTTGCGGTCGCCTTGGCGCATCAGCAGCAGGCCTTCGTTGAAACCGGCAATGGTGCCGCTGCCAGCCGTGAACACCACGCAGCCGCAGGCGGAGTGGTTGTCGGCGGAGTTATCGAAAATAGCTGCCGCCGGGAAGCTCGCGTCGCCCTCGAAGCCGGGTAGCCCGACGACTCGGGGTGCGCGCCATTGCTCAGAAAGCGGCCCAGGTACTTCAGGCGCACCTGCTTGCCCGCTGTTACCGGCGTGCCCTGGGCTCGTCAGCCAGGTTCACCACGTACAGGCCGGAATTGGTGCGGGTAGCTTGGTGAGTAGCTGGTTGCGGCGAAGTAGTTGCGAATGGTGTCCTCGTCGATGACGCTTCATCTGCTCTTCGTGCTGGCGCACCGACTTCTGGTAGTGGTTTCGGAGTTGCAGCTCCACAGGGCCGGGGCAGCCAGCAGCAGGCCAGCAGCCAGCAGCAGGTAGCGCGAACGGAGCAGGAGATTTTTCATCACGGCGAGAGGGGCTAAAAAAATTCCGGCCAACGGAGCCCGGGCAGCTATGCCGCGCCGCCCGTTGGCCGGAATCAGAAATTTAACAAGGTCTATTGAACGTCAACCAGTTCCACTTCGAAGCGCAGGGGCGCGTTGGCGGGAATGTCGGCGCCGGCACCGCGCGTGCCCGTAGGCCAGCGACGAGGGAATGAGCAGGATGGCGCGGCTGCCCTTGTTGAGCAGGGCAATGCCTTCGTCCCAGCCCGGAATCACGGCGCCCTGGCCGATGGGGAACTCAATGGGCTTGCCGGCTTTGTCCGACGAGTCAAACTCCTTGCCGCTGAGCAGCGTGCCGTTGTAGTTCACGCTCACCGTCTGGCCGGGCTTGGGCGTTGGGGCCGGTGCCGGGCTTCAGTACCTGGTAGTAGATGCCCGAGGGCGTTTTCTGCACGGTCAGGTTGTTTTTCTTGATGTAGTCCTGCAGCACGGCGTCGTCCTTTTTCAGCTGGGCCTGTACTTCGGGCGTCGGCCATCGCTTTGGCCTGGGCGTCCTTCTGCTCCTGCATCTGCTTGGCGTACTCGGGCGAGGCCATGCGCTGCTTCATTTGGGCAGCCATGGCGCGCTTCTGCAGCTCGGGCTGCATGGCCTGGGCTTCTTCCTGGGTGATGAGCTTGGGCGTGGTGGCCACGTACATCATCACCACGTTGCCGCCGCGGCGCAGGAACGGCGGCACCGGCTGGCCCGACTTGGGCTTGATGAGCGAGTCGACCTGGAAGCGGAACACGCCGCTGTCGCCGGGCTGCAGCAAGGACAGGGCCTCGTCGGGGGCGCCTTTCTGCTTCAGCTCCTGCAGGGGCAGGGGCACGGGCATGCCCACGTCGCGGCGGGTGTTCTGCAGCACCGAGTCCTTGCCGGTGGTGTAGCGCATGTGGCCCAGCAGCAACTTGCCCACCCGGTCTTTGTAGGTCGGGTCGCCATCGGGGCCGATTTCGCGCCGCTCGTAGCCGTTGCCGACTTTCTTGAAAATCTTGTACTCGATGCCAGACTTGGTTTTGGCAAAATCGCCACCGCCTTTGTTGCAGGCGGTGAGGGAAGCGAAGCCCAGCACGCCGGCCGCCAGGGCCAGCTGCCGCGCAGGAGCGGGAGGAAAAACGCATGAAAATAGAAGAAGTGAAGAATCGAATACGGTTCAAAGTTACGCCACTGGCGGCGCTACGGCGGCGGGCACGCCCGTGAGCTGCTCCTTATACTCGGGCAAGATGCCCAGGAAGCGCTCCACCGTTGCATCCAGCGGCTCGTAGCTGATGCCGCCGGCCGCGTTGTGGTGGCCGCCGCCGTCGAAATGACGGCGCGAAAAGTCGCTCACCGAGAAGTTGCCCACCGAGCGGAAAGAAATTTTGACGGCCACGCCGCGGTCGATGAACACGGCGGCAAACCCAATGCCCTCGATGCTCAGCGCGTAGTTGACCAGGCCTTCGGTGTCGCCGGTTTTGCTTTCGTACTGGCGCAGCTCGTCCTGCGTGATGGCGATGTAGGCCGTGTTGAACTCGCGGTTCACCACCAGCTTATCCTTGAGCACAAAGCCCAGGAAGCGCAGCCGGATTTCGGAGTGCGAGTCGTAGATGCGGCGGTGCACCGACGAGAGGTCGATGTTCGACCTTCAGCAGCTCGGCAATGATGAGGTGCACGTTGCGCGAGGTGCTGGGGTGGCGGAACGAGCCCGTGTCGGTCATAATGCCCGCGTACAGCGCCTCGCCAATGCCCTTGGTGATGAGGTCCTGGTCGCCCAGGTCGCGGATGATTTCAAAAATCAGCTCGGCCGTGGCCGCGGCCGTGGGCACCGAAAAAACGATGTCGGCAAAGTCCTCGGGCTCCTGGTGGTGGTCGACGAGCACCTTGGTGCCGCTGGCCTGGCGCACGTACTCGCCCAGCTCGTTGATGCGGCCCAGGCAGCTGAAGTCGAGGCAGCAGATGACTTCGGCGCGGGCAATGAGGTCGCGCACCTGGCGGTCGTTCTGGCGCTTGTCGTACACCACCACTTCGTCGTTGCCCTCCATCCAGTTGAGGAAGGCGGGGTAGTCGGAAGGCGTAACCACCGTCACGTGGTGGCCTTTTTGCTTGAGGTACCCGGCCCAGGCCAGCGACGAGCCCAGCGCGTCGGCGTCGGGCTTGTGGTGGGTGGTGATGACAACCTGCCGGGGCTGGGCAAACAGCGTTTGCAGGGCGGAAATGGGATTGGACATCGACAACGGGATTGGTCCTGAAAGAAACTAAGGGCCGGTGGCTTACGAAGAAATCGGGCGGCAAAAGTCGGAAGAAATCTTTTCTTAACAGCCGTGGCCCCCCGGAAGGTTCGCCTGAAACCGACGAATGACGCCGGCTGCTTTCCGGGTGAAAAAGCGGTTTATCCGCCAATACCGGCTTTCGTGGGGGAGAAGCAAGGGCTAAATTTTCCATTTGCGCCCGGCCAATAAAAAATAGCGGCGGCGCAAAAGAGGTGTTGGCTTGGGCCCGCCGGGCCGGGCCACCGAGGGACCTGGGGTTGGGTGCTGGCTAGGGATGTGGTAGTTTTGCCCTTTCAACACTTCATTTTTATTCGAATACCCCCCCCGCCATGGCCACCAACCGCACATTCACGATGATTAAGCCCGACGCCGTACAGGAAAACCACATCGGTGGCATCCTGCACATGATGGAAGAAGGCGGCTTCCGCATTGTGGAACTCCAGAAAATCAACCTCACCGCCGAGCGCGCGGGCCAGTTCTACGCCGTGCACGCCGAGCGTCCTTTCTACAACGACCTGGTGAAGTACATGTCGAGCGGCCCCATCGTGGCTGCCGTGCTGGAGAAAGACAACGCCGTAGCTGATTTCCGCACCCTCATCGGCGCTACCAACCCCGCCCAGGCGGCCGACGGCACCATCCGGAAGAAGTACGCCAAGAGCATCGAAGCCAACGCCGTGCACGGCTCCGACTCCGATGAGAACGCCCAAATCGAAGCTGATTTCTTCTTCGGCTCGAAGTAAGCATAAAGCGCATTACCTTGCGCTTTTACAAGAAAAAGCCCGCTCTGCGCACTGCAGAGCGGGCTTTTTCTTTGTGCCAAAGACGTACTTTTTTTGTACCAATTTTGTATCGACGAGCCTCCGTTCAGCGGCTGAAACCGATTCGGCCGGGCGTCTTGGCTTCGCTGATGAAGTCGGTTTTGTCGCGGTTATAAATGTCGGCCAGAGCAGTGGGCTCCAGCACGGGTTCGGTTTGGCCCAGGCTGGTGGCCAGGGCCTGGGCTTTTTCAATCTCCAGGGCCTCGAAGCGGTAGGAGGCAATGAGGCGGCCCTTGCGCAGCAGGGCCTTGTCGATGCGGGCCAGCTCGGCGTTGAAGGTGCAGATAATCTGGATGTGGAAGCCGTCGGAGAGCAGGCCGTCGGAGAGGTTCAGCAGGTTGCTCACGGCGTTGCCGCCGTAGCCGTCGCGCTTGGCCAGCAGCTCCTCGGCGTCCTCGATGAGCAGGATGGAGTTGGTGTTGTCGTGCAGCAGGTTGATGAACTCCGGGTCGGCGATGCGGGTGGCCAGGTTGGGCGGAATGAATAGCTTGGGCTTGTCGGTGAGGCCGCAGAGGTGGCGGATGTAGCTGGTTTTGCCGGTGCCGGGCGGGCCGTGCAGAATGATGATGCCCTTGTCGTCGGGCTGCTGCAGGCGCTTGAGAATGGCGTCGTGGGCCGGCAGCAGGTCGTCGTTGTAGTTGAGGGCCAGGTCCAGGGCGGGGATTTTGATGGGCAGCGGCGAAAACTCCAGCTCGCCGAAAGCCAGCCGCAGCACCTGAATGCGGTCGTGCTCCAGCTTGCCGGTGTCCAGCTCGGCCACCAGCAGCGCCTGGGCCAGCGCCAGCTGCTGGGGGTCGGTTTGGGGGGAGAAGAACAGCTGGCCGGCGCGGTCGCCGTAGGTGCCGCGCTCGTAGAACCAGAGCAGCAGGTGCGGCGCCAGGTTCAGGGCGTAATGGCTGATGTCGGGCGCTTTGCCCTTCTTGTCGAGATACACGGCATGGGCCACGGTGCAGGCCTCCAGGTCGTGGGTCTTGGCCAGCGCGGTGAGCACGGTTTGCCGCGACTCGGCGCTGGCCAACTGGTAAATCTCGCGGCGCGGCAGCACGCCAAACGCCGCGTAAAACCAGGAAACGGGTTGGAAATAGCCGTCGCGCTCGAAGGTTTGAGAAAGGTTGGGGGGTGCCACTGGTGGCAAGGGTTTCTTCATGCCGTATGCTGTCAAACTCAAAAATACACGTTACCGCCGGGAAAGCAACCGCTTCAGCTTACTTGCTTACTTGCTGACTACAAGGCGTATTGCATCCAATCCAACGGCCTGGGCTATGCTGCCAGCACCAAGGGCAAGGGCAGCCCCATAAAAAAGCCCCGCGAATGGCGGGGCTTTTTGTAGTAGCAGGGGTACAACGGCAGCCGCAGCAGCGCGCCGCTGGGGTGCGCTAGGCTTGTTCCACCGAAAGCAAGCCTTCGGGCTGGGCTTCTTCCACGGGCTCGGTGCTGTGGGTGTGCTTGAAAAAGATGATAAACAGCACGGCAATGGCCAGCGCATAGGCGGCAAACGTGAGCCAGATGCCCTGCCAGTCCTTGGCGCCGCCGGCGTCGGTGAAGTATTCCTGAATGATGACGCCGCTCAGCGAACTGCCCAGCACGGCCCCGAAGCCGTTGGTCATCATCATAAACAAGCCTTGCGCGCTAGCCCGAATGCTGGGCTGGGTTTGGGTTTCGACGAACAGCGAGCCGGAGATGTTGAAGAAGTCGAACGCCATGCCGTACACGATGCAGGAAACAATAATCATCCAGAGGCCCTCGCCGGGGTTGCCGTAGGCAAACAGCCCGAAGCGCAGCACCCAGGCAATCATGCTGAATAGCATGACCTGCTTGATACCGAAGCGGCGCAGGAAAAACGGAATGGCCAGAATAAACAGCGTCTCCGAAATCTGCGAGATGGACATGATGATGGCCGGGTACTTCACGGTAAGCGTGTCGCGGTAGGCCGGGGTCTTGTCGAAATCGTGCAGGAAGGTGTCGCCGTAGGCGTTGGTGAGCTGCAACGCGGCCCCCAGCAATAGCGCAAACAGGAAAAAGGTGAGCATTTTACGGTCGCGCAAAATGGCAAACGACTTGAGGCCCAGTACTTCCAGCAAGCCCTGGCTGGACGTGTTGGTGGACTGGGGCGGGCACTTGGGCAGCGTGAAGGAGTAGATGCCCAGCACAAAGGCCGCGCCGGCGGCCACGTAAAACTGGCTGGCCGATTTCTCGATGCCCAGCAAACTCACCGTCCACATGGCCACAATGAAGCCAATGGTGCCCCACACGCGAATGGGCGGGTAGTCCTTCACCACGTCGAGGGCCTGGGTTTTGAGCACCGAAAACGACACCGCGATGGACAGCGACAGCGTGGGCATGTAGAATATCATGTTCAGCAGAATGACCCAAAAGAACACGCCGGGGTCGTCGACCAACGGAATGGTACACAGGGTGACACCGCCCAGAATGTGCAGGATGCCGTAGAGTTTCTCCGCGTTCACGTACTTATCGGCCACGATGCCCATGAGCGAGGGCATGAAGATGGACGCAATGCCCATGGTCGAAAAAATGGCCCCAAACTGCGTCCCCGACCACTCTTTCGTCTGAAACCAATACGCCCCAATCGTTATCAACCAGGAGCCCCAGATAAAGAATTGTAGGAAACTCAGTATGATGAGGCGCAACTTGGTATTCATGCGGAGTCAGAATAAAAGGAAGGGGGAGTTTTGGTGTTAAAGATACACGGCATCGTGCCAGCAAACCCAACGAACCGCCGCGGGCGAACCAGACACCCCGACGCCTCAGAGCCCAGGCCTATCCGAAAACCTCACGCAAGCCAAAAAGCCGCCCCAAGGCCGTCGTGCCGAGCGCACCCGGGGCAGCTCGCTCTACCTGTTGCACCGATGAGGGACCGCTGCTCGCGAGGTGCCCCGGCTACGCTCGGCATGACGGGCAATTATTCTCAGATAAGGCCAACAAAAAAAAAATCTGATAAAAAAGTTTGCAACATGATTTGATTTATAATATAAACTACTTTACATTTGATTTATTATTCACCTCATTCATTTCTGCATCCATGGAAGCCACCGACAAGCCCCTGACCGGCACCGAAAGCCTGCAAATCATCCAGCAAATGATTCAGGCTGCCAAACAAGACCTGAGCGACAACTCCTTCGACCTGCTGTGGTGGGGCTGGGTGGTGGCTGTGGCCGCACTGAGCAGCTACGCTTTGCAACAAACCGGCTACGGCCCGGCGTGGTGGCCGTGGGCCGTGCTGATGCCGCTGGCCGCAGTGGGCTCGCTGCTCTACCATGTGCGGCTGGGCAAGCGCCAGGCCGGCGCGGTGAGCGCCGTGGGCAGCTTCATGCGCTACCTCTGGACGGCCATGGGCGTGGCCATGGCGTTTGCCTTCAGCATCATGGTCGTGTTTGGCTACCAGCCAGGGTACATTCTCTTCATTGCCCTCTACGGGCTGGGCACGTTCGTAACGGGGGGGGCGCTTCGGTTCTCGCCGTTGCTGTGGGGCGGGGTGGCGGCCTGGGTGCTAGCCGGCGCCGCGTTTTGGGTGCAAGGCCCGGAGTTGATGCTCCTGCTGGCCTTGGCACTGATTGTATCTTACATCATTCCGGGGCACCTGCTCCGAAACCAATACCGCCGTGGCCGCGCCGTTTAGCGACCTCGACCCGCTGCTGCACTCGCAGCTGCGGCTGGCGGTGATGAGCCTGCTGCTGAGCGTACGGGAGGCCGAATTCAATTTTCTCAAAGAAAAAACCGGGGCCACCGCCGGCAACCTGAGCGTGCAGCTGGGCAAGCTGAAAGAAGCCAACTACCTCACCGTGACCCGCGAGATGAACGGCAGCTACCCGCTCACGCGCTGTGCCATTACGCTGGTGGGCGTGGCGGCTTTCGAAAAATACGTGGCCGACTTGCAGCGCTACCTCAAGCCCGGCGGTTGAGTACCTGCTTATAAGGGAGCAGGAAGTGTACGCGCCGGTCCTGATAATCCTGAAAAAACTAAAGTCCACACGTAAAGAGCCCCGGCCTGTGAAGACCGGGGCTCTTTACGTGTGGACTTAACTACAAAGCGTTAGGCCTGGTAGCTGGGCGAAAACGTGCCGGCGGGCTGGCCGTCGGCCGTGGGGTAGTCGATGTAGCCCTCGGGGCCGGGGGTATACAAGGTATCGGGGTCGAGGGGAGCGAGCTCGGCGCCGGTTTTGAGGCGCTCCACTAGGTCGGGGTTCGAAATGAAGGGCTTGCCGATGGCGACGAGGTCGGCGTGGCCGTTCTCCAAGGCGTCTTCAATGCGCTCCACGGTGGTGTAGCCGCCGCTCAGAATGAGGGTGTTGGTGAATTTCTTGCGGATGGTGGCCACCGTTTCGGCGGGTACGGCGGGGGCACCCATGCTGGAGTGGTCCACGAGGTGCACGTACACCAGGCCAATTTTCTGCAGCTCTTCGGCCAGGTAGGCGTAGGTTTCGTCCATCTCGGGGTAGTGCGGCATGTCGGCGTCGGTGCCCCAGGGCGAGAGGCGAATGCCGGTGCGCTCGGGGCCGATGGCCTCGGCCACGCCGCGGGCCACTTCCAGCACGAAGCGGGCGCGGTTCTCCACGCTGCCGCCGTACTGGTCGGTGCGCTGGTTGCTGTGCGGGTTCAGGAACTGCGAGAGCAGGTAGCCGTTGGCGCTGTGTACTTCCACGCCGTCGAAACCAGCTTCCAGGGCCAGCTTGGCGCTTTGCACGTACTCGTCGCGCAGGCGGGCCAGCTCCTCGGCCCGCATTTCGCGGGGCTCGGTGTGGTCCAGCAGCTGCTCCTGGTCGGTCCACATCTCGCCCTTGGCCTTAATGGCCGATGGGGCCAGCACCTCCGAGCCCTCGGGCAGGTTGAGGGTGTGGGCAATGCGGCCGGCGTGCATCAGCTGAATGAAAATGTGGCCGCCGTGGTGGTGCACGGTCTCGGTGATGCGCTGCCAGTTGGTGACGTGCTCCTGGTTGAACAAACCCGGAATGCGGGCGTAGCCCAGGCCATCGGCCGAGGGCGAGGTGCCTTCCGTGATGATGAGGCCGGCCGTGGCGCGCTGGCGGTAGTACTCGGCCATCAGCTCGTTGGGCACGTTGCCCAGGGCGCGGCTGCGGGTGAGCGGTGCCATCACCACGTGGTTGGTTAAGGTTAGCGAACCCAGCTGGCGGGTTGAAAAGTTTTCTTTGACATAGAGGAATGAGCCGCCGTGCGTGAGTAGCAGCATCTGATGAATGAAACGCGTCCTTAAACCGGGTACGTACACGAATTGTTTCGCTCCCTGGCATATTAGTGCTTGTGACCACCCCGAGGCCCGAGCCGAAAATGAAAAAAGACCCGCCCCACAACGTGGAACGGGCCTTTTGCAGCAGCTACGCCCGGATTGCCCGGCGTGCTGATAATTTACATGGGGGTGGCTTCGGCGAAGCGCCTGTTCACCTCGTCCCAGTTGATGAGGTTGAAGAACGCGGCGATGTAGTCGGGCCGGCGGTTCTGGTACTTGAGGTAGTAGGCGTGCTCCCACACGTCGAGGCCGAGCACGGGCAGGCCCTTGCAGCCCGAGTCGGGCATCAGCGGGTTGTCCTGGTTGGGCGTGGAGCAGATTTGCACCGAGCCGTCGGCCTGCTTGCACAGCCACGCCCAGCCCGAGCCGAAGCGCGTGGTGGCGGCCTTGGTGAATTCCTCCTTGAACTTGTCGTAGTTGCCGAACGCCTTGGTGATGGCCTCGCCCACGGCGCCGGTGGGCTGGCCGCCGCCGTTGGGCGACAGGATGGTCCAGAACAGGGAGTGGTTGTAGTGGCCGCCGCCGTTGTTGCGCACGGCCGCCGGGGCCTTGGCAATGTTGTGCATGATTTCCTCGATGGACTGGTTTTCCATCTCGGTGCCGGCAATGGCGTTGTTCAGGTTGGTCACGTAGGCCTGGTGGTGCTTGCTGTGGTGGATTTCCATCGTCTGCGCGTCAAAGTGGGTTCCAGGGCATCGTAGGCGTAGGGGAGTTTGGGGAGTTCGAAAGCCATAAGTGCAGGTGTTTTGGGTGTTGGAGTGTGAGAGAAATGCAGCAGGTATGAAACAGCCCAACTGCGAGCCATGGTTGACGACCAGCCGGCTGCGCAGGTTCAAAAGTAGTGTTATTTCCGCTTTAAATTGAAAAATTCCTGCATCAGCGCCGGCGCACTCCGTCGGCCGCACGCCGCCCCGCAGCTGGGTGCGCGGGTGCAGCAGCTGCCCGTGCCGCCGGAAGCCCACTTTGGGCTCGTCGGCACCGAACACCACGGCCCCAGCTGGGCCCAGTAGCTGGCGCCCGGCGCACATCACGCAGGGCTCAATGGTGACGTAGAGCGTGCAGTCGGCCAGGTATTTGTTGCCCAGATAATTGGCGGCGGCCGTCAGGGCCAGCATCTCGGCGTGGGCCGTCACGTCGCGCAGCTGCTCGGTCTGGTTGTGGCCCCGCCCGATGATCTGCTTCTCAAACACCACCACCGCGCCGATGGGAATTTCATCGGCCGCCAGGGCCTTCCGGCCTCGGCCAGGGCCTGGAGCATGAAATAGGCGTCGGTTGCATGGGCGGGATTCGCGGCCAGTTTACTTCAGCTCAATGGCATTCATCACGGCCTGGGCGGTGGGCCGCCACTGGGCCTGCTCTTCGGCGGGGGCCACGAAGTAAAACGTACAATTGCTGGCCCTGAATGGCGTACTGCACGGCCTGGTACCTTTGATGGGGGCCAGTTGGTTGGCGCGGCGGGTGTCGGCCACGGTCGAGACAAATTCAAAGTACATGAAATCGCGCCCGTTTACGGTGCGGATGTCTTCCTTGAGAAACTCCACCTTGGTGTAGAGGCGCTGGATGCTGGCCTTGTAAATCTTGAGCAGCACGCCGTAGTCCATGCTCTCGAAGGTGGTGGGGCGCACGGCCACGCTGTAGTCGACCCGGCCGCTGGGGTTGGTGTACACGGCCACCGGCTTGCGCGGCGACGGGTATTTCACGGCAATGCCGTCGTCGGGCAGGGCGGAAACGCGGCGGGCACCCCCACCGTCAGGCCCGTGCCGAGCTTGGTCGTGAGCTTGGGCTTGGGGGCGAAGGCCAGCAAGTCCCAAAAGCAACAGCAAAAAGGGGGAGGATTTTCATAGCAGGGAACGGGCATAGAAACGATAACAAAGAACGTCATGCTGAGCTTGCCGAAGCGTCGCTACCGCAGCAGTAAATAGATTACTACTGCGGTAGAGATGCTTCGGCTAGCTCAGCATGACGTTCTTAAAGGGAAAACGGGCAGCCTAGCGGCGGGCGGCTGGGGTACTTGATGCGCACCTTCTTCCAGTACACGTAGTTGCCGGTTTTGGCTTCCACCAGGTAGGTGCCGGCCGGAATCTTGCCCAGGTCTACCGGGGCGCCGGTGTTGTTGGCGGGGTCCAGCTCGGTTTGGTACACGACTTTGTTCTTGTAGTCCGTCATCACCAGCGTGCCGGGCTTGGTGAACTGCTGGGTGAAGCTGAGCAGAATGCTCGTTGGAGTTGGGCGTGGGGTACACGTCGATGCCCGAGAGCGTTTCGACGCGCTTGATGGGGCCGTCGAGCGTGACGGCGCCGGCCGTGCCCTTGGATTTCATCTCTGCCCGACACGTCCGACTTGGTTTTGGTTTTGACTTTGGTTTGGGCCTGGGCCGCGCCGGCAAACAGGAGCGCCGCAGCGAGGGCGAAGGAGGGAAGGAGTTTCATGAACAATGAAGGGGATGGAGAGACAAAGGAACGCACGATTGCCATTCGGCCTTTGCATATCCCGTACCAAAGTTTGCGTTTCCGCCCCGGCGGCCCAGTGGTTACCTTCGCACCCAAAGGGCGGAACCCCAAATAATCCGTCTCGAATCTGTTACAATCCGTTAAATCTGCGGTTCATGCTACGTACCCACACCTGCGGCGAGCTTCGCCCCGAACACATTGGTCAAACCGTTACGCTTTGCGGCTGGGTGCAGCGCACCCGCGACAAAGGCGCCATTCTCTGGATTGACCTGCGCGACCGGTACGGCCTCACCCAAATCACCCTCGAAGAAGGCGTGGAAGCCGAAGCCGTGCGCGAAACCGCCCGCCACCTCGGCCGCGAGTTTGTGCTGAGCGTGACCGGCACCGTAGCCGAGCGTTACTCCAAAAACGACAAAATGCCCACCGGCGGTATCGAAATTCGCCCTTCAAGCGTCGAAATTCTGAACCCCGCCAAGCTGCCGCCCTTCCTCATCGAAGACGACACCGACGGCGGCGACGACCTGCGGATCCGGATGCCATCGGGAAGCGCCATGAAGCCGCGCATGGGGCGCCCGGCCATCGGTTCGAACGGCATGCCGCCGAGGCCGGCCAGCTCGGCGATGTCGGCCTCCGGGAGGCGCACGATCCAGCGGTCCTCGTGGAGGCTGGTCACGAGGTGCCCGCCCGCGAAGCAGGCCGGGTAGCCGAACATCTTGCGGCGGCTGGCGTCGGGCGCAGCGGTGATCAGGCGGTCGGTGACGGCGGTGAACTGCGCGACCAGATCAGGCGGGGAGGGCATGCAATCGCTCCTGCGGTACATGTGGATGGGTTGATCGCCGTACGCAGTATCCACCGCTGGGGATAGAGCGTGGATAACGGCGAGGTAGGCCCCGAAACTCGGGGATAAACCCCCTTGTGGTGGCAGACCGGGCGAACGTATTCTGTGGTCGTCCCGAAGGGGCAGCGAATACCGGATCACGAGATCGCATCAAGCGTTCCGGTACCGATTCAGTGGCTTCGGCCACGGGGTTGGACGCGGTCCCTTCGGGATTTTCATGCTGTCCGTGGAATAGCTGCGGGGGCATTGTCGTGAGTACTCCGATCGATCCGCTCGAGTCCTCTGGCGGCACCTGGATGGTCGAGGTCGAGCCCGCTGTCCTGCTGCCGTCACGCCCGGTGTCCTGCTCCATCCGTTACCGGCCTGACAGCAGCTTCGAGGCGCGCGCCGTGCGGGCCTGCCTGCGCGCGGTCGAGACCTACCAGTACCGGCACACGCAGCGCACCGGGGAGACGACCACCACGGTCACGCGTACCGATCACGATGAGGTCGTCCGCGCCGAGGTGCAGCTCGCCGGGCCCATGGCCTTTCGCGCCGGCGAGGAGGTGGCCTGGCAGGCGACCTGGGAGCTGGAGCACCTCGCCCCGCCGACCTTCGAGGGCTCCGACGTGCTGCGCTGCGACTGGACGCTCGAGATCACCGTGGATCGCCCGTGGGCGGGTGACGAGAACTGCGTCGTCCCCCTGCGGGTCGCCCAGCCGACGGCCCTCCTGCGTGCCGGCGTGGTGGCAACCGGGCAGTACGGCCTCTTCGAGGACGCTCCGGTCAACATCGACGCCAACCCCGCGCAGATCCTTCTCGATCCGGTGCCGCTCTCCGTCGCGCATCCCTTCACCGGGGAGCTGCGCCTCCAGACGCCGGAGGCGATCGAGGTCCAGGAGGTGCGCCTCGAGCTGCGGGTGCATACCGAGTGCACCGAGCGCGGCGGCCTGACCGACGAGCTGCTCATCGCCAGCGGTCGCCTCGACATCCCGACCGGCGCGTTCGGCGGACCGTTCGCCGTGCATCCGTTCAGCGCGTCAGCACCCGGGGTGTGGACGCCGTCCGTGGACCTGCGCCACGGGACGGCGCGGGCGCAGTTCCACGTCATCCTGGCGCGGGCCCTGGCGCGCGACATCCACTACGTCCGCGACGTGGCCCTCGCCTCGGCCGTGGAGCTGTAGGTCAGCCCTCGAAGCTCACCCATGCGGCGTCAACCTCCCAGACGGAGGTCAGCACCCAGGCGGGCGCCACTCCCTCTTCGGCCATGGTCGGCAGCGAGGCGCTGAGCCAGGACGCCTGGCGCCGGATGGCCGATGCGGGGAGCCGCCGATCCGTGCGCGACAGATTTCGCTCCAGCGCGACCTCCACTGGCACGTGCAGCACGATTGCCGCGGTCGGGCGACCGTGGCGGCGGGCGAGGGCCTCCAGTCGGCCGCGCGCCCAGCGTTCGACGTTGGTGGCATCCACCACGGTGAGCCGCCCGCGCGCCAGGCGCAGCGAGGCCGCGGTGTGGAGCAGCTCGAAAGCCGCTTCCGTGGCTGACTGGTCGTTCGGGTCGTCGGCCACCATGGCGCGCATGGCGTCCGACGACAGCACCTGGCTCGGCAGGAAGTGGCGGGCCGCGAAGGTGGACTTGCCACTCCCCGAGATGCCGACCAGCAGGACGAGCGCATCGGCCGGCAGCCGGATCTCGCCGGGCGCGCGCTCAGGCGTCGACGGCGACGCCATCGGTCCAGCGGGTGAGTGGCAGCAGCAGCTCGGCGCCCTCGCTGCGCACGTTGCTGACCGCCGGCGAGACCGCGTAGCGCACCAGGTCCTCCGCGGGCGCCGGCCGCAGCAGGGAGCGCAGCACGTCCAGTGGGGCGGATTCGTCGAGCCAGGCGTCCCAGTCGTGCGGGCCGAGGATGACCGGCATGCGGTCGTGGACGGGTGCCACCAGCTCGTTGGCCGCGGTGGTCAGGATGGTCGCCGAGTAGAGGCGTTCCGCGGTCTGCGGGTCGCGCCAGATCGCCCACAAACCCGCGAATGCGAGCGGGGACCCGTCGACGTGCCGGATGGCGAACGGCTCCGAGCGCACCGGGCGCTGCCGGCCCGGCGCGAATTCCCGGCGCCACTCGTAGAACGCATCGGCAGGAACGATGCAGCGGTAGCGCCGGAACGACGTGCGGTAGGCCGCCGAGGTCTCGACCGTCTCGGAGCGCGCGTTGATCATCCGCGGCCCTTCCTTCGGCGATTTCGACCAGATCGGCACGAGGCCCCAGCGGAAGGCGTCCACCGTCCGCTCCTGGTGGTGCTCGGTGATGGCGGCGACCTGGTCGGTGGGGGCGACGTTGTAGCGCTCGCCGGGCACCTCCGCCGCCACGGAGGCGCCGAACAGACGCGCGAGCTCATCGCTCGATCGGGGCTGCGCGAAGCGACCACACATGGCGTGCATTCTCACACGCGACCCCGCAGCGCGGGACGGGGCAGAATGGGTGCATGCCTCCCAGCAAGCGCATCGGGGTCCTCACCGGCGGCGGCGACGTCCCGGGCCTCAATTCGGTCATCAAGAGCGTCGTGTATCGATCCACCGAGGCGGGGGACGAGGTCCTCGGCATCAGGCGCGGCTGGGAGGGGCTGACCCACCTCACCTTCGAGACCGATGGCGCGCCGTCGACCGATTACGTCCGCCCGCTCGACCGTCGCGGCACGCGCGCCATCGATCGCACCGGCGGTACCGTCCTGCACACCTCGCGCACCAACCCGGCAAAGATGCCGCGCGCGCGGCTGCCCGGGGGTCTTCCCGCGGCCGATGCCGCCCGCTACGCGACCGCCGAGGACGAGTACGACCTCACCCCGCTGGTGCTCGAGAACCTCGAGCGGCTCGGGATCGGCGCGCTGGTCGCGATCGGCGGCGACGACACGCTCGGCTACGGCGCGCGGCTGGGACGCGAGGGCTTCCCGCTGGTGGCGATCCCCAAGACGATGGACAACGACGTGCGCGGCACCGAGTACTGCATCGGCTTCTCGACCGCGGTGACCCGCGCCAAGGAGCTGATCAACCGCCAGCGCACGACGCTGGGCAGCCACGAGCGGCTCGGCGTGTTCCGCATCTTCGGCCGCAACTCCGGCTACAGCGCGTGGTACGCGGCGTACGTCACGAGTGCCCGCTGCGTCATCCCCGAGGTCCCGTTCGAGCTCGACGCGCTGGCGGAGCTGCTCATCGAGGACCGCCGCCTCAACCCGTCCGGGTATGCCTTCGTCATCGCCTCGGAGGGCGCCATCTGGAGCGGCGGGACCCTGCAGGAGATCGGCGACGTGGACGCGTACGGGCACCGCCACAAGGCCGACGTCGGGTTCGCGCTGGCCACCGAGCTGAAGCGGCGGACGGGGATCGAGACCGTGAACAGCGATCTCACCTACGACCTCCGCTCCGGCGATCCCGACGCCCTCGACCAGATGGTGGCGATCACGTTCGCCAACGTCGCGATGGACCTGCTGGCCGACGGCGTGACGGGGCGCATGGTCGCGGTCCGCGACGGGAAGTACGGCCACACCACCCTGCCCGATGCATCCCACGGTCCGCGCCGTCTCGACGTGGACCTGCTCTACAACGCCGCGCGCCTGCGGCCGCGCTACGAGGACAAGATCGGCGCACCGCTCCTGCTGGGCGGAGCGCCGCAGGCGTGACCGGCGGGATCCTGACCGGCGACCGCCGCTGGCTGACGTTCGGGTTGATCGGGCTCGTCACCGCGGTCGCCTTCGAGGGCCTCGCGGTGGCGACCGTCATGCCGCGGACCGCTGGCGACCTCGACGGGCTGGGCCTCTACGGCTGGGCATTCAGCGCGTTCTGGCTCACGAACATCCTGGGCATCACCCTCGCCGGCGGCGACGCGGATCGGCGCGGTCCGGCGCGCGCCTTCGTTGCGGGGGTGGTCGTCTTCGCGGCCGGCCTCGTCATCGCAGCCGTCGCCATCAACATGCCGATGCTGATCATCGCCCGCGGCGTGCAGGGATTCGGGTCCGGCGCAATCGGTGCGGTCGTATACGTGGTGATCGCGCGGGCGTATCCGGCCGACCTCCACCCACGGATGCTGGCGATCATGTCGTCGGCATGGGTCGTGCCCGGCCTGGTGGGGCCGGCCCTGGCGGCGGGGGTCGCCGAGGCCCTCCACTGGCGCTGGGTATTCGGCGCACTGACCGTGCCGGTCGTGGTGCTGGGGCTCGTGGCGCTGCGCCCAATCGCCGCGCTCCGCCCGACCGCGGACCATGCGGGGGACCATGGCCGCCGCGCGTGGGCGGCGGTACGGCTCTCTACCGGCAGCCTCCTCTTCCTGACCGGTCTGACCGTCCAGCTGGTGCCGCTGGGGATTCCGATGATCGTGGCCGGCGCGGTCCTCTCCGGCCTTGCGCTGGCGCACCTGCTGCCTGCCGGCGCCATGCGCCTGCGCCCCGGCGCGGCGGCGGTGCCGCTCATCGTATTCGGCACCGCGTTCGCGTTCTTCGGCGCTGAGGCGTACATCCCGCTCGCCATCACCAACGTGCGCCTCGGCACGCTGGCCGCCGGCGCGCTCGCCATCTCCGCCGCCACCATCACCTGGACTACCGGCTCGTGGTTGCAGGCGCGCCTTGCGCCGCGGGGCTGGCGTCGCGGGCTGGTGGGCATCGGCGACCTGCTCATTGCGGCCGGCATCGGGATCACGGCGCTCGTCCTGCTGCCCGGCGTGCCACTTCCGGTGGCGGCGATCGGATGGGCGGTCGGTGGACTCGGGATGGGGCTCGCCTACACCACGCTCACCCTGCTCACCCTCGAGACTGCCGAGGAGGGCCGCGAGGGGTCCGCGTCGGCGGCCCTGCAGCTCACCTTCACCCTCGGCACCGTGTACGGCACCGGCATCGGCGGGGCGTGGGTAGCCCTGGCGGACGCCGGTACGCTGGAGCTCGGGCCGGCCATCGGCATTGTGTTCGGAATCACGACCGTCATCGCGCTCCTCGCAGCCGTCGGTTCGCGGCGGCTGGCGTTGGCCTCGCGGGCCACGGCCTCCCACGCGACCGAGCCGATTGACGCCGTCGCGCCGCCTGCCCGCTGAGGACTTGACAGGACCGCGCTGACGCCGGACTATATCGGCTGCCGCTATATCGGTCCTCGATAGAACGAGGCACTCCCATGTCGCACCCGGAAGCCGAACTCGGACGATTCGCCGAGCCCGCGCTCCTGGTCCTGGTCAGCCTGACCGATGGCCCCAAGCACGGCTACGCGATCATGGCCGACGTCGAGGGATTCGGTCGTGAGCCACTCGGACCGGGGACCCTGTACGCCGTCCTGGCGCGGCTGGAACGGGCCGGGCTTATCGAGCCGCTCGACACCGATGACCGCCGGCGCCCCTACCGCCTGACGGAGCGCGGGGCGGCCGCGGTCACCCGCCGCCTCGAGGGCCTCGACCGATTCGTCGCCCTCGGACGACAGCGCCTCGGCGCGCCGGAGGCCTGACCGATGCGCACCCTTCGGAACACGCCAGCCACCCCGAGCCTCCCCGTCCGCATCCTGTTGCGCGCCTACCCCGCCGCCTGGCGCGAGCGGTACGGCGTTGAGGTGGCCACGCTCATGGCCGCCCAGCCGCCCAGCGGACGTCAGCTCCTTGACCTCGCCACCGGTGCGCTCGACGCGCGCCTGCATCCCGACCTGCTGGCGGCGCCGACACTGACCGCCGGCGGGTTGGCGATGCTGCCGACGCGTCCGGCCGGCTATGGGGCGGTGTCCGGCACCCCGGTCGGCGAGCTGAGCCGCCGGACGTTCATGCGCCGCGCGGTGGGGGTAGGCGCCGGGCTGCTGGCGCTCGAGTTCGTGGGCGGGACGCTCGCCTTCCTGTGGCCGCAGATCCGGGAGGGTATCGGGGCGCAGTTCCGCCTCGGGACGCTCGATGACATCCTGCGCGCCGAGCCCCGCTTCGCCGAGGGCTGGCCCTACGCATTCGGACCGGCGCGCGTCTTCCTGGTCAACGTCCCGGCTGCCCAGGCCATGGCGACCGGTGCATCCGTGCCGCAGGCAGCCCCCGCCGGGAGCAGTTGCTGGCGCTGTGGCGCAAGTGCCCGCACCTGGGGTGCCAGGTTCCCGAGCCGTGCAGCGATCTCAATCGGTTCCAGTGCCGCTGTCACGGCAGCACCTTCAACATCATGGGCGAGAAGATGAAGGCCGGCCCCGCGCAGCGTGGGATGGACCGTTTCCCGGTCTCGATCGACGCGGCGGGGATGGTCCACCTCGACACCTCGCAGCGGATCGCCGGTCCGCCGTCGCGCGCCGCCGCCGCGCTCGGCTTCGATGACGGGCTGCCGTTCGAGGCGACCTGCTTCCCGGTCTAGACCACGTTCAGCTCGCGCACCGGCTCCCCGCGCAGCACCCGCTCGTAGCCGAGCGCGGTGAGGTCGAGCGTCTCGTAGTGCGCGGTCGCGATCCACTCGGCCAGGCCACGACCCACCGCCGGGGCCTGCTGCAGGCCATGCCCGGAGAAGCCGTTGGCGAACAGGAAGCCGCGCAGCTCCGGGTGCGGTCCGATCACCGCGTTGTGGTCGAGGGTGTGGACCTCGTAGTGGCCCGCCCACGCGTCGAGCAGGCGCAGATGCTCGAACGCGGGGATGCGGTGCGCCAGCGAGGGCCAGACGTGCTCCTCGAACGGGCGCCGGTCGACGCGCAGCTCGTCGGTGTGCGGGTCCGCCTCGCCGGGCCGCGGTGCGTACCCGGCGATGTAGGCCGGCCCCTCCGGGCGCATGTAGACGCCGCTCGGGTCGACGAGCAGGGGCGAGGTGATGCGCGCCGGTGATTCGAAGTGGTAGACCAGCCGCCGCCGCGACTCGACGGCCAGCTCGAGGCCCGCCATGCGCGCCACCGTGGCTGCGCGCGGACCCGCCGCGTTGACGACCCACTCGGCGGTGATGCTCGTCCCATCAGCCAGGCCGACCCCGCTGACCCGCGCGCCGTCCCGCTCCACCGCCGTGACCTCGCCGGTCAGGTACTCGACGCCAAGGTGCCGCGCCCGGCGGCGGAATGCGCCGAGCAGCGCCGCAGCGTCGAACCAGCCCTCCCCCGTGCGACCCCATGAGCCGCCGGCGAGGTCCGCGACGTTGAGCCAAGGGAAGCGATGCAGGAGCGCGGGAGGGTCGAGCAGCACGACGTCCACGCCCAGCTCGGTCTGGGTCGCGTGATTCGACTCCAGGGTAGCGCGGCCCGCATCGGTCGCCAGGAAGAGATAGCCCCCCTCGACGAAGTCGATCTCCGGGGACGGGTCGTCTGGGGTACCGAGGAAGCGCCCGGGGTCGCGCAGGAGCTCGATCCCGAACTGGCTGATGCGGATATTGAGAGGGGTGCTGAACTGCTGGCGGATGGAGGCAGCGGAGAGGGTCGTGGAGCTGGTGCGGTAGGAGGGGTCGCGCTCCACGACCACGATCCGGCCGTCGAAATCGTCGCGGCCGGCAAGGAAGGTGGCCACCGCGCTGCCCATGATCGCGCCCCCCACGATCACCACGTCAGCGCGCTCAGGCATCGGCATGCGGCGCATCCTAACCGCCTAGACTCGCGCCGATGGCCACCGATGCGACGCGTCTCCGTCCCACCATCACGCGCGAGCTGCCGGCGAGCGCCGACCTCGTCGTGGTCGGCGGGGGGATCGTCGGGGCCGCCACCGCCTTCTTCGCCGCGCGGGCCGGTCTGCGGGTGGTGGTCCTCGAGCGCCGCGCGGCGCTTGCCACGCTCACCACCCCCGCCTCCACCGGCGCCTTCCGTCTCCAGTTCGACAACCCGGAGGAGATCGCCCTGGTGCGCGAGGGAATCGAGCTGTTCGACGCCTTCGCCGAGCGCACCGGACTCGACGGCTGGGACCTCGGCGTCACCCACGGCGGCTATCTGTTCGCATCGTTGACCGATGCCACCCTCGACCGATCCCGCCGCCTGGTGGCGCGCCAGCGCGACTGGGGCCTGACTGACGTTGACCTGCTGGATGGTGACGAGGCGCGACGTCGCTTCCCGTACCTGTCGCCCGAGGTTCGGGGGGCGCGGTACCGCGCCGCGGACGGGTGGCTCGATGTGAAGGCGTTAGCGATCGGCTACGCCACCGCCGCCTCCCACGCCTCGCGCATTCCGGATGCGGTGGGCGGCGGGGGAGCGACGTTCGTGACCGCCACAGCGGTCGCTGGCTTCGACCTGTCGGACGACGGATCGCGGGTCGCCGCGGTTGCGACGTCGCGCGGGACCATTGCCACCCGTGCGGTGGTCATCGCCGCCGGTCCCTTCACCGCGGTGGTGGCGGCACTCGCCGGCGTGGCGCTCGATATCAGACCGACGCGTCGCCAGAAGCTGGTCATCCCCACCCTGGCGGCCGTGCCCGCCGACGCCCCGATGACGATCGAGGAAGAGACGGCCGCACACTGGCGTCCCGCCATGCGCGGCGCCCTCGGCCTCTTCACCGATCCCGACGAGCCGCCGACCGATGCCGCGGACCCGACGCCGGTGGCCCACGATTGGGCGTTTGGCTTGCTCGATCCGGCGTCTGAGCATGCCCTGGCGCGCGTGGCACCGTTCTGGCGCGACGCATGGAATGACGGCGCGCCGACCTTCCACTGGTTTCTGCAGGCCGGGCAGTACGAGGTCACCCCGGATCGGCGGCCGTACCTGGGACCGGTGGGCGGCCTTGGCCCGGATGGACTGCATATCAACGGCGGCTATTCGGGCCACGGGATCATGGGCGGCGCGGCCTCCAGCCGCCTGGTGGTGGACCTGCTCACCGGCGCAGCGGATCCCGCCTCGAACCCGCTGCGCGTGGACCGCCCGATGGACGCCCGCGAGCATGACATCCTCTAGGTCGCCGCAGCGTATATACCGTATATACTCGCGGGCATGACGAAGCGGGTCCTCATCTCCATCAGCGACGCGCTGCTCGATCGCATTGACGAGGAATGCCGCAGCCTGGGGATGACCCGCAGCAGGTTCATCGCCCAGCTCGCCGACGAGCGTCTGGTGGCGGCCCGCGGACCGGGCGCCGACCCGGCGGTCCGTGCCAGGCTCGCCGAGATCGACGCGCTGTTCGCCGATCGATGAGACGCGTCGCGGTTGACGATACGGTGCTCCTGCGCTGGTTCGTCGACGATGGCCATCCCGGCGTACGCGCGGCTCGCGACCTCCGGCGCGCCTACGAGGCCGGTGACCTGTTGGCGGTCGTGGCCCCTGACTGGGAGGCGGATCTGCTCGACGCGGTGGTCGGTCGCCTCGAACCAGACGACCTGGCCACCTTCGCCGGCGCCGTGCGTGCGATCGGCCTCGAGGTGCGACGCCCGCAGGCGACAACGGTCGCCCGATGGATGGCCCGCGGGCTGTCGGCGCGGGAGGCCGCGACGGTGGCGGTCGCGGAGGAAGGTGGTTTGCGGCTGGTCAGCGCCAATCCGCGTCTCGTCGGAACTGCGGCGCCGGTCCTCGATCGGCTTCGCTAGCGTATATACGGTATATACGCTCGCGGGACTGGTCGAGGTGCAGGCGCGCCCGATACACTCACCGCGATGGCCAACCCGAGCCGCACCCGTCCTGCCATCGTGGTCGTCGACGACGACCCGCCGGTGCTGCGCGCCATCGAGCGCGATCTGCGGGCGCGGTACGGCGACGAATTCCGCGTCGTCGCCGCTCCCGGCGGGGAGGAAGGGCTCGAGCTGGTGCGGCAGCTGACCCTGCGCGGCAGCGCCATCGGCCTGCTGGTGGTCGACCAGCGCATGCCGCGCATGACCGGGATCGAGTTCCTGGTCGCGAGCCTCGAGCTGCAACCCGACGCCAAGCGGGTCCTGCTGACCGCGTATGCCGACACCGAGGTGGCAATCCGCGCCATCAACGAGGTCCGTCTGGACCAGTACATCCTCAAGCCCTGGGACCCACCGGAGGAGAAGCTCTTCCCGGTCCTCGACGACCTGCTGGCGGACTGGACCGCCACCTTCCGGCCGGCGTTCGAGGGACTCCGCCTGGTGGCCGGCCGATGGGCGCCGCGCGGCCACGAGATCCGCGATTTCCTGACCCGCAACGGGATCCCGTACGCGTGGCTCGATCCCGAGGCGGACGACGAGGGACGGCGCCTGGCAGCCGCCCAGCCGGAACCGCCGGACCCGGCGATCCCGCTCGTCCTGCTGCCGGATGGAACCGCGCTGCGTGACCCCACCCCGCGCGAGATCGGCGTGCGGGTGGGTCTGACGACGCAGGCGCAGCTGCCGTTTTACGACCTGGCGATCATCGGCGGCGGACCGGCGGGCCTGGCGGCGGCGGTCTATGGCGCGAGCGAGGGCCTCAAGACGGTGCTCGTCGAGCGCGAGGCGCCGGGCGGGCAGGCGGGCACCACCAGCCGGATCGAGAACTACCTCGGCTTCCCGGCCGGCCTGTCGGGCGGCGACCTCGCCCGGCGGGCGCTCACCCAGGCGCGGCGCCTCGGCGCGGAGATCCTCACCCCCACCGACGTGCGCGGTCTGCGCCGCGAGGATCCGTACCGCATCGTGACGCTGGAGGAGGGCGAGCTCTCGTGCCAGGCCCTCGTCATTGCCACCGGGGTGAGCTATCGGACGCTTGACCTGCCGGACGCCGACCGTCTCGCGGGGGCCGGTATCTACTACGGGGCGGCGAGCAGCGAGGCAGTCCTGTACCGCGACGCGGAGGTGGGCGTTGTCGGCGGGGGCAACTCCGCCGGTCAGGCGGTCGTCTACCTCAGCCGCTTCGCGAAGACGGTCCATCTGATCGTGCGCGGGGGCTCGATGAGCTCGATGTCGCAGTATCTGATCGACCAGATCGAGGCGCTCCCCAACGTCCAGGTGCGCACCGGGAGCGCGGTGGCCGCGGTGCACGGCGACACGCACCTGGAGAGCGCGACGCTCTCTGGCCCGACTGGCGAGGAGGAGCGCGGCATCAGCGCACTCTTCGTCTTCATCGGTCAGCAGCCACGGACCGACTGGCTGGCGGATGCCATCCTGCGCGACGAGCCCGGCTTCATCCGCACCGGTGCGGCGACCCTGGCCGACGGCCGGCCGCCCGCCGGCTGGAGCCTTCCGAGGGAGCCGTTCCTGCTGGAGACGAGCATGCCGGGCGTGTTCGCCGCCGGCGACGTGCGGCACCGATCCGTGAAGCGCATCGCCAGCGCGGTCGGTGAGGGAGCCATGGCCGTCCAGTTCGTGCACCAGTACCTGGCCGGCCTGTAGACCGATGTTCGCCACCACCGACGCGCTGCGCGCCGCTCCGCTGTTCGCCGACCTGCCGCAGGATGAGCTGGAGCGCCTCGCCTCGCTGTGCGAGCCGCTGCGGCTGGAGGCCGGCGAGCTCCTGCTCCGGGAGGGCGAGGCGGGCGACGCGCTGTACGTGATCGTCGAGGGGGAGATCGACGTGGTGCGGGGTAGCGGGGCGGAGGAGGTGGCGCTGGCTCGCGTCGGGCCGGGAAGCGTGCAGGGTGAGATGGCGTTGCTGGAGGGGCGGCCACGGAACGCCACCGCGCGGGCCCTGACCCCGGTCGTGGCGCTCCGGATCCCCGGGCCGGCGATGCTCGACCTGCTCGCCACCCGGCCGGAGGCCTCGCTTGCCATCGTCCGCACCACCCTGTCCCGCCTCCGCTCGACCGAGGCGCTGCTCGCGCAGCGGGAGCGACTGGCCTCGCTGGGCACCTTGGCGGCTGGGCTGGCCCATGAGCTCAACAATCCGGCCGCCGCGATCCGCCGCAGCGTCGCGGGTCTCATGGACGACCTCACTGCGCGCACGGCGGCCGCGGAGGAACTGGCCGCTGCCGACGCCCCGCGCCTCGCTGCCCTGGTGGCGGCGCAGCCGGCGAGCCGTGACGCACCGCGCGACCCGCTGGAGCGCTCGGACCGCGCCGAGGCGATCGGGGAGCGGCTCCGCGCCCTCGGCGGTGGCGACACCGACGAGGCCGCTGCCGCGCTCGTCGACGCCGGCTGGCAGGATGACGAGCTGGCCACCGTGCTGGCGCCATATGCGGACGGACCCGTCGAGGCGGCCGTGGCGTGGCTGGCCAGCGTGGCGGGCGCCCATGCGCTGCTCGCCGAGGTCCACATGGCCGCGGAACGGATGGGCGAGATCGTTCGGGCGGTGAAGGGCTACGCGTACCTCGACCAGGCGCCGGTCCAGCGCATCGACCTGCGCGCCGGGCTGGAGGACACGCTGGTCATCCTCCGCCACCGGCTGCGGGAGATCGAAGTGCGACGGTCCTTCGCCGATGGCCTGCCTGACATCGAGGCGCACGGCGGGGAGCTCAACCAGGTGTGGACGAACCTGATCGACAACGCCGTTGACGCGATGGACGGCCGCGGGACGCTCGACATCGGCCTCCGCCCGGATGGATCAGGGGTGGCTGTCTCGATCTGCGACGACGGACCAGGCATCCCCGACGAACTGCTGCCGCGCCTCTTCGAGCCGTTCGTCACAACGAAGGCACCCGGCGTCGGCACCGGGCTCGGCCTGCACATCTCGCACCAGGTGGTCGCCCGTCACGGCGGACGGCTCGAAGTGACGTCACGCCCGGGAAGCACCTGCTTCACCGTCAGCCTCCCGGGCGTGCAGCCGCCGCGTCAACCGCCGGTCACCACCGCCGCGGAGTCGCCCCCCTCTTCGCCGATCTCCTCCTGACCGAGGTCGGTCGGATCCCCCGCATCCTGGGTCGTCTGCGTCGGGCTCGACGGGTCGTGCTCGGCGGGCGCGTGCTCGTTGGCCGCCTGCTCGCGTTGGGTCCCGTCGCGCTCGCCGGCCTCGACCGGCTCCTGCTCGCTGCCGTGGGTCTCGCCGGTCGCCCGGCCCGGGTCATTGCTCATCGATATGGTGCTCCAGCGAAGATGTTGACCAATGCCCGCGTGGCACGCGCCGTGCCAGCCCCGCTTCAGCCGAAGGCGCCCAACAGCTGGGCCAGCAGCCAGATCGAGAGCGCGATCCCGCCGACGATCACCAGCGCGCCGATGACCAGCACGGTCACCACGAAGCTCAGGTCCCCGCGGGTGCTCATGCCGGGCTCGAGCGCGTGCCGACGGAAGAGTGCGACGTTGCGCTCGTTGGCTTTGAACCACAGGTCGAAGGCGTCGCCCAAGACCGGGATGGCGCCGATCACCAGGTCCAGCCCCATGTTGATGAGCATCCGCACCACCGTGATGCGCGGGACGCCGTAGCCCGCGGCGCGGAGAACGAGGAACAGGGACGCCCCGCTGCTGAGCAGGTCGCCGATGCCGGGCACGAGGCCGATGATGGCGTCCAGCCCGACGCGGCGCCCGGTGCCGGGGATGGGGATGCTGTTGTCCATGAGCCACGCCAGCGCCTCGAGATCGGCGGGAGCGCGGCGGGTCGCGCGGCGGGTATCGCTCATGCCGGCCCGTGAGCGCACGGCCCGTGCCAACAGTCCGGATGCCGCTTGACGAGCCGCCGACCCAGCGCGTACCGTCCCGCATCACAACGACATACGGCGATGATCGGGACGAGTACCCGCTCAGGCGAGCCCACAGGGAGCCGGGAACACTGAGACCCCGGCGGCGGCGCGAGCGGCGAATGGCCCCGAGAGCTCCGGCAGCGAACGCGCAACGCGACCAGCGAGACGCAACTAGCCGCCGGCGGAGAGGCACCGATATCGAGGCCGAGGCCATCGAGCGAGGCGCGGGCGCAGCCCATGCATCGGTCCGTGGTCGAATGAGCCGGGGACGAGAACACCCCGGGAACAACGGTGGCACCGTGAGATGACCCCCTCGCCCGTTGCGGCGACGGGGTCGTGTTGTTCTCACGGAGGCTTCAGACAGCCATGACGGTCACCATCTCCCGCACGCGGCGCCGCTTCGTCCTGCCAGAGGACCGACTGCCGACGCATTACCTCAACATCGCGGCGGACCTGCCGGTTCCACAGCCGCCGCCCCTACACCCGGGGACCCGCGAGCCGATCGGACCCGAGATGCTCGCCCCGCTCTTCCCGATGGCGCTCATCCGCCAGGAGGTGAGCGCGGATTCGATGATCGAGATCCCGGAAGAGGTGCGCGAGGCGTACCGCAGCTACCGGCCCACCCCGCTGCAGCGCGCAATCGGCCTCGAGCGGGCGCTCGACACGCCGGCCCACATCTACTTCAAGAACGAGTCGGTCTCGCCGGCAGGCAGCCACAAGCTCAACACCGCCATCCCGCAGGCCTTCTACAACCGCGAGGAAGGCATCACGAAGCTCGCCACCGAGACCGGCGCCGGCCAGTGGGGGAGCGCGCTCGCCATTGCCGGCGCGATGTTCGGCCTCGACGTCGAGGTGTTCATGGTGCGGGTCAGCTACGACCAGAAGCCGTACCGGCGCAGCTTCATCCAGAGCTTCGGAGCGGACGTCGTCGCGTCACCTTCGGACCGCACGAACGCCGGCCGCGCCATCCTCGCCGCCGAGCCGGACTCGACCGGCAGCCTGGGGATCGCGATCAGCGAGGCGGTCGAGGTCGCCGCCACGCACGAGGACGTCAAGTACTCGCTGGGGAGCGTCCTCAACCACGTCCTCCTCCACCAGACGATCATCGGCCAGGAGGCGATGGGCCAGATGGAGATGGCCGGCGAGGCGCCGGACGTGGTCATCGGCTGCGCCGGCGGCGGCTCGAACTTCGCCGGCATTGCGTTCCCGTTCCTGCGGGACCGGCTGCGCGGTGCCAGCAGCACCCGCTTCGTGGCGGTCGAGCCCGCCTCGTGCCCCAGCCTCACCCAGGGCGAGTACCGCTACGACTTCGGCGACACCGCGGGCACCACGCCGTTGCTCAAGATGCACACCCTGGGCAACGACTTCCGCCCGGCGCCGATCCACGCCGGCGGGCTGCGCTACCACGGCATGGCGCCGATGGTCTCGCACCTCTACGACCTCGGCTTCCTGGAGGCGAAGGCGTACGCCCAGACCACGTGCTTCGACGCCGCGCTCCAGTTCGCCCGGACGGAGGGGATCGTCCCGGCGCCCGAGTCGTCGCATGCCATCCGGGCGGCGATCGACGAGGCGCTGGAGGCGCGCGAGGCCGGGGAGGAGCGGGTCATCCTCTTCAACCTCTCCGGCCACGGCCTGTTCGACATGGCCGCGTACGACGCCTACCTTGCGGGCGACCTGGTCGACTAGGCCGATCGGTGCATCGGGGCGCCCGCCAGCGGGCGCCCCGGCATCGGTCCATCATGGGCTCCATGAGCCTGCGTTTCGGACTTCAGATCAGCTCCTTCACCTGGCCGGGCGGGGTAGCCGAGATCGGTCCGACCTTTGGTCGGGTCGTGCGGACCGCGGACGAGGTCGGGTTCGACTCCATCTGGGTGATGGACCACTTCTTCCAGATCCGCAGCGTCGGCAGCGCGGACGAGCCGATGCTGGAGGGCTTCTCCGCCCTCGCCTACGCCGCGGCGCTCACCCAGCGCGCGCGGCTCGGGCTGATGGTCGGCGGCATCCACTACCGGCAGCCGGCGCTGTGGATCAAGGCCGCCACCACCCTCGACGTGCTGTCCGGCGGTCGTGCCTGGTTCGGGATCGGCGCGGCGTGGAACGAGGAGGAGTCGACCGGCCTGGGCTTCCCCATGCCGAGCCTCGGCACCCGCTTCCGGATGCTGGAGGAGACGCTCCAGATGGCCCACGCCATGTGGTCAGGGGAACGTGGCAGCGGGGAGCGGTTCGAGGGCCGCACGGTGACCGCGACGCGGCTGCTCAACGCCCCCCAGGCGCTCAGCCGCCCACGGGTCCCGATCATGATCGGCGGCGGCGGGGAGCGGAAGACGCTGCGCCTCGTGGCGCAGTACGCGGACGCGACCAACGTGTTCGGCGGGCCGGAGCAGATCGCCCACAAGTACGCCGTCCTGCGCGAGCACTGCGACGCGCTGGGCAGGCCCTACGACGAGATCCAGCGCAGCGTCATGGCGCGCATCGACCTGGACGCCGAGGAGCCGGCGCGCACGGTCGAGCGCTTCGCGGCGCTGGCCGAGGCGGGTGCGCAGAAGATCATCTTCAGCGTGCGCGGGGTGAACGACACGGCTCGCCTCGAGCGCGTCGCCAGGGAGATCCTCGAGCCGCTTCGCTAGCTCGCGCCGTCAGTCGTCCGGCATGGCGCGGCGGTCGCCCACCGGCCCGGCGGCCTCCGGAAAGGCAATGCTCCCGGAGCGCACCCACCACTCCATGACCTCGTACGCGAGGCGCCCGGCGATCACCGACGGGTCGCCGTCCGAGAGCCGCGCCGCTTCCTCGGGGTGCGTGGCGAAGATGGAGAGGCCGCGCAGCGATGGGTCCGTCTGCTCGGCCAGCGGGCCGTTGACCACGAGGATTCCCTGGCGCGCGAGACCAGCCCGGTAGGCAAGGTGGCGCGCCTGGAGGGCGTCGAGCTCCTCGTCGGCCATGGCGGGGGCGTCAGCCCGGCGCCGCAGCAGGACGAGGGTGTAGACGTCGAACCAGTCGGGAATGTTGGGGTCGCGTGGCACGGCGCCAACTATAGGCATCGCCACCGACGGGAGGTTCATACTGGACGGAGTCGGCCAGACGCGGCTGCGCGCCGACGGTGAATCGCAGGAGGAGACCATGCGCGTTCCGTTTCACGTGTCGGCCGTTCGGATGCTGGGGGTGGCGGCGCTTGCGGCCGCACTCGCAGCGTGCTCCGGCACCGGCACCACTACCTCGACGCCCAGCGGGTCAGCTTCCGGCACGACGATCGATGTGACGCTCACCGAGTTCAAAGTGGAGCTGAGCAGCACAAACGTCCCCGCCGGCGACGTGACCTTCGACGTCACCAACGACGGCACGATCGTTCACGAGTTCGTGGTCTTCAAGACCGAGCTCGACGAGGACGCCCTCCCCGAGGCGAGCGCCGAGGCAGCAGTGGACGAGAACGCCGGCGAGCTGGTCTCGATGGGCGAGGTCGAGGACGTCGAGGTGGGCGGGACCAAATCGTTCACCGCGACCCTCGAACCGGGCGATTACGTTGCCATCTGCAACGTCACCGGCCACTACGACTCGGGGATGCACATCCACTTCACCGTCAGCTAGGAAGCGGCCAGGAGCGCCTCCACCTCGGCGATGGGGCGAACATTCCGTTCGCCCGTCGCCCGATCGGTCACCTCGGCCCCGCCACCGGTGAGCGAGCGCGGGCTGATGGTGACGATGGTCGGCATCCCGAGCAGCTCGGCATCGGTGAACTTGACGCCCGGCGACTCGTCGCGATCGTCGTACAGCACGTCCACGCCGGCATCGGTCAGGCGCCGGTAGAGCCCCTCGGCGGCATCGCGCACCGCCTCGTCCCGGTGCGCACCGATGGCCACCAGGTGCGCGCGGTACGGCGCCACCTCGATGGGCCAGGCGATCCCCTTATCGTCGTGGTGCTCCTCGACGATGCATGCCAGCGCACGGCCCAGTCCGATGCCGTAGCTGCCCATGATCGGGTTGCGACGGCTGCCGTCCTCGGCGAGGTAGGTCGCGTTGAGCCCGCGGGTGAAGTCGTCGCCCAGCTTGAAGATGTTGCCGACCTCGATACCGTTGGCCAGCCGGACCGCCTCGCCGCAGTTGGGGCAGGCATCGCCGGCGCGGGCGTTGCTGATATCGGCCTCCACGTCGGGGGTGAAGTCGCGGCCGACGTTGACGTTGCGCAGGTGCACGTTCGGCAGGTTCGCGCCTGCCACCAGGTTGGGGCTGCGGGCCGCCAGCTCGTCGACCACGACGACCGTGTCGTGGGCGCCGATCGGTGAGCCGTAGCCGGGCTCCATGCCGGCGGCGCGGATCTCCTCCGCGGTGGCGGGACGCATGCCGCCGGTGGCCTTCACCGCGTTGACCAGCTTCGTCTCGTTGACGTCATAGTCCCCGCGCACGATGGCCGTGACCAGGCGCCCGTCGCCGGCGACGAAGAAGGCGGCCTTGGCAGTCCGCTCCCGCCCGACGCCCAGCAGCTCGGCGAGCGATGCGATGGTGTCGGTTCCGGGCGTCTCGACCGGCTCCATGGGAAGCGGCTCCTCCGCCTCCGGCTCGGTGACGGCGGTCCGCGCGATCTGCTGGTTGGCTGCATAGCCGCAGGCATCGCACAGCACGAGGGTGTCCTCGCCGTGCTCGTTGATGACCATGAACTCGTGGGCCAGGCTGCCGCCCATGATCCCCACGTCGGCGCCGACCGGGATCGCATTCAGGCCCAGGCGCGCGAAGATCCGCTCGTACGCTCCGTGGTGGAGCTCGTAGGAGCGGTCGAGCCCGGCCTGGTCGGCGTCGATCGAGTAGCTGTCCTTCATGACGAACTCCCGGACGCGGATGAGCCCGCCGCGGGCACGCGGCTCGTCGCGGAACTTCGTCTGGAAGTGATACACGATGGCCGGCAGCTGGCGATAACTGTTGATGAGGTCGCGGGTCAGGTCGGCGACCACCTCTTCGTGGGTCATGGCGAGCACCATGTCCCGCCCGCCACGGTCCTTGAAGCGGACCATCTCCGGACCGATCTTGGCGTAGCGTCCCGACTCGCGCCACAGCTCGGCGGGATGCACGACCGGCATCTCCATCTCCTGCCCGCCGATGGCGTCGATCTCCTCTCGGATGATCTGCTCGATGCGCTGGTGGACGCGGAATCCGAGCGGCAGGAGCGAGTAGATGCCGGCGCCCAGCTGTCGGACATAGCCGGCGCGCAGGAGGAGCCGATGGGAGGCCATCTCGGCCTCGACCGGGTCGTCGCGCAGGCTGGTGAAGAAGAGCTGGGAGAGACGCATGGGCGGCAAAGGATAGCGGGTACGTCAGCCGGCGACCGGGTCCGCCACCTCGATCCCACCGCGTCCCACGAGATGCTCCGATGCACGGAGCTGGCGGAGCGGCAAGATGGCGACCACCAGCAGCAGCAGTGACGCGGCCAGCAGGCCGTCGATCCCCAGCCAGTCCGCGGCCCAGCCGGAGACGAGTGCGCCCACGATCTGGCCGACCGCCAGGAATACGGAGTAGAGGCCCATGATCGCCCCGCGATCGGTCGGGTGCGACTCGCTGATGTCGGCGAGCAGCCCCAGCGCGGCGGGCGTCGCGCCGGCCAGCACGAACAGGCCGGCGAGGAGGAGCAGCACCATCGGCGCCTGCAGGATCAGCCCCGCGCCCTGCGAATGGTTGATGGCGAAGACAGCGCCCATCATCAGCAGGCCCCCGGCAATGCCGATGCCGATGATCGTGGTGCGGCGGTAGCGTTTGAAGCGGTTGCCCCAGTAGAACAGGCCGATGAAGAAGACGACCATCGCCAGCGCGAGACCGGCGCTCACCTGGATCGGCGCGAACCCGCCCATCAGCAGCTGGCCACCGAAGGCACCGGACGGCTCGCGGACCAGCTGGAAGACCGACTGGGTCGTCCACGACCCGAGCACCGCGTTGAGCGCCACCCAGGTGGGCGCGAGCAGCCACACGCCGGGGTTCGACAGCACGCGGCGGTAGCGCGCCACGTCGAACCGCTCGTCGCGGACCGATGCCAGCGCCTCGTCCTCGCCCTCGGCGGCGCCCAGCTCGCCCACCCCCCAGCGGTAGATGACATAGCTCACCGCGTAGATGCCGGCGTTGAGCAGGAACGCGCCGCGGCCGAGGACCTCGTACAGCGGACCCGCAGCCACGATGCCAACCCCGATGCCGGCCAGCGTTGCGGCCTCGAAGCGGGCGACGGTCCTGCCCCGCAACTGTTCGTCGCGGCTCGTTGCCAGGGCGATATAGCCCAGGATGGAGGGAATGCTCGCACCCGCCGCCGCGCCCTCGAGCAGCCTCGTCGAACCGAGCAGGAGGAAGTCGGTGGTATAGGCGGTCATCACTACCGCCACCGCCCCGAAGACGGGACCCCACTGCATGACCCGGTGCGCGCCGAGCCGGTCGGAGAGGACTCCGAACCACGGGGAGAGCACAAGCTCAGCCACGTAGTAGGAGGCGCCGAGCAGGCCGAGCATGAAGCCGCTCACCTCCTCGCCGCCATGGCTCGGCAGGTCGGCGAGGTAGTAGACCAGCAGGCCGCCGGTCAGGCCAGTGCTGAAGCGGAGCGTGAACGTGCCGATGAGCACCGCGCGGAGCGACCGCGCAACGCCGCTCATGGGCGCGCCTCCGGTGGCCACTCGGTCGGTGGCAGTGGCGGCGCAGCATGCGCCGCTGCCCGGGCGCGGGCACGTGTCCGGCGTCGCGAGCGCCGCCGGACAGCCATCGCCGCCATGGCGAGGAGGTCGATGCCGAGCGCCGCTCCGCCGGCGATCCCCACTCGCATCCGGCCGGCCGCGTCGGCGTCGCCCCGTTGACGCTGTGCGTCCGCGAGCGCGGTGTCGGCCAGGTCGAGGTCGCCGGCTTCGTAGGCTGTCCGGGCGTCCGCCACGCGCGCCGCGGGATCGCTGCCGACGAGGCCGACCGCCTCGAGTGCGCTCGGGGCGTCGGCCAGCTGCGCCTGTGTCCGCTCCACGGCGTCCAACGTGCCCAGCTCGGCGGTGCCCGCCGCTTGCGCGGCATCCAGTCCGGCGCTGCCCTCGAAGGCGGTCTCGAGAGCGTCGGACGGCTCGAGCTGCAGGGCGGCGGCACGCTCCGCGATCTCCGCGCGCTGGTCCAGCACCTCGCCGGCGGTGACGAGGTCGGCGTCCACCTCGTCGAAGCGCCATGCGCCAAGCGCGAAGCGCAGGTCGTGCGGCAGCTCCCAGTCACCCGCGCGACTGATCGCCGCGGTATACGCGGCGCGCGCGGCGGCGCGTCGGTCCAGCAGCGGCGCCTCCCCCTCGTTGATGATCCACTCGCGCCAGATGTCGTCATATGTGCCGTCGGTGCGCTCGTCAAGCAGGTCGAGCAGGCGCTGCCAGTCCGGCTGCGAGGCATCGATGCCGGTCTCCGGGCGTGCGCCGCCCGTTCCGGGCGCCTGGTAGCTCATCTCGTTGCCCTCCGCCGCGCGCCAGACGCGGCGGAGGCCGTCGACATCGGTCTGGTCGGCGATCAGGCTGGCCACCGCGTAGGTGGCCGCATAGGCGTAATCCTCGACGGACAGGTCCTCTACCCCGAACGCTCCCCAGTCGTTGAGGGGGATGCGGTGCTCGCGCTCCGCATCGGTCAGCACGTAGACGTCGCCCGTCTCGCCGATGGCGTCGGCGGCCTGGACGGCGTACCACTCGGCCCACGCCTCGCCGATCCAGCGGCCGCGAAACAGATTCTCGTTGAACCAGATGTGCGCTGCCTCGTGCAGGCTCACGATGGCGTCGGCGTCATAGCGGACGGTGATCAGCTCGGTGACGTCGTTGTAGGTGCCCGCGTACTCGCCGAGCCGCGAGGTCGCAGCCTCCTCGACCCGCAGCCGTCCGTTGACCGGGTAGGGAAGCCCAATAAGGTCGATCAGGGCCGGGATGCCGCGCGTCATCAGGTCGGTCGTCCTGGCACCCCACCCAGCGTCGTCCTCCCAGGCACGGACCACCACCGGCGCCGTTCCTCCACCGATGTCGACGCTGGCCTGCGTCTCGACGAACGCGCCCGGTCGGTCGGCCGAGACGTACGCGAAGAACGCGAATGGATCTGCCAGATCAATGGCCGATAGGGCCGTTCCAGCGTCCGTCGTGGTCTCGTTCAGTGGCCCCGCCTCTACCGTGACGTTGTAGCCGGTGGGGAGACGCACGCTGACGCTGCTGCCGCTGACCCCGGAGCTGCCGAACGCCCACACCGGGAAGGCGACCACGCTCGGCGTGACGCGGACGTCGCGGTCCGGCGCGTCGCCGGCGTCGGGCAGGTCGTAGAAGACCGTGTAGTGGTAGACCTGCTGGTAGAAGACCGATTTGTGGTAGGTCAGGTCGATGGAGGTGAACTCGGCTGTGCGTTCCCGCACCACGAGCGGCAGTGTCACGTCGCCGGACACCGCGCGGACGTTGGTCGCGCCCGGCTGCAAGGCGAACGTCAGCCCGGTGAAATAGGTGCGTCCGGAGGCGTCGTCCGGGGTGGTGTTGGTGGCGGTCGCCTGGATCGTGACCTTCACGACTCCGTCCGCCGGGCGCACGTCGTACGTCGCGTCGGTGACGATGCGCAGCCCGTCCTCGGCGGCACGCGACGGCTGGGGAACGGCGATCGAGCCGAGCAGCCCGGCGATCAGGATTCCCCCGACGAGCGGCCCGGTGCTCAGGCGGTGCGGACGGCGCATGAGCGCGCAGTATGCCGCACGGCATGACACCCGGACAGACAGCGAGACCGCTCCCCGAATTCAGGGAGCGGTCTCGGTGGTGGACGCCGTCAGCCCTGCTGGGCCGTTGCCGCCTCCAGGTTGAACGCCGCCTCCAGCGCCTCGAGCGGCCGGAAGCCCACCGCGGCGCGGGGTGCCTGCCCCTTCTGGAACATGGCGACGGTGGGGATGCTCATGATCCCGTACTTCATGGCCGTCTGCGGATTGGCGTCCACGTCGAGCTTGCGCACCTCGACCGTGCCGGCGTACTTCTCCGCCAGCTTCTCGATCTCGGGTGCGACCATGCGACACGGTCCGCACCAGGCGGCCCAGAAGTCGACCACCACGGGCTTGTCGCTCTCCAGGACATCCGCCTCCCAGGTGGCGTCGGTGACTTCTTGAACAGTGGACATCGGTAAATCAGTCCTTTCCAGACAGGGTGAATGATCCGCGGCTGCCCGCGAGGGTGCCGAGGAGCTCGGTGAGCTCGCGAACGCGATCGTCCGCGAGGCGATAGAGGACGGTGCTCCCGGTACGGCGGCTGATGACCAGCCCAGCCGTACGCAGCACGGCAAGGTGCTGGCTCATGTTGGGCACCTGGCATCCCGCATCGCGGGAAAGGTCGCTGACGCTGCGCTCGTGCTTGGCGAGCTGCTCCAGGACACAGATCCGCTTCGGATCCGCCAGGGCCCGGGCGATCTCGGCCGACCTGGCACGCTGGCCATCGGCGGTGAGTGAGTACATGACATCCATCGGTGGGTGAAGTATCTCACGTACTTGCGCAATAACGCAAGCAGACCGATGGGCGTCCCGTCAAGGCATCACTGCCTGGCGAGGCGTGACCTCTGTCTGCCGGGCCGCCACGAAGCGCGTTGCCCCCGATGCGACGAAGAGCAGCGCAAATGACGGATAGCCGCCGAACAGCATGACCAACGATCCCGCCACCAGCCCGATACCGTACGCCGCGACGTTGCGAGCGACGTTGCCGCTCTGGAAGGCGATGACGCTGGGGCCGGTCGCCAGGCGGAAGAGACGCTCGTTGGCGGAAAGCTGGCCGGCGGTGTCGCCTGCCGCCATGAGAATGGCGACCAGGATCAGCACCAGCGGCGCCAGGGGGTTGGCGGGGAATGCCAGCACCCCGCTCCACAGGGCGGCGCCGCGGAGGAGCATCGAGGTGCGCAGGAGGCGGGACGACGACCCACCGCGCAGGTGGCCGGACACCCACACGGAGCTCGCCACGAGGCTCGCCGAGCTGACCGCGCTGAGCGCAATGGCGAACCCGGGGCCGGTGCCGAGGACGCTGATGGCGTAGACCGACAGGAACGGCGCAAGGCCGGCTGACAGTCCAGCGAGGTTGAGCACGCGAGCCAGCATTCGCAGCCGGTCCTCGTTGGGGCCGGCGAACGCGGCCGCGGCGCGTGGGACGCGAACGCGGCCCGGAGCGGGCAGGCTGCGGACCATGACGGACGCGACGACGCCGCCGAGGCCCGCCAATCCGAGTGGGGCCACGTACGCCCAGACACCGAACGCCGCCACCAGCCGGTCGATCGCCAGCGCGAAGGGCAGGAGCACCACCGAGCCGATGCCGAGCGCGATGCCACCGAGCCGTGGCGTGACGACGCGCCGTCGCTCGTCGGGCAACACGATCTGGTACCACGCCTGGAGCAGGCCGTACGAGGTGGCACCCATCGCCCCCAGCACGCCCATGAGCACGCCGATGAGGGCGATCGCCGCCCACGTCGGGAGCACCCCCGCGGCGGTCAGCGCGACCACCACGGCGAGGTAGAGGCCGCGCGGCTCGCCGAGCGTGGTGGCAACCATGACGATCCCACGCAGGTTGCCTTCGGTCCTGTCCAGCAGGGCGGGGACGAAGCGCTGGCCGGTGGTGCCGATCACCGGCAGCACGGCGAGCAGGGTCGCCAGGGCCGGATGCGCGCCCATCCCGAGCAGGAGCGGGATGATGATCGCGGGTCCCGACAGCGAGCCGATGAAGCCCTGCGCGACGGCCAGCACCCGGAACGGGCGGTAGCGACGTTGGCCGAACTCCCGCCAGTCGGCAACCGTGCCGCGCGTGTTCGTGGCCGCAGCCTCCGGACTTCGCGACACGCTAGGTGTCACGAGCGGCCCCGACACTGCGCCGCATGACAGTCCTTCTTATCTGCGCCTGGTGCGAGGACGAGGTCGCCTTCGCGGTCGACGAGTCGAGCGATGAGCTCGTCTGCGACGGCTGCGGGACGCGCACCCACTTCGCGCCGGATCCGTCCACCACCTACAACCTGCTCTACGAGGCGGCCTGACCGCCTCACACCCCGGACTCCCAGTCCTCGGGCAGCATGAGTCCGAGGCCTGCCGCCAGGTGGCTGATCGCGCGACGGTCTCGCGCCTCCAGGGCGACAGGGTTGCGACCGCTGTGCCGCTCACCGGGGAAGATCTGGAGGTCGCACGCCACGCCCGCGCGCATGAACGCGTCAAGCAATCGGGCGGTGTGATGGAAATGGACGTTCTCGTCGATGAGCCCGTGCTGGATGAGGAGTGCGCCCGCGAGGCTTCCCGCGTCTGGTCGCAATGACGAGCTCTCGTAGGCGCCGGCCTGCTCGGAGGGCAGGCCGAGGTACCGCTCGGTGTACGCCGTGTCGTACCCCTGCCAGTCGACGACCGGGGCCCATGCCACGCCGGTCGGGAACCGGTCCTGATGGCGCAGCATCGCGCGGATCGTCATATACCCGCCGTAGCTGCCGCCGGTGATCGCGATGCGGGTGGCGTCGATCAGCCCGCGTTCGGCGAGCTCGTCGAGCGCGGCCAGCTGGTCGGCCACCTCCACCTCGCCGAGTGCGCGGTCGAGCGCCGCCTCGAACCGCAGCCCGCGGTGCGCCGTGCCGCGGTTGTCGGTCACCAGTACCGCCGCACCCAGCCGTGTCATGAGGCGTCGCCACGGGAGGGCGGTGAGCTCCCAGTGGTCGGCGACCTTCTGTGAATGCGGGCCGCCGTAGACCCACACCACGACCGGCGGCGGCCGATCATCGGGACGCCTGTGCGGTAGGTAAAGCGCTGCGTGCAGCGGCGTCGTCCCATCGGCCGCCGACACCTCGAGGAGCTGCGGCGGGACCAGCCGGTCGGCCGCGGTCGCCGCGTGCAGAAGGCGCGGCGCGCCGCCGGCATGCAGCACCACCCGTGGGGGATTGGTGAGGCTTGACCAGCGGTCCGCCCACGTCCCGTTGGGCGCCACGGCGGCCTCGTGCCAGCCGGGCGCATCGGTCATGCGATGCGGATCGGTCACGGGCTCAGGCGCGTCCAGTGGCACGGAGTACAGGTGGCGCTCGAGGACGCCGTCGCGTGTGGCGTGGAATCGCACCTCGCCCGCCAACGCCGCGATACCCGCCACGTCGGTCACCATCCACTCGCCCCCCGTGAGGGTGCGCTCCGGGCTGCCGTCAGCGGCGCGCACCTCGAGATGGCGGAAGCCGCTGACTTCCGTGGTGCGCAGAATGCGCCCGTCGGCGAGGACGCGCGTGTCGTCGTCGAGGTTGATCCAGGGTTCGCTGCGCTCCACCCACAGCTCCCGGGCGCCGCCGTCCGCATCGACCCGCAGCCAGCGCAGGCTCGTCTGGCGGCGCGGCAGGACGGCGACGAGCCAGGTGCCTGTTGGCTCGGCGACGACTCGTGCAAGGTAATCATCCTCGGCCGCGCCGAGATCGACCTCCGCGGATCCGCCGTCGAGCCGCGCGACCCGCAGGGTGACCAGCGCATTCGGTCCGCCAGCGAAGGGATAGCGGTGCTCCTCGAGCTCGGGCCGCTCTGCGGCAAGGTGCTGGATATGGAACGCGGGAATGCCGCGCTCGTCGACGTGGGCATAGGCGATGGCGTCGCCGCCGGCGGACCACCAGAAGCCGCGGTGGCGGTCCAGCTCCTCGGCAGCAACGTACTCCGCGAGTCCGTTGCCGATGGCCGGCGCGGCATCCCTGGTCAGGCGTTGCGGGGCGCCCAACGTCCCGTCCTCGGACAGTCGCGCAGCCCACAGGTCGCCGCCCGCAACCCAGGCGATTGCATCACCCCCCGGCGCGAGGCGTGGATCGGTCGCGTTGCGCATGCCCAGTGGCACCGCCGCCCGGCCTGGACGCCAGACGATGGCGTCGCCCCTGGCGGGAGCGCAGAGGATCGGCTCGTCCGCCGAGTCTGCCCAGTGGAAGTCGGTGATCCCCAGCGCCCGCTCCCGCGAGCGCTCGCGGCGCAGCTGCTCGGCGCGACCGAGTGCACCTTCCTCCGTCGTGCCTGCCTGCGGTCCTGCCACGAGCTCGGGTCGCCCCGAAGCGACGTCCACGGCCCACAGCGACCGGGACATCGTGCCGTCTCCGGCGTGGAGGTATGCCAGCCAGCTGCCGTCGGCTGAGAAGGCGAGCTTGGTCGGCGCGTCCAACCCCGGCAGGGGGAGCGCATGGAGGTCGGCGAGCGAGACGGTCAGGTGCATCGGTCCGATGGTAGTCGGCGGCCCGATCTGCGGCGTGTCCGAGCGTACGTCACACTTGGCGTCCCATGCCCCCACATCGCAGCCGGCTGTCGTTGGCGCTCATCCTCGTGTCGGCGCTCACCGCCTGCTCGGGGAGCGCTCCCGACCTGTTGGGACGCCGCATCCCGGAGGTCGCGCTGGATGCGTACCAGCGCGCGTCCGACGCTGCGCCCGGCATCGCGACGGGCTGCGCCGTCGACTGGCAGATCCTGGCGGGGCTGGGCCGCGTCGAGTCGAACCATGGTCGGACCGACGGCCCAAGAACGATCGAGCCGAACGGAGACGTGCGCCCGCCGGTCCGCGGCCTGGCGCTCGACGGCAGCGCAGGACTGCAGCGCATCCCCGACACGGACGCCGGCACGCGCGACGGGGATGCGGAGTGGGATCGGGCGCTGGGTCCGCTGCAGTTTCTGCCCACCACGTGGGAGGAGCTCGGTCGCGACGGAAACGGGGACGGCGTGGCGGACCCGGACAACCTGTACGACGCGGCGCTCACGGCTGCCGCGCACCTCTGCCTCCGCGAGCCCGGCGATTACACCGATCGCGCCGCGCTGCGCCGCGCGCTGGTGGCCTACAACGCGTCGGGTGCGTATGCCGACGACGTGCTGGAGTGGGTGGCCCGGTACCGCGATACCCCGATCGACGAGCTGGTCATCTCGCCGACGAGCGCGGCACCGAGCGGGAGCTGAGGCCTAGGCTTCCTCGATCTCGATTGTCTCGATCGCGTCGCCCGGCTGGCGGTCGCGCTGCGGATCGCGCTCGCGGATCGAGCGCAGCACGTCCATCCCCTCGGTGACCTTGCCAAAGACGCTGTGCTTGTTGTCGAGGTGCGGGGTCGGTCCGAAGGTAAGGAAGAACTGGCTGCCGTTGGTGCCGGGCCCGGCGTTGGCCATCGACAGAATGCCCGCTTCGGAGTGGCGCAGCTCCGGGTGGAACTCGTCGCCGAACTGGTAACCGGGGCCACCGGTGCCAGTACCCGTCGGATCGCCGCCCTGGGCCATGAAGCCGGGGATGACGCGATGGAAGGTGGTGCCGTCGTAGAAGCCGGCGCGCGACAGGTTGACGAAGTTCTCGACCGTCTTCGGTGCGCGGTCGCCATAGAGCTCGACGACGATGTCGCCCTTGGCGGTCTTGAATCGGGCGCGGTATGACTTCGAGGTGTCGAGGTCGCCGCGCGGAGCGGTGGGTCGTTCTGGCATGTAGCCATGCTAGCCCGCCGGGACCGATGCCGCAGGCGGCTCAGTCTCCGAGCGCCGTCCGGGCGCCCTCGCGACCGAGGTTCCACGCCTGCCACGCCCGGGTTTCGGTACCGAGCAGCTCGAAGCGCCGTTCGCGGAGCGCGTAGTCGATCTGCATACGAGCGTCCTCGGGCAGCGCCGGTCGTGCGGCCACGACCAGGGATACCGCGTCGTCGCCCAGGCTCGCGATATAGGCGGCGTCGATCCCCGTCTCCCCTCCTGCCGGCACGAGCGAGGGATTCGTAACCCGGGCAAGGTTCTGCTCCGCCACGTAGCGCACCGGACCGATGACGTTGATCGTCACCCCCACGACCCCCGCCGCGAGCACCAAACCATGCACCAGCCAACGGGAGCGGTCGCGGGCAAGGCACGCGATCGCCATCGCGATGCCGATCGCCAGCCAGCCGATGCTGGCCAGCACGTAGAAGCGCAGCTCAGTCCAGCCGAACGCGTCTTGGTAGAGGCGCAGCCGCAGGAAGGCGGACGCGAGGACGACCGCGGTCAGCACCATCAGGCCGATGGCGGCCGCCACGTAGGCGCGTGATCGTTGACGCACGATCGCCTCGGTGGCGAGGACCAGCCCACCGGCGAGGGCCGCCACCGCCAGCAGCTCGAAGAAGCCGCGGCGGGCGTACTCGGCATAGCCGATTCCCGAGGCGGCCACCGTGTCCAGGCCGCCGAACAGGTAGGCCGCCTGTAGGACCACGAAGACGGCGAAGACCGCGTCGACGGCCACGAGGACGATGAGCGTTTCCGGCGTACCCAGGAAGCGGAACCGATTTCCGATCGTCGCATCCCGGCGCGCCGGCGCCTCGGCCACGAACGCAAGCGCACCGGCCGCGATCCAGGCGAAGACGGCGGCCGCGGCCACCCGTCCGGGCAGCTCCCCGAAGTCCAGCTCCACGCCGAACAGGTCGCCGATCATCCGAGCGAAGACCGCATCCGCGGACGAGAAGAGCGCAGCGAAGACGATGACGACGGGCAGGGCGATGAGCGCCCCACGCAGGTAAGGCCCCGCCGCGGTCAGCCATCCCCGTGCGCGCGGCGACGGACGTGCGGTCGCCGCGGCATCGGCAACGACGCGCGCGCCACCGACGACGGTCCAGCCGGCCAGGCTCCCGATGAGGCCAAGGACGCCGGGAAGCAGGCGCCGCGTGACCTGGTGGCCGCCGATGGCGGCCAGCGCACCGGCGGCAAGGCCGAACGAGGCGAGGATGTCGAAGAAGACGAGGACCGGGTCGCCGCGCAGCGCGACGAAGCTCGCGAGGACGAGCGCGACGGCGGGGAGCCACGCATCAATCGCGTCGAAGCGGGTCCCGTGCGGCCGAAGCAGCCACGCCGCGGCGAGTGCCAGCGCCACCGAGAGGGGGTAGTTGATCCCCACTCCGACACCGAAGTAGAGGAGCTGGCCGAGGATGCCGAGGACGCCTGCCACGGCCGCCACGCGACCGGCAGTTCGGAGTCGTGGCCGGATCGTGGCAGGTACGGCGACGATCTCGCCGGGTGCGACGCGCGTGCTCATCGGCACCCCTCCCGGGCTCAATGCTCGAGGTCGATCACGATACGCGGCGGGTCGCTCAGGGTGAAGCCCCGAATGCAGGCGTCACCGGACATTCCCACGTACCAGGTGTTCACCGCCTCGAAGTCGCCGCCTTCCTCCATCTCGACCAGCCGGTCGAAGCCGGGCGTGAATTCGGTCGGGCCTGGATACGACGATCCGCCGGACTCGGTCTGCTTGGTGCCGCCCCGCAGAGTGATCTGGAGGAACGCCTCGCCCGCCACGTCGAGCTCCATGCCAGAGGCATCGGCGAGCAGCGGTGGCGTCGCCTGCGTGACTTCCAGTTCGGGCAGACCCTCGCCGTACTCGAACACGATGCGGTCGTAGTCGCCGTGGGTGCCAACCCGGACATCAGTCAGCTGGGCTCGCGGCACGGTGCCGTCCGAGACGAGGGGGAAGTCGCAGGAGAATTCGGGCAGCGCATCGTCGGACGGCTCCGCGCTGGGAGCGGCGCTCAGCGACGGCACCTCGACCGGGGTCCCGCCCGGGGTGCTCTCTCCGCTGGCGGACTCCGCGGCGGATGACGGACCGGTGGTGCCGCTCGGGGTGGTGGCGGCGCCCCCGAGGCAGGCGGACGTGAGGACGGCGAGGCTGACGAATGCGCCGGCGAGGTGTCGTCGGTTCATGGTTGAGGGTCTCCAGGCATGGACGATGGGCGATGGCGCCGCATGGTACGCGGACCATCCATTGACGCCGCGGCCCCACCCGTCGTTACGCGACGGGCCGGTACACTCGGGGCTGATGAGCGAAGCACCCGACAGCCGTCCCTTCTCGCCCGGACTCGAAGGCGTCCTGGCTGGCGAGACCGCACTTTCCCGTGTCGACGGCGCGAACGGGACGCTCCTGTACCGCGGCTACCCGATCGGCGAGCTCGTCGTGAGCGGCTCGTTCGCCAGCGTCGCGGAGCTCCTGTGGACCGATGCGTGGCGGGCGGAGGCCACGCTTGCATGCGCCCCCCTGCACCCCGCGGTGCTCGACGTACTGCGCGCGCTTCCGCTCGAGGTCGTGCCGATGGATGCGCTGCGCACCGCCGTGTCGGCATGGGGCGCAGCCACCGGCACCACCTACCCGCCGACCGTCGAGCAGGCACGTGATCTCACCGCGATGGCGCCCTCCGCCCTGGCGGCCGTCGCGCGCCTGCGCGACGGCCTCGACCCGATCGATCCGGACCCGGACCTTGGCCTGGCCGCCGGGTTCCTCTACCAGCTGTCCGGGGAGCGCCCCACCGAGGCGGACGCGCGCGCGCTGGATGCGTACTTCACCGTCGCCGCCGAGCACGGCTTCAATGCCTCGACCTTCACCGCCCGCGTCATCACCTCGACCCGCTCCGACCTCGCGAGCGCCGTGGCGGGCGCCATCGGGGCGCTCAAGGGACCGCTCCACGGCGGTGCGCCGTCGGAGGTGGTGAGCCAGCTCCACGAGATCGGGTCGCCGGAGCGCGCCGAGGCGTGGATCCGCGACGCCGTGAATCGAGGGGAGCGGCTGATGGGCTTCGGTCACCGCGTCTATCGGGCCTACGATCCGCGCGCCGCAGCACTGCGCAGGGTGGCTGAGCAGCTGGCCGGCGCGGCGAGCTGGCTGGAGACGGCGGTGGCGGTCGAGGACATCGCGCTGCGCGTGCTGGCGGAGGTGAAGCCCCACCGCGTCATCAAGACGAACGTCGAGTACTACGCCGCCGCCGTGTTGCAGGGAATCGGTCTGCCGCCACACCTGTACCCGGCGATCTTCGCCCTGGCGCGCCACGCGGGCTGGACGGCGCACTGCCTGGAGCAGGCGGCCGACAACCGCCTCATCCGACCCGACGTGCGCTATGTCGGCCCGTCGGAGCGGCCGCTGCCGAGCTGAGCCAGGCGCTCCTCGAGGATTCGCCGCTCGGCGGGATTGCTGACCAGCGCCAGGCCCCCGCGCGTCGCCTGTCGCGCCTCGTCGAGGCGGCCCAGGCGCCGCAGCATCTCGCCGCGAGCGGCGTGGAAGAGGTGCCAGCGTCCGAGGCGACCGCCGAGCGGCTCCATGGCGGCCAGGGCGACGCCCGGACCGTCGCGCTCGGCGAGCGCCACCGCCCGGTTGAGGGCCACCACCGGGGTCGGCTCGATGACGAGCAGCCTGTCATAGAGGTCGACGATCTCGGCCCAGTTGGTGGCCGCATAGTCGGGCGCCAGGGCGTGCGAGGCAACGATGGCCGCCTGGAGCTGGTAGCGGCCCGGACGACCGCGGCGCAGGGCGTCGCGCAGCAGGCCGTCCGCCTCGCGGATGGCACCCGCGTGCCAGCGAGACCGATCCTGGTCGGCAAGGAGCACGAGGCTGCCATCGGTCCCGAAGCGTGCGTCGGCGCGCGCCAGGTGCAGTCGCATGAGGGCCAGCAGGCCCATCGGCTCCGGCTCGTCGGGCATCAGGCCGCACAGCAGGGAGGTCAGCCAGGCGGCGTCGCGTGCAAGGTCGCGCCGCTCCGGCGCGGCGCCGTCAGAAGCCAGGTAGCCCTCGTTGAAGATGAGGTACAGGACACGGAGCACGCCGTCGAGCCGAGCCGGCAGCTCCGCCGGCTCCGGGACGCGATACGGGATGCCGGCGTCACGGATCTTGCGCTTGGCCCGGACGAGGCGCTGCGCCACCGTCGGCTCCGGCACAAGGAAGGCGCGTGCCACCGCCGGGGTGTCGAGGCCGCCGATCGTGCGCAGCGTCAGGGCGACCTGCGCGTCCTCGGCGAGCGCCGGGTGGCAGCAGGTGAAGAGCAGCCGCAGGCGATCGTCGCCATCCAGCGGTCCGCCGGTCTCCGGGCGGGTGTCCATCTCGCGTGTCTCGGTGGCGATGAGGGCCAGGCGCTCGCGGTAGCGCGACGAGCGGCGCAATCGGTCGATCGCCAGCCGGCGAGCGGTGGTCGTGAGCCACGCACCCGGTCGGCCCGGCAACCCGGTCCGCGGCCAGTGCTCGAGCGCGCTGACGAGCGCGTCCTGGGCGACCTCCTCGGCGGCATCCCAGTCGCCCAGGATGCGCACCAGCCCCGCCACCAGGCGGCCGCGCTCCTCGCGCACCGCGTCGGCCAGGGCGACCTCGATCTCTGCGCGACTCGTCACGCCGCCGATGCTACGCGCCCATGCCCTCGCGGACCATGACCGGCCGAATCTCGAGGATGTCCGGCGCCGGCCACGTGCGGACGAGCGCGATCGCGGCGTCGAGGTCGGGGACGTCGATGATGGCATAGCCGCCGACCATCTCCTTGGCCTCGACGAACGGCCCGTCGGTCACCGTCGTGTCGCCTTCGCGGTCGACGCGGACCGTGGTCGCGGTCTCCACCGGTTGCAGCTGGTGGCCCTCCACGATCTCCCCCGTCGCCGAGTGCTCCTCCCACCAGGCGAGGATGCGCCCGTAGAGCTGCCCCTGCTCGGCCTCGCCGATGGCGTCCCAAGACTCGCCGTCGCTGGCGATCAGCACCATGTACTTCATCGGTCCATTCCGCTCCTGCTGCGCTGCATACCGATACGACGCCTGGCCGCGTTGAATATCGACCGTCCACCTCACATTGCGTGGCGAGCCGGCGTTCAACCCTTCACAATGACAACGATGTCCCGAGCTGCCCGAACGCCCGCCGGCGCCCTGCCGACCGCGGTGGCCCTCCTGATCGTGTACGTGGTGTGGGGAAGCACCTACCTCGCGATCGCGTACATGGTCGACACCATGCCGCCGTTCCTCTCGGCCGGCGTCCGCTACCTGACCGCCGGGCTCATCATGCTCGCCTTCCTGTGGCTCCACGGGCGGCTTCGACGCGTGGCCGACGAGCGGGAACGGCCGACATTCGCGCACTGGCGGTCGGCGGCCATCATCGGCACGCTTCTGCTCCTGGGCGGCAATGGCTTCGTGGTGCTTGCCGAGCAGCCCGGCCTGCTTCCATCGGGGTTGGCTGCGGTGCTGGTGGCGACGGTGCCGATCTGGCTCAACCTCTTCGACGCGGTGCTGCACCGGCGGCGGCCGAGCGGACTGGTGCTCGGCGGCGTCGCGGCAGGCTTCGTCGGCGTGGTGATCCTGCTGCTCCCCGCCGACGGGATCGCCGAAATCAATCCGCTCGGGGTGGGGATGGTCGTGTTCGCGACCCTCAGCTGGGCGATCGGCTCCCTCTACCAGCGCCGCGCGCCACTCCCTCGCAGCCCATGGCTCGGGACGGGCATGGAGATGGCCGCTGGGGGCGTCGCCCTGGTGCTGGCCGGCACCCTCACCGGTGAGCCGGGACGCACGGCGGTTGACTCCTTCTCGACCCAGAGCATCGTGGCCCTCGTGTACCTCGTCGTCTTCGGCTCGCTGATCGCGTTCAGCGCCTACATCTGGCTCCTCAACAACGCCGCCGTCAGCACGGTCGGTACCTACGCCTACGTGAACCCGGTCGTGGCGGTCGCGCTCGGCGCGTGGCTCCGCTCCGAGCCGATCACGCTGCGCACCCTGCTGGCCGCGGCGATCATCATTGGTGCCGTGGTGGCGATGGTCAGCGGCCGTCCTCGTGACGAGCCGTCTCCGACACCGGCGGCTACCAGCGAGGCATGACCACGCTTCGCGACGATGGCCCGCCTGCGCTCGTCGTCGACTGCGCGGCGACCGATGGCGGCTGGAGCTGTACCGTGCGCGTCGGCGACGACACCGATGCCACGGAGCATGGGGTCACCATCGATCGGGACACGCTGTCGAGTCTGGCGCCGATGGGCACCACTCCCGAGAAGCTCCTGGTCGCGTCGTTCCGCTTCCTGCTGGAGCGCGAGCCACGCGAATCGATCATGCGCACCTTCGAGCTGCCCATCATCAGCCGCTTCTTCGGCGACTACGCCACGGAGGTCGCGCGCCGACTGGCGCCCCACCGCTGAGCGGAGTGGGGGGAGGCGCTGGACGCACCGTCCGTCCGCGACCTACGTGCAGGTGCGCGAATCCGCCGGGAAACACAACCAGGTTCCAGTGGCCGGGATGCGCGGCTGACGGCACGACCGCGCCACGTGCCCCGAGACCCACGAGGCGGCGCGCCAGCTCCTGTGGCACGGTCCGGACACCGGTCAGCTCCTCGACGGTCACGCCCAGCGCGGCACGCGTCGCTGCGTCGCGCAGGTCGACCACCGGGAGATCCTCGACTGCCACCGACCAGAGGCGACGCCGCTCGTCGGCCGGATCGATGGCCCCTCCGGTGGCGGCGCGCCATTCCGCCCAGGCGGTCGGTTCGTCGAGCGTCGCGTAAAGCGGCCATGGGTCGCCGGCGCGATGCCAGCGTGCGGGTGCCGGAGCCGGAACCGATGGCGGGAGGGCGGGCGTCCCGACCCCCGTCTGCCGGAGGACGCGCCCGCTGAAACTGGTGAGGAGCGAGGTCAGACGACGTCCCCGGCGGCGTAGCCGGCAGCGGCGCCGCGCACCGTGGCGAGGTCGCCCCGCGCGATCCGCTCCAGCGGCGTATCCCCGTCGAGGGTCGGGTTCGGGGCCTCGAGCCAGGCGCGCCGCGCGGTGGGGGACGAGCCGCTGCCCAGCAGGTCGAGGATCGCACCGGTCTCGCGGAGGCGGGTGATGCTGGCCGGGCGGGGAACGGTACCGCCGCGCCACCGCTGGGCGGACCGCAGGCTCGCGCCGGTGATGGCGGCCAGCAGCCGGGGCGGCAGGAGCCTGACGAGCGGCAGGGAAGCGGCAGCATCCATCGCAGCGATGGTAGACGAGCGGCGGCACCCGGGATGGCCGCGTAACCCGTCGCGTAGGCACCCGCGTGAGGGAGGCCGTGCGCCGACGCCCGATGGCTCGGCGGCGCGCCACCGCTTCTGGAGCAGGAGGAACCGAGCCCATGAACCGTCGACGCCTGATGGCGATCCTGGCCGCGGCAGTCGCCGCGCTGGCGATCGCCGGCGCATCGTTTGCGTCGCCGCCGCGCACCTATATCACTCATTTGACCGGCGGCGCGGAGGTCCCCGCGCGCGATACGGTCGCCAAGGGCGTCGCGATCTTCGAGGTCGCTCCCGACATGCAGAGCATCCGCTACCAGCTCGTCTCGACGACCATCGACAATGCCTTCATGGCGCACATCCACATCGGGCCGGCCGGTGGAACCGGGCCGATCAGTGTCTGGCTCTATCCATCCACGACGCCAGGCGTGCAGGCGCCACTCGGCAGCGGCCGCCACAACGGCCTGCTTGCCTCCGGCACCATCACCTCGGCCGATGTCGGCGGCCCGCTGGCGGGCGGCGGCCTCGACGCGCTGATCGGCGCCATCGCGTCCGGCAACGCGTACGTCAACGTGCACACCAACGATGGCGTCGATCCACCAAATACGGGCGCGGGCGACTTCCCGGGCGGTGAGATCCGCGGCCAGCTGCCCTGACGGCCTGACGGTCCCCGGACACGACGACCGCGGCCCACCGTGGGCCGCGGTCGGTTCGCATCGGTCTACAATTCGCCCCCCATGACCGACGCTGACCAGCGTGCCGCCACCGCACTCGACTTCGGGAGCGGCACCTCGACCGACCACCACGACGGGATTCGCTGGGTCGACTACGCGAACATCAGCTGGAACCCGGTCTTCTGCAAGCGCTGCGACATCTGCGTCGACATCTGCCCCAAGAACACGCTCGTCCTCCGCAATGACGCGATCATCGAGGAGGACAACTGCATCCTCTGCGGCCTGTGCGAGCGCTACTGCCCGGACCTGGCGATCGAGATGATCCCGTCGGCCGTCGCCGCGCACGAGGCCAAGGGGGAGTAGCACCGTGGTCCGCAAGCTGAGCCAGGGGAACGAGGCGGTCTTCCGTGGCGCCATCGCGGCCGGGGCCAACTACTACGCCGGCTACCCCATCAGCCCGTCCACCGAGATCCTCAACATCGCCTCCGGCCACGCGGCGCAGGATCCCGCCTTCGGGTTCCTGCAGGCAGAGGACGAGATCGCCAGCGCCAATGCGATCATCGGTGCCTCCCTGGCAGGAGCGAAGTCCTTCACCGCCACGTCCGGCCCCGGGTTCTCGCTCATGCAGGAGGCGGTGGGCTACGCCCAGAAAGTCGGCGTGCCGTGCGTGTTCGTCAACGTCATGCGTGTCGGCCCGGCGACCGGCATGCCGACCATGCCCGGCCAGGGCGACATCATGCAGGTCAAGTGGGGGAGCACCGGCGACTACACCCCGCTGGCCTTCTATCCCAACGGGGTGGAGGAAGCGTTCCGGGTCACGGTCCAGGCGTTCAACGCCGCGGAGGAGAGCCGCTCCCCGGTGGTGCTGCTCTCCGACACGTTCGTCGCCCACCTGAACGAGGTCGTGGATCTCGACGCGGCCGCGGCGGAGATCAGCGTCGCCCCGCGTGAGACCGCACCGCTGGCCCGCCACGAGGTAGGCAAGCCGCGCTTCTTCGCCGGCGTGCTCATGTACGAGGCCGGCCCCAACGCCGGCGAGCCGGCTACCGCCGACGCGGACGAGTACCTGCGCCAGTTCTACGCGGCCAAGCACCGTCACCTGGAGGTCGCGCGGCGTTACGCCCTCTACGAGCACGGCTGGAACGTCGACGCGAAGACGCTGCTCATCGCCTACGGGATCGTGTCGCGCGTCGCGGCACCGCTGCGCGACGAGTACGCGCTCTTCCGCCCGATCCGCATCCACCCGATGCTGACCGACGAGCTGCGCGCCATCGCCGACCGCTACGACGAGATCGTGGTTGCCGAAGCGAACGATGGCCAGTACGCCGACATGGTCGAGCTGGCACTGCACCGGCCGGTCAAGCGGGTCCCGCTCCTCGGCGGCCGCATGAGCGCGGAGGCGGTGCGTTCGGGGATGGAGCGCGTCCTGGCCGGCGGCCCGTCCGAGCCGGATATCCCGCCGCAGCCGGCCGAGGCAGGCCCGCGCGCCCCGCTGGGGGTTGGCTGATGGCCAGCGTATATACCGTATATACCTCCGGGCCGGCGGGGCCATCGCATGCCTGAGCTCGTCATGGCCGAGATGACCTACAAGGACCGCCTCAAGGTCGAGCTGTTCCCGACCATCTGGTGCCCGGGCTGCGGGATCGGCACGATCATGATGCAGCTGGCGATGGTCCTCGACGACATGGGGCTCGACGAAACGAACACGGTCATCGTCACCGGCATCGGCTGCACCGGGCGGATGGGCGGCTACCTCAAGCACGAGGCCGTCTACACCCTCCACGGCCGCACGCTGCCGGTGGCCGAGGCGATCAAGACGGTGCGCCCGGAGCTCAACGTCATCGTGGTCGCCGGCGACGGCGACACGGCGAGCATCGGCGGCAACCACCTCATCCACGCCATCCGGCCGGAACGCGCACGTCACCGTGCTCTGCAACAACAACGAGATCTACGGCCTGACCGGCGGCCAGACCGGTCCCACCACGCCGACCGGCACGAAGACGCTCTCCTCGCCGGGCGGCAACCCGAACACGCCGATCAACCTCCAGGGCCTGGTGCGCTCGTCGCCGCACAGCCTGTACGCGAAGACGACCGTGTACCACCAGCTCCACATGCGGAACGCCATCAAAGAGGCGATCGAGTGGGACGGCTTCAGCTTCGTCGACATCACGAGCCAGTGCATCGAGAACAACGGGCGGCGCATCGGCTTCGGCAACGCCAACGACATGCTCACGTTCTACCGCAAGACGTACAAGCGCGCGGCGAAGGATGCGACGCAGCTCAACCCGTTCGAGATCGGGATCGTGTATCCCGCCGAGCATCCTTCCCGCAACGGGCACGATCAGAGCCGATGCGCAGCGCCCGGCGGCGCTGCCCGTGCAGCCGGCCGGACCGATGTCCTCGGCGACCGACTCCCCGGGAGCCACCGTTGCGGCTGCTCCAAAGGCACCGGCCAGCGACGACGAGAAGGCGCGCCGCCGGGCCGAGTCCCAGGAGCGCGCCGCGCTCATGGGCAAGCTCCCGGCGGACGTGAAGATGCGCGTCGCGCAACGAGAGATCACGCTCGTGGATGCGCTGACCGACGCCGGGCTCGAGATACCCGAGTGGCTGCGCACCGGTGCGAGCGCGCCGCCCGGCGTGTCGCAGCCGCCCGGCGACGTCGAGCCGTCGGCGAGCGGTCGGAATACCCAGCCGGTCGCGCCGCGCACGGCGGCGGACGCGGCGCCGCCATCGGTCAGTGGCGATGCGAAGCGAGCCGAGGCGCTGCGCCGCGCCGCGCTGATGGGCAAGCTGCCGTCCGAGCTGAAGCTGCGGGTCGCGAAGCGCGAGATCACGCTCGATGACGCGATGCGCGAGGCGGGGATCGACCCTGAATGACGACCCGGATCGCGCTTGACGGGGTCGGCGGCCAGGGCGTGCGCCTCATCGCCGGCGTGATGGGCGCGCTCCTGGCTCGGATGGGCAAGGAGGTCACCGTCCTGCTCGACTACGACTCGAGCGTGCGCGGCTCCATGTCCGACGCCTTTCTCATCTTCGACGACGAGCCGATCGCCAACCCGGTGGTCGAGGAGGCGGACATCATGCTCAAGCTCGCCGACCGCGGTCACCTGCGCATCACCGGGAAGATCGTCATCACCGACCTGGGGCTGGGCCTGCCGGGCCAGGAGCAGATCCCGTTCGCCTCGCTGGGCTCGCAGCATTTCGGCAAGGAGCTCTTCGGCAACATGATCGCGCTGGGGCGGCTGCTCCGGCTGGCAGAGGTCGAGTTCGACGAGGCCTCCATCCGCGAGTCGCTCCCCAGGCGCTACGTGGACGAGAACGTGGCGGCCATCCGGTTCGGCTACGAGCTCACTCCCGAGACCATCGCAGGCTATGCCGCCGCGGCTCCGCCGTCGCGGTTCGAGATGAAGGACGCCGCGACCGCGCCCGGTGGCCACGCCCACGGGGCGAGCATCGGGATGGGGACCGTCGCCGACACCGGGGAGAGTGGCTGAGGCATGGAGCGACCGAGCAGCGCCCTGACCCTGGACCTCGCGCGCCGCGCACCGAAGGTGCTGCTGCATGACCACCTTGACGGTGGGCTGCGGCCGCGGACCGTGCTGGAGCTCGCCGCCGAAGCTGGCTACCGGGACTTGCCCACCACCGACCCCGACGAGCTGGCCGCCTGGTTCACCCGTGGCGCGGACCGCAAGTCGCTGGAGCTCTACCTGGAGGGCTTCCGCACACCGTGGCGGTGCTCCAGACGCGCGACGCCATCGAGCGGGTCGCCGCGGAGTGCGCCGAGGACCTCGCGGACGACGGCGTCGTCTACGCCGAGGTACGCATGGCGCCCGAGCTGCTGACGGATGGCGGGCTGACCCTCGACGAGGTGTCAACCGCGATGCTCGACGGCTTCCGGCGCGGCTCGGAGGGGCGTCCGATCACCATCGGGCTGATCATCACCGCCATGCGCCAGGCGGCGCGATCGGTCGAGATCGCCGAGCTGGCGGTGCGGCATCGGGACGAAGGCGTGGTCGGGTTCGACATCGCCGGGCCGGAGGCCGGGTACCCGCCGACCCGCCACCTCGACGCCTTCCACCTCATCGCGCGAGAGAACTTCCACTTCACGATCCACGCCGGCGAGGGCTTCGGTCTGCCGTCGCATCTGGGAGGCGCTCCAGTGGTGCGGCGCCGAGCGGCTCGGGCACGGAGTGCGCATCGTCGACGACATCACCGTCCGCCCGGACGGCCGCGTGACGCTCGGTCGCCTGGCGACGTACGTGCGCGACCGACGCGTGCCGCTCGAGATGTGCCCCACCAGCAACGTGCACACCGGGGCGGCGACATCGGTCGAGGAGCATCCCATCGAGCTGCTGCGCCGGCTGCGCTTCCGGGTCACCGTCAACACCGACAACCGGCTCATGAGCGGGATCACCATGAGCAGCGAATTCGCCACCCTGGGCCGCGCGTTCGGCATCGGCCTGGACGAGATGGAGTGGCTGACGCTCAATGCCATGAAGTCCGCCTTCTGGCCGTTCGACGGCCGGCTGCGGATCATCAACGAGCAGATCAAGCCGATGTACGCGACCCTCCGCGCCCAGCAGGCGGCGGCCGAGCTGGCGACCGGCTAGCTCAACCCGGTGGCGCCGAAGGTTGGCCACCGCGCCCACCGCGCCCACCGCTAGTCGATGAGGGGCGCGATGGCGGCCTCGAGGGCGGCTGCCTCGGCGGCGTGCAGGCCGCGCAGCGGGGCGCGCACCTCGGGGCCGACCGCCACGCCGCGGAGCGCCAGGGCGCGCTTGCCCGCGGCGATGAACTGGCCCGCCGCCTCAAGGACGGAGCGCAGCTCGCGGAGGCGCACCTCGGCGGCCGGCGTCGGGTCGTCGAGCGCGGCGCGCACGACGTCCGGGAACGAGGCGGCCATGCCGGACACGGTGCCCAGCGCACCGGCGGCGATCCCCGCCGGGATGAGCGGCTCGCTGCCGATCAGGACCGGCAGCCCCAGCTCCAGGTACGGTGCGACCTTCTCGAATGGCGACTCGCTGACCTTGAGGCCGGCGAGATTGTCGACCTCCGAGCCGATGCGCCGGATGACCTCGACCGGCAGGGGATAGCCGGAGCGAGCCGCGAAGGCGTAGCAGAAGAAGGGGAGCGGGGCGCACGCACGAGCGGCGGCCACGAAATGGGCCGTCAGGGCATCCGCGTCGAGGGCGAAGTAGGGCGGCGCGATGACGGCCACCGCGTCCGCACCCGCCTCGCCGGCATGGGCAGCCAATGCAACCGTGTCGGCCGTGGTCTGCGCCCCGGCGTGGACCACCAGCCGGCCGCGCAGCGCCGCGCGCCACGCCACCGTTGCCGCGCGGCGCTCGTCGAGGGTGAGCAGCACGCCCTCCCCGGTGGTGCCGCTCACGAACGCGCCGTCGGCCCCGTGGGACTCGAGGAAGGCGACGTAGCCGGGCACGGCGTCGAGGTCGAGGCGCGCGCCGCCATCGGTCAGGGGAGTCAGGGCCGCCACGATGAGCGGACGGTGGTCGAGGTCGTCGAAGATCATGCGCTCCATCGTAGGGCGGTGGCATCGGTGTAGACTCGACGGACCGACCCGCCGCCCACTTCAGGAGTTCGAGGCAGGCCCATGACCTACGTCATCACCGAGCCGTGCATCGGCGTCAAGGACGCAAGCTGCGTCGACGTCTGCCCGGTCGACTGCATCCATGCCACCGACGACGACGCGATGTTCTTCATTGATCCGGACGAGTGCATCGACTGCGGCGCCTGCGAGCCCGAGTGCCCGGTGACCGCCATCTTCGCCGAGGACGCCGTGCCCGACGACCAGGTGCAGTACATCCAGATCAACGCCGATTACTTCAAGAGCGCCTGACCGATCCGCATGGTCCGATTGATCGCCCTCTATCGCCAGCCCCCGGATCCGGGGGCCTTCGACAGCCATTACGCCGATGTGCACACCCCCATCGTGCAGCGCTATCCGGGGCTGACGGACCTGAAGGTCACCCGCCTGGGCGGGTTGGGTGGCCAGGATCCGGTCTTCTACCAGATGGCCGAGATGAGCTTCGCCTCGCGCGCCGACCTGGATGCTGCCCTTGCCTCCGACGCGGGACGCGAGAGCGGCAAGGACCTGCGCAACTTCGCCCAGGCCGGGGTCGAGCTCTTCGTCGCCGATGACTGAGCCTGAGGCGCCGCTGCCGGCCGACCCGGCGAGCCTCGGATTCGAACGCATCCGCTACGCCAAGGACGCGGAGACCGGGGTCGCCACGGTGACCATCGACCGTCCCGACGTCCTCAACTGCTTCGACTTCCGCACCCTGCGGGAGCTGGCGCGCGCCTTCGAGGACGCGTCGTGGGACGACACGGTGTCGTGCGTCGTGATCACCGGGGCCGGCGACCGCGCCTTCTGCACCGGTGCCGACCTCGACGAGCAGGCCACGTTCGGCGCCACGAGCGGCCAGTACTGGCGCTGGATGGGCGCGTTCATCGAGATGCACGACCGGCTGCGGACGATTGGCAAGCCCACGGTCGCGCGCATCAACGGTATCTGCGTGGGCGGTGGGCAGGAGCTCCAGCTGGCCTGCGACCTGTCGGTCATCGTCGATGACGCGTACATCCGCCACGTCGGCCCCGAGCACGGGTCGGTGCCTGCCGGCGGAGCGACGCAGTGGCTGGCAGTAACGGTGGGGGACCGCCGGGCCCGCGAGATCATCATGCTGTGCGAGAAGATCAGCCCCGCGCAGGCGCTCGAATGGGGCCTGGTCAACCGCGTCGTGCCGCGGGCGGAGCTCGACGCGACCGTGGCGGACCTGGCGGCCAAGCTCCGCCGCAAGCTGCCCGAGACGATTCGCTACACGAAGGCGCAGCTCAACTTCTGGAAGGACCTCGCCTGGTCGGGGACGATCACCCACGCACGCGACTGGCTGGCGGTCCATTCCGGCTCTGACGAGACGCGCGAGGCGGTCGCCGCCTTCCACGACAAGCGCGCGCCGCGCTTCGACGAGCTGCGATTCGGGCAGGCATTCCCCCGCGCCTGCCCGCGCTGCGGGGCCAGCGGCCTGCCGGCGCACCACGGCTTCTGCGGGGTGTGCGGCAACCCATGCCTGCCGCCAGCCTCGGCGAGGAGGAGGGGTGAGCGACGAGCAGCTCGTCCTCGTCGAGCGCCAGGCCGAGCAGCGCACGGCCCTGGTCCGCCTCAACCGGCCCAAGCAGCTCAATGCGCTGAACGGCCCGACCATGGACGCGCTGTGCGCCGCGCTGGAGGAGCTGGACCGCGACGACGACGTGCGCGCCATCGTGGTCACGGGCAGCGACCGGGCCTTCGCGGCCGGCGCCGACATCGGTGAGATGGCCGACGCCACGCCCATCGACATGCTGCGTCAGCAACCGCATCGGCCAGTGGGACCGCGTGCGCAAGATCAGCAAGCCGGTGATCGCCGCGGTCAACGGCTGGTGCCTGGGTGGCGGCTGCGAGCTCGCGATGGCGCTCGACCTGATCGTCGCCGGCGAGGGCGCGAAGTTCGGCCAGCCGGAGATCAGCATCGGGATCATCCCCGGGGCGGGCGGGACCCAGCGCCTGACGCGCGCAATCGGCAAGTCGAAGGCGATGGCCATGATCCTCACCGGTGAGCCGATCTCGGCCCGCGACGCGGAAACGGCCGGCCTGGTGGCGCGCGTCACCCATGACGAGCTGTGCGTCGAGGACGCGCTCGCCCTCGCCGCAACCATCGCCACCCGATCGCCGCTCGCCCTCCGCCTCGCCAAGGAGGCCGTCAACGCGGCGTACGAGATGAGCCTGACCGATGCGCTCGCCCACGAGCGCCGGCTCTTCTACCTGCTGTTCGCCAGCGAGGACCAGAAGGAGGGGATGGCCGCCTTCCTGGAGAAGCGGACGCCCGACTTCACCGGCCGATGAACCTGGGCAATCCCGAGGGGCCGGTGGGCGGGCTGGCCGTCCCGCTGCCACCGGGGGTGGAGCTGCGGCCGCTGGCACGGGACGACTTCGAGGTCGCGCTGGAGCTCGCCCGGGAGCTCTATCGCCTTCCGCCGACCGATGCCGAGCCGTTGCGTGCCGCCTACGACGCGATGGTCAACAGCCCGGACGCCACCCCGTTCCTCGCGCTGGTAGATGGTGAGCCGGCTGGCATGGCCCTGTTCTGGTTCCGCCGCCGCCTTGGCCACGGCCGATTCCAGGGCTGGCTCTCCGACCTGTACGTGCGGCCCGCGCACGGTCGGCGCGGGATCGGCAGCGCCCTGGTGCGCGCGTGCATCGCGGAGTGGCGGCTGCGCCAGGGCGACTCGATCATGCTGGAGGTGGCGAAGGACAACGCGGTGGCACGGACGCTCTACGCGTCCCTCGGCTTCACGGAGGCCGGGCTGCACCTCCAGATCCGCCCGATCTCACGGCGCGGCGTGGTCCCCGCAGCCGGCGTCGAGGTGCGACCCATGACGTCCGATGACTTTGAGCCGGTCACCAGGCTGCTGGGGGAACTCGGCGTGCCCGTGCCGGCGGAGGAGCGCATGCCCGTGATGCGCCGCATCTTCGCCGACCACCTGCGCGATCCTGCGACTCGGCCCCGCGTGGCGGTGCGCCACGGCGCGGTGGTGGGCGTCTGCACCCTCGTGCTGCGGCGGCCGTTCTTCATGCCCGCGCCCCAGGCGTGGATCCCCGAGCTGGTCGTTGCCGACCGAGCGCGGGGTTCGCGGATCGGCGCGGCGCTGCTCGATTCGGCACTCGAGACGGCCGTCGACGAAGGCGCCTACGCCTGCGTGCTTGAGTCGGGACCGCAGAGGGCGGTTGCGCACGCGTTGTATGCTGCCGCCGGATTCGTCGATCTCGGCGTCTTCTACGTCCTTGCAGGGTGAGTGACCGCCATCGAGTGATTGGTACCAAACTTGCGATTGCTTGCTGCAGCACACCCTTTGTCGGGGGGTTCGTCCCTGCGACACGTATTTCGTGCAGGGCATTTCAAGAGGTAGTGATTACCAATGGGACTCATCGCATGGTTGGTCGTCGGCGCAATTGCCGGCTGGGTCGCGAGCAAGGTGGTCCCCGGTGATGAGGGCTACGGCCCCATCGGCGGGCTGATCGCCGGCATCGTCGGCGCGTTGCTCGGAGGCTTCATCTTCGCCCAGGTGACTGGCGAGGACTGGACCACCGGCATCAACATCCCGACGCTCATCGCTGCCATCGTTGGCGCGATCATCGTCGTGTTCCTCTTCCAGATGATGACCGGGCGTCGCCGCGGGGTCTGACCCTCGCCGTAACCCGTTCTACGGAAGAGCCGTCGCCCTTGGGCGGCGGCCCTTCTGCATCCTGGCTCAGCCCGGGTCCGCCTCCGGCACCGGTCGCTGCACCCACCATTCGGCGAATGAGCGGGCGCGTCCGTCGTCCGAGAATCGGATGACGAAAATGTTGGCGTACGCATCCTCGTACGCCGTCTCCTCAGTCGGGTCGTAGTAGGTCCAGCCCTCGACCACCGCGGTGTCGCCGTCGACGGCAACGATCTCGTGGTCGAAGCGCCAGCCGGACCCCGAGTCGCCACGCTCGATCCACTTGCTCACCACCAGGTCGCGGCCCTTCCATGCGCGTTCGCCGCGCGGCCATGGGTACGGTGAGTAGCTGACGTCATCAGTGAACAGCGCCGCGACGTCGTCCGGCGCGTCCGTCGTCCAGGCACGCTTGTAGGCATCCATCCAGCGTTCGACGCCGGCTCGATCCATGTCCTGCTCCTCCATCGGTCTCGTGGGCGGATCCGCATCGTACGCGCGCGCCACGTCACCGGTCAAGGGCATATGGGAGGTGACGGCCGGCGCGTCGCGCCGCGCAATGCCACAATCGCGCGCATGTCCGGCCAGCCGCCCGTCGCTCCCATCACCCGCGAGCAGAAGCTCGTCACCGCGGGGGTCATGGCCGGGATCGCGGTAGCGGCACTCGACGTGACCGTGGTGGGTACGGCGATGCCGACGATCATCGGCCAGCTCGGGGGCATCGACCAGTACGGCTGGGTCTTCGCGGCCTACCTGCTGACCGCCACCACCACCGTGCCCATCTGGTCCAACTTGGCCGACCAGCACGGCCGCAAGCCGATCTTCCTCATCGGCCTCGCCATCTTCGTTGGCGGATCCGTGCTGTGCGGCCTCTCGCAGTCGATGCTGCAGCTGATCATCTTCCGCGCCATCCAGGGCCTCGGGGCGGGCGCCGTGCAGCCGATCGCCTTTACCATTGTGGGTGACATCTTCGAGCCGCGGCAGCGCGCCCGAATGCAGGGCTTCTTCAGCAGCGTGTGGGGCATCTCGGCGATCGCGGGCCCGTTCCTGGGCGGGGTGCTGACCTCGACCGTCGGATGGCGCTGGGCCTTCTTCATCAACGTACCGGTCGGCCTGCTGGCGGTGACGATCATCGCCCTCGTCCTCCACGAACGTGTCCAGCGACGCACCCATCGGCTCGACTGGGCAGGCGTGCTCACCCTCACCGGTGGCGTGAGCCTGTTGCTGCTGGGCGTGACCGAGGTCGCGGACGCGGGGATCGGCTCGCCGTTCGTGCTCGCCAGCTTCGCGGGAGCCGCGCTGCTGCTGTGGCTGTTCGTCCGTGGCGCTACCACCCGGGTGGATGCGCTCATCGACCTGTCGCTGTTCCGCATCCCGGTCGTCGCGGCGGGGCTCGCGATCGGCACCCTGGCGGGGATCGTCATGTTCGGCCTGACGGCCTACGTTCCGCCGCTCGTGCAGGGCGTGCAGGGGCGAAGCCCATTGGAGGCTGGACTGGCGGTGGGGGCGATGAGCGTCGGCTGGCCGATCGCCGCCATCGTCGCCGGCCGAATGCTCCTCGTCTTCGGCGCACGCCCGCTCATGCTCACCGGCTCCGGGATGCTGGTCGCCGGGTCGGCGCTGCTCACCCAGGCCGCGTCCGGCGGGCCGCTGCTGGCCGCAGCCGCCTGTGGCATTGTCGGCTTCGGGCTGGGCTTCGTGAGCACCACGACGGTGGTGACCGTGCAGAACGCCGTGGACTGGGGACGCCGCGGACAGGCCACCGGCCTCATCCAGTTCAGCCGCACCATCGGCGGGTCGGTCGGGGTGGGGGTGATGGGCGCCATCCTGGCGGCGGCGGTCGGGCCGCTCGCCTCGACCGTGCTCGACCCGATTGGACGCTCCGGGATCGCGCCGGCGGAGCTCGCCGCCGCGCGCAATGGGCTGGTGAGCGGGCTCGGGGTGATCTACCTCATCCTGCTCGGCACCTCGGTCGCCGCGCTGGCGCTGACCGTGCGCGCGATGCCGCAGGCCCACGTGACCGATGCGTCCCGCCCTACAATCGGCGCCGATGCCTGACGCACCCGCCCTCCAGCACCTCACCGTCGACGTGGCCGATGGCGTCGCCACGCTGACCCTCAACCGCCCCGATGCCCTCAACGCGCTCAACGCCACGCTGCGCGGGGAGCTGCTGGCCGCGCTGAAGGACTTCGCCCGCGACGACGCGGTGCGCTGCGTGGTGCTCACCGGTGCCGGGCGCGCCTTCTGCGCCGGCGCGGATCTGCGCGGCGGGATCGGCGAGCGTGAGTTCCGCCGCGTCCTGACGACCCAGTACAACCCGCTGATCCGTGCCCTGCGCGACCTGCCAAAGCCGGTGGTCGCGGCGGTGAACGGCGTCGCCGCGGGCGCCGGCATGAGCCTCGCCCTGGCGGCGGACCTGCTTGTGGCCGCCGAAGAGGCGCGCTTCGTGCCGGCCTTCGGGCGGATCGGCCTGGTGCCCGACTCGGGCCTCACCCGGACCCTGGTGCGAACCCTGGGTCGCCACCGCGCGTTCGCCGTCCTCGTTGCCGGGGAGCCGCTCGGCGCGGCCGAAGCGCGGGAGGCTGGACTCGTGATGCGCGTCGTACCCGGCTCGGAGCTGGCGGGGAGCGCAGCAGAGGTCGCGCGCGAGCTGGCTGCCGGGCCGACCCGGGCCATCGGCCTGACCAAGCGGCTGGTCAACGCGGCGGAGGACGACGAGCTCGACAGCAGCCTGGCGAGCGAGGCGGCGCTCCAGGACGTGGCGGGGCGCACGGAGGATCATGCCGAAGGAGTCGCCGCCTTCGCGGAAAAGCGCGAGCCGCGCTTCACCGGCAGGTGACGAACCCAGACGGGGTGCGGCGCATCGGCGTCCTGGGGGCGGGGACGATGGGCGCCGGCATCGCGCAGATCGCGGCGGAGGCGGGCCTGGCGGTGGTGGTCCACGACCCGGTCCCCGGGGCATGGGAGGGCGGCCGGACGAGGATCGGGGGCTTCCTGGATCGGCGGGTCGAGAAGGGCCAGCTGGACGGCGCGGCACGGGACGCCAGCATGGCGCGCCTCTCCGGGGTCGAGAGCCTGGAGGAGCTGGCCGCAGCGGACGTGGTCATCGAGGCGATCCCCGAGGATCTGGAGCTCAAGCGCGAGGCGTTTCGACGGCTGGACGCAGCCGCGCAAGCCACCACCCTGCTGGCGACCAACACCAGCTCGCTCTCGGTGGCGCGCATCGCCAGCGCGACCGCGCATCCGGAGCGGGTGGTCGGGATGCACTTCTTCAACCCGGTGCCGCTCCTGCCGCTGGTGGAGGTGATCGCCGGGCCGATGACCAACGCGGCCGCGACGGCGACGATCGTGGCCCTCGCGGAGCGGCTCGGCAAGACGCCGGTCGTGGCCGCCGACACGCCGGGCTTCATCGTCAACCGCGTGGCGCGGCCGTACTACCTGGAGGCGCTGCGAATCGTCGGCGACGGCATGGCCGACGTCCCGGCCGTCGACGTGGCCATGCGCGCTGCCGGCTTCCGAATGGGGCCGTTCGAGCTCATCGACGCCATCGGCGCGGATGTCAACCTGGCGGTCAGCATCAGCGTCTGGGAGCAGTTCTTCGGTGATCCCCGCTACCGGCCGCACCCGCTCCAGCGGACGCTCGTCGACGCGGGACGCCTGGGACGCAAGTCCGGCGCCGGCTTCTACGACTATCCCGCGGATGCTGATCCGGTGCCGTGGCACGGCCTGCTTCGCCGGCCCGCCGACGCCCCCCGAGCGCCCCAGCTGGACACCGCCGCCATCGAGGCACGCATCCTGGCCACCATCGTCAACGAGGCGGCATCGGCGGTCGGCGACGGGGTCGCCGGGCCCGCGGCCGTGGACACGGCCATGCGCCTCGGCACGAACTATCCGCACGGGCCACTTGAATGGGGCGAGCGCCTGGGCCTGGCACACGTCGTCGGGACGCTGGACGTCCTGCATGCCTCGGCGCCGGACGGTCGCTACCGGGTTGCGCCGCTCCTGCGCTCGCTTGCCGAGCGCGGCGCGTCCTTCTTCGGCGGAGGCTGAGTGGGGGAGTCGCTGCACCATCGGTACCGTGCCGTCGTCTTCGACATGGACGGGCTCCTGCTCGACACGGAGCTGCTGTGGCACACCGCCGAGGTCGAGCTCTTCGGGCGGCATGGCGATGCCTTCAGCTGGGACGACAAGATGGCCGTCATCGGGACCAGCTTCGAGGCGACGGCGCACTACTTCGCCGAGCGCCTTGGACGCAGCCTGGACGAGGGGCGCGCGCTGGTCGCCGAGATGATCGAGCTCATGCACGAGCAGCTGCAGCAGGAGGTCGCGGCGCGTCCCGGAGCGGTCGAGCTGGTATCGCGGCTCAGGGGCCGGGTCCCGCTGGGGCTCGCCTCCAACTCGCCGCGTCGCCTGATCGACACCGCGCTCGCATCGGCCGGCCTGACCGATGCCTTCGGCGCCATCGTCAGCTCCGATGACGTCGAGCACGCCAAGCCGGCGCCCGACATCTACCTCGAGGCCTGCCGCCGCCTGGGGGTCGATCCGGCCGATGCATTGGCGCTCGAGGACTCCGCCTCGGGAATCGCCGCGGCCAAGGCGGCGGGGATGGCCTGCATCGCCGTGCCACAGTTCGCGGAGGCCGATGTCCGGGCCGCCGACCGGGTCATCGACTCCCTCGAGGAGCTGCTCGTCGAGGCGTAGCGCTACCCTGTGTCGCATGTGCAGATCCATCAAGACGCTCCGCACCGGGGCGCAGCCGGCAACACCCGACGAGATCGAGGCCGCCGCCCTCCAGTTCGTCCGCAAGGTGAGCGGCTACCGCAAGCCATCCACCGCCAACGAGGCCGCGTTCCACTCCGCGGTCGACGAGATCGCCGATGCCTCCCGTCGCCTCCTCGAGGCGGTCACCGCCACGCACCCGCAGGCGGCGCATCGCTGATCCCCGCGCCCCTGGGGTAGGATCGGCGGCATGACCCTCCGGACCGATACCGACCCGGCGCGCACGCCCGTCATCGTCGATGGGCTGCGCACGCCCTTCGGCCGCTACGGCGGAGCGCTGGCCAACGTCCGCCCCGACGACATGGCGGCGCACGTCCTTCGCGAGCTGGTGGCGCGCACGGGGATCGACCCCGGTCTCATCGACGACGTCCTGCTCGGCGCCGCCAACCAGGCCGGCGAGGACAACCGCAACGTGGCCCGCATGGCCGCCCTGCTGGCCGGGCTGCCCATCACGGTCCCGGGCCAGACGGTGAACCGCCTGTGCGGCTCCGGCCTCCAGACCGTGGCGAGCGCAGCCCACGCCATCCGTGGCGGGGACGGTTCCGTCTTCCTGGCCGGCGGGGTCGAGTCGATGACCCGCGCCCCGTTCGTGATGGCCAAGCCGTCCGCCGCCTTCCCGCGCGGCGAGCAGACCCTCTACGACACCACCCTCGGCTGGCGCTTCACCAACCCGCGCCTGGCGGACGCCTACTACCCATTCAGCATGGGCGAGACCGCCGAGAACGTGGTCGAGCAATGCGGGGTGAGCCGGGAGGAGCAGGACGCCTTCGCGGTGACCTCGCAGCAGCACTGGGGCGCTGCGCAGGCGGCGGGACGTTTCGGCGAGGAGATCGTCCCGATCGAGGTACCCGGCGCAAAGCGCGGCGAGACCCAGACCGTGAGCGTGGACGAGCATCCGCGCCCGGATGCCACCGTCGAGGGCCTGGCGCGCCTCAAGCCGGCATTCAAGCGCGACGCCACCGGCAGCGTCACGGCGGGCAACAGCAGCGGCATCAACGACGGCGCGGCGGCGCTCCTGATCACGAGCGCGGCACGCGCCACCGAGCTCGGCCTGCGCCCGATGGCTCGGGTGGTGTCGACCGCGGTTGCCGGCGTTGACCCGGCCACCATGGGTCTCGGACCCGTCCCTGCGTCGCGGCTCGCCCTCGAGCGCGCCGGCCTGACCGTCGCGGACCTCGACCTGGTGGAGCTCAACGAGGCCTTCGCCGCACAGGCGCTGCCCTGTATGCGTGAGCTGGGGCTGGATCCGGAGAAGGTCAACGTCAACGGCGGCGCCATCGCCATCGGCCATCCCCTGGGCGCGTCCGGCGCGCGGTTGGCGCTCACCCTCGCCCACGAGATGCGCCGTCGCGGGGCGCGCCACGGGCTGGCGACGATGTGCATCGGTGTGGGGCAGGGGATCGCCGCCGTCCTGGAGGCCGCCGAGTGACCGACGAGCTGCGGGTCGACCCCGCGATCGTGGTCAGTGGCGAGGCGACGCTGCTCCGTGCGCCTGACCTCGCCGTGGTGTCCGGCGCCGTATCGGTGCGTGCGGCGACACTGGACGGGGCGCGCGACCGTGCCAACGCGCGCGCCTCGGAGATCCTGGCCCTGCTCCGCGGCCTGGATGTGGCGGAGGGTGACGTGAGCGCGCCGTCGCTGCAGGTCCATCCGACGTACGACCATGCGCGAGGCAAGATGAAGCTGTCCGGCTACGAAGCGGTGCGCCCGCTGACCGTTCGAGTGCGCGACCTTGCGGTGCTGGGACGGATCCTGGACGGGCTGGTGGACGATGGCGCGACCCAGGTGTACGGCACGAGCATGGAGCTCGACGACCCGACCGCCGCGTCGCGCGAGGCGCTGGTTGCCGCGGTGGCCGACGCGCGCGGCCGCGCCGAGGCGCTCGCGCAGGCCGCCAACGTGACGCTCGGCGCAACGCTCCGCATCGAAGAGGAAGGTGGCGGCGTGCCCGCCCCGTATGCGATGCGGGCGATGAAGGCCGAGATGGCCGGCGACAGCGTCGCCACCGAGATCGCCGCCGGCGAGGTGGAGGTCAGCGCCCGGGTGCGCGCCTGGTACGCGATCGACGCCTAGGAGCCGATCGACACCCGAAGGGTCGAGGCGCCGTCGCAGCCGGCGATTTCGTGCAGCTTCCAGCGGCCCCTCACCCCGCCACCGCTGAAATCGGCCTCTGCCTCGCCGGCCTCGCTGTCGCTGTCGCCGAGCTCGAGCCCGCTCCCCGGGAAGTGGTCGGCCAGGTAGCGCGTCGCCTCCTCGAAGGAAAGCGGCACGACACCGTTCAACACCACCCCGCCCCCTGCCTCGCGCACGTCGTCGAAGACCGTGCCCGGTGGCAGCGGGAAGTCGCTCGGGAAGCCGAGCGGCAGCTGGATTGCGCTGCCCACCTCGGCACACTCGGGGATCGCCGCCGCCGATGCGGTGAAGGCATTCGGGGTCGGCACCGTGGCGCCGCTTCCCGAGCCCGCGGTGCAGCCGGCCATGGCGGCGAGTGCCGCCGCCATGGCGACGGCCCGCCAGCCCCTACGGTCCATACAGGCCCACCTCATCGAACGTGACGCTTCCCTTGGTCGCCAGGTCGCTGGCGGCGAACCCGCTCAGCACCACGCGCACCTGGGCGACGCCGGCCGGCACGGTCAGGTCGGTCTCGAGGACCCTGGACCCGCTGACGAGCTTCGGCACCTCGATGAGGCGCACGGTATCAAGCACCTGCCCGGCAGCGCCGAGGTAGGCGAGCCCAATCGCCGGCGCCGACGACGTGTTGGCCGCCAAGACCGAAGCGCGGAGGGTCAGTACCTGTCCGCCGGTGACCGCGATCGGGTCGCTGGTCCAGGTCGGCATGCCGGCCAGGGCCACGTTGCCACCGTTCCCGGTGATCGTGGCCGCGCGACCGCCGTCAGTGCCCCCCGACGACCACGCGGTGGTTCCCGCGCCGCTGCTCGACGGCGTCCAGGCCGCCGGCCCGGTGCCACCGCTGGACGGCGTCTCGAAGGAGCCGTTGGTGACCTTGTTGCCACGCACTGTCACCGTGCGCCGCGCGACGTTGTTGTCCTCGCGCACCTCGGCCACCGATCCCAATCGGTCGGCCGTGGCCACCAGGACGTGGTCACCGTTCAGGCCACGCGTGTCCCATGTCGCGCTGACGGTCGCGCTCGCCCCGGCGGCGATGGCCGGTGTGTCGAGGGTGGCGAGCACCTTGCCGTCGACCGTAATCTCCGTCTTCGATGCGGCTGCCGACCGATTGCCGCTGTTGGTGATCACGGCGGTCACGGCGACCTTGTCGCCGCCCTTCGGCGCGGTGGAGCCGCCGGCCCGCAGGTCGGCGACCGTGAGGTCGGGGCCCGTGACGACATTTGAGAGCGTTGCATCGGCCGGCGGGGTGGCGTCCACGGTCCGCATGATCCGGCCGATGGTGATCTCGGTCGCCTCGGACGGCCCGGCGGCCGTGAACCCGGTGACGCTGAACACGCGGTCACCGCTCTGCAGGCCGAAGGACGAGGCGGGCGCGCGCAGCACCAGCGTCGATCCCTCGATCGCACCGCTGACGGCAACGCCGGCATCGGTGTGGTAGCCGGCCGCGAAGGTCGCGGTTGGCGACGCTTCGGCGACCACCTTGTCGTTTGCGTCCAGGCGTCCGCCGAAGAAGCGCAGCCCGCTGCCCGGCGTGAAGTCGGCCGACAGGTGGTAGAGCTCGCGTGCGCTGGAGAAGCGGACCACGTACTGCAGCCGATCCGCGAGACAGGCGGTTGCCGGCTGGCAGCCGAGCCCGCTGGAGGCGGCGTTGTACGCGGCCAGGTCACGCGCCATCGCGGCCGCCGAGGGATCGGCGAGGCTGAGTCGGGCGACGATGTCGCCGTTCTCCATTCCGATCGCCACCTCGGTGGCGTCCATGGCCGGGAGGTTGGCCGCTCCGGCGCGGTTCGGCCAGGTCGCGTCACCCGCCGGATCGGTCCGATGGCCGGCGGGGATGCTCACCGACACCGTCCCACGCGACGCCAGCACGGACGGCCCGGCGACCTGTCGCGCGAAATGGGTGAACGGGGTCTCGTCCTCGCTGAGTGGCACCTCCTGGAACGTGCTGTAGTTGTCGGTGAAGACGACCCCCACCCGTCCGGACTCGTCGAACGAGAGGTCGATCATGTCGAGCAGCGACCGGTCGGCCGTCGTGTCGGTGGTGCACCCCAGGCCACCCGTGCAGACATCGCCCATGTGGATGGACCGATGCGAGACGCGGCCTGTGTACACCGATGGCGTCGCCGACAACGCGTTGGGGATGACGGCCGCGTAGGTGTTCCAGAGCACATCCTCTCCGGCGTCATCTGGTTCGCCGGTGAACATCTCGGTGCCGTCGTAGGCGATGGCGATACGTCCGGCATCTCCGGCGATGACCTCGCCGAAGACGGCGCTGCCGACCTGCGGTGCGCTCACCTTCACGCGCGGTGACCAGCTGGTCCCCGGCGTGCCGTTCTGGCGGGGGTCGTTGGCCGGGTCATCGATGCGCGAGTAGCTGTAGTAGATGGCGCCGCCGGTGTCCCAGACCAGGTATGCGTTGCCCGCCGCGTCGATCGACACCCATGGGAAGCTGGTGGTGGAGCTGGAGGTCACGCGGCTCGGGTGCCACGACGTGGGCAGCGCGTAACCCGCGCTGGGAGCAGTCGCGACCCATGTGCCGCCTCCCTGCGCCGAGCCGATGTATGGCTGGTAGATCCAGCCATGGCCCGGGCTGGCCGGGTTGTTGTCGACGCGGAGCTGCCCGCTTTGGGCCACGTTGTTCAGCTGCGGAACGGGCTGCGGGATCGGCAAGCCGGTCGCATCGATGGCCTGGACGTAGTGGCTCGGCGAGACGTGGTAGACGAGGAAGCCCTCGATCACGCGGTCGGTGCCGGGGATGGTCGCGGTGTTGTCGGTGACCGCGATCCACTGGCGGTCCGTACCGGTGGTGCCGTTCGCGACCGCGGTCTGCGAGAGAAAGCTGTCTCCGTGGTCGGCCGACATGGCGAGCGCCTCGTTCGCGAGCACCTCCTGGTCACTGAAGAACAGGTGCCCGCTGATCGGATTGACGTCGTTCTCGGTATCGCCGCCACCGCTGGTTGCGCAGTTGGGGCGGCTGCGGTTTGCGCACAACGGGTCGAACAGGACGCGGAACGTCTCTCCTCCATCGAGCGATCGATGGAGCTGGCCGATGCCGCTGCGGCTGGACAGCGGCCAGTCGATGAAGACGCGGTTCGGGTCGATGCCAGCGCTTGCCGGCGTGTTGGCATGGCGGCGCTCGATGGTCACCTGTGGCTCCGAGCCGAGGAACTGGGTCGAGACGATTGCCGCCGGACCGAAGGCGATGCCGTTGTCGACGAAGGTCGCGGGACCGCCGTCGGGCTCCTGGGTGCACGTGCCGTCGGTGGAGCTGAAGGTCGCGTCGGCCGAGTAGCCCGGCGTCGCGGGGATACCGTCGTCCACGGTCACGAAGTACACCACGCGCACCTTGTAGGGCGCGGCACCCGCATTCGGGCAGTCGATGGTTGCGAGCTCGGCGCCGCCCGGATTGCCGGAGGTGGCGACCTCGGTGCCGTTGACGTCGTAGACGTACACGTCCACGTCCTCGCCCGGCGCAAGGCCGAGGACCGTCAGGTCGATCGCCGTCTGGTGGGTTGACAGGTAGCTGCCGTCCACGTCCGGCGACACGTCGAGGTAGAAGTCGTCGCAGAAGCCGTCGGGCACGGGATCAGCGTTGTCGGCGGTGCACTGACCGTCGGTGGAGCCATCCGTCTTGGCGGTGCGGTCCGGTCCTTCCCAATGTGCGTCGGGCGTGGACGGACCAACGGTCGCGGATGGGGGGTCAGCCGCGACCAGTGCTGCGGGGATCATGCCGAGCACCAAGAGCGCGGCGACGATCAGCGCGCGTGTACGAGGGGACGATGAGAAGGACATGGGATGGCTACCTCATTCCGCCGTGGCGCTGATGGAAAGCTGGACGACGCCCTGGCAGTCGGACATTGGATGGGCGACGAGGCGCCCGGTGCTGGTAGGGCCGGCGAAGGTGGCCTCGGCCTCGCCGGACCCCGACTCGCCCTCGCTCACCGCGAAGCCGGCGGTGGGCAAGTTGGCGCTGAAGAACGCAGCGATGTCGGGAAGTGAGGCGGGGACGAGCCCGGTGAGTTCGATTCCGCCGTTCGGCCCGTGGCTGACGCGCGAAACGCGCAGGCCGGCGGGGAGGGGGATGGTGCGATCGAAGGATTCGGGAATTGCGATTGCCCTCGGAACGGCGGAACACGAGGGCCACCCCGGCGTCGCGGTGGGCGGTGCACTGCCACACCCCCCGATCAGGACGGCGATGGGCATTGCCAGGAGTACCGACATGGAACGCGCCACCTCACCTCCGAGCGAGCAGGGTCCGGCATGTGCCGAGCCCCAACGCATGCAGCAAGGCCCATGCCAGAACGTGTACCGGAGTACACCCGCTATCGTGGTGGCATCACCGGGGCCATCCCGCGGCGGCGTGGTCCCCGGTGATGCGACCGTCGGACAGCTCGACGATCCGGTCGGCGAGATCCATCAGCACCGGGTCGTGGGTCGCCACGATGGCGGTCACGCCCTCGTTGCGCACCAGTGACTGGATCAGCCGCATGATCGTGCGGCCGGTCTGCGAGTCCAGGTGCCCGGTCGGTTCGTCGGCAACGAGCAGCTCCGGGTGATTGGCCAGCGCGCGAGCCAGTGCGACGCGCTGCTGCTCCCCGCCGGAGAGCTCGTGGGGCCGATGGCCGGCCCTCTCTCCCAGGCCCACCATCTCGAGCAGGTTGCGCACCCGCGTGCCCCGCTCGCCCGGATCGGTGTGCACCAGGCGCATGGGTACCTCGACGTTCTCCGCCGCCGACAGGATGGGCAGCAGGCCGAATGCCTGGAACACGAACCCGATCCGGCGCCGCCGCAGCTGGACGAGGGCCGACTCGGGCAGATGGGCCAGCTCCTGGCCGTCGAGCCGGACGCTCCCCGACGTCGGGCGGTCGAGGCCGCCCACGAGGTTCAGGAGCGTCGTCTTGCCCGATCCGGAGCGCCCTACCACGGCGACGAGCTGGCCGCGCGGGATAGCGAGGCTGATCGCGCGCAGGGCATGCACCACACCGGCGCCCATGGGGAAGTCGCGGACCAGCTCGCTCGCCTGGACGAGTGGAGTCGTGCTGCGGCTGATGGCGCGTACGGCGCTCATCGGTCCTCCTCCGGCTTGCTGCGCCCGTCAGGCCACACCCCGATGTGGTCGGGCTCGAGGGTGAGGCGCACCCGGCGCTCGAGGTTGAGCGCCTCGACGTGCTCGCGCGGCAGCTGGAGGCGGCCGGCGCGGTCGAGCACCGCGTACTCCTCGGAGACCGTGTCGCCGTGCAGCTCGGTCTCCTCCGCGGTGGCGTCGCGTCGCAGCGTCTCGGTGGCGGTGCGCCCGTCGCGGATGGCGACCGTGCGACGCACCTGGCCCGCCACCAGCGGGTCGTGGGTCACCACCACGATGGTGGTCCCGAACTCGGCATTGATCGCCCGCAGCACGTCGAACACCTCGCGGCTGGTGGTCGTGTCCAGCTCCCCGGTCGGCTCATCGGCGAGCAGCACCGGTGGCTCGTTCGCCAGGGCGACGGCCACGCTGACGCGTTGCTGCTCTCCGCCGGAGAGGCGGTCGGGCCGATGGTCACCGCGCTCGCCGAGCCCTACAAGGTCGAGCAGCCGTTGTGCACGCTCGCGCCGGGTGCGGCTCGGCGTGCCGTCGAGCAACATTGGCATCTCGACGTTCTCGCGGGCGCTGAGGTAGGGGAGCAGGTTGGCGGCGGTCTGCTGGCGGACGAAGCCGATCACCTGGCGCCGGTAAGCGGTGCGCTCCACGACCTTCATGGCGCCCAGGTCGTGATCGGCCACCACGGCGCGTCCCGCCGACGGGACATCGAGGCCGGCCAGCACGTTGAGGAGCGTCGACTTGCCGCTCCCCGATGCGCCGACGATGGCGATGAACTCGCCCCGCTCGACGAGCAGGTCGAGACCCTGGAGCGCGACCACCTCCAGGTCGGCGACCTTGTAGATCTTGACCAGGTTGTCGCAGATAATCGCCGAGCCCGCTCCGAATGCCGGCCCGCGGGTGGGTGTCGGGCGTGCCGCCCATGGCGATTCTCGGCCCTTCACTTCCTCGACGATGCCGGTGCCCGCCGGCAGGTCGACGATGTCGTCGCGCAGTCGATCCATGTGCGGCACCTTACCTTTCAATCACCGATGCGTAGCGCGCGTGCCGGGTCCACGCGCCGCGCCGCCAGGGCACCCACGGTCACCCCGACCGCCGCCACGAAGAGGAGCCAGCCCGCGGCGAGCGCCAGGGTCGGCATGTCGATGGTCAGATCGGTCGCGATGTCGGCTCCGGCGAAGGCGCCCAGGTCCAGGGCGCCACCGATCAGCGCGGTGATCCCGAGTCCCAGCGCGGCGCCGGCAAGCACGGCGATCAGGATCGGGGGCACCTGCTCCAGGATGGCCATGCGGAGCGTCTGGCCGGCGGAGAGGCCCATCGTGCGCAGGTAGGCGACGTCGCGGGCGCGTGCGGCGGCGGCCAGCAGCAGCCCGATGATCAGGGTCAGGGTCACGTACAGCGCCGCCACCACCAACGAGATGAGGAACCCGCTCGTGACCGTTGTCACCAGCGGGGCGTCGCGCAGGCTGGCCGCAACCTCCGCGCGCGACACGACAGACGCCACCTCGCCGGAGCCGCCCACCTCGGCGCGCAGCTCGTCCGCCAGTCCCCCCGCACCGCGCACGTAGATCGTCCCGGCGCGCAGCTCGGGCAGCTCGAGCGCCGCCGCCAGCACCGCGCGAGAGACGACCACGAAGCGCACTCCGTCCGGCACGCCGGGGAATGCCGCGCGGCTCTCGAGGCCGCTGAACGAGTAGCGGTCGCCGGAAATCACCAGCTCGAAGCGCTCGCCCACGTTGACCTGGCGCCGGAAGTCGCCCAGGTTGGCGCTGATGAGGGCCGGAATCGGGGCCGTGGCCGCACCCGCCCCGACGGCCGCGCTCTCGAGACCGGGGGGGAGTGAGGGGTCGGCGGGCGTGCCGCGGGTGACAGCGGAGAGGTCGGCGGGATCGATGCCGACCAGCATGACCTCCGCGCCCCCGCTGGAGCTCACCAGCGGGACGTCCGGATCGGTCCACGCGAGTGCCACAGCCTCCACGCCAGCGACCGAGGCGACGTCGATGGTGGCCGGCAGACCCCCGGTCAGGCTGGTGACCCGGTAGTCAGCGCCCGTCACGCGCCACGCGGCCAGGGATTGGCCGCGCTCGATACTGGCCGCGACGGTCGCCCCGAACGCCCCGAGCGCGGCGGCGACGAGGAGCGCCACGAGCGGCACGTTGACCGCCCCGGGGGCGCGTCCGGCGCGCCGCAGGGCCAGCGGGGTGACCAGGCCGCGCAGTCGCCCCGCCAGGCGGGCCAGGCCGCGCACCGGATAGGGGTAGAGGCGCAGCACCACGAGGCCGGCAGCCAGACCGGCGAGGAGCGGCACGCCGGCGAGGTAGGCGTTAAAGACTCCGCCCCCTCCGGCGGTGCCCCCGATCCCCCGGGAGCGGACGAAGACGAGGCCGATGGCGGCCAGCGCGACGACCAGAGCCTCGGCCACCAGGCGGCGCAGCGTGGGATGCTCCGGCGCCACGCCGCCGCGCAGCAGGCTGCGCAGGTCGCGGAAGGCCACCGGCACGATCATCACGACGCAGGCGACGACGGCCACCGCAGCGACGCCGACGGCCAGGCGAAACGGCAGGTCACCGGCGTCGGCGGGCACCAGCAGCCGCGCCGCGACCCAACCCGCCAGCGCGGCCGGCACGCACACCAGTGCCGCTTCGCCGAGCGCCGGCAGCAGGAGCTGCCACGCGCCGGCGCCACGCTCGCGCTGGATGACAAGACCCGCGCGTCGCCGGTCCGCCAGCAGCACACCGAGCAGGACGAGCGCGGCAACCGCGATGCCGGCCACGCCAAGTCCGACCAGGCCCAGCAGCAGGAATGCCTGGCGCTCTCCGGCCAGGTAGCCGGCCAGCAGCCCGGGGATCCCGGTCCGCAGCTCGACGGGCAGGAAGGTGCCGGCGTCGAAGCCGGCGAAGTCGGCGCGCAGATCGTTGAACGCCACGAGGAGCCGCTGCGGCGACCCGGCGGCGATGCGCGCCCCGTTGCCCTGGTAGGCGAACGTGAAGGTCACCACGCGCGGCCAGGCGGTGAGCAGCGTCCCGAGCTGGTCGGTGGTGACGAGTGCCCCACCGGCGGCGCTGGCGTCGCCGCCATTGGGCGCCACGAGACGCCGCTCGCCGGCCCAGAAGGGTTCGTCGGGGTCCGGGACGGTGAAGATGCCGACCACTTCGCCGGTGACCACCGGCTCGGCGCGGTCCGGGAACGTGATGCCGCCGAACTGCCCGGCCTCCAGCATGTCGAGGTGATCACCGAGCTGGATGCCCATCGCCGCCGCCGTGGCCTCCGAGATGGCGAGCTCCAGCTCGACCGTGGCAGGGTTGGGTGGATCCAGCTGGCTCGTCGCCGGCGACGGTGGGGTGATGGAGATGGAGCGGGGGAGCCGCCCCTCGGCGAGCTGGATGTGCGTGTCCGCGCCGTCCCGGGCAAACAGGAACAACGATCGTCGGAATGGGTTGGGCGGGACGCCCTGCACCGCGACCTCGTAATCCTCCGACTCGATGGCCATGGAGGGCGGATCGAGCACGCCTGCGACGGCCGGGGGCATCTGGGCGTCGAACGCGGCCGCCAGGCGGTCTCCCTCGCCACGCAGCTCCGAGGCATCGGTGGTCTGGAGCAGCTGGCCGGCGGTCAGGACGACGCTCCGCTCGGCTGGGCCGGCGCGCCGCAGCTGGGCGGACAGGGCGTCGGCAGCTCCACGAACGGCGAGCTGCGGTGCGGCGGCAGCAAGACCCGCGGTGAGGAGGACGGTGAGCGCGAGCACGAGCAGCGGCAGGCGGTCGACCCGCAGGCGGCGGAGCCAGAGCAGGAGCGGTGACACCGGCATCGGTCAGTCCTCGCCGATCCGCAGCGCCGAGCCGAGGCCCACCCGTCGCAGCACGAACGCCAGGACAGCGACGGTCAGGCTCAGGGAGACGAGCGCCACCGCTTCCAGGAGCGCGATCTGCCCCCACGGGATGCTGATCTGCAGGGCGGGTACCGGTGTGGCGCCGGCCTGGGTGAGTGTCACGAACGGCAGCACCACCCACGAGATGAGGAGGCCGAGCCCGGTACCGATGAGCAGGCTGACCACCACCAGGATGGCGTTCTCCAGCGACAGCCAGCCTGCCAGCTGGCGCGGCGACAGGCCGAGCGCACGCAGCACGGCGAACTCGGTCATTCGCTCCCGCGCCGCGACGGAGGTGGAGACGGCGAATCCGATGGCTGCGAACGCGGCCGCGGCTACGACGCCCAGCAGCAGCGCTCCCAGGATGCCGAGCGCGACGGGATCCGTCTGCAGGGCGGCAGTGCGGGTGACCTTGGCGACCGTGTCGGCGCTCTCGAACGGGGAAGCGCGGAGGACCGCCCCGACGGCGATCGCGTCGTCGGCGGTGAGCCACCACTCGTCCGGCTCGAGGATCGTCGCTCGCGCGACGTAGGCGTCGAGCGCCACGGTGCCCAGGTCGCCGACGATGATCGCCTCACCCGGATCCAGGGTCGGAAACGCATCGAGGTCCTCCTCGAGCCGCAGCGGCACGATCCCGTAGCCGATGTCGGCCGTCGTGTCGTCGCCGAGGCCTGCGTCGGTGGCGGCGAGGATCGACCCGTTGACGAGCACCTTGGGAGTCGTCCGAGCGGCGGCGACGCCCGCCGGCCGCAGGCTCCACGTCACCGGTGCGAGGCGGCGGGGGTCGAGCGCTGCCCCGATGAGGAATCCCAGCCGCTCCGACACCCCCTCGGGTGCGTCCTCGATGCCGGCCTCGAGCGTGAGCTGCCCGCTCGACTCGTGGGCCACGGCCTCAAAGCCGCCGGCCGGTTCGGCGGCCCATGCACGCCACGCGGCTCCGTCCGACGTCTCGAGACCCATGACATCGAGGTGACCGCCCACGGCGCGGTTGTCGCCGGCAGTGCCATGCAGCTCGATGGCCACCAGCGACAGCGGCCGGGTCGGCACGCCGCCGGCGGCCGTCGTGCTGACGAGCGGGGCCTCGAGGCGTGTCGACGCCGCGGCCGGCTCGATCTCACCGAGCTCGATGCGGTGGAACAGCCCGTCGCCGTCCGCCACCACGACGGCCAGGCTGAAGGGCGACACCGGCCCGGGCCGCTGGTTCTGCGGGACCTGGTCCGGGTCGAACGGCGGCGGATCGTCGACCGCCAGCGCGGCGGTCACCGCGATGCCGTCAGCCGTGTCCGGGAGGCCGGGGACGTCGAGCTCGGGCCGTGCGTCCGCGAGGCGCGCCATCATGGCGCCGAACGGGTCGTTGGCGAGGTCGTCGCGGAAGGCGACCACCTCGTCACCGCGGCGCGCGTCGAGGAGCAGGACCTGCCCTCCGCCCCGTCCCCCGAACGTGACGCCGTCGCGGTGCACGGCCATGACGTCGGTGGCGCCGGCAGCGCGGTACGCCGCAGCGAGGTCGAGTGACGGCACGGCGCCGGCGAAGCGATTCGGCACCACGCGCAGGTCCGACCCCACCTGGTAGGCAGCCTGGTCCGCCTGCGAAACGGCCCACGTCCGCCCATACGAGATGGCGAAGATGCCGAGCGCCATGGTCACGATCAACAGCAGCGCGGCGGGTGCGTAGCGCAGCGGACGGCGGGCGATCTGCCATGCACCAAGGGACGCCACCAGCCCCCGGCCGTGGGTCATGCCCGCGTCGGCGACGCGCGCGACGAGCGGCAGGATCCGCAGTGCGACGACGGCTCCAGCAAGAAGGCCGATCGCCGGCGCGGCGACGAGCAGCGGATCCACGCCGATCTGGCCACGCACCGCGCCGGTGAGCGGGGCACCGAACGCACGCAGCTGCCAGATCCCGACGCCGGCGATGACGAGCAGTGCGATGTCGAGGCCGGCGCGCTCCACCATCCCGCTGCTTGCCTGGCGGCCACGCCGCGCGCGCAGCGCGACGAACGACCGCCCCTGGAGCAGGGACGGCATCGCCAGGGCGAGCGCGCACGCCGCGGCGGTGGCGGCGGCCACCACCTGCGCCAGGGGCGTGACGCGTGGCGCGATCGTGAGCCCGATCTCGTGCAGTGGCCCGGCCGAGTTGAAGGCGAGGAGTGCCCACGTCGCCAGCAGGGGTGCCACGATCGCCACCGGCACCGCCAGCACGAGCGCCTCGATGAGCGCAGCCAGGCCCAGCTGCCACGCCCCCGCGCCGCGCGCCCGAAGCAGCGCCGTCTCACCTCGCCGCTGCTCGATCAGCAGCCCGGCGGTGAGCACGAGGGCGTAGCCGGCCAGCACGGCGAGCTGAACGGCCAGCACGGTGACGCTCATCTGGGCTACCACCAGGGACCGATCCGCAGCCGCAAGCTTCTCGCCGAGCTGCGTGACGACGTTGAGCTGCGAGCTGGCGACTCGCGTGCGCAGGCGCGCCTGCAGCCCGTCGAGGTCGGCCGAGATGCCAGACAGCCGCGCCGCAGTGACTCTCGCCGGATCGGGGAAGACACGCCACGCGACGCCGGAGCCTCCCGCCGCGGCGACGTCCGCGTAGCGCGACTCGTCGAGCACCATCGGTCCCCAGGTGGTGTAAGTCTGGCCCACCTCGACGCCTTCGAGGTCGAGCTCCACCCCCCACCAGTAGCGATCGCTGACGTCGGCCGGCAGCCACGTGCCGACCAGGCGCGCCGTGACCGTTGCATTCGGGTCGAGCCGGCTGACGAGCGCCAGCTCGTCGCCCACGGCATACCCCAGCCTGCCAGCGGCCTCGGCGTGGAGGACCACCTCGATGTCGCCCGCGGCACCGGTCGGCCATGCGCCCTCGACGAGCGACGCGTGGGCGGGCAGGTCGTCAAGGAACGCGAAGGCGGTCAGCTCGCTGACCGCATCCGGGTCCTGGCCGGGGAGCGTCCACGAGCCGGTCTCACCGCGGCGCCGGACGCTGGGCGCCTCGCTCGCGAAGAGCTCCGCGGCCTCGTCCCGGACGGCGGCATCCGTCCGCGCCAGCAGGTCCGGGGGACCGGCCATTCGCACCTGTAGCCCCGCCGATGGTGCGTCGGCGGTGGCCAGCGAGCGCTGCAGGCCGGCGGAGGCGACGGCCTCCGCGTAGATGATGCCCCCCGCCAGGAACGCGGCGGCCAGCAGGGTGATGACCGCGGCCGCGCCGACGACGAGCCAGTCGTGCCGGGCGCGCTGGAGGACGAGCCGCAGTCCGGCGAGCAGCCCGCTCACGAGCGCCGCGCCGTGGCGCGACACCCGCTCGACGGGTACCCGACGTTGCATCCCCGCGCGTCGCTCATCATCTCGTGCGTCAATACCTAGCCTGGTTGCGCGCCTCGCGGTTCAACGATGCCCGATGCGCACCGAATGTGACGATCCGAGCGGGGGGTCAGGCGGGATCGAGCGCCGGCAGCTCCCAGCTGCGCGCGCGATCGAGGGCGAGCCAGTCGTCGCGCAGGATGGCCATGCTGATCACGTCATGGAACGCGCCTCGATGGAAGCGCGCGTGGCGTCGCCGGACCTCGACCCGGTAGCCGGCTTTCTCGTAGCTGCGGATGGCGCGCGGGTTGTAGTCGAACACCTCCAGCGAGACGCGCTCGAGACGCAGCTCGCCGAAGGCGAAGTCGAGCAGCACGTTCATCGCATCCGTGCCGATGCCGGAGCCCCAGCGGCTGGCATCGGTCAGGAAGATGCTGACCCAGGCGCTGCCGTTGGCGGTGTCGACGCCGCGCAGCCCGATGCCGCCGATGCACTCCCGCGAGCCGAGCGGGCAGATCGTGAACTGGTAGGCGGCACCCGAGCCCATCTCCTCGGTCAGCTCGCGGAACCAGCCGTCGACCATGTCGTTGCTGAACGAGAACTTGAAGCCGGCGTAGTGACCGAGCTCGCGATCGTCGATATCGGTGGCCAGCACGTCGGCCTTCTCGATCATCCGCAGCCACACGCGATGTCCGCGCAGCATGGGGGTCGTCATGCATTGATGATACGTGCTCTACCATCGTGCACATGACCGATGCGACCACCCACCAGGGCCGTCTCCTGATCGACGGCGAGCTGCGCGACGCCACCTCCGGCGCCACCTTCACCACCTTCTCCCCGGCTACCGGCACCGAGCTCGGCAGCGTCGCGCGAGGTGCCGCGACCGATGTCGATGCGGCTGTCACCGCGGCTCGCGGCGCGCTCGAGGGCGCCTGGGCGAAGACCTCGCCCGCCAAGCGCTCGCGGATGCTGCTGAAGCTGGCCGACCTGCTCGACGCCAACGCCGACGAGCTGGCGACCCTCGAGAGCCGCAACAACGGCAAGGCGCGCTGGCAGTGCCTCGCCGAGCTGAAGACGGGCGTGGCGACGCTCGAGCTGTTCGCCGGGCTGGCGCAGCACGTCTACGGCCGCTCGCACGTTGTCAACCCGTCGGTGGTGACCTACACCCTGCGCGAGCCGGTGGGCGTGGTGGGCGCCATCATCCCGTGGAACTACCCGCTCATGATGGCCGCCTGGAAGGTGGCGCCGGCGCTGGCAACCGGCTGCACCATGATCCTCAAGCCCGCATCGGCCACCCCGCTGACCGCCATTCGCCTGGGCGAGCTGGCTCTCGAGGCGGGCATCCCGGCCGGCGTGCTGAACGTGGTGACCGGTCCCGGCGACGAGGTCGGAGAGGCCATGGCGCGGCACGCGGGGATCGACAAGGTCGCCTTCACCGGCGAGACGGTCACGGGGCGCCGCATCGCCGCGGCCGCGGCTGAGACGCTGAAGCGCGTCTCGCTGGAGCTCGGCGGCAAGTCGCCGAACGTCGTGTTCGCCGATGCGGACCTCGAGGCCGCCGTCAACGGCTCGCTATGGGGGATCTACTACTCGGCCGGCCAGTCCTGCGAGGCGCGGTCGCGGCTGCTGGTGCAGGACTCGATCTACGACGCGTTCGCCGGGGCATTCGCCGCCAAGGCGTCCTCGCTGCGGGTCGGCGATCCGCTGGGAGAGACGACGCAGGTCGGTTCGCTCATCAGCCGCGAGCACGCGGCAAAGGTCCGCGGCCGTATCGAGGATGGCCTGAAGGAGGGGGGAGAGCTGCTGGCCGGCGGCGATCTCGGCGGCGAGCTCCAGGATGGCCTGGATGCCGCCGCCTTCGTCAAGCCGACCGTCATCGGTGGCGTGGACAACGCCTGGAGCGTCGCCCAGGAGGAGATCTTCGGACCGGTCGTTACCCTGACCCGCTTCACCGATGAGGCCGACGCGCTCCGCCTGGCCAACAACGTTCGCTACGGCCTGGCGGCGACCGTCTGGACCGGCGACTCGGCACGTGGGCACCGGCTCGGCCAGAAGATCCGCTCCGGGGCTGTCAGTATCAACACGCCGTTCGTCGCCTTCCCGGGCATCCCGTTCGGAGGCTTCAAGGACTCCGGCTACGGCCGCGAGCAGTCGATTGATGCGCTCGACCTGTACACGGAGACGAAGGCGATCCTGGTCGGCACCAGCGCCAAGCCCGTCAACCCGTTCGGCGCCTGAGCGGCGTGCCTCGCATTCGCAGCCGTGCCTGGGTGTCGGCGCCGGTCGACGAGGTGTTCGCCTTCTTCGACCAACCGCGCAACCTGGCGAGGCTCAGCCCGCCTCCGGCCTCGATCATCGTCGACCGGGTCGAACCCGATCCGCCGCAGGAGGGGAGCGAGTTCACGTTTCGGTACGGCATCGGTCCGTGGATGCTGGGCTCATGGACGGTGCGGCTCGTCGAGCATGTGCCGGGCAGTCGGTTTCGCGACCAGACCGTCTCGGGCCCCATGCGCCGGTTCGATCACACCCATGCCTTCGAGGCCGCGCGCCGTGGCACCTGGGTGATCGACGAGATCGACTACCACGTCGGCCCGGATGGCCCCCTCGGGGTAGCCGTCGACGCGGCGGCGGGCGTTGCGATGCGAGCCATCTTCATCATGCGCGCGGCGCTCCAGCGGAGGATCCTGCGCGGCTGATCCGCCCCTCCCACCAGAGGCGCGGCACACCGACCAGCGCGGCAAGGCGCGCAACCCACAGGGTCGGGACCGCCAGGGCAGCAGCGGCGAAGGCGAGCCACCCCCAGCCGCGCCACACCGCGACCGCCGCCAGCAGTGCGCAGATGGCGAAGCGCACGACGAAGTCCCACAGCGTCGAGGGAATCAGGATCAGCAGCTGGTTGAGCACCCCGGGCCCTCGGTTGGGCGTGCCGGACTGCTGGACCAGCGAGGCGACGTAGTCGGTCCACTGGGCCGGCATCAGCAGGGCATGCAGCCCGAACGCGGCCAGCATGGCGACCATCCCGATCAGCATCGGACGCCGGAGCTCCGGCTGCCAGCGCCACACGAACGGGAGGAGCAGGGCGGTCCCGTTCTTCAGAGCGGCCGTCGCCGGCAGGAGCGCGCCGGCCGGCGCCGAGCGGCGCAGCGCGGCACGGGCGATGGCCGCGATCGGGAGGGTGACGTTGAGTGCCACCAGCTCGATCTGCAGCGGCTGGAAGAGCAGCGCGACTCCCGTCCATCGCCATGATCCGGTGAGATAGCGCACGCAGACGAGACAGGCGGCGCGATACGCCCAGGTGACGACCATCTCGGGCGGCAGGGCCAGCGGGATGGCCAGGTAGGCGAAGGTCGGCGGGTAGCGGTAAGCCGCGTAGTCGCCGATTCCGGGTGCCCCGTACAGTGGCGCGCCCTCGAGCGCGTGACGTCCCGCGACGAGGTAGGCGTGCAGGTCGAAGCCGGTCCCCCCATCGAGGGCGATGATGTCGACCAGGTACGTGGCGAAGCTGAGAGCGCCAATGACGGCCAGTGCCCACAGCGCGGCCTCGGTCCAGGCTCGACGGCGATGCAGCAGCTCCACGCAGCGCAGCCTAGCGGGTCGGTTGCAGGCGCCTCGTCCCCCGCGTACCGTGGCCGCCACGATGTCCGGCTCGCTGAGCGCCTGGGTGAACCGCTTCCCCGAGGGATGGTGGGGCTACCACTGGTCGCCTCCGCAGCCAATGAGCGCCGTCGAGATCGTTGGCTCCGGCGCGCTCGACGGGCGGCTGATGGCCACCCTCTGGGCCGTGGTGGCTCGCCGCCGCAGCGTGATGCTCAGCAGTGAGGCACCGCAGGCCGGCAAGACGACGACCCTTTCCGCGCTCGTCGACTTCCTCCCGGAGGGGACGGTGGGCATCTTCCTGCGCGGCTGGTTCGCCGACTTCGACTGGACCGATGACGTGCCGGCCGAACGCGGTTACCTGCTCATCAACGAGATGAGCGACCACCTGCCGGTCTATGTCTGGGGTCGTGCGGCGCAGGGCGCACTGCGCCTCGCCGGCAGCGGCTACGGACTGGGCGCAACGATGCACGCCGATTCGCTGCCCGAGGCGCTCAGCACCCTGCGCGACGACCTTGGCGCGACCGATGCCGACCTGGCCGGGCTCACCATCTACCTGCAATGGTCGGCCTACCAGACCCCAGCCGGCATGTACCGCCGCGTCGAGGAAGCGTGGCACCTGCACCTCGACGAGCACGGTGTCCTGGCACCCGTGCGTCTCGCCGCCCTCGACGGGGAGCGGTCACCTTCCCTGACCGGCGCGCAGCGCCTGCCGGAGCCGCCGTTCCTCCCTGACGACGGCGGCCGGGCTCATCGGCCGCTGGTGCACGATCCCGCGGCCTACGCCGTCCTCGCGGCCAGCCTGGACTGTGCGCCCGCGGCCCTCGAGGCCGAGCTGGCGCATCGGTCCGCCTTCCTCGCCGCGCTGGCCGAGCGCGGCGCCTGCGACCCGGTGAGTGTCTCGATGGCGCTCGCAGACTATGGAGCTGCCCCGTGACACCTGATCCCTCGACCCGCCCGACCATCAGCACCCTGCGCGGGCTGCGTGAATCGGGGTATCGGCCGCGTAGCGTGCGCGCCGAGCTGCGCGCCAATCTCATCAGGCGCCTGACGCGCCGCGAGCCGCTGCTGGCCGGCATCCTGGGCTACGACGGGACGGTGCTGCCTCAGCTCGAGAACGCCATCCTTGCGGGACAGGACGTCATCCTGCTCGGGGAGCGCGGACAGGCCAAGAGCCGCATCGCGCGGGCCCTCACCACCCTCTTGGACGAGTGGATCCCCGCCGTCGCGGGGGCCGAGCTGCGGGACGATCCGTTCGCCCCCGTCTCACCGTTTGCCCGGGCCCTGGTTGCCGAGCGGGCCGACGAGACACCCATCGCCTGGATCCACCGTGACGAGCGCTACGCGGAGAAGCTCTCGACACCGGATATCAGCGTCGCCGATCTGATCGGGGAGGTGGACCCGGTGAAGGTTGCGGAGGGCCGCTATCTGTCGGATGCGCTCACGATCCACTACGGGATGCTGCCGCGCGCCAACCGCGGCATCTTCGCGCTCAACGAGCTGCCGGACCTCGCGGAGCGGATCCAGGTCAGCCTGCTGAACGTGATGGAGGAGCGCGACGTCCAGGTGCGTGGCTACACGGTGCGCCTCGAGCTCGACCTCTTCGTGATCGCCAGCGCCAACCCGGAGGACTACACCAGCCGCGGCCGCATCATCACCCCCCTCAAGGATCGCTTCGGCGCCCAGATCCGGACCCACTATCCCGCGGACGTCGAGACCGAGATGGCGATCATGGAGCAGGAGCGCCTGGCCTTCAGCGACGACGAGGCGGGCGAGGTACGGCCGGTCGAGGTGCCCGGATTCATGCGCGAGGTGCTCGCGGAGCTGTCGCAGTTGGCGCGCCGCTCGACCGAGGTCAGCCAGCGCTCCGGGGTGAGCGTTCGCGTGAGCATCTCCAACCTCGAAACCCTCGTGGCAGCGGCGACCAAGCGCGCCGTGCGGCTCGACGAGCCGAGCGCCGCGCCGCGCATCAGCGACCTCTCCGCGGTGGTCGCCTCGACTGCCGGCAAGATCGAGCTCGAGACGCTGGGCGACGAGACGCGGGAGGACCGGGTCATCGACAAGCTGGTGGCGCGCGCAGTGATCAACGTCTTCAACCGGCGGGTGGCAGTCAGCGAGCTGGCGCCGCTGCTCGAGCGCTTCGATGAAGGGGCGGAGGCCGAGGTTGGCGACATGGTGCCCTCCGCCGCGCATGAGCGGCTGGTGGCAGAGCTTCCCGAGCTGCGGCGCGCCATCGGGCGGCTGGAGGTCGGGGAGTCACCAGCCGGGGTCGCCTCGGCAGTCGAGTTCGTGCTGGAGGGCCTGCACCTCAACCGACGCCTCAACAAGGAGCGACGCGGCGGCGGCGTGCGCTACGCGCGCTGACCCGGAGTCCGGCCCGCATGAGCATCCGCTACACCCGCTGGGACGGCAGCCAGGAGCTGCCGCCGCTCGACGCTGACGACGTCCTCGAGTCGCTGGCCGACGACCTGCTGGCGGAGGGCGACGTGCGCCGTGCCCTGCAGCGGCTCATGCAGCGCGGCATGCAGGGCGCGCGGGGCGGCGACGTGGCCGGGCTGCGCGACATCATCCAGCGGCTGCGCGCGAGCCGCCGTGAGGAGCTCGAGCGCAGCCAGCTGGGCGGGGTGCTGGATGGGATCGCCGACCGCCTCGCGGAGGTCGTGCGCCTGGAGCGCGAGGGGCTCGAGCGCCGCGTTCACGAGGCTGAGCGTTCCGCGCTCGACGCGGCACCCGGACCCGGGCAGGACGCGGCGCGCCTGGCAGAGCAGGTGCTGCGCCGCACGGCACAGCATCATCGCGACCGCCTCGATGCACTGCCAGCCGATGCGGCCGGCCGGCTCCACGGCCTGAGCGACTACGAGTTCATGGACGACGCCGCACGCGACGCGTTCCGAGACCTCAGCGACGAGCTGCGCCAGCAGGTGCTCCAGACGTACTTCTCGGGGCTGCGCGAGGGCGTCGAGAAGGTCACCCCGGAGGATTTGGCCAGCATTCGCGACATGGTCCGCGATCTCAACGCGCTGCTCGAGAAGCACGCCAGCGGTGTCGATACCAAGCCCGACTTCGATCGCTTCATGGCCAACCACGGGCACTACTTCCCGCCGGGGATCGGCAGCGTCGACGAGCTGATCCACCACCTGCACCGCCAGGCGTCGCAGATGGCATCGCTGCTCGCGAGCATGAGCCCGCAGCAGCGCGCCGAGCTCCAGCAGCTGATGGACGACCTGCTGCGCGACGACCGCCTGCGCTGGGACATGGCCCGCCTGGCGGGCAATCTCCAGCAGGCCCGACCTGACCTGCCGTTCGGGGAGCCGTACCCGTTCACCGGCGACGAGCCGGTGGGACTCGGCGATGCCCTGGCCGCGATCGACCGCCAGCAGCAGTTCGACGCGATGGAGGCGGAGCTGCTCGCGGCTCGCGATCCAGATGCGCTCGGTCACCTCGACCGCGACGCCCTGCGCGACCTCGGCGGTGACGACGCCATCGACCAGCTCGACCAGCTCGCCGAGCTGACGAAGGCGCTCGAGGAGGCGGGCTACTTGCAACGCGACGGCGGGCGCCTGGAGCTCACCCCGCGCGCGGCGCGCAAGCTGGGGACGCAGGCGTTGGCGCAGATCTTCGGGCGCCTGCGTCGCGAGGGGTTCGGCGGCCACGCGGTGCCGCGTCCGGGTCGCGGCGGCGAGCCGACCGACGAGACGAAGCGGTACGAGTTTGGCGACCGCTTCAGCGTCGACATCAACCGCACCCTCTTCAACGCCATGGGGCGCGGGGGGCCGGGCGTGCCGGTGGTCATCGGTCCGGAGGACTTCGAGGTCCACCGGTCCGAGGAGTCGACGGTGGCGAGCACGGTGCTGCTGCTCGACATGAGCCGCTCCATGCTGCTGCGGGGATGCTCGACCGCCGCCAAGCGGGTCGCGATGGCGCTGCATGCGTTGATAGCGACCAGGTATCCGCGGGACCGCCTGTTCGTGGTGGGCTTCGCCTACTACGCCCGCCAGATCAAGCCGGAGGCGATCGCGACCCTGAGCCCGTACGAGTTCGAGTACGGCACCAACCTGCAGCATGCCCTGCTGATCGGGCGCCAGCTGCTCGGGCGGGGGAGCGGCGGCAACAAGCAGATCGTGGTGATCACCGATGGTGAGCCGACCGCGCACGTCGCCAACGGGCAGGTCGAGTTCAGCTATCCGCCGACGATGCGGACGATGCAGTCGACCCTGCGCGAGGTCGGGCGCTGCACGCGCGAGGGGATCGTCATCAATACGTTCATGCTCGAGCGCTCGCGCTACCTGTCCGAGTTCGTGGACCTCATGTCGCGCATCAACCGCGGGCGTGCCTTCTACGTGGAGCCAGAGCACCTGGGCGAGTACGTCCTGGTCGACTACGTGAACGGACGCACCAGCCGAGTCGCCTGAGGGCCGCCGGCGGACCGATATACTCCGCGGCCATGCCTGAGTGGGACCCGGAGATCGCGGTCGACGAGGCGCTGGCGCGGCGGCTCATCGCCCTCCAGTTCCCTGAGCTGCGCCGCGCGTCCGTTCGGGCCCTCGCCGCCGGCTGGGACAACACCGTCTTCGTCGTAGACGGGGAGTGGAGCTTCCGCTTCCCGCGCCGCGCCATCGCGATCCCGGGCGTCGAGCGCGAGATGCGCCATCTTCCGGGGTTGGCCCCGCAGCTGCCCGCGCCGATCCCGGTGCCTCGACACCTGGGCGCTCCGAGCTCCGCGTTCGGGTGGCCGTTCTTCGGCGCGCGCCTCCTCGCCGGTCAGGAGCCGACCGTCCACTTCGGCGATGCCGACCGGGAGCGCCTCGCGCTGCCGCTCGCGCGCTTCCTGCGCACCCTCCACGACATCGAGCCTGCCGACGACCTGCCCCACGACCCGATGGGCCGGGTGGACATGGCGCGCCGCGTGCCGTTCGCCCGCGAGCGGCTCGCCGAGCTGGCGACGAGCGGCCTGGCCGACCATCGGGCCGCTGCGGAAGAGCTCCTTCGGGCCGCGATCGACACCCCGCCCAGTCCGCGCCGCGCCACTGTCCATGGCGATCTCCACTTTCGTCACGTCCTCGTCGATCCGGGCGGGGTGGATCCGTTGACGGGGATCATCGACTGGGGCGACCTGTGCCGTGGCGATCCGGCGATGGACCTCCATGTCGCTTGGAGCCTCCTCACGCCGGACGCGCGCCCGGCCTTCTGGGCGGCGTACGGACAGATCGAGCCGGACCAGGCGCTCCGAGCGCGGGTGGTTGGCCTCTTCCTCGGCGCGGTGCTGGCGCTGTATGGGGAGCGTGAGGGGCTGCCGGAGGTCCGTGACGAAGCGCTCGCCTCGATGGAGCGAGTGCTGGTTGCCTAGGGGCGCTCGTTGCCGCGCTTGAAGTTGCCCGTCGCGCGGGCCATCACGTGCTGTGCCGCGCTCGCGCCGAGCCCTTCGAGGCGACCCGCGAAGCGCTCGGCAGCGACCTCACGCAGCGTCGTCGCGCGTCCATGGCATGACGCTACCGCATCTTGGCGGGCATGATGCGCCGATGAAGATCGGCGTCCAGGTCCCCGAGGTCGAGTACGTCATCCCGTGGACCGAGCTGCGGGTCATGGTCGAGACCGCGGAGCGCATCGGCCTCGACTCGATCTGGGTCGGCGACCATCTTCTCTACCGCGGCGACGGGCTGCCCGAGCGCGGCCCGTGGGAAGCCTGGTCGACCCTTTCCGCCATCGCCGCCGTCACCGAGCGCGTCGAGCTGGGTCCGCTTGTCGCGGCCACCAGCTTCCACAACCCCGCCATGCTGGCCAAGAAGGCCGCCACCGTAGACGAGATCAGCGGCGGGCGGCTGATCCTCGGGCTCGGCGCGGGCTGGAACGAGGCGGAGTACCGGGCCTACGGTTTCCCGTTCGACCACCGCGTGAGCCGCTTCGAGGAGGCATTCACCATCATCCGCACCCTGCTGCGCGAGGGCAGCATCGACTTCGATGGCGCCCATTACCAGCTGGACGACTGCATGCTCCTGCCGCGCGGCCCGCGCCCGGCGGGGCCGCCGCTGATGGTCGGCAGCATCGGGCCGCGGATGCTCGCCATCACCCTCCCGCACGCCGACGCGTGGAACGCGTGGTTCACGTGGTTCGGCAACTCGGTGGAGGGGTACCGGGAGCTGCGCGCGACGGTCGACGAGGCGTGCGAGGCAGCGGGGCGAGATCCGGCCGACGTGGAGCGCACGGTGGCGCTGTTCGTCCAGTTCCCCGGAGCTCGCGGACGCCAGCTCGGCGATCTCTCGCGTCCCGACGTTGTCGCCCTGCCGCATGCGCCGGCGCAGCTGGCCGCCGCGCTGCGCTCCTTCGCGGCCGAGGGGGTGGGCCACGTCCAGCTCGTCCTCGACCCGATCACGGTCGAGACGGTGGCGGCGCTCGAGCCAACCATCCGGGAGCTTGCCGCCTCACCCGGGTGAGGCGGGGCGCGTTGAGCTGCCTGCTATCCTCGGCGCGCATGCAGGATTCCCTTCCGCCGCTCCCCATAGGACGCAGCGGCACCATGCGCGCCGAGCCGGTTACCAACGTCGCGGGCGAGCATGCCGTGCTGGTGCGCGACGGTGACCGCACCCGTGCCCTCATCGCCGCCACACGCTCAGGTTCCGCGGAGACGCTGCTCGTCATGCCGCTCGACGAGGAGGTCGAGGTGCGGGTCGACGGCGATGCGCTCGCCATGTACGTGGCCATGGGCTCGGTCTCGGCCCCTGGCAGGGGCGCTGGGCTTGCCGCCTGGGCCAGCTTCATCGGCCTGGTGCTGCTGCTGGTGATCGTCGGCTTCGCCGTGCTCGGCAGCCTCACCTTCTTCAGCTGGCTCCTCGGCACGGCCATGGGTGCCCGATGAGGAACGCGGTCGACCGCGACGTCCCGCAGGAGCCCCAGGCCAACCTGCCGCCCACGAGCGGCATCATCGCCATGCGCATCGGCCTCGAGTTCGGGGGCGTCGCGGAGTTCGCGAGCACGCTCGAGCGCGCACTGGTGCGCGGCGGCGAGCGGGGAGCCACGATCGTGGCGCTCCTCGACCGCGGTGACCTGGCCATCCACATTCCGCGAGAGGACGGGCCTTCCTGGAACACGGTGCCGCTGGTGCATCTCCACAAGGGCCGAGAGGCGAATCCGACGCAGTGGGGCACGGCGAACGCGATCCTCGAGAAGCTCGAGCGGTATCGCTGACCGGACCGATGGACGACGGGACCCGCTTCGACCGCGACGGAGCGTTGCCGATGAACGAGGCGCAGCAGCGCGCCCTGCGCTCGATGATGGGCCGCTTCGCAACCGGGGTGACGGTGGTGGCTGCGCGCCACGGGCCGCTGCTGGCCGGCATGACCGCCAACGCCATCGCCACCATCAGCATCGACCCGCCGCTCCTGCTGGCGAGCGTGAACCGGCGCTCCGAGACCCATACCGCCATCGTGCAGAGCCACGCCTTCGCGGTCAGCGTGCTGTCCGATCGGCAGCGCGCGATGGCGGACTGCTTCGCCCAGCCCACCACCGCGGACAAGCTGCGCCGCTTCTGCGACGCGCCGTGGCACGAGGGGGAGACCGGCTCGCCGATCCTGGAGGACGCGATCGCCTATTTCGACTGCCGCGTGACCGCGCGCCACGAGGGCGGCACGCACTCGGTCTTCATCGGTGAGATCGTCGCCGGCGGGTACGACCCGTCGGTCGAGCCGTTGATCTGGTTCGGCAGCCAGTACCGCGCGCTCGACCCGGCCCGCGAGACGGACCGATGAGCGGCATCCCGGCCTGGGAGCGGCTCCGGGCCGTGGATCGGCGGCCGCTTGTCGTTCAGCCCGTGCGGCATGTCAGTGTCGACAGCCTGCTCATCGACGATCACGACCTGCCTGAGATGGACGGCGCGACCGTGTTCGATGCCTGGACGGCAGCCGAGGGCTATGTGGTGCGTGCGGCGCGCATGGTGGACGCGGTCGTGACGCCGTACGAGATCACAGCGGGAGACCTGCGCATCAGCAACGGCGACGGACGCCTGGAGGCGCTGCTCGGCTCGGGGGAGCCGGTGGCGGCGTCGGGTGAGCTGGAGCGGCTGGCATGCGCGTGCCGCGGCGTGAGCAGCGACACGGTGTACCGCGCCATCGGCAACGGTTGGTCGACCGTGGATCAGCTCAAGCGATCCACCCGGGTCGCGTTCGGCGAGTGCCAGGGACGGCGCTGCGTGCCGTGGCTCTCGGCGCGCCTGGAGCTGGATGCCGCGGACCCGCGCGCCATGCTCACCCCGCGCCCGCCACTCGTGCCGGTGCCCGCCTCTGTGCTGGCGGCCTACGCGGTGGGGGCCGTGGCGGCGTCGCCGGACGGCCCGGAGGCGTCGGGCGTCTGACTCGCGTCCTCGTGGGGCAGCAGCTGCTCGACGAAGTCAACCAGCTCGCGAAAGTCGAACGGCTTGCGGATGACCGGGGCCAGGTCGGCGAGCCGCTCCGCATCCTCGTCGCCGACCGCGGTGCAGAACAGGATGGGGATGTCGCGGTACTGCGGCCGCTCGCGCAGCGAGCGCACGACCTGCGCGCCGTTCTCGTCGGGGAGCATGTGGTCGAGGATCAGCAGCGCCGGCTGGGTGCCGCCGTCGACGAGGCGCGTGTAGAGCGCCTCGGCGGTATCGAATCCCTCGGCCGTGTGACCGACCTCCTCCAGCACCGCCACCATGGCCGCGCGGATGAGAGGCTCGTCGTCGACGATCCAGACTGGTCCGCTCACGCTTCTCCTTTGTTCCGGTGGGGCCGCCGATCCGTCAGCCGGTGGCGTCGATCGCGTCGAGCGACGCACCCATGATGCGGAGCGCGGCGTCCACCTCTTCGTCGGTTGTCACGAGCGGGGGGATGATCCGCACCACCTGCCCATGCATGCCGCATGTGAGGAGCAGCATGTTACGGGCCAGCGCCTCGGCGAGGAGGCGCTTCGCGAGGTCCGGCCGCGGCGCGAGCCCGTCCGGGTCGGCGAATTCGACGGCCACCATCGCGCCACGACCACGCACTTCGGCGACCGAGGGTCGCCCGCGTGTGACGGAGCGAAGCCCGTCGAGCAGGCGGGTGCCGATGGCCGTCGCGCGGTCCGCAAGCCGCTCGTCGTCGATGACGTCGAGCGTGGCCAGGGCCGCCGCGCAGGCCACCGCGTTGCCGCCGTAGGTGCCTCCGTGGGCGCCGGGGGAGAAGCGTTCCAGGAGCTCGCGCGGGGCCATGATTCCCGACAGCGGCAGCCCCGAGGCGATGCCCTTGGCCATCACCACGATGTCCGGCCGCGCATCGGTCCACTCGGTGGCGAAGAAGCGTCCAGTTCGGGCGTAGCCGGTCTGGACCTCGTCGACGACGAGCAGGATTCCGTGGCGATCCGCGAGCTCGCGCAGGGCGGGCAGGAAGCCGTCGGGTGGCACCACGTACCCGCCCTCCCCGAGGATCGGCTCCACCAGGAAGGCGGCCACGTCGTCGGGATAGACGAGCGTCGCAAACAGCTCGTCCAGGGCCGCCATGGTGGTCGCCAGGGCCTGCGCCTCCCCGCCGAGGCGCAGCGGGTAGGGAAACGGGACGAAGTGGACGCCACCCAGCAGGGGCTCGAAGTGGCCGCGGTACTTGACCCCCGAGCTGGTGAGCGCCATGGCACCGTGCGTCCGGCCGTGGAACCCGCCCCGGAAGGCGACCACGTTGGTGCGGTGCGTGGCCATCTTGGCGAGCTTCACCGCGGCCTCGATCGCCTCTGCCCCCGAGTTCGAGAGGAAGAGCCCGTGATCGGTACCGGCAGCTGCGTTCGGAAAGCGCCGAGGCAGCCGGTCGTGGAGCTCCAGGCCGGGCTGGTGGTACACGATGTTCTGCTGGAGATGGATCCCGCGCGCCGCCTGCGCCGCGATTGCCGCTGCCACGCGCGGATGGGCGTGGCCGGTGTTCACGACCCCGATGCCGCTGGTGTAGTCGAGGTAGCGCTCTCCGTCGACGGTTTCGAGCCAGGCGCCCTCGCCGCGCTCCACGATGAGATCGGTGTAGCGCGCCCAGACGGCCGGCACGCCGTCGCGCAGCGCTCCCCAGTCGGTCAGAAGGTCGGTGGCGTGTTGATCCATAACAGGCGCGTCTCCCCGCTGGCGGCATTCCGCCAGCGATGCGGCAGGGTGGATGGAAAGTGGAGGGCGTCGCCGGACGCGAGGTCGTGGCACTCGTCGAGACCAATCCAGACGGTCACCGCACCGTCGAGGACGAAGAGGAACTCCTCACCGTCGTGGCTGTAGTCGCCGTCGCTGGACGCGCCCGGGGCGAGCACGAAGAGCTGCGGCTCGAGCTGGGTGGCACCGACCGCGAGCCGCTCGATGCGCACCCCGTCGCCGAGCGCCATGGTGGTGCGCGCGCCGCGCCGCACGATCCGCTGCGGGGCGCCGTCGCTGAACAGGGCGGCGAGGGTCGTGTCGTACGCATGCGTGATGCGCCGCAGGGCGGCGACGCTGGGGTTGGCCGTCCCGCGCTCGATGGCCGACAGGTGGCTCGGCGAGAGGCCCGTGCGCGCCGCACCTGCCCGCAGGCTGAGTCCTGCCTGCTCGCGCAGGCCGCGAAGGCGCGTCCCGTCGATATGCTCGCGGATGGCGGCGCGGCGGCGGTCGCCGGACAGGAGGCGCCGGATGCCGGGGGCATTGACCCGTTCCACCTGGCGCATGCGTCGCACGTCGCGCAGACGGCCGAGATCCGCCTCCGTGTAAACCCGGTAGCCGGCGCGCGTGCGGTTCGGCCGCACCAGGCCCTGGCGCTCCCAGTGGCGCAGCGCGGAGGGCGAGACGCCGACCGCGCTGGCCGCCTCGCCGATGCGGAGGCCGCCGATCACGGCGTCACCAGCGCGTCGGCTCGCGCCTGGCGGTGCTGCATCCAGATCTGGATGCCGATGAACACGAACGCGACGAGGAAGATGAGCGTGCCGAGGACGTTGACCTCTGGCGGCACGCCGATGCGGCTGACCCCGAAGACCCACAGCGGGAAGGTGCTGGTGCGGCCGGAGACGAACGAGGTGATCACGTAGTCGTCGATCGACAGGGCGAAGGCGAGCAGCGCCGCGGCGAGGATCCCCGGGAAGATGAGCGGGAAGGTCACCTTGCGGAACGTCGTCCGCTCGTCGGCGCCGAGGTCCATCGCCGCCTCCTCGAGGTGCGGTTGAAGCCCGCCAGTCGAGCGCGCACGGTGACCACCACGTAGCTGATGTTGAACATCACGTGGGCGATGAGGATGGTCGTGATGTCGCGCTGGATCCCGATCGACACAAACAGCGAGCAGCGAGGCTCGCGCCCATGATGATCTCGGGCGTCGCCATGGGCAGGAAGATGAGCAGGTTGATGCCGTCGCGGCCGCGGAACTCGTATCGGGTCAGCGCGAGGCCGATCATCGTGCCGAGGATCGTGGCGACCAGGGTCGAGACGACGGCCACCACCAGGCTGGTGATGCATCGGGCCGGTGATGTCCGGGCGGCCCCAGACGTCGAGGTATTGCGGAACGTGAAGCCCTGCCAGGTGATGTTCTGCCGGCCTCCCGGGTCGTTGAAGCTGAAGACGATCATCACCGCGATCGGCAGGAACAGGTAGATGACCGCGAGCGTCGTGAAGACCGGCAGGATGGCCGTCGCGCAGCCGGTGGCGCAGCCGAGCGGCGGGCGAGTCGGGGCCTCCCGGCGGGCCGCGCGTGGCGCGGCGATCGCGTCGCTCATCAGCCCGTCAGCTGCTCGGTGCCGACGACCCGGGCATAGATGCGCGATCGAGCACCAGGATCGCGGCCATCAGCATGAAGCCGAGCGCGGCCGCCACGGGGTAGTTGTTGTTGTCGAGGAACCGGCGCTGGATGACGTTGCCGATCATCGTCGTGTCCCGGGCTGCCCAGGATGCTCGGCGTTGATGTAGTCGCCCATCGCCGGGATGAACGTCAGGAGCGAGCCGGCGAAGACGCCGGGCAGGGCCAGCGGCAACGTGACCGCGCAGAAATGCCTGGACGCGGCTGGCGTACAGGTCCGTCGCCGCCTCGATCAGCCGGATGTCGATCTTCTCGAGGGCGACGTAGAGCGGCAGGATCATGAACGGCAGGAAGTTGTAGGTCAGGCCGGCGATGACCGCGACCGGCGTGGCGATCAGGCGGAAGCCCGTCGATCACGAGGCCGAGGTCCTTGAGGGTGCCCAGAGCACGAGCCCGTTGTCGGGCGAGGATCAGCTGTCCAGCTCAGCGTGCGGATCATGAAGCTGGTGAAGAACGGCAGGATGACGAGGAGCAGCAGGATGTTCTTGAAGCGGCCGCCGCGGAAGGCGATCGTGTACGCCACCGGGATAGCCGATCGCCATGGTCAGGACGGTGACGATCAGCGCGTACTCGATGGAGCGGATGAACTGCGGTCGACCAGCTGCCCGATCGCCTCCGGGTAGATCCCGAAGTTGAAGGTCTGGACTGAAGCCGCTGCCGAGCGACCCGGTCTGCAGGCTGACCGATGCCATGACCAGCATCGGGAACCAGGAAGAAGATGAGCAGCCAGAGGCCGCCCGGCAGCAGGAACAGGTACGGCGTGAGCCGGCGAAGGCGGCGGGAGAGCATCGGCCTACCGGCGCGCGGTCAGCGGACTCCTCAGCCGGCCACGACCTCGTTGAACATCTCGTTCCACTGCGTCTCCTCTTCCTCGGTGAGCTGCTTGTACGGGTACACGTTCTGCAGCGTCGTGTCGTCAGGGAAGGCGGTTGCCGAGATGACCTCGAGCGCATCGGCCCATTCGGTGTCGCCGTCGTCGCGCGCGGTCTGCGCGTCCGCCGAGACCTGCTCGGCGACGCCCTTGACCGGGCTGAAGTAGCCGACGTACTCCGTGAGCGGCACGGCGTTGGCGACGTCGTACCAGAAGTTCATCATCAGGTGCGCGTCGAGCGGGTGCTCAGCCTTCTTGGGGATGCACATGTTGTCCGTCCACAGCATGCCGCCCGACTCTGGCACCACGAACTCGACCGCATCGTTGTCGTAGAGCTTCATCTGGCTGACGTCGCCGGACCAGGCGACGGTGGCCGCACAGGTCCCCGTTTGCCAGCTCGTCGTAGTAGTCGTTGCCGTAGAAGTTGCGGAACTGGCCGCGCTGGGCCGCCTCCAGCAGCTTGTCCTTGGCGGCGGTCACCTGCTCGATAGTCGCCTCGGTCGGCGTCACCCCGTTGCTGAGGAGAGCCAGGCTCAGGCGTGTCGCGCATCTCGCTGAACAGGCCGATGTGGCCGGCGAACGCCGGATCCAGCAGGTCGTCGAACGTCGTGATCTCGCGACCCGTGAGGTTGGGGTCGTACCCGATGCCGGTGATGCCCGACTGCCAGACCATGCTGTACACGTTGCCGTTGTCGTACCACGGGTTCTTGTACAGGTCCTGCGCGTTCGCCTCGAAGTTCGGGATCTTGGTCTTGTCGAGGGGCTCCAGGTAGCCGGAACGGATCATCCTCTCGATCATCCAGTCGGTGAGGACGATGAGGTCGTAGCCCGTCGAGTTGCCCGCCGCGAGGTCAGGCTGGATGCGACCGAAGAATTCCTCGTTGTCGTTGATGTCCTCGCTGTAGCTGACCTCGATGCCGGTCTCGTCCTGTGAACTCTCTGGATGGTCGGGTATTCGCCGGACTCCTCGTCGATGTCGATGTAGGCGGGCCAGTTCGCCCAGATGAGCGTCCCGGCCGGCTCCGCCGGGAGGGATGCCGGCTGGGCCGACGCGCCCTGCGACCCGCTGCCGCCGGGGTTGATGCCGCAAGCGGCGAGGATGGCCGGCAGGGACAACGCCGACGCCGTGATCAGGCCCCCCTTGCCGGCCTGGCGCAGGAAGCGGCGACGGCTGATCCGTCCCTGTGCGAGCGCGCGAGCGATGGCGCGCTCGACCTGCGTCTGGTCGTTCCGCTGGTCAGTCATCCGTGGTCTCCTCCTCCAGCCTGGTCCGTGGATGCCACCTCGGCGGCACCGATGACGAAGGTGTGCTCGGGGCGCCAGGTGAGGCGCACCCGCTGTCCGTCGGCGTGCGCTTCCGAGGCGCCGCCGGTCTCGAGGTTCTGGGCGTAGACGGTGACGCGCTGTCCGGTTGGCGTCTCGATGAGGTACTGGGTGCTGACGCCGATGTAGCTGGCGTCGAGGATCCTTCCGTCGAGGCTGTTGACAGCCGTCGGACTCGGCGCGGCTGCCCTCTGCCACCGCCTCGACGACGGAGCTTCTCGGGCCGCACGCCGATGCGCACGTTCCGCCGCTGCTGCCGTTGACCGATGCCGACGGCACTCGCAGCACGGTCCCGTCGCCGAGGCGCACGACCGACAGGGTCTCGCCCTTCTCGGCCACCTCGCCGTCGAGGAGGTTGCTGACGCCCAGGAACCCGGCCACGAACTCGGTCGCCGGTCGCTCGTAGAGCTCCTCCGGTGGCCCGAGCTGCTCGATCTTGGCCATTGCGCATGACCGCGATGCGATCGGACATCGTCATCGCCTCTTCCTGGTCGTGGGTGACGAAGATGAAGGTGATGCCGATCTCGCTCTGGATGCGCTTCAGCTCGACCTGCATCTGCTTGCGGAGCTTCAGGTCGAGCGCGCCGAGCGGCTCGTCGAGGAGCAGCACCTTGGGATGGTTGATCGAGCGCGCGCGCGAGCGCGATGCGCTGCTGCTGCCCACCGGACAGCTGGTGCGGCTTGCGCGTCTCGTAGCCCGGCAGCTCCACCAGCTTGAGCATGAACTCGACCTGGTGGCGGATCTCGCTTCTCCGGCGATCTTGCGCCGGCGCAGCCCGAAGGCGACGTTCTCGTAGACGTTGAGGTGGGGGAAGAGCGCGTAGTTCTGGAAGACCGTGTTCGTGTCGCGCTTGAACGGCGGCAGCTCGGTCACTTCCTCGTCGCCGAGGCAGATGGTCCCGGAGGTGACCTCCTCGAAGCCGCCGATCATGCGCAGCGTGGTGGTCTTGCCGCAGCCGGATGGCCCGAGCAGGGAGAAGAACTCGCCGCGCTCGATGTCGAGCGTCAGATCGTCGACGGCGACCACGTCGCCGAAGCGCTTGGTGACCCGTTCGAGCCGAACATCCGGCTGCGGCACCTGGCGTGGTCCTCATCGGGCCCGCGGATCAACCTTGTCGCGTTGCGACAGGGTTCGCGGAGGTGCGCGGAGTATCCGTCCGGTCCGGCCCACTGTCAACGCGAAATCCGAACGGCTTCGGTGCAACCAAGCGGCCGGTTCGTGCGTCGTATGCGCACATGGCCAAGCCGAACCACGCCAAGCGCTCCCGACCCCGCCCGGCGCCGGCGCGCCGGCATCGGTCCGCGCGACGGCGGGTGGCCGAGCAGCGGACCCGCCGCGACATGGAGCGCTGGCGCCGCAGCCAGGGTTGATCGCCCGCCTCGTCTATCCTTTGGGGCACAGCCCCACTGAATCCGCAATCGAGGCACGCACCGACCGATGGACTTCGCCCTGTCGCCCCAGCACGAGGAGATCCGGCGCACCGTGCGCGACTTCGCCGAGCGCCGGATCAAGCCGGTCGCCGACGACCTCGAGCGCAAGGGCGAGTTCCCAATGGAGATCATCCGCGAGGCGGCGGGCCTGGGACTGCTCGGGGTCCCGTACCCGGAGTCGATCGGCGGGACCGGCCTGGACTCGCTGGCCTACGCGATCACGGTCGAGGAGCTGAGCCGCGCCAGCGGATCGGTGGGCATCATCGTCAGCGCCCATACTTCGCTGGGTTGCAATCCCGTGTGGCTGTCGGGGACCGATGCGCAGAAGGAGAAGTACCTGCGCCCCATGGCCTCCGGCGAGGTGATCGGGGCGTACGGGCTGACCGAGCCCGGGGCCGGAAGCGACTCGCGCGGCACGCGCACCCGCGCCCACCGCGACGGTGACGCGTGGATCCTGAATGGCGGCAAGCGCTTCATCACCAACGCCGGGGTGGCGGGCACGTACATCGTGACTGCGGTGACCGATCGCGAGGAGCAGAGCGGCAAGATCAGCGCCTTCATCGTCGAGGCGGACACGCCCGGCTTCTCCATCGGTCGGATGGAGGAGAAGATGGGCCTCCATGCCAGCAACACCGGCGAGCTCATCTTCGAAGACTGCCGCATCCCGCTTGATAACCTGCTCGGCGCGGAGGGCGAGGGCGACAAGCTGTTCCTCAAGACCCTGGACGGCGGGCGCATCGGGATCGCCGCGATGGCGCTCGGCCTGGCGCAGGCGGCGTACGAGGCGGCATCCGCCTATGCGCTCGAGCGGAAGCAGTTTGGCCGCCAGATCGCGACCTTCCAGGGGGTCGCCTTCATGATCGCGGACATGGCGATGAAGATCGACGCGGCGCGCCTGATGACCTACCGCGCTGCGTGGCTGAAGGACGGCGGCAAGTCGTACACCACCGAGGCCGCGATGGCCAAGCTGTTCGCGTCCGAGGTGGCCCGCGACGTCACCAACGACGCGGTGCAGGTGCACGGCGGTTACGGCTACATCACCGAGTACCACGTCGAACGCTTCCTGCGCGACGCCAAGCTGACCGAGATCGGCGAGGGGACCAGCCAGATCCAGCGCATGGTCATCGCCCGCAACCTGCTCGGCGTGCGCGCGATGTAGGGAGGGCGCTGGTACGCTAGCGGCGACCACCCATCGCCTACCGGCGAACCCGCTGAGGAGTGCCACCACCGTGAGCAGCCGCATTGACGAGCTGGACGCCATCGTCCGCCAGTTCGACCTCAACGCCCATCCCTTCTACGTCGCCTGGCGCGCGGGCGAGCTGCCGATCGAGCGGCTGCGCGACTACGCCACCGAGTGGGCCCCGTTCATCGCCGTGCTTGATCGCGGCTGGGAGAAGATCGGCGAGCCTGCCTACGCGGACGAGGAGCGCGAGCACGACGAGCTATGGTCCCGCTTCCGCGCCTCCCTGGGCTCGGCCGGCGAGATGACTCGGCCCCAGAGCGCGACCCTGCTCGCCGTGGGGGAGCATGCATTCGCCTCGGTCCCCGAGACGCTCGGGGCGCTGTACAGCTTCGAGGTCCAGCAGCCCGAGACCGCCCAGAGCAAGCTGGCCGGGCTGCGCGAGCACTACGCGGGCACCGTCGACGAGGCCGGACAGGCCTACTTCGTGGAGCATGCCGTCGAGACCGATGAGCCGGCCATGCTGGCCGCCAAGATCGAGGAGCTCTCGGACGGCGAGTTCGCGCGGGTGCGCACCGCGTGCGCCGTCTTCAGTGCCGCCGCATGGGGCGCGCTCGACGGGGTGTTCTACACCGACTGAGCCGAGGCAAGCAGGGCGCGCGTATACGGCGCATACGCCGGGCCTCAGCGCTCGGCGGCCCAGCGCAAGAACGCGTCGAGCGAGGCCGGATCGGCCAGCGAGCCGCGCGACGCGGCGACGTCAGGCGGGGTGCCGCTGAGGATCCGCTTCACCGGCACCTCGAGCTTCTTGCCCGACAGGGTGCGGGGGATCGCCGGCACCGCGGCCATCTCGTCCGGCACGTGTCGTGGTGAGAGCGACGCGCGCAGCTCGCGCCCGATGCGGGCGCGGAGCGTCATCCGTCAGCGTGGCGCCGTCGCGGAGGGCAAGGAAGAGGACCAGGCTGGTCGCTCTCCTCGAGGTGCACGACGAGCGAGTCGGCGACCTCGGGGAGTGACTCGACGACGGCGTAGAACTCGGCGGTCCCGATCCGCACCCCGCCACGGTTGAGCGTCGCGTCGGAGCGGCCACTAATCACGCACGAGCCGCGCTCGGTGAACGTGATCCAGTCCCCGTGGCGCCAGACAGTCGGGAAGTCGGCGAAATACGCTTCCCGGTAGCGCGACCCGTCCTCGTCGCCCCAGAACGCGACCGGCATGGAGGGCATCGGGGCGGTGAGCACCAGCTCGCCCTGCTCCCCGACCAGCGGGCGGCCGTCGGGGCTGAACGCCTCGACCGCGCAGGCCAGGTGGCGGCAGCTGATCTCGCCCTCCCAGACGGGCACGAGCGGGGAGGCGCCCACGAAGGCGGTGCACACGTCGGTCCCGCCGGACACGGACTGCACCTGGATCTCGCGCCCCGATGGCGTCGTGCACGTAGCGGAACCCTTCCACGGGGAGCGGGGCGCCGGTTGAGCCGATGGCCCGCAGGGCGGACAGGTCGGCCTCCTCACCGGGGCGCAGCCCCTCCTTGCGGCAGGCCATCAGGTACGGCGCGCTGGTCCCGAACAGGGTCACGCCCTCGTCGGCCGCCAGCCGCCACAGCGCACCGAGATCGGGCGCGTTGGGCGCGCCGTCGTACAGCACGATCGTCGCGTCCACCAGCAGCCCCGAGACGAGGTAGTTCCACATCATCCAGCCGGTGGTGCTGTACCAGAAGAAGCGCGATGCCGGCCCCAGGTCGTGATGCAGGGCGTGGATCTTGAGGTGCTCGAGCAGGATGCCGCCGTGGCCGTGAACGATCGGCTTGGGCAACCCGGTGGTGCCCGACGAGTAGAGGATGTAGAGCGGATGGTCGAAGGGCAGGGCCTCGAAGGCCAGGTCCCCGGGCGCACCGAACGCGTCATCCCAGGCGATCGCGCCGGGAATGCGGCTCGCATCGGGCTCGAGGTAGGGGAGGACGACGGTGGCGGCCAGGCTGGGGAGGGCGGCGCGGATGGCGGCCACCTCATCGGTCCGGTCAACGCGGCGTTCGCCATACCGATACCCGTCGATCGTGAGCAGCACCGTCGGGGCGACCTGGCTGAAGCGGTCGACCACGCTGCGGGTGCCGAACTCCGGGGCGCAGCTCGACCAGATGGCACCGATGCTCGCGCAAGCGAGCAGGGCGACCGCGGCCTCCGGCACGTTGGGGAGGTACGCCGCGACGCGGTCGCCCTTCCGGACACCGAGCCGCAGCAGGCCGTTGCGCGTGCTCGCCACGGCGTCGCGCAGCTCCTGCACGCTGAGCTGCGTGCGCGGGCGTGACTGGGAGTGGGCGATCACCGCGATGTCGTCGCCGCCGCGTTGCGTCAGCCGTAGGGCATGCTCCGCCCAGTTGAGCTGCGCGTCGGGGAACCAGCGAGCGCCCGGCATGCGCGCGTCGGCGAGCGGGGGGCCGGGATCGGTGACCGAATGCACGTCGAAGTGATCCCAGACCGACTGCCAGAATGGACCGAGCTCGGTCGTCGACCAGGCGAGCAGCTCGTCATAGGTGGTGAACGACCGGCCGCGTTCGCGTGCCATCCAGTCCATGTACGCGCCGATGCGCGTCGTCGCGCGCGCGTCCGGAGCGGGGCGCCACAGGACGGGCGGGGTCACGGCTGGCATGGGTGGCGATGATGCCACGCGCACCCAGCGGCGGTATGCTCGCTGGACGATGCCAGCCCGCCTGCGGCGCGTCGCCGCGGTCCTCCTCGCGCTGGGCGTCCTGGGAAGTGGCCCGCTGCCGGCGCGCGCGATCGATGACACCCCGCCCGTGCCGGTGCCCGAGGAGCCACCGGTCCAGACCCTGCCGGGCCGCACGTTCGACGCGGTTGCCGTCGACTTCGACCGCGACGGGACCGGGGAGCTGGTGCGGCTGACCGAGGCCACCGATGGCTCGGGGACCATGCGCCTCGAGGTGTGGACCCGGCAGGAGGGAGAGGCGGTGACGGCGGCGTTCGGCATGTCGCTGCGTCGCGACGCCAGCGTGGAGGAGCGTCTGACGGCCCGTCCGCGTCCATCCGCCGACAACCAGCTGCCCCTGCTCGTCAACGATGCCGCACGTCTGCTGTTGCTGCACGATGGCCAGCGGGAGCGGGTCGTGGTGGCGGCCATCGGGGCTGCGCGGGAGGACGCGCGGCCGTGCTGTCTGACCCTGTACGAGGTGGCCTGGCCGCCGACGCCGTCCGGCCTGACGCGGGTCGGCGGGATCCAGCAGGACGCGGAGGCGGTGATGGCCGCCGATCTCGACGGCGACGGCACCGATGAGCTCGTCGCGATCGAGGCCGCCGACGATGGCGGATCGGTGCCGGTGCGCGTCTACCACCTCTTCGGGGACCGGCCACGGACCGAGTCGGTCAGCATCGGCGTGGCCGCCATCGACGTGGCCAACGCGGTCGTCGGCGAGACCGACGGCCTGCCGGGCGACGATATCGTTGTCGTCGCGACCCACACGGCACCGGGCCAGGGCCCCGCCACCTGGCTGGTCCGCGTGGCACGTGACGCGGATGGCCTGCGAGCGGACACGAGCACGCTCGGCGAGCCGGCAATCCCATTCGTGCTGCCCTGGCCGGCGACCCCCCTGCTCCTCTCCCGCCCGCTGCGCGACACCGCCGACGCGGTGAGCTGGCCGGCGCACGGGACGCCGCGGCGGCGCCACCAGCTGCCGCGCTCCGGGTCGGTGGTCGCGGTCATCGGCAACGGCACCGGCAGGCGAGTCCTCTTCCGGCCGGATGACGAGCCGGGCCACCTGCTCCCGCTCGACGGGGACCTGGCACCCGGGCCACCGATCGAGGGGCGCGTCGCGGCGGCGTCCCTGGATGGCGCAGTGCTGGAGCCATACGTCGGCCCGTGGCCCGCGCCGCCTGAGCATGCGGCAGCCTACGCCTTCCTTGGCCTGCGCATCGGCAACGACGGCGGCACGAGAGACAGCGCTGCGCTCGTGGGCGCGCGCCCGCTTGGAGCGGTTGGCAGCGGAGGGGGGACGACGGGCGTGCTGGCGGACGCCGCGCCGCAGCGCGCCGGCGATCCGCGGCTCCTCCCGGCGCAGCCGGGTGCCATCCTGCGGCTCGTCCCGACCGAGGCCCTGCTGCGCCCGGAGGAGAATGGTGGCGCCCTGAGGGTCGGCCTTCGTGGCGCGGTATTCGCCGCCGACGACCCCGATGCGATCGTGTCGCCGGGTGGGGCGTTCAGCGTCCTGGTCGATGCGCCGCCGGGGTCCCGCCTGGTCCTCAGCCTCGGGCCGAATCCGGAGTTCGACACCAGCCGCATCGCGGTGCCGGCGGGCGATCGGTTGACGGTGCTCCCCGTCGAGCCCACCGAGGCCTCGACCCGGCTGGCGGTGGCGGTGGTCACCCCGGCTGGCGCGACGTACCGCGGGACGTGGCGGGTGGAGCAGCGAAGCGGCCCGCCGTCCCTGCACCTGGACGTGCCGATCCTGCCACTGAGCGCAAGCGTGCGGATCGCCGGCACGACCGATCCAGGCACCACGGTGACCGCGGATGGTGACCCGATCGAGGTGGACGCCGCGGGGGCGTTCGCCTTCGACGTTGCGGGCAACCTGGCGCCGACGAGCATCGCGGTCGAGGCGGTCGACCCGGTCGGCAACCGTCATGCCGAGACAGTGAGCGTGGTCGGGTGGGTCGACTACCGGCGGCTGCCGTGGATCCCGATCGTCGTGCTCGCCGTCACGGGCGTGGCCATCACCCTGTGGCTGCGCGCCCCGCGACCGCGCAAGTGGGCTCGCCGGGACGCCGAGGACGATGCGGTGCTCGAGGAGATCGACGCCTAGCGGCCACCGCGCCGCCGCCGTGCCAGGCGCTCGGCGAGCGTCTCCTCTGGACGCGCCGCCGGCACCCCGTCGACAGCGGCCTCCGGTTCGACCCGCGGCGGGGTCTCGCGCACTCCTGGCGCGGGCCGGGGTTCGACGGCGACCGGTTGCTCGCGCTCGGCGGCCGGCGCCGCGTTCGCGACGGGCGGGCGGTCGGTCACCGAGCGACGGCGTTCCGTGGCGGCGCGCAGGTCGGAGAGGCCGGGCATCGCCTCGGGAATGGCCTCGCCACGTCCGAGGCGGCGTGCGACCCAGGCTCGTGCACGGCGCAGGTCGGAGCGGGCGAGGGCGACGCGGCGCACCCCGACGTCGAGCGGGACGAGGAGGATGGCAAGCACGAGCAGCCACGGCCAGATGGGGGTCGGGAAGGCATCGGCGTCGATATCGTGGCGCCACACCTCGGCCAGGGCCAGCGGGTCATCCGGATCCAGCACGCGCCCGCCGCCCGCCGCCGCCATCGCGGTGAGCGCGTCGCCATCGACCCCCAGGCGGCGGAACTCCTCGGCGGCGGGGGAGACGATGCCCAGGGTGCGTGTCGCGGCGTCGCCATCGGCGCGCTGCTGCGCCACGCGGACGAGGTACGCGCCCGGGTCGTCGGCGCGCACCGTGCCCGCGTAGCGGCCCGGTCCGACCTGCTCGAGCGTCGTCTCGAGCGGATCCAGGTCCGGCGTCACCAGGCGGAGCACGGTGCGGTAGAAGTTGCGTGGCGCGCCGTCGTCGTCGACCGAGGTGACCTCCACGTTCAGCTCACCGTCGCGTCCCGGGCTGAAGCGCACATCGATGCCGGCCGCGTCCTGCGGGGGCAGCGTCCAGCTCACCAGCTGAGCGGCGAGGGTCCCGTATTCCGGCGTGCCGATCCACGGCGCGGCCCACTGCTGGCGTGCGTCGGAGGTCCACGCCACGGCGCGACCGAGCCCGTACTGCCACTGCGCGAGGAGCGGATCCTCGCGGGCGGTGAGGAGTGACACCGTGGCGCTGCCCTTGGGCGTGGTCGCGTTGTAGCCGAGCAGCTGCGGCAGCCGCCCGGCGTCCATGCCGCGCAGGATCTCCGACGGGGCGGACGGGATCGGCTGGAACGTCTCCTCCACGATCCGCTCGCCGGCGGTGCGGATCGTCTCCTTGAGGAAGATGTCCGGGATGCGGCTCGCGTCGGAGGCGTCGTAGAAGCGGCCGCCGGCCTCCTCGGCCATGGCGCGCAGCTCGCGCGAGGAGCCGCCGCCGGCCCCGATGGTCGAGAGGGTGATGCCGGCTGCCTTCATGTCCGCGATGAGCTGGTCGAAGGCGCCGGACTGCGACCAGCCATCGGTGATGAGGATGATGTGACGCAGCGAGGCCGGGTTGTCCACGAGGTCGTCGTACGCGGCCTTGAGACCGGCGTAGATGTTCGTCTCGCCATCGGCGGCAAAGCCGAGCGAGCCCTGCAGGCTGCCGAATGTGACCGGGCCGGTGCGCACCGCCCAGTGCGCGCCGGAGTCGAAGGCCACCACGCCCAGCTGATCGGTGGCGCCGAGCGAGTCGGCCGCCCGCAGGATGGCCTCCTTGGCGATGTCGACCTTCTCGAAGCCGCGGGTCTGCTGCTGGCCGCCCATCTGGTCGCCGGTGCAGTGGCAGTCCGCCATGCTGCCGCTCTTGTCGACCACCGCCACGAGCGCCACGTCCGGGTTGCGGTCGCGGTCGCGGACGGTCATGTAGACCGGCAGCGTCTCCTCGATGGGGGTGTCCAGGTAGCCGCCAGCCCCGAAGCTGGAGCGTCCTCCGAGCATGACCAGGCCGCGCCCCAGGTCGCGCACGTAGACCTGGAGCGACTGCATCGCTGCCTCACCCAGCGCGTCGGACGGCACGTCGTCGAGCACGACGGCGTCGTAGCCCGCGAGGGCGGTGATCGAGGAGGGGACGCCGGTCGACGGCACCACGGTGACCTGCTGGCGAGCGGTGGTCAGCGCCTCGACGAGGTCCGCTGCGCGGGCGCGGTCATCGGTCGCCACCAGCACCTGCGGCTCGCCGGTGACCAGGGTGTACGCCTCCGCCGCGTTGTTCTCCGCGAAGTGGTCGTCGGCTGGCTCGAGGATGGCGCGGAAGACGTGGAAGCCGGCCTCGTCCGCGCGGACGGTGAAGTTCACGCTCTGGCTGCCCGGCTCCAGTGTCAGCTCGCGCGTCGCCACCGTTGCCCCGTCGGCCAGCAGGCGCAGGGTCGCCGCGGTGTCGATGGTCGACCGAAGGCGGACGGTGACCTCGATCGTCTCGCCGACCCGCGCCCCGTCGGGCGCGTCGATCCCGTCGACCAGCGCCTCGCCGTACGCCTCGCCGGATGGCAGCAGGACATCCAGCCGGATGCCCGCGCTGGAGGCCCCCAGCACGGCCTGGGTGGCGGCGCCGGCCGTGTCGTTGCCGTCGGAGAGCAGCACCAGGCGGCGCTGCGTGCCGGCGGGGAAGATGGCAGCCGCCAGGCGAATTGCGGCACCGATGTCGGTGGCACCCACCACCGGCACCGACTCCGGATCGCCGAGCTCGTCGATCCCCGAAGGCAGCCGGTCGACGAGCGCGTTGGCGCCGAAGACCACGACGCCGGCGGTGTCGCCGCTTGGCATCTTGCGCACCGAACGGCGGGCGAAGTCGACCAGTTCGCCGCGGGTCGCGTCGACCATGCTGGCGCTGCCGTCGACCAGGAAGACGACGCTCAGTCGATCGGACGGCAGCGCCAGCCGCGCCCCCGCCAGGATCGCGACCAGGCAGGCCACCAGCAGCAGGCGGATCACGAGCGACGCGATCCGGCGGCCGCGCGGCAAGGCGCGGGAGGCGACCAGCCAGGCGCCGACCACGACGAGCGCGACGGGCACCGCGAGCCACAGCCAGACCGGATCGGCGACGGCGAACGGCATCAGCGGCTGCGACCTCCGGCGACCCGCGGTGCGCCTGCCGCGGCCCGGCGACCCAGGACCCGGCCCAGGCCGCGCCGGGTGGGGCGATGGAAGAGGACCCACTCGACGGCCAGGAGCAGCAGCGCGGCCAGCACGAGCGGCCAGAACCATTCCGCGCGCGCCTCGTTGTCCGGCACGCCTCCCGCCGGATCCAGCACGCCCATCTCCGAGATGCGGCGCGGATCGCCGGGCGCGACGTCGGATTCGTCGGCGCTGAACAGGTTGACCGCCGTGCGGCCCAGTCGCGTGGCCGCGGTGCCGTCGTCGGCCGGCGTCCACAGCTCGCGGACCCCGACCGCGGTCGCGCCGGGCAACGTGGCGCGTCCGCCGACGAGCGGCACGTGCGTCGTGTGGGCCGTGCCGCCACTCGGCGTGTCGATCAGCTCGAGCGCTGCGACGCTCGGGTCCACCTCCAGGCCGAGCGACTCGCCGAGGCGAACCGATGGCGGCAGCACGCCGTCCCCGAGCGGCACCAATGCGTCCGCGAGGTTGCTCATCAACAGCGGGAAGGCGACCTGCAGCGGCAGGTCGCTCTCACCGACGTCGAAGCCGATGAGGCCGATGGCGCGCCCGTCGTGCGCCCCAACCGCGATCAGCGGCCGCCCGCCGGCGGTGCTCACCGCGGCGCGCATGCCGCCCGCCAGCGCGATATCCGGCGCGCGGCCTATGTGGACGGTGGCGAGGTCCACGTACCGAAGGAGGGGATCGGCCGCGTCGATGGGAGCGATGGCTGGCGCCTCGATCATCTCGCCCACCGTCCCGAACGGGCCATCCCCGGTAGGTCCGACGTAGAGGGCGGGGAGCGAAGGCGCCACATCGGGCACGAAGCCGTCGAAGACGAGCAGGCCGTACGGCGTCCCGGCGTCCTCCGCCGCGGCCAGGGCGTCGTCATAGCCCGCCGGCGTGACGCCGTATAGCTCGAGGCGCGGCAGCAGGGCGAGGGCGTTCTCGAGGTACGCGCTGCCGGCACTCACGAGCAGGGTGCGCACCAGCTCCGCGGACGGCACGATTGCGAAGGCGCGGTCGTCGACGGCGAGCGCATCATCCCCCGCCAGGCGCGCCTCGACGAGCTGGGCGGCGGGCGGCACCGAGCCGATGATCGCCTCCGAGCGCTGTTCGGCGGGAATGGCCAGGTCGCGCGCGTCGACCAGCGCGCCGTCGGCGTAGATCTCGAGGCGGCGCGTGACATCGGCACCGGCGTGGTTGGTGACCGCCACGAACAGGTCCAGCTGCGCGCCGCCGGAGCGACGCACCACGCTGAGCGCAGAAACGGCTTGGTTGGCATCGGTCTCGCCGACCCGCTCGACCAGCACGGTCGCCCCGATGCCCACCGCCGGCAGACGGTCGGCGGTCGCATCGGTCACGACGACGACCGTGGAGTCGTCATCCCGCGCCGCCAGCGCGGAGGCGAGCGCGAAAGCATCGGTCAGGTCGCCGGGAAGCTGGGTCGGCGCCAACGTGTCGATGGCCGCCAGCGCCGTCCCGCGATCCGTCGTCTCCGACGCCAGCACGTGGGCCGAGTCGTCGGCTGCGACCACGGTGATCCGGCCACCCTCCGGGAGCCGCGACACCACGCCGCGGGCAGCCGTACGGGCGGCCTCCATGCGTGGCCCGTTCGCGTCCACCGCCGCCATGGACGCCGAGGTGTCCACGATCATCACCACGTTGGCCGCCAGCTCGGAGCGTTGGACCGCGAACGGCCGCGTGGCGGCGAAGACGACGAGCGCCGCGATGAGCAGCTGCAGCAGCAGCAGCCAGCTGAAGCGCAGGCGCTGCCACGGCGCGTTGGCCTCCACGTCGCGCACCAGCTGCTGCCACAGGAACGTCGAGCCGACCGGCACGTCGCGGCGCCGCAGGCGCAGCATGTAGAAGGCGACGATCACCGGCAGGGCCAGCAGCCCGATGAGCGCCAGGGGCGCGAGCAGGCCGCTCATTCGAGGACCCGGCGGCGGCGCAGGACGTCGAACAGCAGGTCAGCGAGGTCGAGGTCGCTCGGCACCGCGACGTACGAGCCGCCGCGGCGGCTCACGAAGCCGCTGATCTCGTCCTGCCACTCGGCGAGACGGGTCCGGTAGCGGTCGACGAGGTCGTCGTCGCCGCTCACGTCGATCGACTGGCTCGTCTCGCGGTCCACCAGGCGGGCATCGGGCGCGACCTCGGGCTCCACCTCTTCGGGAGCCAGCACGTGCAGCACGGAGAGCTGGCAGCGCGTGCCCGCCAGGTCGCGCAGCGCGTCGAGGTAGCCCGGGTCCATCAGGTCGCTGATCAGGATCAACGGCCCGCGGCCGCGGAGTCGCCCGGCGTACTCGCGCGCGGCCGCCGCCAGGCCGGTCAGCCGCTCGGAGCGCGGGGCGGACAGGAAGCCGAAGACCTCGAAGACGCGCGCCTTGCCGCGCAGGGGCCGCAGCATCGTGGCGCGCCCGTCACCCAGGAAGGCGACGCTCACCCGGTCGAGGTGGGCAAGTCCCAGGTACGCCAGCGCGGCACCGGCGCGCCGGGCGAAGTCGAGCTTGTTCGGGTCGCCGAAATCCATGCTGGCACTCGCGTCGACGAGCACGTGGACGGTGACGTCCTCCTCCTCGACGAACAGCTTGACGAAGAGCTTCTCCAGGCGCGCGTACACGTTCCAGTCGAGCTGCCGCAGGTCGTCGCCGGCGGTGTAGTTGCGGTAGTCGGCGAACTCGACGCTCTGCCCACGCCGCAGCGAGCGGCGCTCGCCCTTCATCCGTCCCGCGGTCAGGCGCCGCGAGGCGAGCTCCAGGGTCTCGAGGCGGCGCAGGAACGCCTCGTCGAAGAGGGTGGCGCGATCGCTGACGGTCATCGGCCGAGGAGGGGCGGCGTATATACCGTATATACGCGGCGCACCGGACGGAGCAGTCCTACTCGGCCGGTTCGGTTGGCGTCTCGGCGATGATCGCGCGCACGATCGCGTCGGTCCCGATGCCCTCGGCCTCGCCCTCGAAGTTGAGGATGACCCGGTGGCGAAGGGCGGAGCCGGCGACCGCCTGCACATCGGCGTAGGCGACGTTGTAGCGGCCGTCGAGCAGCGCGTTGATCTTGGCGCCCAGCACGAGTGCCTGCGCACCGCGCGGAGAGCCCCCGTAGCGCACGTACTGCTTGACGATCCCCGGCGCGCGCTCGGTGTCGGGATGCGTGCCGCGCAGCAGGCGCACCGCATAAGCCATCACGTGCGAGGCGATGGGGACGTCACGCGCGAGGCGCTGCATGGCCAGGACGTCGTCGCCGGAGGCGACCTTGGTGACGGCCGGCACATCGGTCCCGGTGGTGCGCTCCATGATCGTGATCAGCTCGTCCTCGGTCGGGAACGGGACGTCGATCTTGAAGAAGAATCGGTCCAGTTGCGCCTCGGGGAGGGGATACGTGCCCTCCATCTCGAGCGGATTCTGGGTGGCCAGCACGAAGAACGGCTCGGTGAGGGTGTACTGCTGCTTGGCGACGGTGACGCGGTGCTCCTGCATCGCCTCCAGCAGGGCGCTCTGGGTCTTGGGCGTGGCGCGATTGATCTCGTCGGCAAGGACCAGGTTCGAGAAGATCGGTCCGGGCTGGAAGCGGAATCGCCGTTCGCCGCCCTCCTCGACGATGATGTTGGTGCCCACGATGTCGGCCGGCATCAGGTCCGGCGTGAACTGGATGCGGCTGAAGTTCAGCTCCAGCACCTCCGACATGGTGCGGACCAGCATCGTCTTCCCCAGGCCGGGCACGCCCTCCAGGAGGGCATGCGAGCCGGCGAGCAGGCTGATCAGGGTCTGCCGCACCAGCAGCTGCTGCCCGACGATGAAGCGGCCGACCTCCGACTCGATGGCGGTCGCCAGCTCGGAGAAGCGCTCCGGCGTGATCGGCTCGCTCGCCGCGGGCGTCGTCGTGCTCGTGCTCTGCTCGGTCATGGGGTCGCGTGCTCCTGGGGGGTGATCAGTTGGCGGGTTCGAGGCGGCTGAAGTAGTCGCGCACGAGATCCTTGAGAGTGATCGGTACCTGCTGGTTGTCGAGCTGGTTGTTCGCGAAGTCGAGGTACGCGTCGTAGACGGACCGATATTCGACGAGCGCGTCGTTGTCGAAGCCCTCGCCGATCTGGCTGCCGGGCTTCTCCTCGCCACCGCTGCCGCCATTGCCGCCGATGTAGCTCGGGTCGCCGGGCCGCCCGAACCGATCGAACGGCGCGTAGAAATCGTCGGTCCCCTCCGTGAAGTCCTTGTTGCCCTGTGTCGGCCCGTTGAAGCCACCGGTGCGGAGGCCGCCGCCCGGAATTCGATGGACGTTGGTGCCGCCACCGCCGGCGCCGGGCTGGTTCCCCGGCTGGTTCCCCGGCTGGCCGCCCGGCTGGCCGCCCGGCTGCCCGCCCGGCTGGCCGCCCGGCTGACCGCCCGGCTGACCGCCCGGCTGACCGCCAGGTTGGCCGCTCGCCCCGGGCTGCCCCGAGGCGCCGGGCTGGCCGCTGGAGCCCGGCTGGCCGGACGACCCCGGCTGTCCGCTGCTCCCGGGCTGCCCCGATGCGCCGGGCTGGCCGCTGGATCCCGGCTGCCCGCTCGCGCCCGGCTGCCCGCTGGATCCCGGCTGCCCGCTGGATCCCGGCTGCCGTGATGCCCCGGGCTGCGTGCTGCTGCCCGGCTGCGATCCTCCGGAGCGTGCCACCTGCCGCGACCCGTCCTGGAGCGCTGACTGGGCGCGCGCCACGTCCCGCTGCAGCTGGCGATCCTGCTCCGCCCCGCGGAGCGCGGCAGCGGCGCGATCGAGCGCTTCCTGGGCTGCCTGGGCGTCCTGCTGCGTGCCAGTCCGCGCCGCCCGCTCGAGCGCATCGGCGGCCTCGGTGAGCGCAGCCGAGACCTCGGGATGGGTCGCCGCCGCTTCGGACGCGGCTTGGCGAAGGGCGGCGGCGCGCTGCGCGGCGGTCGGTTGGTCCAGGTCGCCGGCGCGGTTGCCGAGCTCCTCGAGATCCCGTGCCGCCTCCTCGGTGTCGCCGTCATTGTTGGCGTCCTCGTCGCCGGTCGCGGCCTGCGAGATCTGCTGGGCGAGGCGGCTCAGCGCGGCGTCGCGCTGCGCGGCCTGCGGGTCGGCCATCCGCGCCAGCTGCTCGGAGACGGCACCGATCCGTGCCAGCGTCTCCTGGCGATCATCACCGTCCTCGCGCAGCTGCCGCGCGAGCCGCTCCAGCTCGTCGATCAGCTCGCGGCGTCGCGGATCCTCCGCCTGTCCGGGTCGCTCGGCCTGGTCGGCGATGTCCTCGATGCGTTCCGCGACGTCTTCCGCCGCGGCGCGCGCAGCGCGCCGATCGGCGAGGACGCCGTCCTGCGGGTTCGGCCACACCACGAGGATCCCGACCAGGACGAACGCGGCCACGCCGAGCATGGAGGGACGGCGGGCGAGCCTCGGTCGGAATGCTTGTCGCAGGTCGATGCTGTTGAGCCGCGTCTGCGCGTCGCGCAGCTGATGGTCGACCAGCTCGCCTGCGGTCCCCGGGGGAGCCGGTTGATCGGCGAGCTCTATGGCGGTCGCGATCCGCTCGCGGAGACTGAGCTCGTCATCGGCGCGGCGCGCCGTCTCGGCGAGGGATGGTCGCCGCCAGAGCGCCCAGCCCGCCCAGCCGAGGACGGCCACCGCGGCGACCGCCGCGTGGACGAAAAGGGCAAACTCGATGGCCACGGTACGCGCAGCGAGCTGCACCAGGGCAGCAGCCATGAGGGCTGCGGCGGCGAAGGCGGGCGCGGCCCCAACCGCGCGCCGCAGCCACAGGCGGCGGCGCAGGGCCCGCAGACGCCGCAGGGCATCGGGACCGAGGCGAGCGACGACGGTTGCGGCGACGGCGCGGTCCGTCGGACGGGCGATCATCGGTCCATCTCGACGACCGCCGGCTCGCCTTCGGCGGCGAGCACGACGGTTGACGTGCGGCCGCGCAGCATGCCGCGCATCCCGACCGGCACCACGAGCGCCATGGCGGCAAGCGTGAGGACCAGGCTGAGGGCGCCGAAGGAAGCCACGAAGCGCTGCAGGAAATGGCTGCTCACGAGGTCCGGAGCCGTGGTCTCGACGGCGATGCCAGTTCCGGGAACCGGAGGCGGTGGACACTCCGCGCCGGGCGCACACGGGGGTACGTCGACGCCGAGGCCGGTCCCGGATCCGCTGCCGGAGCCCGAGCCGGGCAGATTGGTCGGAACGTAGGCGTCGCCGCGAATCGACTGGATGGCGTCGGTGAAGTCGCCGTACGTGAGCTCGGTGTTCGCGACGACCTCGATCATGGCCACCGCCGGATTGAGCCACAGGATCTGCTCCGGGGCGCGCCGGATCTGGCCGAACGCGTTGTCGGGGTCGTTGGTCGCCACCTCGGTCCAGAACCGCCACACCAGCAGCGTGCCGACGACGAGCAGCAGCATGGTCGAGTAGGTGAGGACCGTGGCTGCCTGCGTGCGCCGCACGAGGGCGCTGAAGAAGACGCCGATCACCCCGAAGCCGATGGCGCTCGCAAAGAGGATCAGCTGCTGGCGCAGGAGGTCGTCGACTGTCGCGCCGCCGTACATCAGGACGAGCGCGCTGACCGGCACGGCAGCCAGGATCATCAGGAAGACGAAGGCCAGCGCCGCGAGCAGCTTGCCGACCACGATGGCGCCGGGCCGCATGGGCGTGGTGATCAGCAGGTCGAGGGTCTGCTTTTCCCGCTCGAGGCTGATGGCACCTGCCGTGAAGGCCGGTGCGATGAAGGCGACCAGCAGCAGCTGGAAGACGGAGAGCATGGAGAAGATCGCCTGGCCGATGGACGCGGACGCGTTCGCCAGGGTGGTGCCGCCAGGGATGCCCTCCCGGCCGGCAGCGCCAAGGGCCGCGTCGCGTGCCGAGGGTGCCTCGACGGTATAGGCACCGTAAGCGATGAGGGCCAGGATGCCGACGTAGATGGTGAGCACCACGAACGCGCGCCGCCCGCGGAACCGACCGCGGAGCTCCTTGCTGAGGATGGTGGCCACCGACCATGCGAACTCACCGGGCGGGGGCATGCGGCGCTGCGTCACGGGATAGCCCTGCGCCGTCATGCCGCCTCCTCGCCGTCCTGCTGACCGGTGACCTGGAGGAACAGCTCCTCGAGGTCGCTCGTCGCCTGTGAGAATCCGCTGACCCGGTGACCGGCCGCGACCATCGCTGCCAGGAGCGACGCCTGCGCCCCGGTGTCCCCGTCGAACCCGACCTCCAGCCGTGTCCGGCCGCTGGCGGGATCGGTCGAGCGCAGGACGCTGCCGACCCGCGGATCGGTTCCCAGCCACGCTTCGGCCGCGTCGAGCGCGGCCTCGTCGGCGAGCAGGTCGATGCGCAGGACGGCCGTGGCGCGCAGCGAGCGCTCGATCTCCGCCAGGCTGCCGCTGCGCAGCAGGCGACCCCGATCGATGATCCCCACGCTGGTGCACAGCTCAGCCAGCTCGGGGAGGATGTGGCTGCTCACCAGGATGGTCTTGCCCATCCCGCGCAGCTCGCGCAGGATCTCCCGCATCTCGACCCGTGCGCGCGGGTCGAGGCCGGAGGCGGGTTCGTCGAGGATGAGCAGCTGCGGATCGTGGACCAGGGTGTGTGCCAGGCACAGCCGCTGGCGCATGCCGCGCGACAGCGCCTCGACGTGCGCGTCGCGCTTGTCGACGAGGCCAACGATCTCCAGCAGCTCCCCGATCATCGCGCTGCGGCGCGCCGACGGCACGTGGTAGCAGCGCGCGAAGAAGTCGAGGTACTCCCACACCCGCAGGTCGTCGTACACGCCGTAGAAGTCCGGCATGTAGCCGATCCGACGGCGGACCTCGACGGGGTCGTCGGCGATGGGGATCCCGCACACCAGCGCCTCCCCGGCGGTCGGGGTGAGCAGCGTGGCCAGGATGCGCATGGTGGTGGTCTTGCCGGCACCGTTGGGGCCGACGAGGCCGTAGATCTCGCCCGGGCCGACGAGGAGATCCACGCCGGCCAGGGCAAGCTGGTCGTCGTAGCGCTTGGTCAGGCCGCGGGTCTCGATCACCGGAGTGATCATGGCAGGCTCCCCTTGACCGAGGCGGACGCGTAGATCGAGAAGAACCCGACATCCGGGCCTGGTGCATCGGTGCTGACGCGGATGGTGATGACCCCGTCGGAGCTGAGCACCGCGGCGGCGTCACGCACCACCAGGCGGCTGCTCACACCGGGGTCGCCGAGCGCCGTCCAGCTGCCATCGGTCACATCCAGCACCTCCACCCGGTAGCCGGGAGGAATCATCCCGCCGATGTTCTGGTCGATCAGCACCGTCTGGGCATCGGTCGCCAGCAGGATGGTCATGCTGTCCGCCGTCATCCCGCGCAGCTCGAGCGGGATGGACACCGCGAACGTCGCCGATCCGTCGAGGATCGTCACCGAGCGCGCATCCGGGCGCTCGACCCGGCCGTCGGTGGCGGTCACCCGCGTCGTCATGTCGATCGGCTGCACGGCGATTGCGGACGGATCGATCTCCGGGCGGCCGGAGACGACCTCGACCGACTGGTGGTAGCGCTGCACTGCCTGGCCATCGACGAGGACATCGGTCGGCCCGCCGTCGCTCCACCCGACCACGAACGGGCCACGATCGCCGCCGGCGCTAAATGGCGTCACGGGGGCCGTGTTGCCGTACCCGACGAGCCCCAGGAGGACCTGGCGGCGCACCGAGCGAACGCGGGCCTCCCCGCTCTGCACGTCGCCGCGCTCGAAGCCGTACACCTGGTCGGCGGGCGAGGCGCCGGTGAAGTCGGCGACGGCCATCTCGAAGTCGCGAGACTCGCCGGCGGCGAGGGCACCCACCATCTCGCCCGACGAGCCGGTGAGGACCGCCACGTCCGACAGCGCCGCGTCACCCACGTTGGTCACCGTCCCGCGCAGCCGCCCCTCCGCCATGCGCCACACCACCGACAGTGACGGAGCGCGGGCGATCACGGTGTCGGCGCGGATGGCGCGCATCCCGAACACGTTGACCGACAGGTCGTTGAGATGCGCCGGATCCCCCTGCTCGGTGGGGATGGCCACCGTGCCGCTCTCGGAGCCGGCCGATACCTCGGCCAGCAGGGCGTCGCCGCCCACGCTGAGGTCGTACGTCGCGCGGGCCGGGCTGAAGATGCCCGCCCAGGTCGTCACGTTGGCCGCCGACCCGTCGCTCACCGAGCGCACCACGCTGATCTGGTTGACGATGATCTGGCTTCCCTTGAGCGATGTGCCGATCCCGTACGAGCAGGCGGAGAAGAGGACCACCAGCAGCGGGGCCGTGATCCACGCCAGCTCACGACGGTCGAAGCGGCGCAGGACCAGGTAGCTCACCGGACCGATGAGCAGGATGTAGCCGACGATCACCGCCAGCAGCAGCTCGGCGGGCGGCACCTCGAGGGCTGGCAGGTTGGCGAGCGCCTGGGTCATCGCCGAAGCCTCGTCGCTCGAGCTCTGGCGGCCGAAGAAGCGCGCCGCGTCGCTCGCCACCAGGCGTGACCAGATGCCGCCGCCGGCCTCCCAGCCGCCGAACGCATTCGCGGCGAGATCCGCTCCGATCCAGACGACGCGCCCCGATCCACGGGGCAGGACCGCCACGAGCGGTCGAGCGTCGTCGCCCGGCATCGCCACCAGGCTGCGGCTGCCCGGCGACAGCGTTCCGGTGGCCACGGTGAGGGTGGTGACACCCTCGGGCATCTCGCCGGCGAGCTCCTTGAGTGGGGCAGTATCGACACCGTCAACCGCCGTCAGTCCCGTCACCGGAAGGAGTGCGGTGAAGGCGGCACTGCGCGCCTGCCAGTCCGGCCCGCCGATGACCACCAGCTGCCCGCCGCCGCCGATCCAGCGCTCGATGGTGCGGCGCTGCGCATCGGTCAGCCCGCTGGAGTCGGCGGCCCAGATGAGCACCGACAGGCCGGACAGCGGCTCCGGCCGCTCCGGGATGTCGGCTGCCGGCACGTCAAAGGGCATGACGACCGTGGTGAGGTCGCGCTCGGCGAGCTGTGCCCGCAGCGCGCCGTGCTCGTCACCGACCATGCCAATCGTGGTCAGCGAGCTCTCCAACCCGTCCACCGTGGCAACCGCGGTCAGCGTGCCGGCGTCCGAGGTGAAGGTCACGGGAATCTCCCGCGCGAACGAATCGGGGCGGACGTAGAGGACGACCTCCTTGCGCGATCCCGCCGGCAGCTCGACGGTGCGACGCACCTCGCCGGAGGCCGAGTCGGCGCGCAGGGTGCCGGTCACCGGCGCGCCGTCGTTGGTGAGGCTCACGCTCACGGCGGCCCACGCGCCGGGGGTGAAACGGCCGCCCAGCAAGCCGCGCGCGGCGATGGCGACCGGGTCCGCAGCGGCGGCGGGGGCGACGATGGCGAGCAGGGTCACGACGACGAGAGCCAGCGCGGCGGCGCTGGCTCTGCGGACCGTGGCTGCTCGGGTGGTGTGCGTCATCTCCCTCGGCGCGGCGGGTTGGTGGCCCGTATGACGTCCGGGCTGCTCGCCTGGTTGCAAACCCCCGCGCCGTCAAACGGGAGTGTACGGGGCGCCACCGCTCCGATGCTATAGTCCGGCCCGATGGAACCCGAGGGCAGGCGCCTGCCCGACCTCGAACGTCACCTTGACCGACAGCTTCGTGCGCAGGAGCGCCAGCTGGCCTGGGTGCGCCTCGCGGTGGTGCTCATCGCCGCAGTCATGGTCCTCACCTTCCGCGACCGCCTGCCCGGCTTCCCAGTCCTCCTTGGCGTGCTCGGCGCGGTGGTGATCTACGACGGGCTCCTGGCCGTCGCCATCCCGCGCTTCGCCGCCCGCGACGTGGGGATCGTGGCCACCGGCCTCGACCTGGCGGCTGTGACGGTGGCGGTGTACGCCGCGGCCGAGGCGATCGACGCGTACCTGTTCTACGTTCCGATCGTGCTCTCGGTGGCATTCCGCTACGGGTTCGGCGCATCGGTCTGGGCGGCGCTCGTCGCGTCCGGCACCTACGCGGCGGTCACCCTCATCGCGGCCGATGTCGGCGCGCAGACCCGGGAGCTGCTCACCGTGCGGATCGCCTACCTGGCGGGCGCCGGGCTGGCGGCAGGCATGCTGGCGCGGGGCATCCTGGGTCGCGCCATGGAGAACGCGGAGCTGCGCGGCCAGCTCGACGAGGAGGAGCGAGAGCGAGAGCGGGCGCGCGAACGCGAGGTGCTGTCCGGCATGTCGCGCGACTTCAGCGCGTCGATCGACCCGGAGGCCACCGCGGGCGCGATCGTGACGGGTGCCGGGCCGCTGCTCGGCGACCTCGTGGCGCTGCTGCGGATCGAGGATCCCGACGCGGAGACGCCGCGCCTGGTGCCCGCCGCGGTGACCGCCACCCACGAGGATCTTGGCGACCAGCTGGTCGACCACCTGGCGACGCGCCGCCCGCGGGTCGGAGAGGGGATCGTGGGCGGCGCGGCGGCCACCGCGACCTCGATCCTCGCCGGCGAGGGGAGCGAGCCACCGCCCGTGTACGCCGGTGATCCGGACGGCGTGGAGGCGCTGGGGATGCAGACCGTGCTGGCCGTCCCGATCGTGACCCGTGGTCGGGTCGGCGGTGTGTTGATGGCGGCCTCGCTCGGGGAGCGGCAGCTCGGCGAGTCCGAGCGCCGCCTGGCCGAGGCGATCGCCGAGCGGGCCGGCCCGGCGTTGGAGAACGCGGCGCTGTGGTCGGACCTCCAGCGCCAGATGGTGCGCGAGCGGCAGGCGCAGCGCATCAAGGACGACTTCCTGTCGATCGTCAGCCATGAGCTGCGCACGCCGCTCACCAGCATCCAGGGCTACTCCCAGCTGCTGGAAGGGCGGCTGCGGGCAAGCGCCGGGTCCGCCAAGGAGCTGTCGCAGCTGCGCGTCATCCGCTCCCAGGTCGCCCGCATGCGACGCCTGGTGGACGACCTGCTCGACGTGAGCCGCATCGACCAGCGCGGCATGGTGAGCATCGAGCCGGAGCGGATCGACCTGGTCGACGAGGTGCGCGCGGTGGCGGAGCGGCTCGAGCGCGAGAATCGCGATCGCGAGATCACCGTGGAGGTGCCGGACGCGCTCCTCCTGAGCGCGGACCGGGATCGGATCGGGCAGGTGCTGACCAACCTGGCGGACAACGCGGTCAAGTATTCGCCCGATGGCGGGCCGGTCATCCTCCGCGCCTGGCGTGACGCGGAGCTTGCCCACCTGGCGGTGGCCGACACCGGCATCGGGATCCCGCCCGACCAGCAGGACCTGGTCTTCGACCGCTTCTTCCAGGCCGACATGGACGCCTCCAAGCGCCGCTTCGGCGGCCTGGGGCTGGGCCTCTACATCACCCGCGCCATCGTCGAGGCGCACGGCGGACGCATCTGGGCGGAGCCGAACGTCGCCGCCGGGCGCGGCACGATCTTTCGCGTGGAGCTCCCGCTGGTGACGCCCGCCTCGGCCGCCAACCCCGTGCCCGCCATCGGCGGGGAGCCGCCACCGTTCGTCCTGCGGCGGGGCGGCCGCGGACAGTGACCCCGCAGCGCGCCCTGGTGGCGCGCCTGGCCGCGCGGCATGGGCTGGAGCTGGCGGGGATCGCGCCCGCCGAGCCACTCCCCGAGGTGCGGCAGCGGATGGAGGAGTCGGTGGCAGCCGGCCACATGGCGACGATGGGCTGGATGGGCGGCGAGCGCGCCGCCGTGGCCAGCGACCCGGCACGCCTTGACGCGGCCGCCGCCTCGATCGTGGTCGTCGCGGCGCCCTATGTCGGGCCGGAGCGGGCCGCATGGGACCCGGCACCAAATCACCTCGCCGATGTGCTGCGACCGGTCCTCGACACGGCACCTGCCGAGCCGGCAGGCCTGGTTGCGCGGTACGCGCTGGGGACCGACTACCACGCGGCCCTGCGCGCCGCCCTCGAGGGGCTTGCCACCGACCTGCGGGCCGCGGGAATGGGGGTCGCCGATACCGCCTACGTCGACGACCGACCGCTCGCCGAGCGCGCCTTCGCCGCCCGTGCCGGGCTCGGCTGGATCGGCAAGAACACGAACCTGCTGACCCACCTGCGCGCCGGATCGTGGGTCTTCATCGGGGCGCTGCTGGTCCACGAGGCGCTGCCGGCCGACGAGCCGATCCGCTCGTCATGCGGGTCCTGCACGCGCTGCCTGGCGGGCTGTCCGACCGGCGCGCTCATCGCGCCGCACGTGCTCGACGCGCGGCGCTGCATCAGCTACCTGACCATCGAGCATGCCGGAGCCTTCGCCGCCTGGGAGGCGCGCGCCCTCGGGTCGTGGATCTTCGGCTGCGACGTGTGCCAGGAGGTCTGCCCGGTCAACGGCGAGGCGGTCGACGCGGGACCGCTGCGCGTCCCTCTGCTCCCCCTGATCCGCTGGCTGCTGCCGATGGGCGGGCGTGCCTTCGAGCGGGCGGTGGGGGTCTCGCCGCTGCGGCGCGCCGGACGCCACCGCCTGCTGCGCAACGCGGTCACGGTGCTCGTCCACGGGGAGTCGCCGCTTACCGGGGAGGCGGCTGCGCTCGTCGAGGAGGCATCGCGCGATCCGCGGCCGGAGGTGCGGGCCGCCGCCGTCGCCCCCCGGCCCTAGCCGCCGGCGTATATACGGTATATACGCTGGCGCGCCGGCCCGAGGGCTCCCCGCGCTTGATGCTCGCGGCGCGGCGACTGCGACGGGGCCGGGGGCGGGTGGCCCTCGGGGGCTCACCTGCGCAGACTCGGTACACTGCTCGGCATGCCCCTCGTGCGCCCCTTTCGCGGGCTTGCCTATGCCCTGGATCGCTACGGCGGCAGCGGCATCCCGGAGCGGGTGCGGATGGCGGACGAGGGCGACACCCATCCGGGGCGGCTCGCCGACCTGAGCGACCTGGTGGCGCCGCCGTACGACGTCATCGACGAGGTGCAGCGCGCCGAGCTCGCGGCACGCGACCCGCACAACGCGGTGCACCTGGAGCTGCCCGAGGGGCCGGCACCCGCACGCGAGGGCGGCCACGGCGCTCGAGGCGTGGCATCTCGACGGCACCTTGGCCCGGGAGCCGGAGCCGCGCTTCTACTACTACGGCCACGCGCGGACGGATGCGCCGGACGAGCCGGTCGTGCATGGGGTGCTGGCGCGCGTGCTGCTCGAGCCGTGGGGCAGCGGGATGCGGCCCCATGAGCACACCATGCCCGGACCGAAGGCGGACCGGCTGGCGCTGCTGCGCGCCACGCGCACGCAGCTGTCGCCGATCCTGGTCACCTACCTGGATCGCAGCGAGCGCTACCGGCACGTGATGAGCCGCGCCTGGAGCGACGAGTGGCGCGCGCGGGACGGGGACGGGCTGCTGCACACCGTGGCGGCGATCGAGCCGGACGAGCGGATGGCCAACTTCCTGTCGCGCCAGACGCTGTACGTGGCCGACGGGCACCATCGGTACGAGACCGCGCTCGCCTACCAGGCCGAGGTGCGCAGCCATCCGGACTGGACCGATGCGCCTGCCGGCGCGCTCGAGGCGGACTGGGTCATGGCGCTGCTCGTCAACGCCGAGCTGGAGGAGCTCGAGATCCGGCCGACCCATCGGCTCCTGCTCTTGGCCGATCCCGATGCGCTGCGCGACCTCGTCCGCGACCCCGGGCCGGTCTTCACGGCCGAGCCCATCCCGCCCGCGGAGCTGGCGGCCGCCCTGGAGGCACGTCGTGACGGGGAGGCGGCGGCCTTCGGCCTGGTCCTCGGCGCGGACGACGGCTGGCTGCTGGTCGCCGAGCCCGATGCCGCCGCCGAGCGGATGCGTCGCGAGCGGACGAGCACGGCGGTCCGGCGCCTCGACCTGTCGCTCCTGCACGCCGCGCTGCTCGACGACCGGCTCGGGATCACCCCCGCCGCGGTGGCCGCCGGGGAGCACCTCGCCTACACTAGGAGCGAGGCTGACGCCCTGGCCCGCGTCCGCTCCGGGGAGGCCCGGGCGGCGATCCTCGTCCGACCCACGCGGCTCGACCAGCTCGCCGAGGTCGCGAACGCGGGGGACGTGATGCCGCAGAAATCGACCTACTTCTACCCGAAGCTGCTGACCGGGATGGCATTCCATCCGCTCGGCGGCGTCGAGGAGCATCCGCCGACATCCCAGGAGGACGTGTAGCAGCCGCATGGTGCAGGCGATCAAGCGCGACGAGGCGTTCATCGATCCCGAGGGGATCCATCTCGAGACCACCCAGCCGGAGCGACGCTGGCGGAAGCCACCGATCCTGCTGGTCCACGGCGCCCTCACCGGGTCGTGGCTGTGGTCGAGCTACGCCGCCTACTTCGCCGAGCGCGGCTGGGAGGCCCACGCCCTCAACCTGCGCGGCCACTTCACCTCCGAGCCTGCCGAGCTCGACGAAACCTCCATGCACGACTACGCCGACGACATCGGCGTCGCGGTGCGCCACCTGGGCCGCCCGCCGGTGATCATCGGCTGGGGGATCGGCGCGCTGGCGGCGATGCTGTACGCGGAGCGCAACCCGGTGCTGGGCCTCGTCCTGCTGGCCCCGTCGCCGCCCGCCGCGGCGCTGCCGCGACGTCCCGATGAGCACGAGCTGCGCGCCGTGCCCGACATCTACGACGCCGCCTGGTGGGGCTGGATCGCACCCATGGACAAGCTGCGCGAGTGGATGCCGGACATGGAGGAGACGGAGCTCTCCAAGATGCAGGAGCTGCTCGCCGGCGCCCGCGAGTCCGGCAGCGCGCGGCGCGAGCGGATGCGCGGCGTTGCGGTCGACGTCGAGCCGGATCGCGGTGCCGTCGCTGGTCATCGGGGCGGGTCTGGACGACGTCATCCATCCGGCGGAGGCGCATCGGGTCGCGGACCTGCTCAACGCCGATTACGAGTTCGTGCCCGGTGCCTCGCACTTCGGGCTGGTGATGGGCTCGGGGACGTGGCCGCAGGTCGCGCAGAGCATCCACGGCTGGCTGGAGGAGCGGCGCCCGGCGATGCTCGCCCGACTCGCCGAGCTGGGCGCCGTGCCCGCCGGAGTGCGCTAGAGCAACGGGGTTTGAGGCGGCGAGGGGCATTTGGTACCCTAGGCCGCCGGTCGTCGCGGACGCACCACGGGCCGCATTCGTCTAGAGGCCCAGGACACCGCCCTCTCAAGGCGGAGATCACCGGTTCGAATCCGGTATGCGGTACCAACACTCATCTGCAGGCCTGACCCACGCGTGGTTCCAGGCTCACAGCCTGTCCATGTTGCTCGATCGACCCCTCTCTTGACCCCTTGCATTGCGGGGATGCTGTGACAAGCAGAGGTTGTGTTGGTTATCCCCGAAGTTTCGAGCCGCAGCACGGGCTCCGAAATCGCAGGCCCGCGGGCGGGCGTTCCCACGCGACGCATATCCCACCCACCGGATGATTGCGTATCAGGAGCTGAGACTGCTGGCCCCCAGGGTCGTAGTGGGCCTGGCCGAACTGCCATGATGCGGCGAGGCGTCTCTGGGCGAGGCCGACTCGCGAATCACGCGACGATCGGCGGCTGAGGTCCGACGCTGCGGATTTCTGGGCCTCACGTTGGACGGCGGAAATCCCTGTCTCGAAGGTGCGCACTTGACGATGTATATCTCCGGGCTATACTAGCTCGGTTGTCAATTGCAGTGAGACTCGCCGGATGCCGTACCGGTGGTTGCCGGAGTTCGAATGGGATGAGGACAACGAGGAGAAGCTTCTCAGTCGGCACGGCGTCACCGCTGCCGAGGCGGAAGAGTGCTTCGGCAACGCCCACAGTCGGCGGCGCGCCGACGATGTCTATCTGATGCTCGGCATGACGGAGGCCGGTCGGATGCTCCTCTTGGTATACGAACAGAAGCGTGGGGGTCGCGTTCGCGTCTATTCCGCGCGAGAGATGACCAACGCGGAACGGCGGGCTTATCGCCGACTAGCAAAGTGACTGGCGGCTCATCGCACGAAACGCTCATGGACAGAGACTGGGGTGACGATTGGGAGAGCCAACCTGACGCACCAGGTCTCGTGCCGCGAGGGAAGACGACCCAGCTGACGCTGCGGATCCCACCAAGTACGCTCGCCCGTCTCAAGGTGGTCGCGCGCGCGAGATCGCTCGCCTATCACGCTCTCTCGCGTGCTTGGATCGCCGATGCGCTGAGGTCTGCCAGCCTACCAATGACGTCACTCGTCAGCGACGACCCTCAGTCTGCGCAGCTCAATCTCAAGGTCGAGCAGGAGCTGCTGGACGCTCTAAAGCGGAGGGCCGGCGAACTGCAACGTCCCTATCACGCGCTAGCCCGCCAGTTGATCGAAACCGCGGTTGAGCGAGAGGAGAAGGAACTTGGAATTTACGCCTCGTCTCGTGCGCGGCCATCGATGAGGGACCTGATGCTTCTGCTCCTCCATGCGCCAGGAAGCCGCGGGGCCGAGGCCATCCATGGCATGACAAGGCTCCAGAAGTTGCTGTTCGTGATCGAGCAAAAGCTGAATCCCGGCCAGCACTTCTACGCGTATAACTACGGCCCATTTGACGAAGCCGTCCACGATGCTGCTGACGCTCTGCGGCTCGCTGGATTCGTCGGTGGCACAGGGCCGTTGAACGCCGCCTCGCCAACGTTCGAGGAGATGATGCGGACGGCCGAAGATCGTTCTGGACCGCGGGAGGCAAGCGAACCGCACGTCTTTGCTCTGAATGCTGAGGGTCACGCGTTCGTCGAGCAGTTGCGACGGTCCAACCGGGCATACCAGGCGCTCTTCGAGCGAATCGCAGCGATAAGGCAAGAGTGGACACACCCAGATTGGATGACCTCGTCTCCCGCGTCTACGCGGAATGGCCGGAGTATGCCGAAAGGTCCCTGATCAAGGACGAGATCGCCGAACGGGCATCGAGGCGGCTCCGCGGATGATGATCAGCACGCTCCACCACATTGTCCGCGTCCGCACGTCGGATGACTTGACCTACATGCGTCCGGGCCTAATGGACGAGGTCATGGTGAACGCAAACCTCCTCGAGCACCGCCCGGACAGCACGGCGAGCGCGCTCCGCGCGACAACGCTTCCGTACTGCATCGATCCGGTGCTGACCCGCTTTCAGGTACCTGAGTGGTGGAAGAACGAGAAGGGAGAGACGAAGCGCAACTACGCGAGGCTTGGCGCCGCGTACGTCCGTGGCACCTCGGTCCAGATCGCGGCCGGCCCCCTCGTCGAAACGGTTCCCACCGACGACGAATGGCGGTTGATCGCCGGCAATGTGATCGGCTATCAGCGCGACCGCCTCGTAGATATCCATCCCCAGCGCGAGCTGTTCCGCGAAGAGCTCCGCCCCGTCCGGCTCCTCGCGCCGGCGCTCGTTGCGTTCACGGCCAATGAGGACCGTGTTAACCGCCTGCTGCTTCAAGGGGCCGCCGATGCCGCGGCTGGTGCCGTCGCGTTGCCGATCGTCATTCCGCCCGAGCGCCTCTCCGACTCACGGTCATTGCGGCAGCTGATCGAGGGGATCCCGACCGAGGGAGTCAGCAGCTACTTCATTTGGACGCCTGGGATCACCGAGTCCCGTCTCCTTGAGGACGCAAGCCTCCTGCACGCCCTAATGAGCATGGTTGAGACCCTCGCGGCACGCGGGACCCCGAGTGGGCACACCTCCACGCTAGCTACCTCACCTTCGCGTTGCGCCCGATTGGGCTCTCGGCAGTCGTTCATCACCTCGGTTGGGTGGATCGTGGCGAGCCGGCGTACCAGGCAGGGGGCGGTCCTCGCTCCTGCCAGACTTACGTGCCGGGCGTGCGACGGACCCTCCGATTCGATCGTGCCGGTTCCCTCGGGCACGGCCTAAACCTGAGGGAGTACCGGGATCGCTACTGTTCGTGCAACTTCTGCATTGGTGCCATGGACGCTGGTGAGCACCCGCTCGATCTGCTTCTTGAGAGCCATCCGATCACGGACAAGCGGGGCCGCTCTCGCTTGACTCCAACCGGTCGGGCTGTAGCCCTAAACACGTGGCACTACCTGCATGCTCGCCGGCAAGAGGTGGAGCGGTTTTCACACGAGGTAGCGGGCGATGTGGTCCGCGCGGACATCGAGCGCGCGTCGGCTTTGGCCGGGCCGCCTGAGGGCGAGAGGCTGAGGAGAATCGCGTCAGAGCTCGGCTAGGAGGTGCCCAGAACCCCGTCAAGCTAGGGTGGAGCCGAGGTTTCGGAACATCGCGGGCGCCCATGCGGGCATACGACGTTCAGCCAAGGAGGTTCGACTGCCAGTTAGGCGGTGTCGCCCGCGAAGTTCTTGCGACCTTCGTGCCGCCTGGGGTTGAGACCGACTTGCACAGCGCGCTTAAGCATTCATGAGTGGGCAGGCAATCCATGGAGCCGTCACGAACATTATCCACGCCTGACTCGCATCGGTCGCACAACACAGAAAACGACTCACCTGCGAAGCTCGAGCCGTGCGCCGGTTGCCGTGCTGATGCCAGAGGATAGGATCGGCCGGTGACCGATCGAGCCGCGCCCCAGGATCTAGTCCCTCGCGCCGTCCGCCAAATAGTAATCGACACCGTTGGCGGTGACGGGCTCTACGTGCTTCGACAGATCACGGAGATGTTCGAGCTCGAGGACTTCGTGCGCGCCTCGCTAGCTGACCCACAGACCACCGGCCAGCGGCGCCAAGAGGCCGAGGCCTTCCAAGCCGGGATCGACTTCAGGTCGGTGGAACAGAGCCAGCGCTACCTGCGCGTCGTGGCCCAGATCCTGTCGGATCACGCCGGGGAGGAAGACTGGAAGCGCATGAAGCGCGATCGACTCCTCGGTGTTCTTCGCCGCCACGGCATTGAGCCGGACGAGAAGGGCAATCTGCAACTTCCGCCCTCACGAGCGCTTGGTTCCCTCAGGCTGGCCGGCGTTCCAACCGAGTCCGACATCCGGCTGCACATTAGGCGTCTCGAGCGCCTCGAACAGGAGGCCGAGGAGATGATCGGCGCCGCCAAAGACCTAGTCGAGGCGGCAGCCAAATACGCACTGATCGTGTTAGACGGTAGGGTGCCGGAGGGTCAAAGCCTGGCCGCCCTCAGCAAACTGGTTCTGACAAGGCTAAGGCTGCACCCGGAGTCGGTTGCCCCGACAAAGAAGGGCGCCGAGGTGATGATGTCGATCCTAGGCGGAGTCGCGAAGGTCGCTCCGGGACTCGCCGAGCTCCGCAACATGGGCTACGGCGTCGGTCACGGCCGCGGCGAGCGCATTGTCGGCATCAAGCAGCGGCACGCCGATCTGGCAGCGCGGTCAGCAATCACCTACGCCGCTTTTGTCCTGGACACATTGGCCGATGAAGATGCGCCGTGGCACGATCCCGCTGGCTAGCGAGGGCCGGCGCGCAACCAGTTGATTCGTTCCAATTACTGCACCATCAGCAGCCCGCATTGCCGTGTCCGGGGAACGCCCAGGCCCGTTGAGCCAGACCCTAGTTTCGAGCGACCTACCCCAACGGACCCAAGTCTGCAAGCCGGTCTGCAGATGCCCGCAGAGCATCATCGGCGGTCTCAGACTGACGTTTCGACCGACCGATGGGGTTCCCTGCGCATGCAGGGCCATCCTGGGTCTCGGGCCCCCTCCAAAGGCGAGGCGGCCAATCGCGCTAGAGTGACTCTGGTCGCACCCTGCCAGCTCGGCAACGAGATGCCCGCGCGGGGCCTCGAAGGATGGAGGCATGTTGAGTGAGAATGTCCGGGCGCGTGGCACGTACTCTCAGCGCCGATTGGGTCCTGTACCGCGGGTTGAGGAGGATCTCACGAAGCAGCTTGGGGCGGGATGATCGCTCTGGTCGAGTTGCTCTTCCGCGGCAACGACTTGGCCATGAGCTACCCCGAGAGGTGTGATGACAAGCCCCATCCCGCTATAGGGACTGATGAGCGGCTCCTCGCACTCGCCGTTGCCGATCACGCTCCGCCCTTGACTTGGCCGCTCGACTACGTCGACGTCCCCGCAGCTGCAACGGCCATGGACCTCATCGAGTTTGTTTGGTCGCATGTCGCGTTGGGTGTTGAGGAGGACTCGCGCTGGCATCCATTCTTCAATCACTACCATCTGGAGTTCGACCAAGTATCCGGTCGTCGCAAGTTCAGCGAGCGGGTCAATGCCTTGTTTGCTCGCCACGGTCTTGCCTACAAGCTCAAGCGGAACGGCGTTGTCGAGCGAGTCGCGCCGCCGGGCCTTGACACTCAATTGAGTCGCCTCGTGATCAGGACGGGCGATTCTGTCCTGGATCGGTACCTGTCGGACGCTGTTCGGGGCTACGCACACAACGATCCGGTCGTGCGCACGCGTGGTCTCAAAGACCTGTGGGACGCGTTCGAAAGGGTCAAGACGCTCCGCCCCGGCGATAAGAAGAAGAGCGTCTCACGCCTTCTCACCGAAGCATCGAGGGGTGGTCCTATCTACCCTTGGCTTGAGAAGGACGGCCTGGACCTGACGAAGATAGGCGATGAGTTTCAGATCCGACACAGCGAGGTCGGAAAGCATCCAATTGACGATAGCGCCCACGTTGACTACCTCTTCGGCCGCGCGTTCAGTTGGGTCTGGTTGGTGTTGCGGGCCGCTAGGCGGACGGAGGATGAGGAGGATCAGGAGCACGATGGCTGACGGCACTGGAGCGGCTTCTGCACCGAGTGCCTACCCTTCGAGCCCGAGGACCTCGAGGATGTCGAGGGGATCCGTAACTGAGATGAGCAATCCAGCGCGAGAACGGACGCCGAAGAGTAGCGACGACCTTCAGCAGCCGCTGCGACGAGTGCTGGATGAGCCGTTCGTCTTCACGCAGCGACCAGCTCTACGGTTCGCGCGTTCTGCGATGAGCTCAAGAGGCGCAGGATCGATCCGTTTCCCAACGCCAACGACCTCGAAGGGTTCCACCAGGCCGGGCTGATCGTTCCGATCTACTCGATCGAGTACAACCCTCGCGCAATCAGATCACGAGCGAACTCAGACGGGCGCCACATCACACAAGCCGAAGTCCGCCGAGCGCTGGACGCCACCAGCACCTACGGCCATGACCTGATTGGAGAGCGCGAAATTGGCGATCTCCGCCTGCCGGCTGCGGATGGTCATGTCCCCTGGCGAACCCAGCGCCGCTCATTCGCCGGCCGTCCCTATCAGACCCACCAGTTCCTGTACTCGCATTACCAGTTGCTCCTGGCGCCGATGCTTGTACAGCTGTGGCCGCAGCTCCGTGGGAGGCTCGGCAAGGCCCAACGGCTGCGAGTGTCTGACTTCGCGTTGAAGCACCACCGAGCCACCGCAGCTGGCATCGAGCGTCTGGTGCCGATCCTCACAGTGCTCGAGGCTGTCTACCTGCCAGACATCATGGAGAACGTATCGCTGCCGGGCTTGCATGACGACTTTGAAGCCTGGGATCGCTTCCGCGCCACCTTCGACGCACCGGCAGCGCTTGGCCGTCTGAGATGGTCCGCCGAGGAGGTGCTCCACACCGCCGAAGGGCTGGTCTTTCGCGGCAGAACGACGACCCAGCCGCGACTCTGCACGAATTGGTGCGCCTGGTCCATCCGTCCCATTGGAACAGGCTGGAGGGCGACTCCCTCGTTGCGATCGATTACCGCATCGCCGCCGAGCTGTTCCTGCTCTTCTACGAGGATCTGGCGAAAGCTGGCGCTGCGAAGCCACTGGACCTCGGCAACGCCCGCGATGAGCACACACAACGTCACCGTCTGCGCACTGATCGCACCGAACTCGACGCGACACTCACGCGCTTCGGCCTCTCGCCACATCGCGCCGTCGTAGTGATCCTCGAAGGCAAGACCGAGCAGACCATCGCGCCGCTGGTCCTGGACCGTCTATACAAGCCGTGGTGGCGGAACCACGTTCGGCTCTTCGACGTGCAGGGGGTCAACCAGAACCTCGATCCCTGGCCGCTTTCGTGGCCGTGCCCGCTGTCACAGAGTCCGAGCGGGACGTTGTGACGCTCGCATACCACCCGACGCGCTTCGTCGTGCTCAGTGACGCCGAGGGCCCGAATGCGTCGGCGCATGGCCGGGATCAGCGCCGCAGCAAATGGATCGAGCGCATCCTCGACGCTCTGCCGTCCGACATTCGGGATGAGATCGAGCGAAGCGAGCTCGACAGCCTGGTCGAGATCTTCGTCTGGGACGAGGACGGCAATGACTTCGAGCGAGCGCACTTCAGTGACGAGGAATTGGCCGAGGGCATCTCCGCGATCGCGCAACACGGCCCACCACCGCAGGAGTTGCTCGACAGGCTAGCCCAATCTCGCGCCAACAAGACCGGCCTGAAGCAGGTCTGGCGGGACTGGCCGGCGCCGCCCACTCCGCAGAAGCCGCGGCTCGCGCTGGAACTTTGGCCTCTCTTGCGTACGAAGATCGACGCGGCTATCAAGGCGAATTCGCTCGATGATGTTCCGGTCGCCAAGAGGCTGTTCGAGGTGATGGACCTCGCCCGCAAGTACCCGCGTCACTACTGAGTCGTGATGCAACGCAGGGAGTCCGAGGACGAGGCTGAGACGGCCCGGTAGCTGAGAGGGGGCGCACGCCGCGCCTCCGCCGGAACGAGCGACTGATTATTGTCGGGCGTTCCTCTTTCTCTTCAAACGCGGAATCACATCGTACCGACGAAGTATTGCCACACCAGGTCGACCGGACGACGCCGATCTGTCAACGTGTTGACCGACTTGACGGCGGCCGCTGTCGCGTTCAGAGTGCTGCGAAAGCGAGCGAATCCCACAGGCGTGCCGCATGACGGCACTCCGCACGGGAAGCCTGAGTTACAGGTTCCTGTATCGGAGTGCACAGTCAGATGCCGTCCACATCACGCCTTGCGGTCGAACACATCAGCGTCGACGCCTTGAGGGCCGATCCCGCCAACCCGCGCCGCATTTCGGACGATGTGCTCGAAGCGCTGACGCGCAGCCTGACGGAGTTCGGCTTTGTTCAGCCCGTCATCGCGCGTCGGACTGATCAAGTGGTCATCGCAGGACATCAGCGCCTCGTCGCAGCCCGCCGTGCCGGCCACACCACCGTCCCCGTCATCTTCGTCGACCTCTCCACCGAACGCGCGCGGCTGCTGGGCCTGGCGCTCAACCGCATTGCCGGCACGTGGGACGAGCAGCTGCTCGCCCGCCTCCTCGCCGAGCTGAATGCCACCCCGATATCGACCTGCGCGTATCCGGCTTCGCCGATGACGAACTGCGTACCTTGCTGCGGAGCCTCGAGGCGCGCGACAAGCGCGATCGACCCGAGTCGTTCGATCTGGAGGCGTCACTCGCCGACGTGGGGACGCGGGCCAAGCTGGGTGATCTGTGGGAGCTTGGCGACCACCGCCTGCTGTGCGGCGACGCGACAAGTGCGGACGACGTGGCGCGCTTGGTCGGCGATGACCGGCCGCGCATGGCTTTTACCGACCCGCCGTACAACGTCGATTACGGGCGCCATGGTGGGCACCAGCGCGGCACGCCGCGCCGTACGATCGCCAATGACGCGCTCGCGCCTGTGGAGTGGCAGGCCTTCGTCGAGGCGTGGACCCACAACCTGCTGGCGGCCACCGATGGCGCCCTGTATGTCTGCATGAGCTCGCGCGAGTGGCCGACACTGGCCGGCACCTTCAGCCAGGCTGGCGCGCACTGGTCGGACACCCTGATCTGGGCTAAGGATCGATTCACGCTGGGTCGGGCGGACTACCAGCACGCTTTCGAGGTCATCTGGTACGGCTGGCGCGACGGCGTCGAACCGCCAGTGGCACGGCGGCCGGGACCAGTCGAATGTCTGGCAGGTGGCGCGGCCCAGCGACGCCCCGCTGCACCCCGTAATGAAGCCGCTCGAGTTGATGGAACGGGCGATTGGCAACAGCTCAAGCGCCGGCGACGGTGTGCTCGACCTGTTCCTGGGGTCAGGGAGCACGCTCATCGCCTGCGAGCGCACCGGCCGGCGCTGCCTGGGCCTCGAGGTCGCGCCGCGCTACGTTGACGTCGCCATCGCTCGTTGGGAGCGCTTTAGCGGCGAGACGGCGGTGCGCATCGATGACTGAGACGCCGGGGGCCGGCGCGGTAGGGGCCGCGCACGACGGGGGAGTTTCTGAATGAAGCGGCCATGCGCATTCTCGCGTCCGGACGGTGGGACGTGCCAGGCGGCGCCGCTGCGCGATCGGCCGTACTGCTTCATGCACGACCCCGAGCGGGCGGCCGACGCCGCCGATGCCCGCCGCATGGGCGGGCTGCGCCGGCGTCGTGAAGGCACACTCACCGTCGCCTACGACCTCGAAGCGCTCGACACCACCGACGGGATCCGGCGCCTGCTGCACATCGTGGTGACCGATGCGCTCAGCCTCGATAACGGCATCGGTCGACTGCGCGTTCTGATCGCGGCTGGGAGCGCGGCGACCCGCCTGCTCGAGACCGCCGACCTCGAGGGACGCATCACCGCTCTGGAGGCGGTCGCTCGGCGGCCACCGGCCCGGGTCCGCGATGGCCGTGGCTTGGACGGCGGCGACCCAGAGTGAGCCGCAGCGGGCGAGTCGGCCGCGTGGAGCGAATGCTGTTCGCCACTGAGAGCGTCCTGTTGTGGCTGGCCGATGTCAACCGCCACCCATGCCTGGATGATTACGTTCGTGCGGTTGGCCATGATCCGCGAGCGCCGCTCGACCAGATCCTCGACCGCACCGCGGCCGCCGCGGCCCGGCCGGGGTTCACGCCTGACGCCGACTGGACGCTCCGCAACGAGCTGCGGCACGCGGTGTTCCTGTACGCCCTGGTGATCGAGGTCAATGCCACCGTCGACAGCGGAGTGCAGCGCCTCGCTCCGCTCGCGGTCCTTAGCGTGCGCCACCTGTCATTAGTGACGTCCCTGGTCGGCGCCAAGCGGCTCGCGGCGTCCGCGCCGGCGCTCATGCGTGTGAGCGCGGAGGACGTAGATGCCGCGCGCCGTGCGGGACTCGCCGTCGCCGCCGAAGTCCGAGGGTTGCTCGCCATGCAGGCCCAGATAGAGCGCGAGTACCTCGACGGCCACAGCGCCCTCTTCGCGCAGCATACCGAGGCGATCCAACAGCTCACTGAGCCGGCGACCCTCATCGAGGAACTGGCCAATGGCGCCCGACGCTCACGACCGGTGTGCGCCGCCCCGTCGATGGCCGCGGCGACCCATCGCGATGCGAAGCAACTTCTCGCGTCCGTCCTCGACCGGGCGCGGGTGACGGCCCTCCAACACATTCGCGAAGCCGACAGCGCTGCCGAGCTCATGCTCGACCGATTGGATGACGGTGCGACTGGCTATACCGGCGCAGCAGAGCGATAGTCCGACGCATGCAGCGTCGCACTCGTGGACAGGGCTCGATGCGCCTCCGTCGGGACGGTCGATGGGAGGTCCGCGTGTTCGCCGACGGCCAGCGGATTTCGCGTGTCCTCGCCGTGGGTGCGACCCGCCGCGAGGGGGAAGTTGTCCGCGAAGAATTGGTCGGCCGCCAGCGCGCCGGGCGTCTGTTGGGGACCTCGCGCCAGACGAGTGGCCACGTACCTGCGCACCTGGTTGGCAGGAACCGCCGCCAATACCTTGCGCGCCCGCAGCCTCGAGCGCTATACGGCCATCGTAGAGCAGCACATCGTGCCGACTGTCGGTCACCTGCCTCTCGAGCGCTTCACTGAGCAGCACGTGGTCGGCTTGCACCAGACGTGGGCCGGGCGCGTGAGTCCCGCCACCGTCCGCTACCACCACAGCGTGCTGCGCTCCGCCTTCCGGCAGGCGGTCGAGTGGCGCCTGATCGAGCGCAATCCCGCGCGCGGTGTGCAGCCACCCCGCCGTGTCCGTCATCAAATGCGCGCTCTCTCGGTGGCGCAGGCCCGTCAGCTCCTCGACGGGGCAGGCGGCGACGAGCTCGAGGCGCTCTACACCCTTGCCGTCACCACCGGCATGCGCCTCGGCGAACTGCTCGGCCTGCGCTGGCCGGATGTCGAGACCGAAGCGCGCCGCGTGACCATCCAACGCACCCTGGTGCGCGTGAGTGGCCAATGGCAGTTTGGTGAGCCCAAGACCGCCCGCTCGCGCCGCGCAGTCGCACTCAGTGACCGCGCGCTCGCATCCCTGCGCCGGCACCGCATAGGGCAGAAGCGCGCTCGCCTGCGAGCCGGGGCGGCGTGGAAGGAACATGACCTCGTCTTTGTCGGCCCCGATGGGGAGCCGCTGTACGGGGCGCATGTCACTGAGCGATGCCTCAAGCCCCTCCTGCGGCGGCTCGATCTGCCGGTCATCCGATTTCACGACCTGCGTCACACGGCGGCCACGGTGCTGCTGACCCAGGGCATCAACCCTAAGGTGGTGAGCGAAATGCTCGGGCACGCCAGCGTGGAGCTGACCTTGGACACCTACACTCACGTCCTTCCGGACATGCAGGCCCAGGTTGGCGTGGCGATGGACGCGGCTCTCGGCTGACCGGGCTAGCTACCATCAGCGCTACGCAACTCAGGTTGTCCATAGGGGCCCGGCAGGGTCGCCGAGTTCAGAGACGGGTACGTGGCATCTCACTGACCAAGTCGGCGAGCGAGGTGCCCAGGGCGTCTGCAATCCGAGCCGCGTTCACCAGTCCAATGTTGCGCCGGCCGCGCTCGACATCGCCGATGTACGTGCGATGGATTCCCGCGCGCTCAGCCAGCTCCTCCTGGGACAGCGCCAACTTCAGACGGTGAGCACGCACGGCGCGGCCGAATGCCGAGAGAATGGCAGCCGTGGCTGGGCTCGACGTCGACACCGCGCCGACGCTATGGCGATGCCGACTATCGGTCTACAGACTATGAGTGGCATTTCGCAACAAAACACGGTAGTGTTGGTCACGTGACGCGTATGAACTTGCTGGTCGGACTCATGATCGTCGTCACCCTCGCGGCGTGCGGCGCGGCGGAGTCGCTGACAGATGCCGAGGCGGTGTGGTGCCGCCAGAACCCGGTCGAAGTCGCGTCCGCAGTGGGTGAGCTGGATCTCGAAGACGAGCTGCATCTCACGGAAACGGAGGTGCTGCTGCTGCGGCTGGTTGTGTCGCAGGGCGATGTCGCCGCAGTGCGCCGCGTTGTCGACCCATGGGAGTCGCGCAATCCAGAGGCGTATGCCCGCGCCTGCCGCGGAGCCTTCGGCGGGCGCTAGTCCGCAGCGGCCCGCGCAGCGCCACGTGGTCGGGGAGACGGCGTTCGTCCACCATCCCGCAAGCGTTCGTCGGGGCAGCGTCCCATCGCAGGGCGCCACAGGGTCCTCCAAATGCCGCTGCGTTATGGAGGCATGCTGCGGCGCGTATTGATCGGTAAGACATATTGCAGAGCCGTGGTAGCGCTCCCGCGTCGGCCCGCGGCCGAAATTCCTACTGCCAACCGTCAAATGAATGCAACGGTCGGAGCCTCACCTCACGTATCCTCAACGAAGGCCACCAGGCCGCGACGGAGGAGAGGGTGGACTCGAGGATGCGGCCACGGATCGGTACGCGAATCTTCATTGCAGTGCTCACCGGGTTGGTGTGCTGGCCGGCGAGCGCGTCCGCAGCGCCATCGAATGCGCTGCCCGGAGTAAATGAACCGACGCCGCCCGCCAACTCCGTGGAACTTGTCCGCCCGATCGAGCCCGTCCCGTATCAGGTTCCCAGCGGGGGCGGAACTGATCTCCAGGACACGGCGGTGGGCGCCGGTGGAGCAGCTCTCCGACAAGCAGATCGCCCCGCGCTCGAAGGCGCGTTTCCCGAGCCGCCGAACGATGTCCCGGCCGCGCGAACTGAGCACACTCGATCGTACGCCAACCCGGATGGGACGCTCACCGCCGAGGTCTCGGCGGGTCGTCTCAATTTCCAGGACTCTGCGGGGACCTGGGCGCCCATCGACACCGCCCTCGTCCCCGACAGCCGCGTGCCGGGCTTTGACCTTCGTCAAGCAGCCAACGACGTCGGGTTCAGCGCCAGCACGGTCTCGGGCGAGCGGCCCTTCGCGCGGCTTGTGGCAGGGAAGAACGCAGTCACCCTGCGTGCGCTCGATGCGTCGGTGGGGACAGCCTCGCGAAGCGATGATGACCAGCGCCTGACGTTCGCCAAGGTCGCTGCTGGGTCTGACCTCGTAGTTCGCGGCACTCCCGAAGGCTTCCAATTCAGCGTCGTGCTGCGCGATCGGCAGGCCGCCGCCAGCTATCGCTTCGCACTCCACACTGGGGGATTGGTGGCCCGGCTTGACGGCTCGCGCGTCCTCCTGTGGTCACCTGGGGCAGCCACTGGCATCGTGGAGGGCCTCGAGCCGGCGCCTTCGGAGCTGGTCGGCATCGTCGACGCGCCGGCCATGCTGGACGCGTCGGGAGACCCCGCTGACCCGAAGACCATATCGGTTTCCATCGACCAGGCTGCGAAGGATGCTCACGAGGGTGAGGTAGTGCTCACCTACGCCATCGACCCGGCCTGGTTGGACGATCCGAAGCGCAGCTTCCCGGTGACCCTGGACCCGACGGTGTGCGTTCAGGCCGGTACCGGATCGGACGGTGCGTGCGACGTGTATGCGCCGAGTGGCAGCTTCGACCACTTTGTGGCGTCTGGCCAGTCCGGCGCGCCGACCGGCTGGGACGTGCTGCGCGTCGGCACCTCCGACCGCGGCGATGGCTATGGCATCCAACGCGCGCTGGTGTACTTCCCGTTCTCCGCGCTGCCCGACGGGGCTGCCGTCCTGGGCGCCGATCTGCGGCTGCATCAACGGGCCGGCTATCCCGGCCGCGCCGTACAGGCCGGTCGCCTCACCGCCGGCTGGGGGACGACCAGCACGTGGGCCACCCAGCCCACGTCCACCGCGCTGGGGACGGCGGTCAGCACGGCCTCGACCGCGACCTACATCACCAACGACGTCAGCGCCATCGTCCGCGGTTGGTACACCCGCAATGTGGTTGATTGGAACGCACCGCTTGGGTTCCTGGTACGGCTGCAGACTGAATCCGACGCCGAGGTGCGATTCGACCGTGCGAGCAACGCCACCGTTGATTTCCGACCGCGTCTGCTGATCACCTACGTGCAGATCGCCAATTCGATCAGCTTCGACACCAGCCTTGGGCCCGACTTCGCCCCGGGCGCGATGGTCGCCGGCGGCAGCACGACGCTGCCGGTGGTGGTGAAGAATCGCACCAACTCGACCATCAACGGCGTCGCGGTGCCATACGCGACGTTCAGCAACGAGTCGTTCAATCCGACGGACTATTTCCGGCTCGGTTATCGGTGGTATGACCCCAACGGCAAGTACGCCGGCAGCTTTGGGACGGTAGCCCTGCCCGCCAACATCGCCCCCGGCGCGAGTTCTGCGACCATCCCGCTGTCGGTCACCGCGCCAAGCTCACCAGGCATGTACAGCCTGCGTCTGGACGTTCTGCGCTATTCGACTGGGTTGTCCGCGCTGTGGGCGTCCGACTGGGCCAACACCAAGCTCTACTACTCCCGCACCAAGGCAGCACTGGAGTCGAGCACGCGCTGGATCGGCAGCTCGACAATCGGTCGGGCGGATTTCAGCGTCGCGATCAGTCCGACGGCGGTTTCGCTGGGACAGGCGGCGCAGTCGGTGGAACTGCCCGATGGCAGCGTCGCCACCATCGATCTGGGCTCGCGCAACCTGCGTGTCGACGGCTCGGGCGGCATCGGCTTCGCAGATCTCGACGGTGACATCGGCTTTGAGTATGGCTATGACTATCTCGACCGCGCCGACTGCAGCGGGATCCTCGGTTCGTGTGGATGGCACACCTCCTACGACGAGGGATTCACACCCGCTGCGGCCAGCACTGGGGCGAAGTACGTCTACCAGGACCCGGATGGCCTGAGCAGCTACGTGTCCGAGGACAACACTGGACAGCTGCAGTCGGCAGCCGGCGTGCTTCTCAAGCGAGTGCGCCACACCATGTTCGACGAGAACCAGCTCACCGGTTGGAGCGCCGGGACCCCGAATTACAACACCTCGCAGGCGGTCAGCGGCACGCATTCCCTGGCCATCGCGGCCGGACTCTCCGGTACCTCGGCCGACATCGGCAATGGCGAGGTCGATCTCAACAACTTCCGATTGGTGACCTTCTCGGCCAAGTCGACCGGGACCGATAAGGCGGCGATTGCGTTCCGGGTCATCGACCACGGCAATGGGGACAGCGTCAATTGGTTCTACTACACCCTCGGCGCTTCGAGCTGGACCGTCCCCGGCTTCCCGAGCAAGTACCTGTCCGGTACCTCGCTGACCAACTGGCGCACCGTCACCGACCAGAACCTGTACGACGACGTGCGCGCCACCATCAGCGGCCTGTCGACCAATCTCGGGTTCAGCAACATCAACCTGCGCGGCTCCAGCGGCGGCACCGGCACCCTGTACTTCGACAACGTGTACCTGGCGCCGCGGCCGTCGAATTTCTTTGATGACAATTTCGCTGGCATCGTCGGCGCCTTTAACTATTCGCTCGACGTTGACTCGGGCAGCTACTCCCTGATGGCCCAGTCGCCCACCACCGCAGGGAGGACGGGCCAGGCATATCGCACCGGGTTGAGCCTCGGCACAGCCGACTTCCCGCTTGTGTCGTGGAGTTGGAAGAAGGTGGGCGGCAGCACCATCGCCGTCGCATTCGACGTCACCAACCAAACCACCGGCGCCACCGGCACGGTGGTGTATGCCAACGGCCCTGGCGCCACTGGCCTTGGCACGACCGGCTCGCCGGGCGCACCGTGCACGACGTGCTACTTCCAGATCGGAACCGACGCCCCCAACCACTGGGAGCGGGTGACCCGCAACGTGCTCGCCGACGCTCAGCAGGCGCTGGCCTGGTACACCACCGGACCAACCGTCCAGGATCCGTCGGTTCCTCCTCCGGTCCCTGGTCCCGACCCGGTGACCATCACCGGCTTCTACCTGATCCCGTACGACGGCACCCAGGCGCTGTTCGACGCCATGAACATGGCGACCGCGCCGCTGTCGACCGCCAAGACCGGAGCCGTGACGGCCGGTGACTTCGAAGCGACCTATCCGGGAGGGGTGGTGCACCGCTTCGATCGCGATGGGCATCTCATCTCGATTGCCGACCGTGATGGTCAGGCGACGACGCTGACCTGGACTCCCGACAGTGGAGGTCTCAATGCGGCGCTGACCCTGGTCACAGCACCCTCGTCCGGCCTCCCAATGAGTGACGGGACGACCGCGTTGCGCCAGATTGCGATCACCCGCGGTACGTTCGGGGGTGGCAACCCGTGGTTGCGCTTCACTGAGAATCTGGGTGCTGCCGGCGAGACGGGCCACTTCGTGCAGTTCGAGCGCACCGCAGGCGGCGATCTGGTGCGCGTCTATCCCGCGCGCGTTACCGGCGGCTGCGGAAGCAGTCCGCAGCTGTGTCCCTCCATGGCCTACTCGGCCGGACATGTGCTTACCACGTGGCGCGACCCGCGCAGCGACGGATCGGACACCCAGAAAACGACCTTCCTCTACTCTGGCGGCGATCCAGCCAGCATCAGCCTCGGCAGCGATGTGCGACTGGCGGTTACCAATTGGGATGCTGATCCGAGCTGGGTGCGGCGTATTCAGTACCAAGATGCATCGGCCAAGGCAGCCAACGCTGCCCGCTATCTCGATGTGTCTCCCAACGGAGCACTCGTCACCACCTGGGCACCGGTGGCGTGCGTGTCGAGCTGCGGCGGCGGCGTAACCAGTCCCGCCGCAACCGCCTTGGTGGACCGCTTGGCCGACTACGCGGTCGATGGCCTCGACCACACGACCACCGTCACCACCTACCGTCGCTCGAGCCAGGGCATGCCACTCGTCAGTCGGCGGGCGACCAACGCCGGTGCCAAGGTCGACAACTACGCCGATCCGCTCGCGGCTGCGCTCGTAGCGTGGGAGCAGACCCCAGGTGAATATGTCGCTTCGATGGCGACAGGCAGTGAAAATCGCTATCGCACCCTGTACGCCTACGACGCCTACCAATCGGTGATCCGCACCGACCGGCCGCTGCCAAACCCCCGTGGCGGCGCCAATACCGCCCGTGACGCCCTCACCTACGACCCCGGCGGCCATCCTGTCCAGCTGACTGACAACTTCGTGCTCAACCCTGGCTTCGAGGACGGCCTCACAAACTGGACGACCACCGGGACCGCCACGTGGCAGGCGGCAACGCTCCACGGCGGTACCGGTGCGCTGAAGTTGACCGGCACGGCGACCGCGACGTACGACGCCGGCGTGGTACCGGGGCAAACGTTGCGCGTACAGGCATGGGGAAGTGTCACCAGCGGCACGCTGCTGGCGGATATCACGTATCAGCCCAACGCGGGCGGCGCGTACCAGTCGCTTGGCACGCTGAATTTCACCGGTAGCACGTGGGCGGCGCAGGCGGCGCAGGTCACGATCCCGGTCGCTGGCAGCGGCCAGCTGCGCGTCGTCTTTAGCCTCTCCGGTGGGACAGGCACGGCCTATGTTGACGATGTCCTCGAAGCGACGCGGTACGAGAGCCGCTCCTACGACGCGACCATCAAAGGGCGAGTGGCTAGCAGCACCGATATCTTGGGCCATACCACCACCTACGGCTACGAGGATCCCACCCACGTCAGTGGCTACAACCTGCTCGCCAATGGGAGCTTCCGTAACGGCGGCGCACCTGCATCGTGGACCAAGACGGGCGCCGCAGCCGCGGGTGTCTATACGACGGACGTAAGCAAGACGCTGCGCGATGGGGATGTCAATGGCTATACCGCCCGCGACGGCGCCGGGAATGGCCCGTGGGGCACGACTGCCTATCTCGATTTCACGCCAGGTCAGGGAGCCAGCAGCCTTCTTCAGTCGGTTTCCGCCAGTGCCGGCACGAGCTATGCGGTCAGCGCGCTCGTCGGAGCCCAGGGCGGCGTCACCAATCCACGCCTGCGGCTAACGTTCACCGACGGCCTAGGCGCGGCGACAGGCGAGGCAGTACCGGCCATCGTCGCTGGTGTCGGCGGGCCCCGACGATCAGCGTTCACCTTTGCCACCGCGGTCGCCATCGCGCCGCCCGGAACGACCAACGTGGTCGTCACCATCGAAGGCACGGCGCCTGCCAGCGGTGCGCACGGTTTCCTGCTCATCGACCAGGTCCGCCTGGTCGCCGCAGCCTACCCATTGCCATCCGTGGTCCCAGCCAGGACCCCCGAGATCTTTCCCACCCTGGTCCTCACCAACATCGGCGGCACCACGGATGCCGATACGAACGTCGAGTCCAGCGCAGCGTTTGATCGTTGGGGACGTCCGCTCATCACCATCGATCCCGATGGTGTCGCATCCATTCAGGCCTACGCCGAGACTGCCTGGGACCTCGAGGCGACGCAAGACGGACTGGGCAACACGACGCGCACGCTCACCGTCGACGCCAACGGTCGACCCCTGCTAACTGCTGACGCGCTCAACAACCAGACGACCGTGACCTACACCTTCGACGGCCAGCCCATCAACGTGACAACCCCTGATGGCGTGGTGACCCGCACCACCTACGACACTGCCGGACAGCCGACAGTGGTGACCAACAACTATGTGAGCGGCGGCGGCACCAGCGGGACGAACAACGTCGCCACGGTGTTGACCTACGACGCCTTCGGTCGGGTTACGCAGACGGTTGCCGACAACGGCGGAGCGGTGAATGCCTACACCAATACGACCTACGACCTGCTCGACAATGTGGTGACCAACACGGTCTACCCCGAGGGCCAATCGAATGGTCGAGTCACGACGACCTTCTACGATGCCGCCGGCCGACCGGCGGCCGCACAGCAGCCGTTGGCTCCCACCAACACCGCGGCGCCGGCCTGCCCGAACCCAAGCAGTGGCAGTCCGAAATGCCACATGCTGACTGCCTTCGACATGCTTGACCGGCCGGCCGCGACGACGGACGTCTACGGCCTCCCGAGCGTCACCTGGTACGACGCAGGCGGGCACGTTGTCTACCGCCTCGTCAACGCGGTCTCGGGCGTCGGGACTGATGCGGACACGAATCTGGCGACCACGATGACCTATGACCTGGCCGGTCAGCCGACGAGCGTGACTGACGCAGCCAATCACGTCACCACCACCACCTACGACGACCTTGAGCGACCGGTGCGGGTCACGCGTGCGGACAACAGCTGGACCGAGACGGCGTATACCCCCGCAGGGCGCATACTGCGCTCCAGTTCGCCGGGGGGGCCCGCCGAAACTGCCACCCACGTCGCGTGGACCCAATCGACCTTCGATGCCGCTGGCCGCCTGCGGATCACCGCCGCCAACAGCGATTCGTCCGGGGCGCCGGGGGTCATGACCTACGATTTCGAGGCAGACCGCCTGATCGAACCCATGGTCATCGGCGGCCCGGGAGTGGCGCCAGGCGCAACCCTGACGCGCCAAGGCACCACCGTGCAGACCGGCAACGGGGCTCTGAAGATCAACACGGCTGCTGTCGCCAACCAAGGCATCATTCTTGACCTGCCCGGCACGTTCAGCACCGCCTACGGCGCGGCGGCATGGTTCAAGGCCAATGCGGGCGATTCCGTAAAGCTCGTCATGCAACGAGCGGATGGCTCTGGCACTCCGGACTCCACCGCGATTACCGCGACCGGGAACTGGCAGCGCATCGCCGTCAGTTGGGGCGGCCTCGGCACCGGGCGCGCGCAAGTGGCATTCATCGCCAACAACGCTCAGGCCGCAGCGCACACGGTCTATCTCGACGCGGTGAGCGTGTGGCGGACCAGCGATCCGAGCGTCGGCGCGCCGACGACGACCGAATACGACTCAGCCGGACGGGTTATCGCCAGTATCGCGCCCGTGGGCCTCCCGGGCGATCCGTCTGCGGCCCCCATGGTCACGGCTAGTGCCTACGACTCGATGAGCCGGCTGACAAGCGTCACCGTTAACCGCATCGCGGGTGCCGCCAACGCGACCGATGTGAATCTGGACACGAGTTACACCTACGATCAACTTGGGCGCCGGTTGACGACCACTGACCCGCTCGGGCATGTCAGTGCCGCCGAGTGGGACCGCCTAGGCCGTCAATTGGCTGGGTACGCAAACTACGTCGGCGGAGGCACGACAAAAACCGATAGCCAGAATCTGACCGCCGTCGCGCGCTACGACGATCTCGGCCAGTTGCTTGCGACTTGCGATCCACAGGCGGTAAGGGCTGAGCTCTGCGCTGGGTCTCCAACTGACCCATCGGCTTGGCACTACGCCTATGACGCGATGGGCCACCTGGCGCGCGCCGACGCGCCTGTCAACCAGACCCTCACACCCGTGAGTAGCACGTCGTATGAATACGACGCAGCAAAGACGCGCGTATCTCGCGACTGTCGGCTGCCCGCGGCTCAGTCAGCGTGCCAGTCCGGGGCGATCCGCTATGTGGACTACTCCTATGACGATTTTGGCCGCCAGACTTTGCGGACCACGACTCTGGGGAGTCCGAGTGCCGGCAACCCCTTCGGTCGTAAGGTCTCGACCACCTACGACCTGTCGGGGAATAGCACCGCACTCGTCAGTTTCGTGAACGGCTCCGGGACGGCGGCGGACGCACTCGCGTTCACCTTCGACAGCCTCAACCGTCCGCTCGCCACCAGCCGCGGCGCGACCCCACAGAGCACGTATGCCTACAACCCAGATGGGACGGTCGCCAGCCTGACGATCCCCGGTGGGTTAACAGCCTATGGGTACGACCGGCAGGATCGGTTGACGAGCGCCGACCCGCCGAGTTCCACCGCTCTCGCCTGGACTTGGCGGAATGATGGCCTGCTCGCGGGCCGGGGTTGGCCCGGAGGAGCCAATGCTGTGGCGACTTACGACGGCGCTAAGCGTCCCGTTGGCCTCGACATAGCGAACGGCGGAAATCCCATCGCGGCATTGGCGCGCACGTACGACCGCGCGGGTAACGCTGCGACGGAGTCCCAGACGCTTGCCGGCATTAGTGGCTTGGCGGGCTCTGGGGTTCAGACGTTCAGCTACGACGCAGTTAACCGTCTGACCAGTTCGAGTGTCGGTAGCGACAGCCGGGGATACACATACGACGCTGGAAGCCGCCGTCTTACGGCGACCGTTAACAGCGTGACGATCACAAATGCATACGATCGCAGCGGGGCCCCAAAGACTGAGACGGTTGGCATCGACACTGAACCCTTCGTGTACGACGCGTACGGCAATCTAACCAGTCGCCCGATTGACCATCTCACCGGCAGTGCAACGTCCTTCACCTATGACGTTGAGGATCATCTCCTATCCGCAGCCTCGGGTGGAGGTTCCGGCGAGAGCTACGCCTTCACCGTCGACGCGCTCGGTCGCCCTTGGACGAGGACTGCAAACGGCGGGGGCAGCCCGGATTCAACCTACGGATATCTTGGTTCGAGCGATAGCAGCGCAAGGATCACAGGTGTCACAACCACCATCGACGCGGAGCTCGACCCCGGCGGTGGGCGGCTCGCGACGGTGACTAGCACGAGCTCGGCTTTTCTGGTGGCTGATCTCCACGGAAACCTGTCCGCCACCTTGGCAATCTCTGGCACGTCGATAACCGGGGGGACGAGGTACGATGCCTTCGGTGTTGCAATCGCCGATTCCGCGACATCGGTCCCGCGACCATGGGGCTATCAAGGCCGCCTAAATCTCCTCGAAGGTTCGACCCAGGCACGAGTCACGTTGGACTTCGGGGCGCGTGAATACCAGCCTGATCTAGGTCAATTCACAGGTTTCGACAGCGTCGCGGGCAGCATAGCGAGTCCCCTGACTCTGAATCGATATCTCTACGCAGGTGCAAACCCAGCGACGCTCGTCGACCCCGATGGTCACCGCTTCGAGAACGGGATTGGGGCGGATGTCCACGGGTCCGGATTTTCGACATACCGGATGAGGCCAGCTCAGATTCGCGAAGCTCGTGCTTCGTTGCGAGAGCAAAACTACTCCCACTACGCCGGGGGTCGATATGCCCGACGGACCGCGGAGGCGCGGCGGATTCGAGCGTCCAGCAGGCGGTCGCACGCAACAGCCGGGAGACGCAGCGCACAGTAGATGATGCATTGAGCGCAGGAGCTTCCAGCGCGGCGATAAGCTTCGCATCGGTGCTCGCGATCGGCACGGTTTGTGGGCTTACAGCGGGATTCGGTTGCGGCTTAGCCGTCGGCCTCGGCCTTGGTCTCGGTGTGGTTGGCACCACGCAGACAGCGACAACTGTTCTCGACTCGCGGAATTCAGATCACGATCGGTGGGAGGCGGCGGCCAGCTTCGCGGGAGGCCTTCTGGGTGGCGGTGCGGCTGCGCGGGCGGTCCCAATCCGGCTAGGTCTTAACACCGAGTCTGTAGCCGGCGACGGACCCGTTGTATTTCGTCCGTACTCTGGGGCGACGGCGCAGGAGATGGCGCAGTTCCGAGCTTACTGCGCAATGTGCAACGATGCCCTCCGGGCAGGCGTTGGCCAGGGTGGTCGAGTGTCAACTGCTGGCGCGCTGCGCGCCGCCAGCAATCGCGCTGCGGCGGCGGAGAGGGCACGGGCTTCCCTCCAGGGGGCCCCTTACCTCGGACAGGCGGGCCATGTACCGGATACTACGTGGAGCGGAAGCGCGGATCCATTCGCGTGGCTTGACCTCGCTCCGCGGGTCAACCAGAGTCTAGGCGGTCAGGCCGCGCATTACCGAATCGGCTACCGCCCCACGGAGTTCATCTTTGATGATTCGCAATGATCACCTGGGTTGGGTCGAGCGAATGGTCGTCCTTGGCGAACTGAAGGGCGAGCTAGCGAGCGCCGATACCGCCCACCTCTGGCAGCATCGGCTTCCCTCGTCGGCTGCAACACAGGCTGATATCAATCAAATTGAGGCCATCGTGGGTCAGCCTTTGGCCGCCGACCACCGCGCGTTTCTCTTGCTAGCGAATGGATGGCGTGGCTTCTGGCAAACATCGGACCTATTCGGATCCGACGACTTCTCGGGACTGAGATACGAGGAGGCGCAGGATCTGCTAAGCGTTGCCTCCACCGCGAACCCTTCGTCCGTTCCCTCCGCAGACAGCCTTTTCCCAATCGCGGCGTCGGCAGTCGATCCCGACGTATTCGCCTGCGTCCGGCAGGGGCGCCCTAACGAGGGGTCCGTCGTCTGGATTGCAGGCGACGTCGTCGACCGGTTTAGGACATTCACCGAATACTTCGACAGCATGATCCAATACAACCGTCTCGAATTGAGAGCACTCCGCGAGCAGGGGCCGAGGGTCTAGGCCGCCGGCGCCGCTGACCGATGGAAGCTCTTGAAGCAGTGCCATTAAGAGTAACCGGAAAAACGTCCGCCTATTCATCCTCAGTGGGATGGGATGCTGCCAACAGCATCTTTGACGATCTTGTCCGTCAGGCGGGTGTCAGACAGACCGTGCATGCCGACCCACGCGGACTCATACGGACGGCGCATCTCTACGAAACTCCTCGACGCGCCAGACGACTACGGGCCGACACTCATCAGGTATCGACTATAGCCACCAACGAGCCCAAGCTTTCCGGGCATGGTCGTTCTTCTGCAGAACTTTCGCCCGGACTGTTGGAAACGACCTCGGCGCAGCACAACGCGAGACCAAAGTGGGGGCACTCATGTGGAATCGAGTGGGTTATCCATCACGGCCCCCCGACGCGTCGGAGGCGGACGCGCCGTTCAGCGCCCACGGAGGCAATTGGCCCAAGCCCACACATCGCGGCGCTCCTTCTCCCTGACAGCGGTTGCATGACATGTCCATTCGGGTAAGTCACCGTAGTCGCGACGACGGCTTTTACCTGGATTTCCCGACGTCGCCCCGCGAGCTCTTTGTAAGCGGGGAGCGGATTGTAGTGACGCCGTGGCTCCTCGACGCGATCCGGCTCTCCGAACTACGAACTGCGGCCATGCGCCTGCTGCGCCGGTACGGCCATAACATCGGGAGCCCAGGCTGGGCCACCGGTGATGACGGCGCCGTCTTCCAGGTATGTGATATCTCTCCCGGAGAGTTCTGGGACCTCGACGACGACCTTCCCGTGTTCGTCGACGCGGAAATTCTTGCCGGCCGCGGCGGTGTGCGGGTTCGGGTTCTAGTCGTCGTAGATGCAGCGACACCTGAGGACCGGATCATGAATCTGGCGGTCACGGCCGCTTCTAGGTTGCATGCCCGCGTCCTTGGCGTTGAGCGCGAGTGGGAGAACGCAACTGGCGTCGCTTGGGCGATCGAGGCTGAGTTCCGGCGGCGAGATGCGTTGGCGACCAGCCTCGTGAGCTTGGGAGCAGCGATTGCGACGACAGTCAGCGAACTAGCCAGTGGCATGGATCCCGAGGCCCTTGTGAATGTCCTCGAAGCGGGGTACCCGTCGGGCCTTATTGGCGCGCAGGAGGGCGAGTGGCTAGAGGCGAAGTCGCAGCCCTGGAACCTGGATACGGATTTCGGCAAGATCGAGCTTGCTCAAGACGTTGCAAGGCTTGCGAACGCCGCCGGGGGAGTCATCGTTGTCGGCGCGACGACCCGGAAGGTAGATGGCGAAGAGACTGTCACTCAAGTTGGTGGCATCCGGCCCGACCTCTTTTCACCCTATCGGGCAAGAATGACGATCGACGCTCGCGTCTACCCGCCGGTCGACGGGCTGACGGTTCGCCGCGTCGCGATCAAGAACTCGTCCCGGGCCGTGGGGTATGTTCGGGTCCCTTCTCAGGACTCTGCCGTCCAGCCGTTCTTGGTCCATGGTTCGATCGTCGGCCGAAAGGTGGAGGGTGCATTTGTTTCTATCGTCAAGCGGCGCGGCGACCAATCACTATCCGTGCGCGCTGAGGAGTTGCACCTATGGCTGACGGCGGGCCGGAGACTGGTGCGTGAGGGACGGCTGGGAGCCAGGCGTGACCGGCGGAAGAAATGAGCAAGTGAGCGAAGACCATAGTGAATGGCCGCACAAGCGATGCGCGGGCCGCCCGGCTGCTGTCGGCCGGCCTGCTTGAGGCGACGGCGGACTTGAACAATCCGAGCTGAGGCTCGAGGCCGTCCTTCCTCGTCGGGACGATTTCTCTAGTCGGGCCTGCCGATATGCTGATCGATCCGGGATGGGTACCACGCCCCAGGCGCGAGTGGTTATCCGCTTTGTCAGGTACCTCCGCGCAGGCATTCATTGGCGCGCGTCGGGGCCAAGCGGCCGGGTGTTCATGGTCACGACGATCGTGCGGTGCCACGCGAACCACTGGTTGAGGCGCTGGCACGGCGAGGTCGCATGCTGCGGACCGCCGCGATGGGAGACGACTACGTCGACTTGGACAGTGATTTGCCCAGCGGCGACTACAGGGTCTCGTTTGGGACCATTCGATCCGAGCACATATGGACATCCTGCCTATCGATCAGGGCGTGCTATCCATCGCCCTGCTGTTCCGGATTGAGTCGTAGATGAAGGCCCACCGCTCGGGCGTTCGAGGGGACTCCCCACGAAATCGGATGCTGGCGAGCATCTCGATGTCCGCTTCCGGGAGGTGGCGATCGCGCGCAAACTTGAGCAGGCTCACGGGCCGCTTGCTGGTCGGTTTGATTGCCAGTCGTTCACCCAGCAAGTCAGCGATCGTGACCCCGAGTGCGGTGGCTATGCCGTACAGCGTCTGACCTGATGGCCGCTTGGTGGCGTCGCTGATCGCCTCGAGCTCGGATAGGTAGCTCTTGGACAGCCGCGTCTCCGTCGCTAGCCGCGTGAGGTTCCACCCCTTGTCGGTGCGGTAGCGCCTTATCCGATCGCCGACGGTTTCTGCCATGTCACCTCCGTTGATTGCATTGGATTAGTCACGCGGCTCTCTCGACGAGCGCCAGCACTCGTCCGCCGGCGCCGTAAGCACGCGCACTGACGCGGACCTGTCCACTGGAACGGGCCGAGGGCACCCAGACGGGTGCAGCTGAGGGTCCAGTACAAGCGCTTAAGGAATTCGAAATCTACATATGACGATGTCGGCAACCGGCTGAGCGCTACGACGCCGGGCGGCTCGAGTGCCCGACTTACACCGTCGTGGGCCAGATCATCGGCTTCGGCCACGACCAGGCCGGGCGCATGACAGAATGGCCCCGGTCCAAACGGAGACCTCTGGCACGCCCGCAGTTACGGACGCCGGCGGTCGGCTCACCGCGGTCTGCGACAGGCTCTGCACCGTTGGGTTCCAGCGCGGACGAAGTAGGGGAGGAATCGATGCGACTGGCTGACCTCAACAACGATGCCATGTCCGTGGGCGATTGGATTCAGGCGACTCTGAGCGCCATCGGTGTTGCTGCGCATGACGCGCCCGTGCTTCAGCTAGAGATGGATGACCACGACCGCGACGAGGTCTGGCGGATCGCCATCGCCGCTGAGGAGGCGCTCGTCGTCGTAGACCTGCTGATGCAGCGGCACAGCCCGGATCAGAATCGGATCGAGTTCATTGGCGTTGAGCGGTGGAGCGACGTCGACAAGCCGGCAGTCGAGGCCGTGACCTACTTCGACCTGGGCGCTTCGGTGTTCCGCACAACGCTGACGGTGGAATTCACGGGTGTCCCGGGGGACCTCAAGGTCACTGCGCAGGTTCCGGGGCGCGATGCTCAGGGCCTGGTCGAGTTCCTGGCCGCCTACATAACCCAGTGGGCGGCGGTCAGCTGATGGCCAGCCAACTACACCCGCCCCGTCGCGCCGGGGTCGAGATGTCCTAGAACAAGCATTTCGCTTGAAATAGGGGAGAAACGTGAAGCTACTGATCACCGCCGCGGCAGCCGCGCTCGTTCTCGCCGGGTGCGGCACATCGGTGATGTCCGGCCGCCCCGCTGTCGTCAGCCCGACGGCCAGCGCAGAGAGCTCGTCATCAGTCGTGTCGACCTCGCCAACGCAGACGGCTGTCGCCCTAGCCGGACTGGGGAGTCGGTCGACATTGGCTCAGGTCCTCGAGGCCAAGGGCTTCGATTGCTTCACCGACGACGACGCGCCACCCAGCGCCCCGAGCCTCCTCTGTGGGACGCCGACCGATCCGCAAGTGGTCGTGACGTTGCGAGGAACCGAGGCGAACGCTGACGATCTGACTGAGGTCGAGCTGCTCGGCGACGCCAGCGTCTTGGACGACGACACCTCGAGGGCCGCCTTTGTGAGCGCCCTGGCCGGCATAGATGTCCTGTCGCCCGGGGCGGGTGACTTCGCGTCACGCCTCATCGGCGAGCGAACGGCTGCGGGTTTCGACGAAACGCAGAACTTCGGAGAGGCGCGGCTGCGCGCGCGGATGCTGCCGGACGATGGTCCGCTCATCGTGACCCTGACCTCTCGGCCAACCACCAGCTGACATGACCCGCCTACCGCTTGACGCCATCTTGGCCCGCTCCGCTGCGGTGAAGGGGAGGGGCGGATGGAAAACGCACTGAAGCTGCAAGCCCTTCGGAGGCAGATTGCCGAAGCGAACGGTGGACAGCCCGAGGACTTCGAGGGCTGGAGGCGGCGCACTGACGCCACGCTCAGGACAGTGATGGGAAGGGGACACGAGAGCGTTCGGCAATTCGCGGACGTCCGCTACAGCCCGATGGCGATATTCGGGGCTGAGCCGGATGGCTACTTTGCGAGGGTGCAGGCCGATGGCGTACGCGACGCGATCGCGGTTATGGAGGGCGCCATCTACGAGCTCGAATTGTCATCTCCGACGGCACCTCCGCTGGGGATGGACGGCCTCCACCCGTGGGTCACCGAGGCGGCCGCGAAGCTCTGGGAGGGCGCCCACTATCGCGCCGCCGTGTCTGAGGCAGGACGTGTGATCGACGGTCGGTTGAAGGCCAAAGTGGGATCAACCGCGAGCGGCTACAAGCTCGTGACCGAAGCCTTTAGCACCGCGCCGCCCACCGCCAAGCAGCGTCGCCTCCGCTTCGACATCGACGAGGGGACGGAGCTGTGGACCGACATGCACCAGGGTGCGATGTCCTTCGGCCAAGGCTGCGTCATGCGTATCCGCAACGTCCTGGTGCACGGGGGTGACGAGCCAACTCGTCAGGAGGCCGCGGAGTACCTGGCGGCGCTGAGTCTGCTAGCCCGGTGGATCGATGCGGCACGGGTTGTGAGCGCATGAGCCCCGCTTCGGGCATGCCAGGCGGTTATCAGCCTCGTGGCTGCCCGGTGGGTAGGCCGTCAATTCGCGTTTGGCAGTCCTCAGGACGTCGTCCGCGCCTGGCGGCCAAGTAGGCACTTGGCGCATGGACGCGCGCTTCAATCGCGAGACGCTGACGGCTCGGATCACCGCGTTGGCGCGTTACTCCAACCGCGTAACCATTACCGAATCGGACGGGGTTCAGGTTGCGGAGAGGTCCGTGGGCAATGCTGCAGTCTTTGTGTACGCTGACCCGCCTTATCCCGCCAAGGGCGCGGACCTCTACCTCGACACGCTCACCTGGGCCGACCACGCGCGGCTCGCTCGAGTACTGCTCGAAAGCGACGGGCGCTGGATTGTGAGCTACGGCGACGATCATCGGATCTACCCCCTCTATCCAGGCACGCTAACCGCCTCCTTCAGCATTGGTCACAGGGTCCGTGACAACCACCCAGGGCGAGAGGTCGCCTTCTTCGCACCGTCCCGAGGCCTCCCTAGCCTAGATGGCCTTGGGGTAAACCCGGCATTCCTGACCGCGATCAGCTGAAATCCGAGCCTACGCGATGGGCGCCGCGCCCTGGACGTTATCGGCAGCCGTTATACGAGCCGACGCAGTCGGGCGCCAGGATTCGACTGATGACCCGGGCGTTGACCTCGTCGATCATCGCCTGTACCTGCCATGCGGGTGTCCCCTCTTGGACGCCCGGTGCCTGGGCTTGCGGGGGTGGGGGAGCCTGCGGCTGCTGCTGTGCGGCTGCCAACGCCGCCAAGTACGCGTCCTGGGTGACCCACCCGAAGTCGGTCCGGATCATGTAGGCGCCATCTGCATTCCGGATCCCGTACGAGACGCCACTCGTGGATTCGGTGTACACCGTTACTTGCGGGTCACTGGTGTCGACGAGACCCAGGTCGACCGCTCCGACGTGGTAGCGCCAGACACCAGCTGACACCGGCGTGCGGCAATAGTCGAGCACGGTCGTCCATCCGACTCCGCTGAGGTACGTATAGAGGCAGTTGTCCGCGCCCCATGCCTGGGTGCCGTCGGCCGGGGTAGCCGCGCAGCTGACCAACGCCAGCACCAATGTGAGCCCAGCCAGCCTTCGTCGCATGATCGTCCCTCCCGCTGACCGAGCAGGCTGCTCGGCTCGCGCCGATCGTACGCCCCCTCGTCCAGAGCACGGGTGATGCGCGCGCCGTTAGGTGAGCGGGTCGGGGATGACGCCACCCTGAATGAGCCTAGCCACCGGCGCCGTAGTGGGACGGGGAACGGCTTCTCGTTCGAGCACACGGATCAGGGAGAGCGCCGTGGACAGGAGTGGCGCGCGTGTGCCGCTTGCGAGGCGGGAAATCGTCGAGTGATCGACATCTGCTCGGATCGCCAGCATGCGCAGTGAAATCCGCCGCTCCGCCATGGCGTTCTTGAGCCAGCCGGCGAAGTCGTCGTTGGCGATCTGGGGTGGTATCCGGATGGTGTTCATGACTTGGTCCGCCCAAATGACGTCTGCTTGGACATGGTGCGGCGCTGGCCACCGAACGAGCGAGAGGCGCCCGGCCGGAGCCAGGCGCCTCTCGAGGTGGGTTCGTCGCCGGCTAGCGGCGGGTGCGGACCAGGACCAACACGCTGCCGGCAATCATCAGACCCAGCAGGGCGGTGACGACGGCGGGAAGTGTGCCGGAGGTGGTGGAGATGACGGTGCTGGCAGCCGCGTTGCCCATGCTCGGGCTGGCTGCCGCAGATGTCGACGGCGCGGCCGCGACGTTCTGGAAGTTGTAGATGTGGGTGACGACGACGTCGTCGTTGTACTCGTCCAGCGGCAGCGGCGGGCTGTCGACCTGGGTGTCAGCCGAGGTGTCGAGCTCAACCACGCCACTCGCGGCGCTGATGAGAGCCATCTCATCGGTGCTCGCTGGCGTGAAGCGGATGGTGCCGAAGCGCGAGTCACCGACCGGCGTGGTCTGGGTGATGGTCGCCGGACCCTCGGCGATGGGGGAGAAGCTGTACATGCTGACGTCGAGGCAGGTATCGGGGCTCTTGGTCCCGTCGCCATCGGCATCCAGGTCGATATCGGTCTCGCACAGCTTGGCGGCCATCAGCATGCCGTCGGCGGAGAGCGAGTAGGTGTTGGCGCCATCGGTGACGGTGTAGTCGAAGTCGGTCGGCGTGGCACCGATGCCGTCAGTCGGCGTGTCAGTGCTGAGGACCACGGCCGGGCAGGCCAGAACGGTCGCCACCAGGCCGGGCAGGGTGCCCTCGCCACCGGGCTGGCCACCAGCGCCGGCGTCTTCGACGGCGACGAAATCGGCCTCGCTCTGGATGTCGGGATTGCAGATGTGCTGCATGACGACCACGGTGGTCTCGCCACCATGGGCTGCCGCGGCGGGCATGGCCACCAGGGCCACCAGCGCGCTGGCGCTGAGCATTGCGAATAGGGCTCGTCTCACTGAAAGGACCTCGTGCGAGTTGACACGCCTCTCGGCAGACGCGCCCGTAGATGCGGGAGGTACGCACAAAGGGCCGCTCTGTATCAACTTCGAACCTTGTGCCGGGCGGTCGGTCGGCGTAGGGTCAGCGCGTCAGGTGGCCGTTGGGCTGCCAAGCAGGAGGGACCATGCGATGACCTCACAAGGCGACGATCCTGATCCGCGACGACCAATCGACCTCAAGGAGGGGTGGGATGTCGCAACACACGATGCGACTAATCATCGCGACGATGCTGATCTTGGTGGCCGGCTGCGGCCCGACTGAACCTTCCACCTCGGTTGGCAGATCCATCACCCCAAGCGGAACCGGCGGCGCTTCCCCGACCGGTACGCCCACCGCGACCCTGCCCCGCCCATCGGGCTCGCTCCCTGACGATCATCCGCTCGCTGATGCGAGCTCATTGCAGGCCAGGGTGGAGGCCTACCTCACGAGCACCTATGGCGACCGCTTCGGGGAGTGGGCCGCCTCGGCCGGGGCCCAAACCACGACCTCCGCGACGGGCGATAGCGTCGGCATCGTCGCGTGTTCAACCGGCGCCGCGGTGGAACTGTTCGGCGCGGAGGAGGCAAACGCTCAGCTGCCGTACCGATCCGATCCGTCTGGGTCGTTTGCCTGGATGACGGTTCCCCAGCTGGCAGTTCCCGCCGCAGATCAGCTGGCCGTCGGAGTCTTCCTTCGCCGAGCGGCGGAAGAGGCGTGGGGCGGGCCGCGACCGCCGTCCGGGCGGATTTACCTGGTGCGGGCCCTCGAGGTGAACTCGGTAGGCATCCTCGTCACCATCAGCGAATCATCTGCCTCGGTGCTGGTATCCGGTCCCGCGGGTGGATGCGCCGGCTAGTCGGGACGCTCGCCTGCCATTACTTCGAGCAGGGTAACCAGGTCGGAGGGACAGATCACTTCCAAGGCAACGAGGTCCTGCCCGCGCGCGGCGGCCGCGTCGAAGGGGTGCCAGTTTGCCCCACGCGCTGCGAGATAGGCGGAGATTGAAGGGCGCTCGGAGGTGGGGTAGGAGTGTCGGGCGAGGCACGCCTCGGTGATCTGGAAGGCCTCGTATTGCGCCGTGAGCAGCCGGTCGTCGGGGGGGCTCGGAGCTCGTACCAGGCCCTGGCTCACGGCAGCCCCTTCGCACGCCTCACGCGCGCTTGTGTACTGAGCCTCGCGCATCAGGCTCGGCGGTCAGATCCTACCCTCCAGGCTGACGTCAAACCCCGCTGAGCCGAGGCACGTGACGAGGTAGCTCAGATGCTCAGGTGCTCCGTATGGCACCAGCCCTTCATTGCCCAGCACCAGCGGGGCATATCCGCGAGATCCTCGCGGTACCTCGTCCCTTCGGGTAGGGCTTGGGCGGGCGGGGACCATCCCGGGTCCAGCGTTCGCCAGACCCGGGATTCGACATGCTGCATGCGGCCACAGCGAGACAAAGCCCTGTGGCAGCAAGAACTCCTCGCATTCCTATGCCGGACAGGTCGCTCCTGGGCTGGCCAGTCCCGGACCGTTCACGGTTGCGGTCGGTCCCGGTTTCGAAGCCCCAGCCGGCCTGAGCGTACGAGCGGCCGACGTAGTAGATGTGTTGGAGGACGCCGTCATGAACGTGGTCCTGCCAGTAGTCCGCGGTGCCGTAGGTGATGAACGTTCCGCCGTACACGTGACAGTTGGCGGATACGTTCGCAGCGAGGGCGAGCCCCGGTAGGGCTGCGAGGATGAGGGTAAGTGCGACTGCGGCTATTCCGCGCCTCATGTGTCATCTCCCTGTGACGTTGCCTGGGCGAGTCGACTCAGTACCCAGTATGGGCGCGGCGTCAAGCCCTAATTGATAGGTTCCGCACGCGACGCCAGGTGCTGAAGGTGCACCGGCGGCCACCTTGACGTTACGGGTATCCTCTCACCACCGCGCGTGTCCACGCGGCACGGAGGGAAGGGGAGGATCTCAGTGAAGGCCATCGGTGCCCTGGCCATTGCCGTCGTCTTGGTCGCCTGCGCGCCGGAGGGTGTGCCGGTTCGCCAAGGCCTCATCGACGATGTGACGGCGCGTCCGACGGCCTCCCGTACTGCGCGCTTGACACCAAGCCCCACCGTGCAGCCGACACCTACCCTTGTGCCGACGCCCGCGCCGACCTCCGTGCCAACTCCCGTGCCAACTCTCGTGCCGACGCGTGCGCCGACCCCCGTACCGTTTGTCCCACCACCGCCCGCGCCGGCGAGCTGCAGCTCCGCCTATCCGGACTTCTGCATCCCCCTGCCACCTCCTGACCTGGACTGCGGCGACGTTACCCCCCACTTCTTCACCGTCCTCCCGCCGGATCCTCACGGGTTCGACGGCGACCATGACGGCATCGGTTGTGAGAGCTAGGAGGTACCAGTGCCATCGGAGCCCCCCGCTACGGGAGAGGCGCAGCCAGTGTCGATCTCGGTCATGTCGGTGCGAGTCCGACGAGGAGCTTCCTAACCATGGCCCGAGGAATCGTTCGGCTTTCAATTGATGGACCGAGCCCCAACAATGAACTTCAGAAAGCCAAGCGGAAGCTCACCCCGGCATTCAAGAGCGTGCCGCGCACCGCGAGCATGGAAGGGTACGCCACGCCGCGGGACCTTATCCAAGCCCTCATAAAGTTGTTGGAGCACTTGGATAACGAGCTACCCGACGGGTTCGACATTGACCACTTGTGGATATATTTGGACAAGCGAAAGGCCAGCAAGACGCGCCAAGGCTAGCGCCTGAAGCGCCTGGAGGGGGCATCTGGGGGCGGGTGATAAGCAGCGGTGCTGGACCGCGCCGTCCGCAGGCCCTATCCCTCGCGCTCGATCAGGAGGTGGCCCGAAGCCGGGATCGTTTGCTGAGGCGGCTGATGGTCCGGGTCCGCTGGCCGGCCGGGGCGTCTGTTCCCGCGAAGGGTCCGGCGTACCTGGACGTCTCCAACTCGGCTCAGCGATCAGGTCTTCGATCCGCGCCTTCCTCACTCGACGTTCGTCTGCCGGAACCGACAGAGGTAGCGCGCGGGTCATCGACGACTCAAGCCATGGGTGCCGCCGGAGGTCGGTAGAGCTTGTTGGCGGCCAGATCGCAGCGCCTGCAACCGCGGCCCGAAATGAACGCAGCGCCTCCTCGGTGCGTATGTCTGACCGCATGAGATTGATCGCACGTCGATGGCGCCGAGGAATGGTCGCAAGTTGCCTCGTGGTAGCAGTAATGCAGAGCGGCTGCTTCCCATCTGACCAGTACTCGGTAATCCAAATCGAGAACCGGACGGACGCGCCAGTCGACATCTTCCTGCTGCGCAACGGGGATCCGGTCGGCAGCCAGATCCTCAGCGGCGTCGCGCCCGGTACGTCCTACCCGTTCTCAAACATCGCCGAGGGGTGCACTGAGGTGCAATTCGTAGCGAAGGACGCAGCCGGGACCGTTATCTCGCGCAGTCCTACACCCGTCTGCCGTCCCTCACCTGGGTGATCGAGCCCTAGGACTGGGGTGCGCCGAAGCATGGCCCCCAGCGGGTTGGACCTCATTCTGGCGAGCGGCGCAACACGCGACAACAAGACTGAGCGGATGCAGCGACGAGGTGGCTGGATGAACCGCCAACCGTCTGGCATTGCGGGGTTTCATCTATTGACCCGCCAATGCACCTCGATAGAGTGGCGGCATGGTCGTCAATTCCCGCATGCGGATGTCCGGCGAAGTCCTCCGGTTGGCGGCGGGGCTGGCCGCCGCCGCCTTGCTGACCGGATTCGCTGTCGTCCTTGGGTCCTCGGCAGCAGAGGCGATGGCCAACCCAGGCTATTCGCTCAGCGATGGCTACTGGGTCGGGCGCCAGCCCTGGACGGGCGTCTCTGCCGAACTGGTTGTGGGTGGGGCAACCGCCGCCATCATCGCTGGGGCGGGCTCGGTACTGGCGCTTGGGGGTTGGGTGCGGCGCATCGCCGTGGGGCCGCCACTGATGCTCGCAGGATTTTGGTGGCTGCTTGCGGCAGGAAGGGTCGGAACCTCCGGGGGAGCCTGCCCCGATTGTTTGCCTACCGGCGTGGATGCCTGGGCGTACGCCTACTCGGCCCCAGAGCTCGCCCTCGCCCTCCTGGTCCTGCCGGCGACGGTGGTTGTGCTGCTGGCACTTGTGCGCACGGCACCTTCCCCGGGCTCGGGATAGAAGGGCCTACTCACCGATCCGGAGGCTGCCAGCCGTCCGGCAGCGTGCCGAAGAGGTTCATGCCCGAGCCGTCCTGCACGAAGCAGTATTGGCGGGCAACGGGGAACGGCTGCGGCCCCACCGGCGAATACACCGGGAAGGGCTCGGCCGACACCCACAGCTCTCCTCGCCGAGCGAGGTCAAGGTCTGGCGGGTAGTAATCCCAGCCCGCCGCCACTCCTACAGCCTCCAAGGTGGTGTGGCCATGGAACGCAATGCCCGCCTCGCGCAACCAGCCACGGCATGGTGCTCCACCGATGCCAAGCACTCCGCACCCCGCCACGGACACGGCGACCAGCAGCAGCATGGCGATAGACACTCGAGGCATGTGGGCACGACGTGCTGCACAGGCAGCATGTTCCCGATGCTCCCCGGCCGGCCGGCGTCAGCCCGAGCGGAATGAGCCCTCCAGCAGTGGACCGTCGCGGGTCAGGTACAGCTGCACCGACTGGTGAGTACCGTCGGCAAAGGTAAACACGACATACGCGATTTCCCCGCCATTGAAGCCGCCAAAGCCACCAATCTGATGCGTGCGCGATCCATACACGAACTGGGTCCGCGTGATCGCCGCATGGGCTGGCGTAGCGCGGTCCCCGCCAGAATCACCGACTGGTGGCAGTCGAGGCGCGGCTCAGGGATCCGCTCGCCGGGATCGCACTCAACCGGGCGCAAATTGAGGATGCCGCACCCGCTGAGCAGGAGCACCAAGAGGAGGGTGTCTACGCGCGTCGGATTCATGGCCCGGCCACCCCCTCGCCTTACCCGCCCGCGCCCGGTGCGTTCACCGTCGGGACGGAGGGACCAGTAGGGAGTCCGAAGACCATCATGCCGACGGCTGTGATGACCAGCACCAGGACGGCGATGTATAGGGCCGCGCGGGTGATTCTCGGGTCCATCGGCAGTCACTCACCTGGCCGTTATCGCAGGACACCGCTCGCATCCACAGCAATGTACCCAAGTGGCACGATGGCGATGATCGCCAGTCCCAGCACGAACGTTGTCAACGGTTCGCGGCGGCCACGGATCGCTGCCCACAGCAAGCACGCGAGTGCCCACATCAGGATCAGCGGCACGAACAGGAATAGGATCGCGGCGAAGGACACGTCGAGCATGACGAGTGGAATGCTACCCGCTCAGTCTGCGGATCCGAATCCGCGACGAATGCACGGGCTGCTCGAGGGCAGACTGCCGGACGGTCTGGAGATCGCTGGGTGAGTTGGGCAACTGGCGGCCGGCCCGTCGCTGGGAAGGGCGTAGGCGACCGGGCCGGCCACGACTTCGCGCACTGCCGCCCCTTGCCCGCTGTGTGTAAGGCTGCTCGTGATGACCCGGGCCTCGTCGCGTGGACTACCAGCTGGCTGCGACCACAGTGCGTCGATGAGCGACGCTACCGGGAGGCGAGCACGCCGTCATCGGTGGATATACGCATCGCGCCACGGAAAGTCTCATCCGGGTGCACGCGCGCACCAACTCGACTACCCGCCTGCGCCCGGTGGATGGACCGTGGGCACCGAGCCCGGAAGAGTGCCATCTCCATCCTCGCGGAAGCGTCGGAAGGGTGTCTGGAGCGCCCGCATTACGAACCCGTAATGACGCGGCAACTGCGCCCGCAAGGCTGGCTCCATGACCGAGCGCGAGAGTCTCGAGCTTCAGATCGCCGTGATTCCGACGACCTTCCGGGGGGAGCTCGCTCGGGGGTACCTTGGGTGGAAGGCAGAATTTCGCGCCAAGGCGCGGGAGCTGCTCGAGCCGCTCGACAGGAGCGCGGTGGGCCATCCCGACCTCCAGGCCGCGCTGACGGCTGCACGCCTCGAACTCGGACTGCCGGGAACCACAGTCTGAGGGTGCGCCGCCGTAACTTCGTCGCAGGCTGCCGCGCCCGACTCCCGGGGGTGCCAGCCGCCTCATCAATTCTCGACAGACACGAAATGGCCAGCCGTCACCGCACCGGGGGGAACTGCCTGACGGGGATGGGTGCCGGCTGTCAACGCAGCCTAAGCGTGGGGCTGCACGCGGCCCAGTGCGTGGCTCGTAGCAGCCCCAACATCCATCGCCCGCTTGCCGTTAGACCAAGCATGGGAGCACGTCTTGGTGCACCGACCGCAATCGCACTGGCACTCATCGCCTTGGTCGCTTTAGCGGCGATCATGGTCTTGCTGATGGCGACGTACTGAGCATCTCCTAGCCCGGTGTCATGAGCAGACGCAAGGCCGGCAACTCTCCGAGCGCGTATGCCGCGGTAAGGACTCGACTCTCCCCGGAAGGCACAGCGTTCATGCTCAGAGCGTTGGAAGCTGGGCTATCAGGTAATGGTGACCCCCGGGCTGACCCCTTTCCTGCTGCCGATGACGGCCGACGGCAGGCGTAAGTAGGCTTCCGCGTGGCGCTGTCGCGAGGATCGGCACGTGTGTCGCGAATCCGGTATGCGGTACCAAACCCACACAAGAGCCCCGATCTGAGCGCTGATCGGGGCTCGTTCGTGTCCGGACGCCTCGCGGTCGCAGTACGACTCACCGATCAGGGGGTGCCTTGACGGTGATGGTCCACGAGGCACGTCGACCGCCCGGGGGCTCCACGTCGACGGGCCAGCGGGTGGCGAGCACGTCGGCGACGTCGGGCGGATCCACGGGATCTTCGGGTGAGGCGAGCAGGTGCGCGGCCACCTCGCCACGGACGCGCTTCGCGATCACGTCCCCGATGTGCGGCGCCCCTCCTGGCGATGGTCGCACCTTGAACAGCACGGTCTCCTCGGCGAGGTCGGTGGGCCGCCCCACCGCCTGGTAGGCCGGCGACCGTAGGTCGACGATCGGTCCGGACGGGCCGGCGGCCTCGGTGAGAATGGGCGGGAGGACCGACCGCCAGGTCGGCTCCGATCGGGTCCATCCCGACGAGCCGCGCGCAGACGTGCAGCCGGTACGGCGGGATGTGATCGTCCGGGCGGAGGGCGCCCCATAGCGCCGAGACGATCACCACCTGCCGTGCGGCTCGGCGAACGGCAGCGGGCGACCACGATGCCGCGTCAAGCCCGACATACAGCGGGCCGGCATACGTGTCGACGGCACGGCGGGTGGGCAGCGTTCGGACGTGGTTGTTGCGCTCGACCTCGGCGGCGAGTGATGGACCCACGAGGAGGCGCCGCCGGGCGTCGGGAAGCTGGCTGGTAGCGATGAGCGCGTCGAGCACGCGTGACCGCATCTCGGAGAGCGCCGGAAACGACAGCCCGTCGACGTCGGCCGCGAGGCCCTCGTCGGGCGGGGGCCGCTTTGACTCGGATGGGGGCAGGATGATCAGCACCCGCGGATGCTACCGGCCGGGCGCGGGCTGGCGCGCGGGGGCTTGGGACCCGCCGAGCGCGCTTCGTGCTGGCAGCCCGGTATTCCGGGACGATCAGCCCTCGCGGATGCGGAGCCGTAGGTCCACGCTTCAGACGAGACACATCGTTTGGAGGATAGGACTGTGACAAAGAGGACAGTTACGCGGGTCTTCGTGGCTAGCGCGATTGCGGTCATCGCGGGCGCCATCCTGGCGTTCGCAGCGCTCTGGGTGGCATACGCGAACGGCGCATTCGTGATGCGCGGGCCGGATGTGGTGGGCGTCCAGTGGACTCCCGCCGCCGCCGTCATCGTGGGACTCGCCGTCGTGGGCGTGCTGGCCATCGTGGCCGGCTGTATCGGTGGCCTTGTCTCGTGGATCGGCGCTCTGCTGAACACCGCTGCAGCTCGACGACAAGACGTGGTTCATCGTCCTGCTCGTGCTTGGCCTGCTCAGCTTCGGGGTCGTGGCGATGATCGCCTACGTCATCGGCGCGCCCGATGCACCGAGACCCACCCATCGGATCGAGGGCGCCGGTTCGCCGGCCTGACCCACGCGCACCCATCGTGGCCGGCCGCGGCCCGCGTGCCGCAGCCAGCCACCGCTCAGGTAGCCCCGTCCAGGTACAGCAGGACGGCGAGGACGCGGCGGTTCACATCCGGGTCGTCCTCGAGCCCGAGCTTGCCGAAGATCGTGCCGCTCATCCCTTCGAGGGTCTTTGTGGTGATCCCCAGGCGCTCGGCGATCGATCGATTCGATAGTCCCTCGGCAATGAGGGCGAGCGCCTGGCGCTCGCGATCGGTCAGCCGGGTCAGGCGGTCGTCCCTGCGCCGCGCCCTGACCAATTCCTGGACCACGGCCGGGTCGACGGCCGAGCCGCCACTCGCGACGCGCCTCGCGGCATCGAGAAGCTCGTGTGCTTCGCCGAGCCGATCCTTGAGCAGATAGCCGACGCGGTCGACGCCGGCGCCCAGGAGGCGCAGGGCATACTCAGGCTCAAGGAATTGGGAGACGACGAGCACGCCAACCATCGGATGGCGTTCGCGAATCGTGAGCGCGGCGGCGAGCCCGGAGTTGCCTCCCGGCGGCATCCTGATATCGACCACCGCCAAGTGCGGTGGCGCGGCCGCCACCGCATGGATCAGCTCCGTTGCGTCGCGCGCCTCTGCCACGACCCGGAAGCCACCGTCGGCGAGGATCCGGGACACGCCCTGGCGTATGACGACCGAATCGTCGGCGACGATTGCGCGCAGCTCGCTCATGGGGCCGGAATCGTGGCGCGGATCGTTGTCCCACGGCCGCGTTCACTTTCCACCTGGAAGTGGCCGCCGACCGCCGCCACCCGGTCGGCCAATCCCCGGATTCCCGAGCCGCGCTCGGCGGAGGCGCCTCCGACACCGTCGTCGCGTACCACCAGCTCCAGGGTCCCGTCCATCCGCACCAGGCGCACGAATGCCTGCCCAGAACCGGCGTGGCGCTGCGCATTCATCAACGCCTCGGCGATCGTGAAGTACGCGGTTGACTCGACAAGCGCCGAGAGTCGGCCGTCGAGCTGGAGATGGATGCCAACGGGAATGGTCGCCCGGCGTGCCAGCGCCGTGACTGCGGCACCCAGGCCCTCGTCCTCCAGGATCGCGGGGTGAATCCCCCGAGCGAGCTCCCGCAGCTCACGCATTGCTTCGCCGGTCTCTCGGGATGCTGCATCCAGTTCCTGCCGCAGTGTCTCGGGGATCGCTGCCACCTCCGCTGAGGCCCGTGCACGCTGCAGCGCGAGGGTCAGCCCCACCAGACGCTGCTGCGCACCGTCGTGGAGGTCGCGCTCGATGCGGCGGCGCTCGTCGGCCGCGGCAGTGACGATGCGGGCACGCGACTCGGTGACCGCCGCGAGCTGCTCCCGAGCTCATCCTGGAGACGGTCGTTCTCCAGGGCGAGGCGCAGGACTCGCACCACCGCCTCGACGAGTTCGGGCTGCTCCAGGAGTGCGGCGTCGTGGATCAGGGCCGCCAGCGGCTGATCAGGGCGGCCGACGTGGGTGATCGCGCGAGCAGGGTCACCGGCGACGCTTGGTGACGCGGCGGCCTCGCCAGCCTCGTTGTTCCAGCGATCTGGCCCTGCTGCGCGCAGTACCACCAGCGATGGATCACCGAGCACGGAGCGAATCGCGTCCCCCAGTTCGACGCTCGCCACCGGCCGCTCCAGCCCCGCGGCGAAGGACCCGAGCGGCCCGGGTGCGCCTCGAAGTCGTAGCAGCCCGATGACGAAGCCGATGGGCACGAGCGTGCGGCCTGCGAACATCGCCCAGTGGAACACCATGTCCCACGGCTCGGTGAGGGGCACCAGCGGCGACGCGGTTGCCGTGGTCCACGCGTACTCGAAGGCGTCGATGGCGGCGGCAGTCATTGCCAGACCGCCGGCCACAACGATGGGCCAGCGCACACGCCGCAGGACAGGACTTGATCGCAGCAGACGTCTGAGACCGATGATCGCCGCCACGACGAATAGCTCGGCCATCGCAAGGTTCGTCGCGACCTCCACGAAGGTGAAGGCGTGCTCGCTTGGCCAGATCGCGAACGGATTCGGCGGACACTCGGCGCAGCCGAGACGTGCGGGATCGGTCAACAGCAGGCGGCCGAAGGAACGGGCCACCATGGCGACTGCGATGGCCACGATCACCAGGTGCGGGCGCAGCCGCTGGGCGGGCGTGGAGAGGATGAGCAGCAACGCGGCGAGGACGAGGTCGTAATAGCCTTCGAACGCGAAGCCAAGGTGCATCAGCACCGGCCGGAGCGTGGGCGCGTAGCTGCCGACGTACCACAGCGCTCCACTCGCCATGAGCATCGATCCTGCCGGCGAGGCTGGTCTAAGCGACCACGCGACCAGTCCGCCGAGCACGAAGCTGAGCCCCGTGGCGAGGTCGAGCAGCAGGAA
>CAWAGB010000002.1:0-43046 GCA_963781555.1 uncultured Chloroflexia bacterium | reverse complement strand
GGTTCCTGCCCCATCGGTCCAGGCCGGGCCAATCGATGGCACCCGCCACGATCCGTCGCTTCGGCCCGAGCTCGAGGATCACGCGCAGCTTGTCGCTCATGCGCCAAGCCTCGCCGCGATTCCTGCCCCGTGGCGTGTGCCGGTGGCGCACACAACGGCCATCGGGAGGGTCAGCTCCGCTCCTCGTTGGCTGCCGGGTGCGCGGGCTGCACACAGCGGCCATCGGGCTGGCGTTGGGTGGTCGTTGTGTGCGCGTGGTGCAATCAAGCGGTGCCGCGAGCTGCCCAGGCGCGGGCGGTGAGGCGGATGGAGCCGTCGGGCTCAACGGGCACGCGTGCGCGGAGGTGCTCCCGAAGGGCGGCGCGCCGCTCCGCGTCAAGCGCGACGACGTACGCCGGGCCAGGACCCTGGCCGCCGAGGAACGGCTCCCACAGGTCGTCGAAGTCGTGGAACGTGGTCGGGATCTGGAGGGCGCTCCCAGCCAGGTCGGTCAGTCCCGCGGCTGCCAGCGCATCGGTCAACCCGTCGCGACGGCAGATGGGGAAGCGGGGGCCTTCGTCCAGGTCGGCCGCGGCGGGGTCCAGCTCGACCACCGCGTCCCAGAAGTGGCGCAGGAACCCCATCCCGTCGCGGTAGTCCCAGACGTAGCCGCCCACCGTTCCGCCGGGTCGCGTGACGCGTCGCATCTCGACGATCGCGGCACTGGCGTCCGGCACGAAGTTGAGGACCAGGCCGGAGACGGTCGCGTCGAACGACGCATCCGCGAATTCGAGCCGCCCGGCGTCGCCAACTCGCAGGTCGGTCGCCGGCGGCAGGCGATCCGCGGCCGTCGCGAGGAAGCCGGCCGATGGGTCCACCCCGGCGAGCGAGCGAGGTCGCGCCGCCTCGCTGATGGCATGCAGCAGGTTGCCGGTGCCGGCCCCGACATCGAGCCAGTCAGCACCGGGCGGCTGGTCCAGCCACGCGACGAACTGGCGCGCCACGAGCCGGCTCCAGCGACCCATGAAGCGGTCGTAGGCGTCGCCCGCGTCCCAGTGCTCGCGGGGCGGGGTGATGGTCATCGAGCCTTGCCTTCGGACGGGCGGTGAGCGTGATCCTAGCCTTCACATCGGTCTGCGGGCGGTCCATACTGCGCCCGCTGTCCCCGATCGAGCCTCCGGAGGACCACCATGGACATCGCGATCCTGCGTCTCATCCACATCGGTGCCGGCGCCTTCTGGGTCGGCGCGCTGTACACCTTCTTCCTGTTCGTGCAGCCGACGGCCATGGCCATCGGTCCGGAGGGGCAGAAGTTCACGTACCACCTCCTTCATCACAAGCGCTTCTCGCTGATCTTGCTGGGGTCGGCCATCACGACGGTGGTCGTGGGCATCCTGCTGCTGTGGATCACCAGCGATGGGCTCGATGGCACCCTGCTGTTCGACGCCTCGCGGCTCGGCTTCACGGTTGGTGGCGTGCTGGGGATCCTGGCGCTCGGCGTGGGCGGTCTGTACGTCTTCCCACGGACGCGGGTCGTGGAGCGCACCCTCGGCGCCGCCCTCGGCGCCGGACGGCCACCGACCGATGAGGAGCGCGCCACCCTGATGCGCGTCGGCGGGGAGTCACGCGCCGCGGGCAGGTGGGTGCTGGTGGGAGTCGGGCTGGCGGTGCTGTGCATGGCCACTGCCCGCTACTGGTCGACGTTCCTGTGACCGGCGCGGAGACCCACCGAGCCGCTCCCTAGACGTAGCCCTCCGGGACGGGACCGATAACTTCCATCCCGTATCGCTCTGCCATCTCCGCCAGGCATCCGGATCCCTCTCGCCGGTGGCGAGCTCGTCGAAGTAGCCGACCATGGCGGCGGGGGTGTAGATGTTGAGCTTGCCGCTGGGAACGTAGCCCAACCTATGATCCGACCCATGAGCGACCCGACCCAGGACCAGGCCGATGCCGCCCTGCGCGCCATCGAGGCGGCTGGCATCCGGCCGCTCGCGGTCTACCTTCATGGCTCGGCGGTTGACGGCGGCCTTCGCGCCGACAGCGACCTCGACCTCTTTGCCGTCGTGGATGCCGCCGTGTCCGAGGCGCAGCGCGACGCGCTGGTGGCGAGTCTCGTCCCCATCTCGCGCCGCGACCAGCGACCGGCGTCGTGGCGGCCGCTCGAGCTGACCGTCGTGCGGGCCGATGCGGTGCGGCCGTGGCGCTACCCGCCGCCCCTCGAGCTGCAGTACGGGGAGTGGATGCGCGCGGCGTTCGAGGCGGGGAGCGGGCGCCATGGCCAGCCGCCAGCCCCGACCTGGCGGTGGCGATGACGATGGTCCGCCAGTCCGGCCGCGCCCTGATCGGTCCGCCGCCGGAGCAGCTGCTGGACCCGGTTCCGCGGCCCGACCTCCTTCGCTCGATGGCCGACGAGCTGCCGGCACTCCTCGACGATCTCGAGAACGACACGCGTAACGTCCTGCTGACCCTTGCGCGGATGTGGGTGACCGCGGCGACGGGGCACATCCAGCCCAAGAACGTCGCCGCGGAATGGGCCGCGGAGCGCATGCCGGACAACCTGGGCGCCGTGCTCCGACGGGCGGGCGCGCTGTACGTCGACGGTGGCTTCGGCCCGTGGGAGGACGATGCGGCCGTTACCCGGGCGGCCCGCCACCTCGAACTGGAGATCCGCTGGGCGGTGGCCGCGGACGCGGGATCCTGACACTGGCTGGATGCTGGATCTCGACCTGAGACCTCGACCACGATGTTGCCGTGCGACCGGCACTGTTCCAATGCCACTGCAACCCGTACCATGCCCGTGCCCATGCCAACAGACATCCTCACGCGCAACAACGTCCGCGACCTGGGGCGCGGAACGCAGCCAATACTCTTCGCCCACGGGTTCGGCTGCGACCAGAACATGTGGCGCCTCGTGGCGCCCGCCTTCGAGGACGATTACCGAACCGTCCTCTTCGACTACGCCGGTCACGGAGGCTCGGATCGCTCGTCGTACGACGCGCGCCGCTATCGGTCGCTCGACGGCTTTGCCCAGGACCTCCTCGACGTCGTTAATCAGCTGGACCTGCGGGATGTGATCGTGGTCGCGCACTCGGTGAGCAGCATGATCGCGGTGCTCGCCATCACCCGCGAGCCGGAGCGCTTTTCGCGGCTGGTCATGATCGGTCCGTCCCCGCACTACCTGAACGATGGCGAGTACCAGGGTGGCTTCGAGGAGGCCGATATCCGCGGCCTGCTCGACATGATGGACAAGAACTATGTCGTCTGGGCGAATGCCTTCGCGCCGATGGTGATCCAGGATGAGCATCGGATGGACCTGAACGCGGAGCTGGCGACCAGCTTCTGCTCGACCGATCCGGTCGTTGCCCGCCAGTTCGCCGAGGTGACCTTCCTCTCCGACAACCGCGCCGATCTGGCAAGGCTGCCGGTGCCCTCACTCGTCCTGCAGTGCAGCGAGGACGCGATTGCGCCGACGGAGGTCGGCAGATACGTCGCGCAGGCGACGCCGCGGGCAACCTTCCGCGAGCTGCGTGCGACCGGGCACTGCCCTCACCTGAGCCACCCCGACGAGACGATCACCGCCATTCGCAGCTACCTCGACTCGGCGGCCGGCGACTGACATGGCGCCGGTCGATCCGAGCCGGCGGGAACCCCTCGACCCAGTGCTTGACGGCGCCCCCCTCGCGTACGTCGTGCTGGACGACGAGGCAATGGTCGGCACGGTGAACGCAACGTTCACCAACCTCACCGGCTGGGCGCCCGACGAGGTGCTGGGGCGCCACGTCGACACCATCCTCGGCCCGGCCGGGCGGATCTTCTACAGCACCCATCTCTTCCCGCTGCTGCGCATCGAGGGCAAGGCGATGGAGCTCTACGTGCCGATCCGCCACCGCGACGGCTCCGACGTCCCGATGCTGGTCAACGGCCGCCGGCGCCAGGCGGACGACGGGCCGCGCTACGACCTCTTCCTGGCACCGATGCTCCAGCGAAACCGGTTGGAGGCCGATCTCATCGAGGCACGCAACGTGGCCGTCGCGGCGACGGAGACGAAGGACCAGTTCGTGGCGGTCGTCTCGCACGAGCTGCGCTCGCCCCTCAGCGCGGTGCGCGGCTACGCGGATCTGCTGCTGCGGGAGCGGCGCGGGCCGCTCAACGACGAGCAGCGGCGGTACGTGGAGCGGATCCGCAATGGCGCCGACCAGCTGGCCGAATTGATCACCGACATCCTCGACCTTGCGGCGGTTGGCCGCGAGCGCGAGCTGGTGCTCGAGCCACTCCGCGTCGACGACGCGCTGGACGCGGTGGAGGCCACCCTCGCCGTGCGGCTCGCCCAGGAGGGCCAGACGCTGCGCAGGTCGCCGACCGACGCGCGCGTCATGGGAGACGCACGGGCGGTGCAGCAGATCCTGCTCAACCTCGGCACCAACGCGATGAAATACGGCGCCCCCGGGACACCGTTCGAGCTCACGGTCGAGGAGGGCGGCGGACGGGTGCGAATCACCGTGATCGACCGCGGCCCGGGTATCGCGGCGGAGCACCTCGAATCGATCTTTCAGCCGTTCGTGCAGGTCGGGCGCACGGAGGCGGGTGGGGAGCGTGGCGTCGGGCTGGGCCTGTCCATCAGCCGCGACCTCGCCCGAGCGATGGGGGGCGACCTGGTGGCGGCCAGCACGCAGGGCGTCGGGTCGGCGTTCACCCTGGAGCTGCCGGCCGCCTAGGCGCGTTCCCACGCCGCGGAACTACGGGACAGCCAGCTGCGATATCTGCGCCGAGTGGGAGCTGCGGACACGCCGAGGCTCCTGCGCCTCGCCAACGGCAACACCGCTGGCAAGAAACGCCATCCGCTCCCCGATGCTCCCTCCGGGCGGGAATCGCAAGGGCTCACTCCCTCACGACTTCGACCACGATCTTCCCGTGGGATCGCCCCGACTCCATGTACTCGATCGCGGCCGGCACCTCGTCGAACCCGAAGGCCCGGTCGATGACCGGCCGCACCTTGCCCGCCTCCACGAGCTCGCGCAGCGGCAGCCAGGTCCTCGCGACTGACCGACGACAGGAACGTCCCGAGCTGCTGGCTCGAGAGGCGTGACGCGATGACCGCGCCGACGATCCGCGCGATCGGGCCGATCCAGTTGCCGGGTGCCGGCGCGATCATGACCAGCCGTCCGCCCGGCGTTATCGCGCGGCGCAAGGCACGCAACGAGCGGTTGCCACCGAGGTCGATGACCGCATCGTGGCTGCCCAGCCGCGTGAAGTCGTCGCGCATGTAATCGATCACCCGTCCGGCGCCGAGCGAGGCCGCCAGCTCCAGGTTGGCGCTGCTCGTCACCGCGGTGACGTCCGCCCCGTACGCCTTGGCGATCTGCACGACCAGGCTGCCGACCCCGCCGCCGGCGCCGTTGACGAGCACCCGATCTCCGGGCCGGAGCTTCGCCCTGTCGCGGACCGCCTGTAGCGCGGTGATCCCCGCCACGGGCAGGGCGGCAGCTTCGGCGAAGGTCAGCCCCTCCGGCATGGCGACCATGTTCCTGCCGGCGACGTACTCGCCGAAGGCGCCGCCGCGGGTGCCGAAGACTCGGTCGCCGATGGCGAGGTCGGTCACGCCCGGACCGATCCCCTCGACCACGCCCGCCACGTCGAGCCCGATCTGGCCGTTCTTCGGCCGTCGCAGCCCCTCGCCGAGGCGTGCGATGTACGGCTTGCCACGCAGCATGTGCCAGTCGTGGGCGTTGACCGAGCTGGCGTGCACGCGCACCAGGACCTGGTCATCGACCGGCGCGGGGCGCTCCACCTCGCGCAGCGCCAGGGTGGCGGGGGATCCGTATCGGTCTCGGCGGTAGGCGCGCATCGGTCTCTTTCGTACGTTGTAAGGCTAACGTGCACAGACTACGTCTTACGTTGTAAGATTGTCAAGCCATGACGACCCCCACGAAGCTGAGCCGCGATCTGGTGGTGCAGACCGCGATTCGCCTGGCCGATGCCGATGGCATTGCCGCGCTGACGATGCGACGACTCGCCCAGGACGTGGGCGTCGAGGCGATGTCGCTCTACCACCACGTGGCCAACAAGGACGACCTGCTGGCGGAGATGCTCGACGCGGTCGTGCTCGAGATGGCCCTGCCGGTCGCGGGCGGGGACTGGAAGGCCGAGCTGCGGCGGGGTTCCGAGTCCGCGCACGAAGTCCTGGTGCGGCACCCCTGGGCGGCGGCGCTGCTGCTCGCCGGCCCGCGGGTCAGCCAGCCACGGCTGCGGCACATGGACGCCATCCTCGGCTGCCTGCGGGGCGCGGGCTTCTCGGCGGAGATGACCGACCACGCCTATCACGCGCTCGACAGCCACGTCATGGGCTTCACGCTCTGGGAGGTCGGCATCACGGCGGGCATGCAGCAGCTCGGCTCCGTCGCCGAATTCCTGGAGCAGCTCGACGTGACGGCCGTGCCGCACCTTGCCGAGCACATCGGCCAGCACCTCAAGGAGCGCGGCCCCGAGGCAGAGAGCGAGTTCTCGTTCGGGCTCGGCCTCATCCTGGATGGGCTGGAGCGGATCCTGGAGTCGTAGCCCCACCCCGCCCCGCGCACACGCCAGCGCCACCGCGGCCTGTAGCATCCGCGCATGGAGCAGCCGAACTTCAGCCTCACTGGGCAGGTGGCGCTCGTGACCGGGGCGTCGCGAGGCATCGGCCACGACCTGGTGCTTGCGCTGGCCGGTGCCGGGGCCACGGTCGCCGCCGCGGTCCGGACCGAGACCGATGCCACGGGCCTGCTCGCCGAGGTCGAGGCGCGCGGCGGGCGCGCATTCGCCCTGGAGCTGGACGTGACCGATGCGGAGTCCATCCATCGGGCCGTGGGAAGGCTGCTCGACGAGGCTGGCCAGGTCGACATCCTGGTCAACAACGCCGGGCTGGGCGCGAACCACGACGCCGTCGACATCACGGAGGCGGACTGGGACGAGATGATGGACGTCAACCTGCGCGGCCTGTTCTTCGTCACCCAGGCGGTGGGTCGGGCCATGCTCGCCCGGGGCTACGGACGGATCATCTCGATGAGCTCGCAGGCCGGGCTGGTGGGCATCCCGCGCCACGCGGTCTACTCGGCGAGCAAGGGCGCAGTGAACATGCTGACCCGCGTGCTGGCCCTGGAATGGTCACCGCACGGGGTGACGGTCAACGCGGTCGCACCGACGTTCGTTCGGACGCCCGGCACCGCGGAACGGCTTGACGATCCGGAGTTCGCCGCCGATGTCCTCGCGCGCATCCCCGCCGGGCGGTTCGGCACCACGACCGATGTTGCCGCGGCGGTGCTCTACCTCGCCTCCCCCTCAGCGGGGCTCGTCACGGGCACCGTCCTGCGGGTCGACGGCGGCTGGACGGCGCGCTAGCTCCGATCGGCGACCAATCGGTCGGCAGCGGTCCACCGGGCTGACGGCCCGCGCCAGCATCCCCCTCACGTGCCCGGGCGCGTCTCCTTGACCACCGCCCCGGATCGGTCAAACGTGCGCCAGGTACCGATCTGGCGGCCCCGGTCGAAGGAGCCGGTGCGCATCAGCGACCCATCGGTCCGATACCACGACCAGTCGCCGTGCATCTCGTCGTCCAGGCGGAACCCGGTGTACTTCACCCGGCCGTTGCCGAAGTGGGTGATCTCCTCGCGTGGCTCGGACATGCGCCAAGCGTACGCCGCGCGTCAGCTCGGCGGGAGGTCGAACGAGCGATCTTCCTCGCCGGCCCAGGCGTCGATGTGGCGGGCGCTGACCTTGATGAGCACGACCTGCGGGTCCTCGGGGCCGTCCTGGAACCAGCGCTCGAGATCCTTCAGCCACAGGCTCCGCTTCAGCTCCACGTCGTCGCGGACGATCTCCGCCTCGCCCTCGACGTTGACCCAGGTGCTGTTGGGGGTGTCGATGAACGCCAGCTCGACGCGCCGATCGGCATCGATCTCGGTCACCTTGCGGCTGCCGTCCTGGGCGAAGAACCAGCTGTCGCCGTTGTACTCCACTTCGCCGTTGTTGGACATCGGCCGGCCGTGCAGAGCGCCGTCCTCCGCGCGGGTGGTGAGCATGCAGATGTCGAGCGTGCGGAGGAGCTTCGCCACGGCGGCGGTATCGGTGGTATCGGTGGAGGGTGCGGCGGTGTCGGTCATGGGAGGTGCTCTCGTCCTACGGGCTTGTGCCAACCCGTACGCCCGGCACGTGCCGACCGGATCACCCCTATCATCGGCCGGCCATGAATGAGTCCGACGCGGTGGAGGCCTACCTCGCCGCCCTCCCGGCCGCGCAGCGCGCGACCCTGGTGCGCATCCGCGAGCAGATCCGGCGTCTCGTGCCGGACGCCGTGGAGGCCGTGAGCTACGGCATGCCGACCTTCAAGCGCAACGGCAGGGCGGTGGTCTGGTACGCGGGCTGGAAGCGGCACTGCAGCCTCTACCCGCTGACCGATGCCTTCATGGCGTCGCATGCCGCGGCCCTGGCTCCCTTCACCCAGACGAAGGGAAGCGTCCATTTCACGCCGGACGCGCCGCTCCCCGACGACCTGCTCGAGGAGCTCGTCCGCGCCCGCATCGCCGACCTCGACAACGGAGGGCGGTAGACCTTCGCGACCAATGTGGGCCAGCTGACCTTCTTCCAGCCGAACCCTGGGCCGGAGCGGCCGTGTCCCATCTGCGGGACGCCGCGACCGCACAAACGGACCGCACTAGTTGCACCCGCGGGGGCGCATGGCCAAGCGCCGCATACACCGGGAGTGGGCCAACGGCCAACATCGGCCCGTTTCGTGCCCAATCCATGCATCCAGCGGCATACGGCGGGCAGATTCGAGGGAGCTTGCGCCTCAACGTGGCCGTTAGGTGACACGGGACGCATGAGGGCAGCGGTTCCGCGAGGCTCCGAATCGGTCTGGTCCGAACCAGGGTGACTGGTCCGGGATGAGCGCGCGGCCCGGCCTATGCTCCAGGCCAGTGCGAGGGCAGCGCGCGCAACGCCGCGCCCATCACATCTCCTGGAGGACGAATGAAGACCCTGGTTCGCTCATTGCTCCTGGCTGCTGCGCTGGTGGTGGCCGTCATGGCACCCGCGTCGGCCATCACCTACGGCACGCCGGACGACGGCGAGCATCCCTACGTCGGGTTCACCATCTTCTACGACCCGACCGATGAGGGCTGGTTCAGCTGCTCCGGCACCCTGCTCGACGCCGACACGTTCCTGACCGCCGGCCACTGCGCGTACGGCATCGGTACGGAGGGCGTCCTCGAGGGCACCTCCGGTGGGACCGATGCGTGGGTCACCTTCCGTGACACTCGCGTGCTCGAGGGATGGCCGCTGCGGGCGCAGATCGGCACGGTCTACCCGGACGTCGCGACCTTCGACGCCGCGCGTCGCGCGTGGCTGGAGGATCCCGCCAACGGCTTCGTGGGCGCCACCGCCTACCCGAACCCGCTCTACGACGGCTTCGCCAACTTCCCGACCAACTACGACGTCGGCGTCATGGAGCTCGACGCGCCGGTTTCCCTGAGCTCGTACGGGCAGCTTGCCCCGCTCGGCACGGTGGAGGCGATGCTCGCCGGAGTGAAGAACCGCAACGGCGTGCTCATTCAGTCGGTCGGCTACGGCATCCAGGCCGTCCAGCCGCACCCGATGGACGAGGAGACGCGCTACAAGTCCACCTCGCGCATCGTCGAGGTCAACGGCAACTCCTCGCGCTCCGGCAACCTCCACACGCTCAACAACCCGAGCGCGGTGGGCGGTGTCGGCGGGACGTGCAACGGTGACTCCGGTGGCCCGCTCTTCGTGAACGGCACCAACCAGGTCGTGGCGGTTGTCTCGTACGGCTTCAGCGGCACCTGTCACGGCGCCGACTACTCGTGGCGCGTGGACAGCGCCGACGCGCAGGCATTCATCCAGGCGTTCCTGGGGAGCTAGCCAAGCGCTTCCAACTGACCGATGGTGCCGGACCCACCGTGGCCCGGCATCGTCGTGTATGGGCCGCGCAGCGTCACCAACTCCCTGCCCCGCGGCTCTTTCGCGCATGAGACCTCCACGCGGAGCGGGGTGGCGCCTCGGGCTGGTGGCGCTGCTCGCCGCCGGCTGCGCGACCCCGGCCGCCCATCCGAGCGCGAGCCGGAGCGCGGCTCCGAGCGCGGCTCCGCGCGCGGCGAGCCCTACGCCAAGCCCAACCGCCGCTCCCCGCGGGCTCAGCAACCCGGGCGCGGCGTGGGACCCGGCGAGTGGTCTGGTGCTGGCGTTCGGTGGCGACACGCCACGCGGCGCAAGCAACGAGTTGTGGGGCTGGGACGGTGCGACATGGCGGCTCGTGGATGACGGCTCGGGTGTCGCTCCAACCCCGCGCGACGACGCGCAGCTGGTGGCGGACCCGGAGCGCCGCGTCGTGGTGCTGCAGGGTGGCCGCACCGACGCCGGCGGTCGCCGCGTCGTCCACAGCGACACATGGGAGTGGGACGGTGCGGCGTGGCACGAGCGCATCCCCGACGGCAGCCCCGCGAGCCCGCCGCCGCGACTCCATCCCGTCGCCGGCTGGGATCCGGCGTCACGCCGCGTGCTCTACGCGGGAGGCGTCCTCGAATCCGAGGTCAACGCGACCGACACGTGGGCGTGGGATGGGAACGCCTGGACCCAGCTGGCGGACACCCTGCCCGATCCGGGTGACCCTTCCTGTCGAATGGCGTGGGACCCTACCGCCGGCGCGCCGGTGATCCTGGCGCTCGACCTTGACGCGCCCGCCGACGACCCGGGGATGTACGCCACCGGGCTGTGGCGCTGGTCGGGGGCCGGATGGGAGGCTTACGCCACTGACGGGCCGCCCATCTCGCCGGTCCAGCCAATCGCCACGATGCCCGACGGACTGCTGCTCGCCGACGGCGGCGGCCTGCTGGATTCGTTCGCGACCTGGACCTGGGACGGGGAGACGTGGCACCAGCCCGCGGCGGCGGCGGCTCCTCCCGCGCGGAACGGACAATCCCTGGTCTATGACGAAAGGCGCGGACGGGTGGTCATGTTCGGCGGCTGGCTCGACCGTGGCTTCCTGACCGATGTGTGGGAGTGGGACGGCAGCGCATGGCGTGACGTCACCCCCGAGTAGCGGCCCGCCTCATCCGCTCTTGGCGTCGATCAGCTGGAGGAGGTCGTGCGCCGCCAGCTCGACCTCCTTGTGGCGCCATTCGGCGGCGCGGAAGTGGCAGGCGATGATGGCCGAGCGGTGGATGCGCCGGAAGTCCCCGAATACGAAGGCGTGGCGCGCCTTCGTCTCGTCGTTGGCATCATCGGTAAGGCCAAGGTGCCAGGCCCCGTACTCCTCCCACGAGTGGCGTTCCAGGTAAGCGTTCTCGTCATCGGTGCTCGGCTGGACGTCGCCCCAGACGGAATCGAGGACGTACTGGCGCCCGTCGATCAGCTTGCGAGCGTGCTGCACCGCAGCCCGGTTCACGGTGTAGGTCGGCATCGGTCGAGTATGGGCCAGACCGCCGCGCGACTCATGGCCGATACTTCCTCCATGACCGATGCCCATGACACCCTGACCGATGACCTCGCGGCAACCGTCGAGGCGAGCCGTCTCGCCGAGCGCGAGCTGTTCGGCGGCCTGGATGCCGCCACGCGCGAGCGGCCGATCCGCGCGGGCGACTGGAACACGCAGGACTTCCAGGCGCACCTGACCGCGTGGAAGTCGCGCCAGGCGGACCGCTACGCCGCGGTGCGCGAGGGCCGCCAGATCCCCGCTCCCATGGAGAGCGAGGAGGAGGATGCGCTCAACGAGGAGCTGCGGGCGGCACGCGCCGAGTGGAGCTGGGATGCCCTGGTCGACGAGGCGGACGCGGTGACCGAGCGCCTCGTCGGCGAGATCCGGCAGGCGGATCCGGCCGTGCTGCGTGCCTCGGAGCGGCTCATACCTGGCACCTTCGGCAACGGCGTGCTCCACGCCCTGACGCATTTTCGCTGGCTCCTGGAGGCGGGCGTCCCGCTGAATGCGCCGCGGGTTGCAGCCTTCGCCTCGGAAGTCGCGGACCTCGTGAGCGGCGCGGGAATCCCGGATCGGGATCGCGCCGTCGGCTGGTACGACGTCGCGTGCTTCCACGCGCTCACCGGCGACGCAGATGGCGCTCGACCGCTGCTGCGCAGGGCGTTCGCCGCGAGTCCCGAGCTGGTCGAGTTCGCCCGGACCGATGCGGACCTCGCCTCTCTCGCCGGGGAGCTGGACGACCTCAGCCGGAGCTGAACCGGCGCCTCAGGCGCGGTCGACCATGGGGCGGACCTCGTTGATCCATCGGTCCATGGTCTCGTCGTCGAACGGCGCGGCGAGCTCGGCAATGAACGTGTCGAAGCCGAGCGCCTTGCGCGCGATCATCTCGCTCGCCACCTGTTCCGGGGTGCCGACCCAGAACGTGTCGTCGTCGATGACGTCGCTCAGCGGCGTCCGGTTATGGGCCATCTGCGCCTCCCAGACGCGCCGCGCCTCGGCCTCGGTGGAGCGGATGACCGGCTTGCAGCCGCAGGTCAGCTCGATCTCGGCGAAGTCACGGCCCTCGCGCTCGCAGTGCTCGCGCAGGATGGCCACCTTGCGCTCGAGCACCTCCGGAACGCCCATCGCGTTCCACATATCGGCGTAGCGGGCCACGCTGCGCAGTGTCTTCTTCTCCCCGGAGCCGCCGATCATGATCGGCAGATGCGCCTGCACCGGCGGCGGGACGAGGCGGAGGTTGTCGAACCCGTAGCGCCCGTCCGGCGGCGAGGTGACCGCCTCACCGTCGAGCAGGGCACGCATCGCCGCGGTCGCCTCGTCCATCCAACCCAGCCGCGTCCCGGGCGACGCGCCGAACTCGATGCCGTACTCGGCGTGCTCCTTCCGGAACCACGCCCCACCGATGCCCAGGATCGCGCGGCCGCCGCTGATGTGGTCGAGCGTGACCGCCGTCTTGGCGGTGAGCCCCGGGTTGCGGAACGTGTTGGCGCCGACCAACAGACCTAGACGCGTACTCCGTGTGACCTTTGCCCACGCGGCCAACGTGGTGTAGCCCTCGAAGATCGGTTGGTACGGGTCGCCGAAGATGGCGTAGACGTGGTCCCACGTCCACAGATGCTCGTAGCCGAGCTCGTCGACGCGCACCGCGGCGCGCTCGTACTCGTCCCAGCTCGCCGCCTGGCTCCACAGCAGAATCCCGAGTCGTGTCTCCATCGGGGGAGCCTAGCAGGCCGTGAGGCGCACGCCGGCCGTCACTGTCCAGCGAGCCGCGCCACGACGCCGCCGATGCGCGCCAGGTGCGCCGTGCGCATGGCGTAATAGCTGATGCCCCAGCGCGAGCGGCGGGCGAGCAGGGTGTCGACCATCTCGTCCTCGTCGCCGACGAGGTAGTGCGGGCTGGCTGCCAGCTCCTCCTCGCTGATGCCACGGTTGCGCGGTGGCGGGGCGCCGGCCCGCGTCCGGAACTCGGGGTCGACGTCGAACAGGCCGATGTTGATCTCCAGCTCCGCCCATCGGTTTGCGGCGGCCTCGCGGATCCAGCCGATCTTGCGGTCCACGGCGACGGCGGTGATGTCGCTCGGGTCGCTGCCGCCCCCTGGCAGGGCGCGCGGGTCGATGGCCACGATCTGCGCCTCTCGTGCGGCGAATCGGAGCACCCGCGGCCCGCCGCCGCCGATCATGAACGGCGGATGCGGGCGCTGCACCGAGGTGGGCAGCCCGCGCTGGTGGACGGCGGGATACGTGTCGTCCTCCTCGCGGTCGATGGCCCCGTCGCGCATCGCCTGCCGCACCATCGCGACGGAGGCCATCATGCGGTCGACGCGTCGGGGCGCGGGATCGAAGGCCAGGCCCGCGGCCTCGTACTCCGCGCGGTTCCACCCGGCGCCGAGGCCGACCTCGAGCCGGCCATCGGTCATGGCGTCGAGGGTCGTGAGCTCCTGCGCCAGGACGGCGGGGTGGCGCAGGTCGTTGTTGAGCACGAACGTACCGATGCGCAGGCTCGTCGCCTGCGCTGCGGTCGCGAGCGTCAGCAGGGCCGCGTGGGTGCCGAGGTGGTCGGTGGCGAGCAGGATGGCGATCCCCGCAGCCTCGGCTCGTCGCGCTTCGTCGACGAGGCTGGCACCCGTCGTCGCCGCCCCCTGGTCCACGATCAGGCCGAAACGGAATGGACGGCTCTCCGGGGGACCGGGGGTCACAGGCACGCCTGGATCAGGAGCCGGACGTGCGCTTGCGAGCCGGCGTCGACTTCTTGGCGGTAGCGGGCTTCTTGGCCGCGCTTGGCTTGGCGGTGGTGCTCTTCTTCTTGGCGGCGGTGGACTTCGCGCCGCTCGACCCAGTCGAGGCCTTTGCGGTGGTGCTCCGTCGCTTCGGGGCGGGCGTCGCGTCGAACGGAAGGGCGTCGCCGACAGCCTTCACGACGTTCCCGGCCACGTCGCCGGCGGTGTCGACCATCTTGCCCGCAGCCTTGCCGGCGGCCTTTCCGGCGACCCCGGCGGCCTTCCCGGCTGCGCCGGCCACGTCGCCGACCGTCTTGCCCACCTGCTTGATCGTCTTGCCTGCGTCCGGCATCACCAATCTCCTCGTCATGGCCTCGGTCGTGAGGCGGTCAAGCGCCCGGCGATGCACGGAGCGTGCCGGTATCGGGTCATCCCGGCGGACTCACGCGCAGGCTGACGACCTCGGTCGGCAGCCGCTTGCCCTTGAGGTCCAGGCTCCGACGAGGTAGCGCGGGATCGAGCGCTGCCGCGAGCGCCGCCTCGGCCGTCACGAGAATCTCGCCCGCCGCGGCCGCGGATGCGAGCCGCGACGTGGTGTTCACCGTGTCGCCCACGGCCGTGAGCTCCATGTGCGCGTCGTGGCCGATGGCGCCGACCCATGCCGGGCCGGTGTGCACGCCGGCCCCCAGCGGTACCCAGGGGCCGGCGGGATCCTCGTGGCCGGTCGTGCGGAGAAGCGCCCGTGCGGCCGCCACCGCGATGCTCGCGTGACCGTCCCCGCTGAATACCGGGAAGAACATGGCCACCAGCTCGTCACCCACGAACTTGTCGACGCTGCCCTCATGCTCGAAGACAACGTCCGAGGCCGTGCGATAGAAGCGGTCCAGCAGATCATGGAACTCGCTACTCGTCAGGCGCTCAGCGAGGGTCGTCGAACCGCGGATGTCCGCGAACAGGAATGTGCACTCGATCTCCGCGCCGCCATGGTGCTTGGCGATGTACTCGAAACAGGAGTTGCAGATGGATGGGTTCTTGATCGACGCCTTTTTCCCGACGGCCCGCATCAGCGGGGCTGCCGGGCCGGCGAACGGAGCCGCGCACATCTTGCAGCGAGGCCCGTGCGGCAGGCGTCGAAAGACCCCGCGGAAGCGACGCTCAATGCCGTTGCCGCGGGTCAAGTAGGCGCGCCAGAATTCCTCGTTCTCGGGGCGCGGGACCTGGTCGGTGGCCATGATTGGTACAGCCTAGTCCCGCACGCAAGTCGGCACGGATTCATCGGTGCCCGAATCGTTGGGCCAGAGTGCGCGGCGTGAGGGAGCCCGCGATAACCGACCGCATGCCGCTGCCGGGAGGGTGTCTGGGCGCGAGCCTCGAGCGCGCGCGCTCGACGGAGAGGGCGGGTTCGTGATCGCGTACCGGATCCGGCACACCCGCGCGGACCGCGGCTACGGGCTGCGCACGCCGGTGCATCGGCCTGTCAGGGCGCGCTCAGGCGCGAGGGTCGATTCCGCGACGCTTCTCGAACACCACCTGCAGATCCTGGAAGATGCCGGTCCCAAAGCCCGCCTCGCAGAGGGCCAGGTAGTACTCCCACTTGCGGACGAAGCGATCGTCGAAGCCGAGCTCGCGAACGCTGTCCACGTTCACCATGAAGCGGGTCCGCCACGCCCGCAGCGTGCGCGCGTAGTGCTCGCGGATGTCCACCACCCCGGTGATCAGGAGCTGCGTGCGACGCGTCGCTCGGTCCAGGGCAGCCAGTGAGGGGAGCAACCCGCCGGGGAAGATGTGCTTCTGGATCCAGTTCGAGCCGCGCCGCTGCTGCTGGTAGGCATCGTCGGTGAGCGCGATGGTCTGAATGCTGGCCTTGCCGCCGGGGACGAGGGCGCGATCGACGGCCGCGAAGAAGTCGCCGAAGAACTCCGCGCCCACCGCCTCCAGCATTTCGATGCTGACGATTGCATCGTAGGTGCCCTCGACGTCGCGATAGTCCCGCAGCTGGACATCGATCATGTCCGCCAGGCCGGCAGACGCGACCCGTTCGATGGCGAGCGCTCGCTGCGCCTCGGAGATGGTGATCGTGGTGACCCGGCAGGCCAGGTTTGTCGCCGCCCAGATTGCGAAGCCTCCCCATCCCGAACCGATCTCGAGCACGTGCATGCCGGGCTGGATGCCGGCGCGCTCCGCCATGCGTCGGTACTTGGCCTCCTGCGCATCGGCCAGCGACTGTTCGGGCGTCTCGAAGACCGCGCTCGAGTAGGTGAGCGTCTCGTCCAGGAACAGGCGATACATGTCGTTGGACAGGTCGTAATGCCGCGCGATGTTGCGGCGGCTGTTGGATTTGGTGTTTCGGTTGGCCCGATGTGCGACGGTCCGCGCCAGGGCCGCGGGCACGCGCCACCAGCCGGCGGTCAGGGCGAGGGCCTCGCGGTTGACGGTCGCGAGGGTGAGGAGCGCCGCCAGGTCCGGGCTCGACCATTGCCCATCCATGTACGCCTCGCCGGCGCCGGTTTCGCCGTGCAGGAGCAGACGCCGCAGGGCGGCCTCGTCGTGGATCCGTATCTCGGCTCGGCGCGAAGCGGTCGGGTCGCCAAATACGCGACGCGAACCGTCCGGCAGCCGGATCTCCAGCTGACCGAAGCGGATACGCTCGGCCGCCGCGAAGAGGACGCGGCGGCTGATGGCGGTCACGGGGGCCGGCGAACGCGTTCGCGCCGCGGTGCGGTCGGTCATCGGCTGGCGGCTCCGTGCGGATGGAATTCTGCTCCCCGCCGCCAGAGGCGAAGGGCGTGCCAGTGGATCAACCCGATCGTCCGATGCGCCTGCATCGGGTACCGCACCAGCATCCGCAGCAGAGCACCATCGGTCAAGCGCTGCCGGCGCAGGTTGAGGCTCGCCTGGAGAAGCGGCGCCCCATCCTCGGTCTCGTCGATGACGATCTGCAGGCGCTGAGCGTCGTCACGTACGCGCACCGTGTAGTGCGCATCCATGCCGATGAACGGCGAGACGTAGTGGTCCTTGGCCATGTCGCCGACGTGCGCGGTACCCATGCGCGCCGGTTCGAGGGTGTAGATGCGTCGCTCACCATGCGTGTTGTGGACCTCCACGATCACCACCCGCAGGGTGCCGGTCGCATCCCGGCACAGGTAGAAGCTGGCGGGATTGAAGACGTACCCCAACGAACGGAGGCCCGTTACCAGTGAGATGTGCCAGCCGGTGGGGTCATGGCCGCGCGCGACGAGGTGCTCTCGGACGGACGCCGCAAGGTCGTCGGCCGGCGGCTGCCAATGGTCGGCATCACGGAAGCTGAACAGCGAGCGGCGGTTGCGAGCGACGAGGCGGTGTCGGTGCGCCACCTCGTCGAGCTCGGCGAGGTCAAGGACGGCATAGAAGACATCGTGCCGCAGGTCGTAGACGAACGGTCGCGATCGCCGATGCCGGACGCTACCGGTGAGGAGATGCGATCTCATGCGACGCGCTCATCGGCGCCTGCCGCGTCGATGAGGTCGGCGACCTCCCAACCGGAGCGACACCCGTCCTCGTGGAATCCGTAACCGAGGTGCGCGCCGGCGTGGAACGTCCGCCTCCGCCCCTGGATCTGGCGCGTAGCCTGCTGCGCGCGCAGGGTGGCGAACGTGTACAGCGGGTGTGCCATGTCACGCTCCACCAGGACGGAGGCATCGGCGACGCGGTCTCCCGGGTTGACCGACACGCAATAGGCAAGCGGACCGTCCAGCGCCTGGAGACGGTTCATGTGGTAGGTCATGGTCAGCGCCTCACCGAGTCGATCACAGCGCGGCATGTCCACGTTCCATGACGCCCACGCCGCACGCCGCTGCGGCAGGATGCTCGCGTCGGTGTGCAGCACCACGCGGTTCGTGGAGTACTCGAAGCCGCCGAGCGCGTCGCGTTCTCGCGGGTCGGCATCGGTCAGCAGCGACAGGCTTTCGTCGGCGTGGGTCGCCATCACGAGGTCGTCGAAGCGTTCCTCGCCGGCCGCGCTCAGCACTCGTACGGCGTCCACCTCGCGCCGCACGGCGCGAACCGGCATGCCTGCGCGCAGCGTCCCGGAAGGCAACCCGCTGATCAGGCGACGCACGTAGCTGCGAGAACCGCCGGTGATCGTTCGCCACTCGACTGCGTTGCGGTAGCCGATCAGCCCGTGATGGTCGAGGAATCGGAGCAGGTAGCCGGCAGGAAACGCAAGGATCTGCCCGGGCGCGGTGGACCACACCGCGGCAGCCAGCGGAACGAGGAAGTGGTTGCGAAAGGGCACGCCGAAGCCGCGGCTGTCCAAATAGTCGCCCAGCGTCTGCTGGCCGGCAGCATCCTCGTCGAGGGTGCGGCGCGCGTCGCCATAGAAGCGGAACAGGTCCCGGAGCATGCTCAGGTGGCCGCGGCTGGCAATCGCCCGAGGCCGCGCGAACATGCCACGCACGCCTCGCGTCGAGTAGTCCACCCCGCACGCCGCGCACGAAGCGCTCATCGACATGTCCGAACGCTGGGTCGCGACGTTCAGCTCGCTGAGCAGGCGGGTGAAGCGCGGATACGTGCGCTCGTTGTAGACGATGAACCCGGTGTCGATCTCGAGGTTGCCGGACCCGGTAGCGACGGTCTCGGTTCGCACGTGCCCACCGGCCTCGGCTTCCCGCTCGTAGAGCGTGACGCGGTGGCCGCGACGGGACAGAACGTGGGCGGCGGTGAGGCCGCTGACGCCGGCACCGATGATGGCGACGCGGCGTGGGGGTTGATCCATTGCATGCGGGGAACGATCCAGCCGCCCTGGTGGATCACTCGGGTCGCGCGTCGGGCTTGCTGCTCGCTACCCTGTCCGCGATGAACACCTGGTTCGACGCGGCGCGTCGCCACCCGTCCGCGGTGCTGCTGCTGGGGCAGCTTCTGGGCGTGCTCATCTACCCATTCATGGATGGGTCACCGACCGGTCGTGGCGCGCTCTCGCTGTTCTCATTGCTGGTGCTGGTGCTGGCCGTGTGGACCGTCCGATCGACGCCGGCGCTCACCCGCGTGAGCATCCTCGTCGGCGTGCCCGTGGTGATCCTGACCGTCATGGAGGCCATGCTCCCCACGGACCCGGGGATCGTGTTCTGGTCGTCGGCGCTGCACGCGGCCTTCTACTTCTACACGACCTATGCGCTGCTGCGCTACATGTTCAGGGACGACCGCGTGACCCGCGACGAGCTGTTTGCCATCGGCGCGACCTTCACCGTGGTCGCCTGGGCGTTCGCGTACCTGTACGTCGCCTGCCAGGCGGTGCTTCCCGGCTCGTTCACCGCTGCCATCGATCCCGCCTCTCCGCGAACCTGGGTCGAGCTGCTCTTCGTCTCGTTCACGAGCCTCACCAGCACCGGCCTCTCGGACGTGGTCCCGGTACGCCCGCACGCTCGCGCTCTGGTGATGATCGAGATGGTCGTCGGGCTGATGTACGTCGCCCTGGTCATCTCGCGGCTGGTGGGGCTCAGCCTTGACCGGCGCCGACTGTAAGTCAGGGGGCGTAGGTGAAGCTGCGGATCACGATCTCCTGCGCCTGCCCGTTCTGCGGCGCCGAGCCGCGGAACAGCCACAGGTTGAGGCGCGGGTTCTCGCCGCCCGGCACCGGAACGTCGGCCCCGGCGTAGCTGTACTGAGCGATGAGCTGGCCGCCCGCGGTGCGGCTCGCGAAGTCCACCCGTCCGGGCGCCCAGGTGAAGGAGTGGACGGTACCCGCGGCACCAGGTGGCTGCGTGAAGCGCGCCAGGTGGTTCGGCGCGTCGTATGGCTGCACCACGAACTGGCCGTTGGTCGGGTCTGCGGCGTTGCCCCATCGCGCGAGCTCGATATCGATCTCTCGATGCGCGTACGCCGGATCGTCGTTCCAGGTGAACATGCCCAGCACCGCGTTCGGATCCAGGTCGGCCGCCGAGTCGATGGTCCAGGTGTACGTCCCATACCCCAGCGACGCGTTGGCGATGACCTCCGCGCACGTCCATCGATTCCCCGAGCGCTGGATGCGAAGGTGCAACCGACCCTGGGTGTCGACGTTGACGTTGGCGGCGGCGAACAGGTTTGGCCCGGGACCCACCTTCCGGCTGTAGGTCTTGACGCTCCATTCGAAGCCGGAGAATCGGATCGTCGACGGACCGGGCGGCTGCGGCCGCGCCGCAACCGCGGGCATCGGCACGACGGTGCCGATCACGAGCAGCACCAGGAGCAGCTTGAAACGAGCGGGGCGGGCGGGCACGCGAGTAGTACCTTCGTACTGGTCGCCGGTAGGCTGCAGCACGCGCGATGCGCTTGTCCACCCCCTCGGCGCACGTGTCGGTGCAGGCCCGCACCGCGCGACCAGGGAGCGCCCGGCACGGGCAGCCACAGGGCCGACGCTCCATCGCCGAGCGTCTCGACCAGCAGGGCGGTGGCTCCGTCGACCTCCAGGGCGCCGAAGGGGAGGACCAGCTGGTCGCCCTCCGCCTATTCGCGCCAGCGCTCGGGAAGGATCGTCCTGTCGCGCGGCAGGCGCGCCTCGCCGGGCGCGGCCTTGCGCGCCGCCGCAGCTGCCGTCGGGTGGCCCAGCGCGATGATGGTGCGCAGCGACCACCCGTCCGGGATGCCGAGTAGCGTGGCCACCGCGGGACGCGCCGCGCTGCCGATCCACGCGATCCCGGCTCCCAGGCCCAACATGGTCGCCGCCACCAGGACGCGCTCGGCGGCACGCCCCTCGTCGAAGGCGAAGGTTACCGCCTTCCCGTCCTGCACCGGCATCACGATGCCGATCGCCGCGCTGGCCGTGTCGAGGGAGCGCGTCTGGGGCAGGCCAGCCCCGTGGATCGCGCGCAGCGTGGCCGGGTCGCGCATGGTGATAAAGCGCCAGGGCTGGGTGTTCTGGCTGCTGCCCGACCAGCGCGCCGCGTCCGCGATCGCGTCCAGCTCGGCCGCGCTGACGGGTGTATCGGTCCGAAACTCGCGAACCTGCCGCACGCGGAGGAGCGGGCGGACGGCTTCGCGCGGGGTGTGCGGGGAATCGGTCATGCCGAGGAGCGTATCAGGGTCGCTCGGGCGCCCCCTCGTGCGTGGCGAGGTAGATGTCGGTCGTCTGCTGCGCGGTGGCGCCACCGATCTCGACGTAGTAGCGCAGAACGCCGTCGTGCCATAGCAGGGCGGTGTCCCACATCCGTCCCGTGACCGGGAAATCGTCCTCGCCGAGGACCGGGTTGGCGGGGTCCGGTGTCCAGGCGAGCCCGTCGTCCGACCAGGCCAGCCCGCGGTCGTTCAACGTCCGGCCGGTATAGACCATCAGCCACGCGCCGTCGACGCGCTGGACGCGCGGTCGGTCAAGTGCGCCGCCGTCCCAGGCCGCCGAGGGCTCCAGGACGGGCTCGGCGCGCTTGGTCCAGCGGATGCCGTCGGTGGACGTCGCCATCCCGATCGCGCCGGCCGGGGTCCGCGGTCGCGAACCGGTGGAGTAGTACATCGCCCAGCCGTCATCGGTCTGTACCACGCTCGGCCACGCGACCCCACCACCGTCCCACGCGCCGGTCGCGCCTGCCGTGACGATCGGTTCGGGGTCGATCGTCCATGGCCCATCAGGGCCCGGCGCGGTCGCGCGGCCGATCTCCCAGGCGCTGGTGAAATTGACGGTGTTGAACACCAGCGTCCACGTCCCGTCCTCGGTCACGAAGGCGCTCGAGACATCCGCGCCGGGCTGCGCGAAGGGCACCGCCGCGCTCGAGAGCGGCGTCGGCTCCGCCGCGTGTGTCCAGGTCACCCCATCTGTCGAGGTGAGGTGTGGGAACTGCACGGTGCCGGGCCACGCGGTGAACGCGTTGGCGAACATGTGGAACGTGCCGGCGTCGTCGACGAGCACCGCGCCGGGGTTGATGTAGCTCTCCTCCGGGTGGCCGGCCAGCTCGCGGCTCACGGTCGCAACGTCCCCGGCGGGAAAGGCGAACAGCGGTTCTGCTGGAGGAGCGGGGGATCCACTCGCCGACGCGTGGGAGGCCGAGGCGCCGGGTGCACCTGCGCAGGCAGTCATCAGCAGCAGCGCGATCACCGCGCCGACGGATCGGTGGGAATGGGGGCCCATGGCGGCTCTCCTTGCCTGGCGGGGGCGGGCGGGGTCACGGCTTGGAGGCACGGCCGGGTCAGTTCGTGACACGGCGGTACGGGTCGGCTCGCAGGGCGGCCGACTGTCACGCCGCGTCGAAGCCGCCCTCCATGTGGGTGCCTAAGGCCGCGCGGCGCGCCGGTGGCCGAGGCCGCGGACCATGACCGACGGCGGATGCTCGCCGGCGATGATGGCGGCGAGGGTGGCGATGCTCTCCTCGATGGCCGACTCGGGCACCATGGCAAAGCCGATCACCAGGCCGGTAGGACGGCCGGCGGGAATCGGTGCGTCGCGGTCGTGGAATCCCCCGATCCCTGCCAGCCAGAGCCCGTGGCGCCAGGCCCGCCGCACGATCTGCCGCTCGCGGATCGGACGCGGCGGCTCCAGGTAGACCTGCAGGCCGGCCGCCACGCCCCGCACGCTCCAGCTCGGGAGGTGCGTGGCAATGGCAGCGAGCGTCGCGTCACGCCGACGACGGTAGGCCACGCGCGCGCGGCGCACGTGGCGCGCGAGCGTCCCGTCCTCGATGAGCTCGGCGAAGATGAGCTGATCAATGGTCGGCGACCCGAAATCGTCGTACGCCTTTTCGAGCGCCACGTCGCGGGCGAGCCATGTCGGTGGCGCCGCCCATCCCATCCGCAGCCCGGGAGCCAGCAGCTTGCTCGCCGACCCGAGGTACGCCACCCGGTCCGGTGCCAGACCCTGGAGCGAGGCAACCGCCTGGCGGTCGTAGCGGAACTCGGCGTCGTAGTCGTCCTCGATGATCAGACGCGCCGCTTCGCCCCGACCCGTGGCGCGAGCCCAGGCGACCAGGGCCCGGCGCCGCCGCGCGGACATGACTGTCCCGGTGGGGTATTGGTGGGCCGGGGTGACGAGCACCGCGGCCGCACCGGACGCCTCCAGGCCGGCAATGTCGATGCCCTCGTCGTCGACCGGGATCGGCAGCGGCTCCAGGCCGGTTCGGCGGATGAGTGCGCGCTCCGAGGTGTTGGGACCGGGATCCTCGACCGCCAGGTGCGTGTCGCCGCGCCGCTGGAGGGCGCGGCAGATGAGCGCCAGGGACTGGGTGACCCCGGCAGTCACCACCAGGTCGTCCGGTCGGGTGGCGACGGCGCGGGTCCTGGCGAGGTAGGCCGTCAGGGCAGCGCGCAGCGTCGGCTGGCCGGAGGGATCGCCGTACTGGAGGACACCCAGTGGTGCCGTCCGCGCAACGCGCGCCGCGGCGCGTGCCCATGCATCCCACGGGAAAAGGCTCACATCCGGCCCGCCCGGGCGCAGGTCGAACGCCGCCTCGCTCGTCGGCGCGGCCTGGGCAGGGGTCGGCGCAACCGAGTCGGACGCGACCCGCGTCCCCGAACCGGGCTGGCTGGTGACGAAGCCCTCGGCGGCGAGACGTCCGTAGGCTTCCACCACGCTGGCGCGCGAGATGCCGAGCTCGACGGCCAGCTGGCGCGTGGCGGGCAACGCTTCGCCCGGGCGCAGGCGTCCGTCCCGGATGGCGCCGCGCAGGGACGCCTGGAGCGAGCGCACCACCGCGCCGCGCCGGCGTTCGACCTCCAGGAGCAGCTCACCGCCGCCACGCATGGGCATCCGACCATCCATCACACGTCATACCGTCGCGACGCCGGGAAGGTTCGCGCCGTTGTGCTTCGAGTCATCGGGAGTCGGTGGTGTGACAACCGAGGCCGCGATAGCGTGCTGGAGCAGGCCACATCGACACCCACGCTGGCGTTCGTCACACCCGGCGCCGACGGCGGCTCCAAGCCTTGATGAACTCCACGCGACCGATTGCGACGTTCCTGCTGTTGTGCCTGCTCGCCACCGCATGCGGGGGTGAGGCCTCTGCAACCCCGAATTCCCGAACGCCCGGACACCTCGACGACGCAACCGTGGCCGCGGCGGTGGCAGACCTGGAGATGTACCTGGAGCGCCTCGAGACCGTCCACCCCGAGCCATTTCACGGCATCGACCGCGACGTATTCGTTGCCCGCCTGGAGGAGCTGAAGGTCGCGCTGCCCAATCTGTCACGCGAGCAGGCCATGGTGGAGCTGATGCGGACCACCGCGCTGCTGAGCCGCGCGGGACGTGACGGCCACCAGTTCGCGCTGCCGCTGCCCGAGCATGGGGGCATGCTCCTCCCGATCCGTGCCTTCGAGTTCGCCGACGGCCTCTTCGTGACCGCCTCGCATCCGTCCGCCGAGCACCTCGTCGGTGCGCGCGTGACGGCGCTCAACGGCCATCCCATCGACGAGGTGCTCGACGCGCTGGAGCCGCTCGTCCCGCGCGACGGACCGGCCACGGTGGCCAACTTTCGGCCGGTCTTCATGTCGCGGCTCGATGTCCTGCGTGGGGTCGGGCTTATCGGTCCGGAAGCGACGGTGCCGCTGACGGTCGAGCTGGATGGTGCCGAGCGGACGGTGTCGCTCCAACCGATCAGCTTCGATGCGTATCGCGAGTGGTCTGGCGACCTGGGCGTCTTCCGTCTGCCCTCCGCGGACGACGACCCGATCTTCAGCGTCGAGGAGCTGCCGGCCGCGCACACCCTGTACATCCGCTACAGCCAGGTGCAGCGCATCCCCGTCGAGGAGCTCGCCACGATCCGCGCTCGCGCCGCGGCCACCGAGCTCCGGCGCGTCGTGCTCGACCTGCGGCAGAATCCTGGCGGCGACAACCATTCGTATCCCGCCCTCCTGAGCGCGCTGCAGGCGCAGGGTGTGGACGTGCCGGGTCGGCTCTACGTGCTGACCGATCACACCACCTTTTCGGCAGCTTCCAACCTGGCCGCGGAGATCGAGCGCACGACCGATGCGATCTTCGCCGGCGACCCGATGGGCGGCGGCATCAACTTCTGGGATGACGTCAGCTTCGTCAGGCTGAACCACTGGCCGATCCCGATGCAGGTCGGCGTCTCGACCCGCTACTGGGAGAAGGGCCTGCCCGACGACCCGCGTCTGACCATCGAGCCGGACTTGCCTGTTCCGCTGACCGCCGCCGACTACTTCGCCGGCCGCGACGCCGTGATGGAGGCGGTGCTCGCCGACTAGCGGCTAGGATGCCGGCCATGATCGAACGGCGGCGCCTGGCCTGGATCCGGCGTCCGGTGCGCCGCGACGCCGCCGAGCGCTACCTCTTCCTGACCCTGGTCTCCTTCGCCGGCACGGTGCTCCTGACGCGCTGGTTCCTGCACCTGACCGGCTTCCCCAAGCTTGGCGGCGGTGATCTGCACATCGCGCACGCGCTGTGGGGCGGGCTGGTGCTCTTCGCGGCTGCGATTCTGCCGATCCTGCTCGCCGGGCGCTTCGTGTACCAGCTTGCGGCGGTGCTGGCCGGCGTGGGGATCGGCCTCTTCATCGACGAGGTAGGAAAGTTCATCACCGCCCAGAACGACTACTTCTATCCCGCGGCGGCGCCGATCATCTACGCCACGTTCCTCCTCGCCGTGCTGGTCTGGCTGCGCGCACGCGGTCGGGGGGCGGGAGATCCCCGCTCGAACCTGCTGGGTGCGCTGGAGCTGCTCGACGAGTCGGTGGAAGGGGACCTGCAGCCACGCGAGCGCGACGAGCTGCTGGAACGCCTGCGCGCGGCGGCATCCGCACCCCTCGCGGAACAACGCCGCCTCGCCGCCGTGCTCCTCGAGTACGTTGATTCGCGATCCCTGGAGATCGCGCCCGCCAGCCCACCGCCGTTCTCGCGGACCCGCGCCTGGTGGCAGGCACGGCGCGAGCGCTGGATCGGCGGGCGCGGGATGCGGGTCGCCATCGTCGCCGCGCTGCTGGTGTCGGGCATCACGGCGGTGCTGGCGCTGCTCGGGGTCGGCAGCGATCCCGGGCCAGGCGCTGCGCCGGGCAGCCGCCTCTTCGCCTTCAACGCGGTGCACCTCGCCGTGGAGGCAGCGGCGGGTGCCCTGCTCCTCGCCGGCGCGGCGCTGGTCGCGATCGTGGGGCGCCATCGGCTCGGCTGGACACTGGCGTACTTCGGCCTCCTCGTCATCCTCGTCCTGGGCGACCTGATCAGCTTCTACCTGCGCCAGTTCGACTCGGTCGGTGCCGTGGCCCTTCACGTCATCCTGCTGGCAGCGGTGGTCGGCTATCGACGCGAGCTGGAGGCTGAGCCCGGCCAGCGGACGGCTGCTACCGTGCGGTCGCCATGACCGACGACCACTCGCGCCGCCTCCTCTCACGCCGCGCGTTCCTCGCGGGCGGGGCACTGGGCCTGGGCGCATTCCTGGCAGAAGCGGGCGGGAACGTGGTGCGCGCCACCATCGCCCCGCATGCGGAGATCCGCGAGCCACGGATCATCACCGGGCGCGGCGCAAAGGTGTGGAACCCGGTTCCGTACGTCACGCCGGAGCAGCTCGCCCCACGCGCCATGCCGGTTCGTGGGACCCAGCCCGCCATGACTGCCGACTTCCGGCGCCCCGGGCTGCGGACGAAGATCGGGCAGATGCTGCTCATCGGCTTCCGCGGCACCACCGCGGACGCACGCAGCCCGATCGTGGCGGAGATCACGCGCAACGCGGTGGGCGGGATCGTCCTGTTCGACCGGGTCGGCGGCCGGGCGTCCACGGTCCGCAACATCAGCTCACCGACCCAGCTGCGCGCGCTGGTGGCGACCCTGCAGGCGGCGGGCATGGCGACGCCACCGGGGACGCCGCTCATCGTGGCGGTGGACCAGGAAGGTGGCAGCGTGGCTCGGCTCGGCCCCCGCTTCGGGTTCCCGGCGACGTACACCGCGGCGAGCCTGGGTACGCGCAACGACCCGGCCTTCACCCGTGCCCAGGGCGAGGCGATCGGCCGCACCCTGGCCTCGATGGGCATCAACCTCAACCTGGCGCCGGTCGTCGACGTGAACATCAATCCGCGCAACCCGGCGATCGGTCGCAACGGGCGCAGCTTCTCGTCCGACCCGCGGCGCGTGATCTCGCAGGCTGGTGCGTTCATCGACGGGCAGCACGCCGTCGGGGTGCGCACCACGCTCAAGCACTTCCCGGGGCAGGGGAGCGCGGCAGGGGACACCCATCTGGGCGTCGTTGACGTCACCCGACGCTGGACCGATGCCGAGCTCCGGCCGTTCGGTGCGCTCATCACCTCCGGCCAGGCGGATGCGGTGATGACCGGCCACATCTTCAACGCACGCCTCGACGCCGCTCATCCGGCGACCCTCTCGGCCCCGGTGGTCACCGGCTTGCTGCGCGAGCAGCTCGGGTTCGGCGGTGTGGTCATCAGCGACGACATGCAGATGGGCGCCATCCGTGCGGCATACGGCTGGGACGAGGCGGTGGCGTTGGCCATCGCCGCCGGGGTGGACATCCTCACCATCGCCGATCCGCCGACCCGCGGGGCGAGCCTGGTCACTCGCACCATCGACCTGATCGAGGACCTCGTGGCGGCGGGGCGCATCAGCGAGGAGCGAATCGACGCGTCGTACGACCGCATCCAGGCCTTCAAGGCGACCCTGCTCCACGCCCCGGCCTGAGTGCGTTAGCCGCCGACGCCGCACAGCAGGGCGCCCCGGTCCGCATCGCGCGGGCCGGGGCGCATCGGTATACGGGGAGGTCAGTCCTCGATGAGGGGCAGGTCGACGAGGTGCTCGCCGACGAACCAGACCTGGAGCTCGTTGGTTCGCAGCACGTCACCCATCAGCAGGTCGTTGCTGCCCCAGTCCTTGTTCTCCTCGGTGATCTCGATCGCGTCGCGGACCTTGCCGAGGATCGTCTCGTGGGCCTGCAGCAGGCGCGTGATCTGCGCGGGAACATCCTCCGCACCGTCGGGCGCGCGCTCGATGGTCGTCAGCTCGGCCGCGTGGCGCGGGTCGCCCACCGCCACCCCACCGAGCAGCTGGACGCGCTCGGCGAGCTGGTCGATCAGTGCGGTCTGCTCTTCGGCGTGCTTGTCGAACAGCAGGTGGAGCTGGTAGAAGGTCGGCCCGGCGACGTTCCAGTGATGCTTCTTGTACAGCGCGTACAGGATCGTCGAGTCGGCCAGGATCTCGTTGAGGACCTTGCAGCTCTCCTTGCGCGCCTTGTCCTCCAGCGCGATGGGGAGGTCGCGCAGGGTGCCGAAGCGCTGGACCTCGACGCCGAGCTTGGCGTACTGCGGTGATGCCGAACTGCGGGCGCTGCCGCGTCCGTTAGTGGTCGGCCGGGTGGTGGTTGCCATGATGATCGTCCTCGGGTCTTGCCCTTGATGGATGGCTGTTGTCAGAGCGCTACAGCGCAGGACCGATGCCAGCCCGGCGCGCCGTCGCGACGAATGACGTAGTGCGCCTGCGCACCACAGCCGACGAATGCGGCACGCGGCGTGCGTAGCGTGGTCGACATGCTCCGCCGCCAACCGATCACCGACACCAACACCAGCGTTTCCGACATCGAGCTCGGGATCGCGGTGGTGCTGCTCGGGCTGGCCCTTCTCCTGGCCGTCCTGGTGGTTCCGCTGGTCGTCTGACGGCTGACACGGGACCGGCCCACCGTTCCCAGAGGATTCCCAGCGAGCGCGCGCTAGCATGGCCACACCATGCACCTGTTGGTCGTCGAAGACGACGCGCGCCTCGGGCGCTCGCTGAAACGCCTGCTCGAGGGCGATCGGCATCTCGTCGAGCTCGTCACCACCGGCGTCGAGGCCCTCGAGGTGGCCGAGAGCGACGGCATCGAGATGGTCGTCCTGGACGTCGGGCTGCCCGATCTCAGCGGCCTGGAGGTGGCGCGCCACCTGCGCGACGCGGGCTCGCAGCTGCCGATCCTGATGCTCACCGCACGTGACGCGGTGCCTGACCGCGTCGCCGGCCTCAACTCGGGCGCCGACGACTACCTGGTCAAGCCGTTCGCCTACGAGGAGCTGGTGGCGCGCCTGCGTGCCCTCGACCGACGCCACCGCGCCGCCCCGTCACGGCGCGGTGCATTCCTTTCCAGCGGCCCGATCCGCCTCGACGAGGAGCGCCGCCAGGTGTCGGTCGAAGGCGCCGAGGTGGAGCTCTCGCCCCGCGAGTTCTCGCTCCTCGAGTGCCTCCTCCGTCACCCGGGGCAGGTGCTGAGCCGCGACCAGCTGCTGGAGCAGGCGTGGCCGTACGGCGAGTTCCTGATGCCAAACACCGTGGACACCTATGTCCACTACCTGCGTGACAAGCTGGGTGCCGGTGCCGCGACCCGCATCCAGACCGTGCGCGGGGTCGGCTATCGCATGGCGGCCGGCTAGACAGATGGGCCTGCGGCCCGCCGCACGCACCGCGGACGCCCCGTTGCTGCGCCGAACCCGGTGGCGCCTCGCGTTGTGGAGCGGCGGGGCGACGCTGGCCACGCTCGTGGTGCTCGGCGTGCTGCTGTACGTGATCCTCAACCGGACCCTCTCGGCCGATTCCGAGGTGCGGCTGCGCAACCAGGCGGACGAGATCCAGCAGGCCGTCGACCGCTTCGGCGGCAACGCGCTGCGCTTCCTGACTCGGGACGATGGCCCACTGGGCGGGCCGAGGGTCGGCGGGCCGGGCGCGGGAACGACAACCATCGCGGTTCGCGCGGACGGCCAGGCGTTCGGCGTCGTGCCGCGCGATCTGGTGGGCGAGCTGCCGGTGCAGGATGGGTTCGAGGCCGCCCTCGCCGGCGTCGACGACGTGCGCACCGTCACCCTCGCCGGCACGCCCTTCAGGGTGCGCTCCGAGCCGCTCGAGGTGGGCGGTGAGCGGATGGTGATCCAGATCCTCGACAACCGGGCCGCCGAGCAGCGTGTCCTCGCCACCGCCCTGATCGTGCTGCTGGTCGGCGGCGCGATCGTCCTGCTCGCCTCGGTGGCCTTCGGCTTCGTCTACGCGGGCCGGGCGCTCATCCCGATCCGCGACTCGCTGCGCCGGCAGCGCGAGTTCGCCGCGGACGCGTCGCATGAGCTGCGCACCCCCATCACCGTGATCCGCTCGAGCGCCGACTACCTGCGCCGATTGCCGGCGCTACGGGATGGCGAGGCATCGGCTGCGGTGGACGACATCACCGCCGAGGGCGAGCGCATGACCCGGCTGGTGGAGGAGCTCCTGCTGCTCGCACGTGCCGACTCGGATGCGATCGAACTGCGGCGCGAGCGCCTCGACCTGACTGATGTGGCGGGCGACAGCCTGCGCGGCCTCGCGCGCCTCGCCGACGAGCGCGGGGTGCGCCTGGAGCTGGATGGCAAGCCGGCGGCCGTGGTGGGGGACCCGGACCGCCTCCGGCAGTTGTTGGCAATCCTGGTCGACAACGCGGTGCGCCACTCCCCGGCCGGCGCGTCCGTCACCGTGCGGGTGGCACGCACCGGGCGCTCGGCCACGCTATCGGTCAGCGATACCGGACCGGGCATTCGGCCCGAGGACCTGCCGCGTCTGTTCGATCGCTTCTTCCGCGCCAGCGGCGCGCCGGACGGCGGCAGCGGCCTGGGCCTGGCGATCGCGGAGTGGATCGCCGAACGGCACCGCGGACGCCTCACCGCCGCCAACGCGCCGGCCGGGGGCGCCGTCTTCACCCTGGTCCTGCCTGCCGCGGAATGATCGAGCGGGGTGACAACCTCTCACCGGGGGTGGACACTACGGCCATGGCACCCAGGCGCGACCCGGCAGACCCAGGGCCTCTGCCGTCGTTCGACGGGGTGACACAGTCGCTGGGCACCTTCCTGGCGGGGCTCGAGCAGAAGATCCTGCACAACCGGCCGCCCGCCGCCGTGGTGGTCGAGGAGGATGAGCGCAGCACGCCGCGCTCGATCAACGGGCTGAGCATCGAGATGCCGGAGCAGATCGAGCGGCCGGAGCCGCCGGACACGACGGGAGCGCGTCTCTAACGGAGAGATGGAGGCGGCGCCGGCCCGTTCCCGGCGCCTGCCCCACGCCGTCCGCTCAGAGCGAGACGAGCCAGAGCGACGAGGTATCGCCGCCACCGTCCAGGGCTTCGACGATGAGGTGGTCCTCGTCACCCCTGATCAGGGTGATCCCGTTGATCGCGTCCGAGGCCGGGAAGAACGCCTCGGTCACCGCGGCGCCGTCGCATGCCCACGTCTCGCCGTCCGCACTCACCGCCGAGACGATCGTCGTGGGCCCGGCACCGACCGTGAAGCCGGAGTACAGGATCCGGTAGCCGCTCTCCGTGCGCGCCAACTGCGGCTGGAAGGTGGAGCCGGCATCGAAGTCACCGCACAACCCTTCCTCGATGATGGGGTCGCTGGCGAGCAGGTCACGCGCCGCGGTGGGGAGGTCGAACTTGGTCCAGGCGTCGCCGTCGGGGGACGTGGCCATCCCGACCACGCCGTGGTTCGGGAAGAGGCGAGACGACCCCGAGTAGGCGGCGCGGTACGCGCCGTTCCCCTCCGCGATCACGGAGGGAGCGAAGATGCCCCGCCCGTCCCACGCGTCGCCCTCGCCGGGCGCGAGGATGATGCCGGGGTTCGCGGTCCACGGGCCGTCGGGGCCGGGCGCGGTGGCGCGCCAGGCCACCGTGGGGGCCGGGTTGGTCCCCGGCTCGAAGCCCCAGCCGTAGAGCGCCCACGTCCCGTCGGGCTCCACGAGCACGCTGGTGGGGATCGGCCCGGGATCGGCGAGGCCCAGGTCGATGGTCGTCCAGTCGGGGTCTGCGCCGACCTCCCACGACAACGCATCCGTGGAGGTCAGGTGGGCGGCCCGGGTGACGCCGTCGCCGAAGGCGAGCCCGAAGAGGTGATACGTGCCGTCATGCAGGATGGCGGCACCGGGATTGAAGAACTGCATCCCTTCCAGAGTCGCCGCGTGGAAGATCGGCTCGTCGCTGGCGAGCGTGCCGCTCGCGTCGGGGAATGGGTGGCGGGTGCCCGCCGGGGTGGCGGTCGGGGACGTGCCGGTGCCCTCCGGGGTCGCGCCACCGCCCGAGCAGGCGCACAGGAGCAGGACGAGGCTCGCGAGAGCGGGATGCGTTCGACGGTTCATGCGGCTCAGAGCCGCCGTACCCCGGAAAGGTGACGCTCAGACGGGCGGCTCGGTCGGCCCGACGCGGACCACGAAGCCCTGGCTCCACGAGCCCTCCAGCTCGACGAGCCGGCCGCCGACGAAGAGCCGGTTGTCGTGGTAGGTGAGGCGGTCGGAGAGGATGCCGGCGAGCTGGCCGCGAACCGTGGTGAGCTCGACCGGATCGCTGAACACGGTCGCCACGCCATCCAGCAGGAAGGCGGTGGCCGGTGCCACGAGCGCGTCGTCGTGGCGGTCGGCGACCGTGACCTGGAGCTCGAGCCAGGTGACGCCGGAGCCGTCCGTGTAGGTGGATCCGTACCGCTCGACGTCGCGCAGCTTGGGGGCGGCGCAGACATGGGCGGTCATCGGCGGGGAGGTGTACCTGCCGAGCGGCTTCTCCTCGCAACGGAGCCCCATCTGGATCAGCCGGTCGGCCACGCCGGCGGCGCTCATGTCCGGACTACCCGGCGCCGGCGCCACGGGCGCGCGGAGCACGCCGAGCCCGACCGCGGTGATCGTCACCGCCACCGCGGCAGCCGCGGCCAGCGACGCAAGGCGCAGCAGCCCGCTCCACCCGCGCTCCACGACCGGCGGCTCCACGACGCGCGGGTCGAGCACGCCGGCCGGAATGCGAGCCTCGCCGGCCACCGCCAGGGCGGCCCGCGAGATGCCGGCTTCGAGGGACGTCACGCGTGCGGTGCGCCGGGTGCAGACGGGGCAGCCCGCGAGGTGCGCGCGCTCGCTGGCACCGAGCGGCTCGCCGTCGAGCATGCGTTCGATGATCCCCGCCGTGCGGCCGCAGCGCGTCCGGTCGCTCACGCCTCGTCCTCCAGCCAGGCGGCGACGAGGCGCTTCCTGGCGCGCGACACGATGGCACGCGCGTTGACGTGGGTGATCTCCAGCAGCTGACCGATCTCGCCGAGCGAGTAGCCGTGCCCGTAGTGGAGCACCAGGACGGTCCGCTCGCGGGCCGGCAGGCGCTCGATGAGCTCGCGCAGCTCGAGGCTGCTGTTCGAGGGGGTGCGATGCAGCCACGGCAGCAGCCGGTCGAGGTGCATGCGGCGCTGGCGCTGGCGGTAGCAGCGATGGATCGCGATGCGCGCCAGCCACGCCTCGACCGCCGCCGGATCACGCAGTTGGCCGATCCGCTCGCGGGCCACGAGGTACGTGTCCTGGACGACGTCCTCCGCCCCGCCCGCGCCGATGAGGCCGCGCGAGATGGCCAGCAGTCGCGGCCGCGCGCGCTCGAAGGCGGCCTCCAGGTCGACCCCGGCGCCCGCGGCGGGGGCGGGGGAGTCGGTCATGGAAGCCTCGTGCGCGCGGTCGCGGTCGTGGAACAGGTCGGCCACCTGCGTCATCGGGTCATGTCCTGGGCGTGGAAGATCCTCTCATCACCACCGAGGCGCGGGGCCGGCGGATCGTGACACGACCCTTCAGGTCGAGCGGCGATACTCGCCGTCGAAGGCACTCCGCCAGGTCGCGCCGGCATCCGACGACGCTTCCCAAAGCTGGCGCACGGTCCCGTCGGGGTTCGGCGTCCACGTGATGCGGTGGTGGTCGATCCGCCCGGGTGCGTCGTCGGCGGGGGCCGTTCCCTCCATCACCATGCTCGAGCCGCGCATGCCGCCCTCGAGGCGGAGGAGCGAGCCTGCCGAGTCGACCCAGGTCTGGTGCCAACGTCCACTCGAGGGATCGAGGGCGTTGAGGCTCGTTCCACGGATCCCGCCGACGCCCTCCCAGTGCTCGGCCAGCGCCGCGCCGTCGTACAGCGACTCGATGCGGTTCGTGCCGACCCGGCGCCCGTCCGGGGCAAAGACCTCCCAGCTGCCCAGCCAGAAGTCGAAGGCGCGGCGCGGGTCTTCGGGGGTGCTCATCACCCCCTCCTACCGATGCCGCCCGCCCAAAGGTTCACGCCGCCTCGGCGGTAGCCGGCTCGAGCCGCTCGAGCTCCGCGTCCGCCGGCTCGATCACGTCGATGCGGCGGAGCGCTCGCACCGCGGGCACGGCCAGGGTGGCGACCATGGCCAGCCCGGAGGCGGCGGCGAACGCGACCAGCGCCGTCGGCGGTCCGAGCGTCTCGGCAAGTGGACCCGCCACCGCCGAGCCGATCGGGAAGAAGAGGAGGGAGGCCATCCAGTCGTAGGAGCTGACGCGGGAGATGCTCTCTGACGGCACCTGGCGCTGGATGGTGGTGTGCCAGATCGTGTTCGCGAATGCGGTCGCGGCCGAAAAGCCCACCACTGCAACCACGAGGAGCGGCAGCGGCGGCAGCGCGGCCAGGAGGAGGAGGGTCGTCGGTGCGGCCAGCAACGTGGCGAAGACGGCGACCAGCGGGCGGACCGGCGAGAAGCGCAGTGCGATCGCACCGCCGATCAGCCCGCCCAGCCCGAAGCCGGCCATCAGCAGCCCCCAGTCCGGTGCGCCCGCGTAGGAGCGCTCGACGATGACCGGGGCGATCACGAAGAAGCCTGCGAACGCCAGGTTGACGAAGGCGAAGCCGGCGAGCGAGGCCGTCAGCCAGCTGCGCGAGACGACCTCGCGCCATCCGATGGCCAGGTCGGCCAGGAAGGGACGGCTGACGATGGGTGGCAGGGCGGGCAGCCGGAGCGCGGCGAGGGCGATGGCGCTGACCACGAACGAGAGCCCGTCGATGGCAAAGATCCATCCCGGGCCTACCGTCACCAGCAAGGCCCCGGAGATGACCGGCCCCGCCAGGGCGGCGAACGAGTGCGACAGGTTGAGCAGCGCATTGGCCGGCTGGAGGCGCTCCGCGCTGACCGCCTGCGGCACCAGGCCGATGGAGGCGGGGACGAAGAACGCGCCCGCGCCACCGGTGACCATGGCCACGCCAACGAACACCGGAAGCGAGGCGCTGCCGGTGAGGAAGGCGACGGCGAGGACGCCCTGCGCGGCGGCGCGGACGAGGTCCGCGCTGAGCATGATGGTCCGGCGCGGGATGCGATCGGCCCAGACCCCGCCGACCAGCAGGAAGACGACGCGCGGGACCATGAAGGCCGTGAGCACCAGTCCCAGGTCGACCGCGGATCCGGTCGTGCCAAGGATGCCGAAGGTGAGCGCAACGCCGGCGAGCGCATCGCCGAACGCGGAGGTGGTCTGGCCGATCCACAGTCGTCGGAAGTTGGGCTCGCGCAGGGCGCCCAGGCGATGCATGGCGACGGATATCCTCTCGGCGTGGAGTAGATTGACGAAAAGTAGTTTTACGTCAAACGAGTAATGCCGTCAAGCCCCCGGTGCTAGCGTGCGCGGATGCCGGTGCTCCTCAACTGGGTGGCAGGTCCACTCGCCTTCTTCGTCACCATCGCCATCGTGATCGTCCTCGTCGCGGTCCCGATGACGGTGTGGCGCGCCCGCGACGTGCCGCTGGCGACGGCCGTTCGCCGCACCGGCAAGGACGTGGCGCTGCTTATCGCGCTGGCGCTCATCGTGACCCTCACCTTCGCGCCACTACAGGAAGAGGTGCCGAGGCTGCCGGTCAACCTGCTGCCATTCCGCGACCAGCTGCTCGCGATGCGCGGCCAGATCCAGATGTCGCGCGCCCTGGCGGAGCTCGGTGCCAACGTGCTGCTCTTCGTGCCGTTTGGGATGTCGCTCTCCTGGCGATCGCGACGTCGTCGGGTGCTGCCGGTGGTGCTGGTGGCGCTCGCTGTCTCGGTGGGCGTGGAAGCGGTCCAGGCGATCTCCCAGACGGGACGCCAGGCGGACGTGACCGACGTCCTGGCCAACGTCACGGGCGCCTTCCTGGGAGCCGTGCTGGTGCGCCGCATCGTCGCCGCGCGCGGCTGAGCGCGCGCGCCCCGAATCTCCACGCGGCGTTCACAACTCGCGCACATCGCGGAGGCGCACGGTGGCAGCGTGTCGCTCCGCTCGGCGGCGGGCGAGGGCACCGTGGTGCGGGTGACGCTCCCGGGCCGAGGGGTTGCATCCGGTGCGTATGCTGTCCCGGTCGCCGTGCCCTCGGCAGGTCAGTGGGGGTGGACCATGCCTGGAGGAATGGCGCATGAGCCTCATTGCCGGCCGCGAGCTTCTCGTGGTCGTCCTGCTCGTCATCGCGCTGGTGGCTGTCATGTGGGTCCTGGCCGTCACCCGGGAGACGCCACGCTAGGCGATCGGATGCTCCGCCAGCCAGGCCGCGACGCGCCGATGGGCATCGGTCGGATATGCCTGACCGATCACCGCGCCAATTTCGCCGGCAAGCAGCTCGCACAGCTCCAGGCATGCGGCCAGCGCCGCCCCGATGCGGCGGGGGGTCGTGTCGGTCATGGCCCGCCCCAGGCCCGACACCGCGCGCGGGTCCGCCCAGCGTTCGAGGAAGCGACCGGCGTGCCACGTGTCGGTCACACCGTTGACCACGGACGCGTGCCACGAGGCCAGCGTCGCCAGCCGCGAGCCCATGTGCGCGTTGATGCACTCCGCCGCGACCCATCGTTCGCCGCGCAGCGCCTTTCGTGCCGCCCACACGACGTGGTACTGGAGGTCGGCGACCGCATTGGCAAGCTCAGCGGGGGTTGGCAGCTCTACGCGCCGCGCGGGCGGGGCGGCCTCTGCCTCGGCGATGAGGGTCGCCAGGAAGCCATCGGGATCGGCGAGTGCCCGCGCCCCGCGCTGCAGGACGCCGTGGACGTGGTGCGCGGCCACGGCCGCCTCGTCCGAGAGGCCCGGGGGAGGGAAGAGGCTGAAGTCGACGTCGACGCCGTCGGCGAAGAGCACGCGGCGCTCCCAGCCGTGGCCGACCCCGGTCGGCTCGACGAACGTGATCCACGCCTCCCCGATCTCGGCTACCCAGCTCGGATCGTCGAGCCACGCCGTCGGATCCACGACGAAGAGCACCACGTCAAGGTCGCTGTGCTCGTCTGCCGGCGAGACGATGCGCGCGGCGGAGCCGACCAGCAGCGCCCCGCGAATGTCGTCGCGGCGCCTCGCCCACGCCGTGATGCGCTCCAGGAGGGCGTCGCGTGCCGGATTCACGTCGCGCGATCCTCGATCTCCCAGGCATGGTCGAGGGCGTGCCACGCCGATCGACGCACGAAGTAGCGCGGGCTCCACGACTTCTCGACCTTGTTCGGATCGGCGAGCGGCTTGTCGCGCGCACGCGCCGCGAGTGCCGCCAGCGCCGCATCCCGAACGGCGGCCGTGCGTGTCGCGACCGATGCGTCCTTGGCCAGCTCGGGCCGCTTGCTGCCGAGCTGATGGAGGTATGCCTCTTCCGCCTCCAGGACGTGGCCCACGATCTTGGTCATCGTCCGCCCGCCGCCGCGCGGGCCCTTGCGCAGCTCGGCGCCGCGGTGCGCCTCAACGGCCGCATCGAAGGTGGCCCACGCGGCGCCCAGCAGGGCACCGAGCCGTTTCAGGTCCGCTGCGCTGACCGGCTTGTCGTCCGCCTCCGGCGCGACGCTCGGAACGCCGAAGTCGGTGCCGCTGCCACCCACCACCGATTCCGCCACCTCGAGGTCCGCGACGGACCCGGGTGCGGTAAACGGCACGCCTGCACGTCGGGCAACTGCCGCATAGCGCGATGCGCTGGCGACGAGGGCCCCGAGGGCAGCTTCCTCCGTCTTCCCGCTGCGGCTCCAGCCGGGCCAGTCGATGGCCGTGGCAAAGACGCGCTTCGCCCCGAGCTCGACCTGGACCGTCATGTGGGTCATGAGAAGAGCGTACGCGGTCTGCCGTGGAGGTTGCAGGTCGGATTTCCCTGCGGTAATACTCGCGGCAGGAGGGAACTGTCCATGCCAGCCCGCACCCATTCGATGAGCTCCACGGCCGCGAGCTCCATCTCACTGAATCGGTGGCGTCGGAGACGGCGAGGAGGGCTTGTCGTCGCGGCCTGCGCACTCCTCGTCGCCTGTCGCGGAGCGTCCGCGACCCTCCAGCCGAGCGGGGCCGTTACGGCGTCGCCGTCATCGTCGAGCGTCGAGACCGCATCGCCAAGCCCGACTGCGTCCGCCTCGCCGGCCCCGCGCCCGGCTCTCGGGTATGGCGCGCGGATCTCGCTCGCCGCGGCAGCGGACATGCGACAAGCGCCCGATGCAACGAGCCCGGTCGTCCGCGAGCTGCCCGCCGGCACGGAGCTCGTGATCACGGCCGATCTCAACGCCGCAGGGTCAGGTGGACCCATCTTCGGACCGGTGGCGGCAGGGGGCATGACATGGTTCCCCGTGTACCCGGTGGACGAGGTCGTCGATGTGGGCTGGGTCGGCGCGCCCTCGGAGGCTGCGTTCAAGGTGGCGGAACCCACCTGTCCCGCATCGTCATCACCCTCACTGCCGGAGCTGGCGGCACTCACTCCCGGTGAACGGCTGGTTTGCTTCGGCGGTACATCAATCACCCTCAGCGGCCCCGTTGCAGTTTCCGGCATCGGGGGCGCCGTCGGCGGGACCTGGGAGCCGGCGTGGCTTGCCAGCCCAATTCGCACGCACATCGGTGACGCTGATCAGATTCGCATCAGCGTGTCGCCGGATGTGACGCTCCCCGAAGGCCCGGACACGCTCGCGCAGCTCGAGATCAGCGGGCACTTCGACGACCCTGCCGCTGCCGACTGCCAGGTCACGGCGGCCGGAGCCGTCGCACCCGAGGATGCTGAGGCCGTTTCGCTCTACTGCCGCACGGTGTTCGTGCTGACCAGCTTCAAGGAGCTCAGCTAGCGCCCAGCTCGAGGAGCCGGCCCTCGATCCTCCCGGCATCCGGATAGGTCTCGCCGTGCGCAGTGCCGACCTCCGGCAGCCCCAGCGCGGAAGCCGCCGGATCGGTGAGGAACAGGTATGGACGGTAGCCGATCTCGTCGCGAATCGTGTTCTTCAGCAATCGGTGCGCGGCCGTCACGGCGGGTCCCAGCAGGTCGCTGCCTGGTCCTACCGATTGGCGCACCGTGTGGCCCCGATGCACGATCACCTTGAGGTCGAGCTGCGCCACCGCCGGACATGCCGTGCAGATGTGGTCCTTCGAGGGGATGGCCCGGGTGCGAGCAGCAGCGAACGCCCGGTACGTGGCGGTGATCGTTGCCAGGGCCCGCTGGCCCTGACCGTCCAGGCTGGACGCGGACGCTGCCGCGAACACCGCGTCGCCCTCCAGCTTGACGAGGGCGAAGGCCGGTGCGAGTCCCGTGATCACCGAATCGAGCAGCGCCCCGACCACCGAATACGCCGCCGGGACCCCGGCGCTGAAGTCCACCCCGTGCGACCGTTCCACGCCGGCCATGAAGCTGGTGTAGCCGGAAATGTCCGCGAGCAGCAGGTACCGCTCGCCGGCGGGTGGATCGGCCGGCGAATGCGCGGGTCCCATCGCGTCTCCGGCCCGAGGTCAGTCGACGTAGCGAAGTGGCGTGACCACGAAGTCGTCCGGCAGCTTGACGCCGGTCTCGTGGTTCGGGCAGTAGCCGTTGACGTTTTTCGCGAGGTACTGCTGGTGGTACGCCTCGGCGAAGTAGTAGGGAGGCGCGTCGCTGATCTCGGTGGCGATCTGGCCGTAGCCGGCTCGTGTCAGCTCGCGCTGGTACATGTCTCGTGAGGCCACCGCTGCGGCACGCTGCGCATCGGTATGGGTGTAGATGGCCGACCGATACTGGGTGCCGCGATCGTTGCCTTGCCGCATGCCCTGGGTGGGGTCGTGGTTCTCCCAGAACAACCTGAGGAGCTCGTCGTAGCTGATGCGCTGCGGGTCGAAGACGACCTGCACGGCCTCGGCGTGGCCGGTCTTGCCCGTGCACACCTCTTCGTAGGTGGGGTTGGGGGTGTAGCCGCCCGCATAGCCGGACGAGGTCGAGATCACACCGGGGGTCTGCCAGAAGATCTTCTCGACACCCCAGAAGCAGCCCATCGCGAAGGTCGCGAGCTCCGTGCCCTCGGGGTACGGCGGCTTGATGGGCGAATCGTTGACGAAATGGCGCTCGGCGGTGGGAATCGGCCCGTCGCGGCCGGGAAGCGCATTGGCCGGGTCGGGCAGGGTGGAGGGTCTTCCGAATCCGAACATGGGTCAAGTCTACGCCCGCGGGAGGCGTTTGCTAGCCTCGTGCCAATGCGGATCGTGCTGGTCGGGATGATGGGCAGCGGCAAATCGTCGGTGGGCCGCGCGCTCGCGGCCCGCACCGGCTGGCCATTTCACGACAACGACGCGTTGGTGGAAGGAGCGACCGGACGAACCGCGCGGGAGCTGGCCGAAGCGGGCGAGGCGGTGCTCCGGGGCGCGGAATCGGCCGCGCTTCGCGCGGCCCTGGAGGCGCCAGCTCCGGTGATCGTGGCGGTTGCCGCCGGGGTGGTGATGGACCCCGCGAACCGGGCGCTCCTTGCCGCGGCATCCAACGTCGTGTGGCTGCGCGCGCGGCCCGCGACGCTGGCGAGGCGCCTGTCGCCGGCGGAGGATGACCATCGACCGTGGCTCGACCGCGATCCCGCTGGATGGCTTCGGCAGGCCGATGCGTTCCGCGCACCGCTCTTCGCGTCCATCGCCGACCTAGTCGTCGACGTCGACGCAGCGTCGCCCGACGACACCGCCGGCCGGATCCTGGAGCGGTTCGGGCGGACATAGCAACACCCAGCCGGCTCGGGACGGCTGGGTGTGGCTGCGGGAGGATGGGTCCTGGATACATGGTGACCGGCCGGGTGGGGCGGGCCATCCGTCCTTCCGCCGTTCGGCGACGGGACAAATGACGTAGGCCGCTCGGGGTACGCTGGCGACGTGAGCACCGAGCCGGAGCTCGATCGGTCCGAGGTGCGGATGATCGAGCTCATCTTTCCGCACCAGACGAACCACTACGGGACGCTGTTCGGCGGGCATGCGCTCGGGCTGATGGACAAGGCCGGCTTCCTGTCAGCGACGCGCTTCGCGCGCCGGACGATGGTCACTGTTGCCTCGGACCGGGTCGAGTTCAAGGTCCCGGTGCGTGCCGGGCAGATGGTCGAGCTGGTGGCCCGGGTCCAGCGGGTGGGGACGACGAGCGTCACCGTGGGCGTGGAGATGTACGTCGAGGAGCTGCTCTCCCGCGAGCGGCGCCTGGCGACCACCGGCAGCTTCGTGTTCGTTGCCGTCGAGGAGGACGGCAGCCCGGTACCGATCGCGGCCGAGTGAGCGACCGCCTCCACGTTCCCGGCCGGCTGATCGACGTGGGCGGCGAGGAGATCCACGTCGTCGAGCGCGGCGCGGCCGTGGCGGGGCGTGTGCCGCTCATCCTGCTGCATGGCTTTCCCTCGAACTCGTTCGCGTGGCGCCCGGTCGCCGAGCGGCTGGCCTCTCAGATGCGCAGCGTGGCGATTGACACCGTGGGATTCGGGTACTCGACGCGAACCCCGCGGCGCGGCCTCGACCCCGACAGCCACGTCGATCGCGTGGCCGGGGTCATGGACGCCCTCGGCATCCAGCAGGCCGATCTGGCCGGCCACTCCTTCGGCGGCGGCCTGGCCCAGCGCTTCGCGGTCCGCCATCCGGATCGGCTGCGGCGCCTGGTACTGGTGGCGCCCGTCGACGCCGCGAGGCGGCTGCCGCTCAGCGATGGGAGCCTCATGAGCCTGTTCGGGGCGATGGTCCTGCCCGCCCTGGCCAGGCGGATCGTGGCCCGCGCGATGCGCGGCGTGGCGTTGGAGAGTGGCCTCTCCGCCGATGACATCGCGCGCGGCTACGTGGATCCTCTGCTTCTGTCCGGCACCCGCCGCGTGTTGCGACGCTTCGTCCGCGCCGTGGCGGCGGCCGAGGGGATCGATCCGTCCCGGATTGCCGTGCCGACCCTGCTGATCGTCCCTGGGCGCGATCGGATCGTGGCGCCATGGGTGCAGCGCGCGCTCGCCGCGCGCATCCCCGGCGCACGGCTGGCCGAGATCGGCGGCGCGGGCCACACGGTCCAGATGGAGCGCCCGGACGAGGTGGCGCGCCTGATAGCGGCGTTCCTCAGTCCGTCGTCGCCTGGTGCGGCGGCGCGCCGCGCTGCTGGATCAGCCACAGGCCCGCGATGACGACCACGCCGCCGACCAGGCTCAGCCAGGTCAGCGGCTCGTGGAGCAGCAGCGCCGAGCTCACCACCCCGATGATCGGCACCAGGAGCGCGAAGGCCGCCGCCCGCGAGGCGGAGATGCGTCCCACGCCGACGTGGAGCAGGACGAAGGCGATGACGGTGCCGAACACCGCCAGGTAGGCGATGGCGACCCATGCCTCGAGCGGCGCCGCCAGCAGGCGCGGCATCCCGCCCTCGAGGATCGCGGCAGGGATGAGCACCAGCGTTCCGACCACGGTCCCGTACAGCGTGGCGCTGACCGGGTCGAAGGTGCGGCTGGCGACCCTGCCGAGCACCGAGTAGATGCCCCAGCAGACGGCGCCGGCGATGAACATCAGGTCGCCGAGCAGGCGCGTTGGGCTCGACTCCGCCCCGGGACCCACCACCAGCACCAGGCCGGCGGCCGCGACCGCCAGGCCGGCGGCGCCCAGGCGGCCGAGCGGCTCGCGCAGCGCGCCCCAGGCGATGAGAGCGGTGAACACCGGTGCCAGCCCCGGCACGATGATCGCGCCATCGGTCGCCGGCGCCAGCGTCAGGCCGGTCAGGAAGAGCCAGTTGTAGCCGGCGATCGCGGTGAGCCCCAAGCCCACCACCAGCGGCAGATCGCCCCGCCGGAGGGAGGCGAGGCCCCGACCGCTGAGGCGTGCCCAGCCCGCCAGCAGCACGCTCGCGGCGGCGAAGCGCAGGGTGGCGACCATGAATGGCGGTACGTGGTCGACCGCCACCGCGCCGGCGACCCAGGTGCCGCCGAAGCAGATGGCCATGCCGGTCAGCGCCGCATAGGCGACGCGTTCCGCATCGGTCATTTCGGAGGCATCGTCCGCACGTGCGCCAGGGCGCGTGCAAGCCACTCGTCGAGGCGGGCGGGGTCAGTCC
>CAWAGB010000001.1:0-183767 GCA_963781555.1 uncultured Chloroflexia bacterium | reverse complement strand
TTTTCTCGTTCCTTGACTCATCTGCTGGTGCTGCCTCACCCGCTCGACGAACAGCCACAGCCCGGCGTTGGTCGCGGCGGCGGTGCGGAACGCGGCGGCGGCCACGATATCGGGCCGGTCCTCCAGTTCGGTGGCAGGAGCAGGTGGTGATCGGGTCGCTCGCCGTCCTCGTTGCGCGTCGTCTCGAAGGCGGTCTGCAGGAGCCGGGTGGCGAGGTCGGCCTGGTCTGGGCCGGGTGCCGCATCGAGCCAGTCGAGGGAGGCGGGCTGGGCGTCATCGGGCCCGGCCCAGAAAGCGGCGCGGGCCACCACGATGCCGTCGCGCACGGCGACCCAGGTGTGCTCGGGGCGGTACTCGTTGGTGGCGAGCAGGTCGGGGTACTCGCGCGCGCCTCGTAGCCCACCTCGGGCGTGGTCGGGTAGGGGTAGGAGAGGAAGGCTCGGTCTCGCCCGGCTTCAGCGGGCGGATCTCCAGGTCAGTCATGCGTCCTCCAGGGATCGGGGCCGCTCCCCGCGTCCCGGCTGGAGGCGTCGCGCGCTGCGAGCTACGCGGCTCCGGGGCTCGGGGCAGTGGAGCGGGTGGTCGGGTCAGTCATCTCGAACACCTCCTTCTCGCTCCGTGGCGGCCGCGTTGGGGCGCAGACCGGGGACGGTCAGGGTACTACCGCAGCTCCATTGACCGGAAGTAGCAGCCGGAGATCGGTGTGCGACGCCAACCGCTGGGCTGGTCTATCGGCTAATGTCCGGCTGTGACACGACGCGCGCGTTCAACCCAACTGCGCATCTGGCCGCCTGCCGACAAGGAGCTCGGCCCGGCGGAGAGGGTGACGTCAAACGGACCGCGAAAGCTCGTCGAGCTCTCAACAGGCGAGTCGTTGGAACTTCCTCGCTACGCTGTCATCGCCAAGGGCGATCTGGTCGGGCGGGACGGACATGGATATTACGTGCAGTTGAGGAACGGAAGATCAAGGCTGCTTCCGAGCTACGCGCGCCGTGTTCGCTTCACGCTGGGCGGCCACCGAGTTAGTGCGGTGGCCGAGGACCTCTCAGCACTCGAGGAGCTTCATGGCTACCGGCAACTCTCGACGTTCCATTACCGGAGTGAGGACAGCTTCGCCCATGAGGCCGTCATCGTCATCACGTCGACGGCTTCGGAGTTTCCCGCTGTCCTTGGATTTGTGGAATTGACAACGGGATTTCTGATGAATCGACCTCGCACCCGCATCCTCGATGCTCCGTTTCGCTCTGGGGCAATCGCCTGGGCACGATGGGACCGGCAAGCGATCGAGAACTGGACGTCTCTTGTTGCCCGGATATCGAGGCTCGTCATCCACCCTGAGCTGCGCGGAATTGGGTTGGGTAAGGTATGCTGGTTACTGTCGCCCGCGAGTATGCGCGTCATCGATTCCACGCGGACAGCCTGCGCCCCCTTTTTCTTGGAGATCACGGCCGACATGATGCGGTATGTCCCGTTCGCGGCCGAAGCGGGGATGATCTATGTGGGCGAGACGGAAGGCAACCTGCATAGGGTCGCGCGAGACGTGAAGTGGCACATGCGGACCGGAGCCCCAAAGACCCACGAAATGCGGGCCCGGGGCATCCAACATGCCCAACGCGGTTACGCTGCGGCAGTTGCTGCGCTTCCCGCCGAAGTGGATTGGGCGGAGGTCGCCGGCGCTCTATCCCCGGGACGAGCCGCCTCCTCCCGACTTGTACCCTCATCTTCGTAAGGTGCTCCGCCTTCCGAAGCCGACATACCTGGCCGGCCTAACCGTCCCGGCTCATCGCTTCGTCGCGGCCAGAGCCAAGGCTCTTGGCGTTGCGGATGCCATTACGCGTCCGACTATTCCATCGGTCCCACTCACCGGACCGATAGAGATCGTCGATCTTTCCATGCGGTACTCGGTAGCGGTGCCGCGCGCCGGGCAAACTCAAAAGTCGAGGAGGCCTTCGGCCTGAGCCCCGACTCCAATGTAGATGTGGTGCTAAGTCGGCTAAGCGCCACGCTCAACCCGGGTTCCATTACGCTGATTACCGGTTCTTCAGGCTCGGGGAAGAGCTCACTGCTCAGATTGATCGCTGGCCGAGGACTTCCGCACGGCGCCCTATGCGAGGGGGAGGTGCGAATGCCGATCAACGCGCGCATCGGGCAATTCGAAGACCTGCCCACCGGGTGACCCTCTGATCGAGGAGCCGCCCGTGGAGGTCGCGTAGAGGACGCCGTGCAGGTGCTGGGGCTTGCGGGATTGAGCGAGGCTCGGCTCTACTTGCGGCCCTTCTCGCAATTGAGTGCCGGCCAGCAGTACCGCGCCATGCTTGCGGCGCTAATGTGGAGCGGCGCTAACGTCTGGATCGCCGACGAGTTCATGTCAGCACTTGACCCCCTTTCGGCGGCTGCGGTCGCGTCGAAAATTGCGAAGGTCGTTCGCGCACAACGCATCGCCCTGGTCGTAGCGGCTCCCCACTCCCACTTGTTCCTGGAGGACTTGCGACCCGATATGGTGATTAGGTTGTCGGTAACGGGCGGCCATAGAATCGAACGTCCGGCGAGGGCTGGCTGATGACCGATAGATTGCCGCCGCTTGGTCACTTGGAAGGAGTCTCCGGATATCGAGTTGCGGACTCCGCGGCGGAGCTCAACTTCGTTCCCCGCGGCAAGCACTTGATACTTGGCCAGCGGCGCAACCGAGGTCGCTCCGATAGTCTCATCCTGCTCGGGAAGTCGATTGAGCGGGGGGCGCTGCGGGACCTTTACGACTCAAACGTCTGGCTCGATGTCGAACACCCTCACGTGGTTTTCATTTCGGGAAAGCGGGGAAGCGGCAAGTCCTATGACTTGGGCATCTTCGTGGAAGGGCTAGCTTTGAATTCTGCTAGCCGGATCACGACCAAGGATACGCCCATCACCACCATCTTCTTTGACACGCAGAACCAGTTTTGGACGCTCGGCGCCACTCCCGACGGCGACATTCCCGAGGATCGCGAGCAGCTTCAGCAGCTAGAGAAGTGGCGGCTGGATCCATCGGCGCTGCCCAACGTACGCCTCATGAGGCCGCGCGGGACTCCGGCACTCGGGGCCGGCGACATCGAATTCGCCATTGCGCCGGCCGACCTATCGCTCGACGACTGGGCTAGCTCAACTCGACAGGTTCCAGCCAATGACGCAGTTGATTCGGAGCGCGCTCGCGCTGACCGCAGAAGAGGGCTGGACTGATCCCAGCGGGCAACGCAGAGATCCCCAACCAAGCTTCTCGGTGTCCGACTTGGTTGCCTGCATCTCGGGATCCATGGAGCTGGCGTCTGCCAACGATGCGACGCGCGAGGCGGTCAGGTGGCGACTTGAGAGCGTGGAGGACACCGGGGTGTTCGACGTATCCGGCCTGCCGATCAGCGAGCTACTCGTACCAGGTCAAGTCAGCGTCCTCTTGCTCAGGGAACTTGACGATTCCACTAAGTCGATGGTGGTGAGCGTGATCTGTCGCCGGCTCTTTGGAGTGATGGGGGCGTTCCATACACGCCGGAGGATGAGCAGGCGCCTGCATCAACCCGCCCCCGAGGAGGAGCTGCCTGAGGGCGTCTGGGTGGTGATCGACGAGGCCCACATAGTCGCGCCGTCGAACCGGTTGACTGCAGCGCGGCCCACGCTGGTCGAATACGTGAAACGGGGGCGCGAGACGCGGCTATCCCTCTTGCTGGCCACACAGCAGCCTTCCGCCCTCGACGCCGCAATCCTTAGTCAGGCTGATCTAAACATAACGCATAGACTCGTCACCGAGCCGGATATCGATGCGGCAGTGGCTCGGTTTCCATCACGACTGCCACGCTCGGTTAAGCACGGCGAGCAGGATGTGTCGCACCCGGCGGACCTCATCAGATCGCTTGATGACGGTCAGGCGGTGGTTGGAGACGCTGAATCGCCGCGCGGTCTGCTCATCGCACTTCGGCCCCGTGTCTCCCCTCACGGAGGCCGAGAGCCTTCGGTGCTTGGCGATGCCCGGCCTACTTGAGCTGTCGCGCCATAAGGTCGATCTCCAGAGAGAGCTCGTCAGGAGGATCGGCTACACCGAGGGCCTCTTCAACGTATTTCGCTTTGCCAGCCTCGTTACGGAGTTGAGTGGCGAGCTTGGCTTCCTACCGCTGCGATTGACACTCGGATACCCGCGATACTCGGCAGTGCGCCGGCTTCGGTCGAAGCTACAAGAAGGAATCCGAAACGTCCTGTTGGCCCTCCGGCTTCTGAGCGGACGGGCAATCGCATCACTCTTGGCACGCGCGGCAGGGCGATCCGCGCACTCTCACTATGTTTGGCCAGGATTCACCGCAAGTGGCAGCGCTGATGTCCGCTCTCATCGTCGAAGCTGACGGCGATTATGTATTAATCTGCTCCGCACCGAGCCCCCACAGTTTTCGGCGCGGTCCTCACGTGCGTAGCTGTAAAACGGCAGTGGTTTTCCACCCAGCCGAATTCGGCAGTCGCGCGCATGGGACTCGGATATCTGGATGAGGTCCCAGAGGAGTCTCACGCAAGGGCGCCGCGCAACGACCAGCGCCCGCGGCTCACGGAAACAGATAGACGCGGGGATGACAGGGCACACCGTCCGCCACACCACTACGCCCCGACTTGGCTGGATTCGAGACCTCGGAATGGACCGACCCGAGCGCGCCGACCGCATTCTTAGCCGTTTGAAGGAGGCAGGTCAGTGCATCGACGAGGTCGTCGCATTGGGGCTGTCCGATCAAGTGGGCACTGCCCTGTCCATCGATTCCGCCCCAAGACTCACATGGTCTCTGATTTGGGCGATCAGTGCGCCCACGCCGCCCTCGGCTGCCACCGGCGGTACCGACTTCGTCGGATTCGTGACTCATTCATACGAATTCCTACGCCTTCGATCTTTCAACCAGGCAGAAGTGGAAGCGTTGTACCTAAGCTACGCAGCCTCCCAGGCGGCGTCTGGCAAGGTTTGCTCAGAGGAGGCATTCATTACCGAGTTGGATGCAGCAGTCGGCGAACTCGCCGGGAAAATGTGGCGTCTGTCGGCACGGCGCGGCGGACTCTTAAGCGGGTACGTTGCTATCAAGCAATAGGCCGCGTCGGGGGTCTCTCAGATGAGTACGTCTTCCACGAAATCGAGGGGAATGGGCGCCGTTCCGTCAAATGCACCTTTCACCACGGCTTGCTCCAGCGCGGTTCGGCAGCTCCGCATCAGCAGGCGAGGCGTTCGCTCTGAAGTTCGACTGATCACTTCGCGGAGCGCTTCTTCGGAGAAGGGAAAGTCCTTTTCGACTTTGCCTCCGGATCGCGATAGGCGGAGTGAATGTCGCGGATAAAGGCGAGGGACTGTTCAAGATCGAGAGCCGGCAGCTCAATCGGCTCGGTGGTCATGCGGGATATCACACTGCGATCGAACAGTCCTTCTAGGAAGGCAGCATCTCCCGTGAAGCCAAGCAGCATGCAGAGTCCTTCAGGGGCCGCGTTTAGCGTATCCCGTATGCCAGTATTAATGCTTACGGCTTGAGCAGAGGAGAAGTCAGCAATGGCCTCGATTTCATCAAGGAAGAGGTAAACGCACCTCGCGGGAGCTTCATTCTCTCCGACCGCTTTCGTGGCAAATCTCACAATTGCGCCCATGGCGCGAACCGCATCGAAGTCCGTCTCGACCAGTCCGCCTTTCGACTCTCCTGCCAGCGACTGGAACGCGGCGGGTTCCTTGTCATTCCATCGCCATCAGGGCCGCCAAGATGTCGGAGTCCCGCTGCCCGACCTCCTGGATGAGCGCATCGCGAAATGCGCCTTGTTCAGCCCATGCGGCTCCGCTCGCCTCGCGGCGGCTGTTCGCTAAATTGGAGAGTTGCTCGTCCAATTGCGTCCCGATCCGCTGGAGCTGAGGTCGCATCTCATCGGCTATCGCTCGATAGAGTGCCAGGAAGTCGGTCTAGCGGCTACAGCGACGCGCGGCAAGTACACGGCGACGGATCTGAAGTCATCTGCCTGCCGCACCGTAATCTCGTTCAACAGATAGCGCATCGCATGTGATTTGCCAGTACCAAGTTCGCCGTGTAGCACTGCAAACTGGTAGAGCCCGACTCGGTCCATCCGTGAGGACTCAACGACCTCCAAGAGGCGCGCTTTCATCTCCTGGTATCCGGCCCAGACGGTTACTTGATCTCCTGGAAGGAGCCTATAGGGGTACCAGCTAACCTCGCCAACTCAGCGGACTTCTCCACACTCAGCCTCCTGGCGTAATTCTTGGGTGCGTCACCAGCCACCGTCGCAACGCATGGGTGTCGGGGCGACTGATGAACTGTGCACGAATAGCTTCAATCTGCCGACCGACCCAGCTCCTCGTTGTAGGAGACGAGTGCGATCTCGACCCACTTCTCCATGCCATCTGTTGTCAAGTTTGCTGATCCTACGACAGCCAGGTTCATTATCGGGTGACGGAACAGGTAAACCTTCGCGTGCAAGTTCTCGTTGACGAAGACCTCTATGCCAGCGCGCTCCAGTCCCTCCAGCATTTGGATCTTCGCTTGGTACCCAGCGCCCTTGCCGGGCGGCGGGGTGGTGAGCAGGCGCACCCGGCCGCCTTCTGTCGCACGTAGTCGAAGCAGCTTGCTCAATGGCTCTAGCGGCTTGAACTCGTAATCATTCAGAAATGGCGTGACGACGTATACGGGGTTCTGCTTCGCGCCGGAGTCGCTGCGCCAAGCGTCGCGGGATTTCCATGCCCGTGATCGGCAATGGTTGCACGCCAGCACTTACTGGCTGCTTATTCACGCGTTCCTCCCTGGGCCGGGCCTTTGATGGCAGCGGGCCACGGTGCGAGCACGATAGCCGACCCGGAGAAGCCCGGTATTCGGATCTAGGTGATTAGGCGTGTCCTGGCACCCCACTCAGGCCCATTGAAGGCCTTCGTAATCACCACGTCGAGAAGTCCCCGCTGGGGCTGGCTACGCCGCCCAAGCCAAGTGTTGTCGACCGATGACGCGTGTGCAGAGCACTGGGCGAATGGCCAGAATCCGCCGTCGAGCCCGCCCGTAGCCCGCGCCGAGAAGCGCATGGCGGCGCTGCGGTTGCAGGGTTGGTGGTGCCACTACCTTAGACTTGCGTAGGTAGTACTGCAACTGCTTTCCATCGGGAGCCCCTGCGTCGGCCACGGCACCGCTCGCGCCATGCCGTATCAGCGCGTCGATGAGGCCGAATTCGAGGTGTTCCGCTCCGGCGTGAAGCTCGAAGTGATGTCCTTCCAGCCTTCCAAGCCGCGCCAGTAGCGTGTGGACTACGCCGGCGGCCAGGCGCCGGCGCTCCTCACGGCCCATCGTATTGAGGGTCACGTCGTAGGGCTCTAGTCGCTGCTCCGGGTCGACCAAACCGTGGAGAGCCGAGAGGACAAACCACTCCTCGCAGGACCGCTCGACGGCGCGCCGGCGTCCAGCAAACAGCGCCGACGTATACAGATCCTTGGCGGCGGCAGCTCCACGCCGCTTTTCCTTCACGCAGCCGACGAGCCCGATACGTTGCGGCACTTCAGGCTCGCCCGAGTTCACGGCGTAGGCGTGTGATCTGGCCCCGCAGCATGGTTGCCGCCATTCCCTCGAGGTTCAGCGGCGGATCGAGGCGGGCGAGCAGCGCGTCCTCGATTACCATCACGCTTGCGCGATCTTGGACCAGTACGGTGTTCACGCTGAGGTGTCCACGCATCCACCCTTGAGCGCGGCTTCGGACTCGGCGGTCAACCGCTTGGGAGCGTCCGCCCTCAAGTTGAGGGCTGTCATCAAGGCGGCACCCACGTGAACCGGAACGTCGATCCGCCGATCCGCCCACGGAGGTGATTCCCGCCGATACGGGAGCGGAGGGTGGCCATGCGCTCCACTCCTCCGACGGTCGTCCCGCCGGTCTGACCAGCGTAGATCAAGCCTGCATCGACTCTCTGACCCAGCCCCGCTGAGAGGTCGACCGCCCCGGCCGCATCGGTCCACCACGTGTAAAGGCCGGCCCCGTCGATTGAGAGGCCACCGGGCCAATCGGCTGCCTGGACTCTCCTCGCCGGGAAGAGTCCGTGAGGAGGGTAATGACATCGTTGGCGTCTACTGCGTCCCGCATCGGTATCGCGGCAACAGGCTGTGGAGCAGCTGATGACCGAGCATTGCGGAACAGTGTCGGAACGCCCTCTTGCCGCAAGCGTACGCGCGAGCCATCCCGCTGGAACAGTGCCGCACTCTTTGCGTCCGTCCGTGGATCTGGAACGGCGAGACCGGTGAGCCGTCACGCTTGTGGTACCAGCCGCGCGCATTCACCTCGTTGGCGATCTCAGTCGTGGTCATCCATTCGCGTCCCGATTCGCCGAGGATCGCGGCGACCTCTTCGTGAAGCGTGATGCCTGGCATTGGCGCATCTCCTCCTCCCGTGTTCGATAGCCGGGAGGGTAGCTGGGCGGTGGCGCCCGGCACAACGGATGACGTGCATCGGCGGCCGACGAATTACCGCCGCGCCTGGCCGTCGACGTCGCGCGAGCGCTGGATGTTGGCCGAGCCGAACTGGGCGCGCTTGCGGTCGAGCTCCGGCATCGGCGCCGAGAACGTCGGCTCCTCGGCGATGAGGCTGGCGCGACAGCTCCTGCAGCGTGGCGTCCGAGCCGGCGTAGTCACTGATGCGTCGGGCCACCCCCCGGAGGGCGTGGCGCGCGCCGCGCTACTCGCCAAGGCGGTTGAGACGGACAGCCTCGGTCCGGGCGCGCGCGGCATGGATGGCGGCCACGGCGCGGTCGACGTCGCGGTCGCGCGGCTGGTCATCGTTGGCGGCATGGCTGTCGTGGTGTCCAGGCGAGGGTGCAGCCATCGGCCTTGAGCACGCCGTCGCGGTCGCCGATGGTGAAGAACGCGGTCGTGTGCGCCCCCTCCGGCATGTCCGGGAAGCGCACGCGCAGGACGACCTCCACCTTCTGACCGACGACCAGGTCGCCGATGAGCAGCCGCTGGATGCCCGGCACGCCGACCGCCGCCGCGACCGGCGAGAACGGCTCGATCTCGAGCTCCGGGGCGTGCTTGACCTCGACGGTCACCTCGCGGGCCACGGTGTCGAGCAGCTCGCCGAGCTCGCTGGTCATGTAGTCGGGGATCTGCTCCGGCCGCTCGATGAAGTAGAAGTGGCCGCCGCCGGCATCGGCGATGGCGGTCAGCAGGGTCTCGTCGAAGTCCTGCCCGACGCCGAACGTGCTGGTGCCGATGCTCGAGGCGCGCAGGTCGGCCGCGAACGCGGCCAGCGCGGTTGCATCGGTCACGCCGTGGTTGGCGAGGCCATCGGTCAGGAGCAGGCAGCGGTTCACGCCATCGGCTGTGAGGTGCGCCTTGATGCCGTCCGCGCCCGGCGGTCCAGCCACCGTGCAGGTCGGTCGAGCCGCGGGCGTCCACGTCCTGCAGCCGCAGCAGCGCCTTCGTCTTGTTGGCCGGCGCTGGCGAGGCACGAGCTGACGACGCGTCTCGATGTGGTCGTCGTAGGTGACGATGGCGAAGCGGTCCTTCGGCGCGAGGCCGGTGAGGGCACGCTCGACGGCGTACTTCGCCAGGCCGAGCTTCTCGCCGGCCATGGAGCCGGATCGGTCGAGGACGAACGCGACGTTGACCGGCGGCGCGCTTCGGCGCCCTCTTCGTGCGCCGCTTGGGCGCGGTGGCGCTGGAGCAGGACGTAGCGCGTGGAGCGCGCGCCCGCGCGGACGAGGGCACGGTCGGTGCGGGCGGTGAAATCGGTCATCTCGGGTGACCCCCCTCTGCGTTCATTGCGTTGAGTGTCGGGGGGCGTTGTGACAGGTTGCGTGTCGCGGGAGTATCGGACAGTCCGTTGCGCTTTCTGCGTCGGGTGGGAGGTGCGGACAGGCTGGGCAGCGATTCCTTGTCCGGGGCTCCCGTGAGCTGCAGATTCCGCAATCGGGGGGCCGATACTCCCACCGGTGGCAAGTCAGCGCGGTGACGGCTGGTTGACGCCGCGACGACAATCGTGGCTCGGGTCGCCGCACGGCGACCGCGCAGGGAGGGACCGTCATGTCGCGCACCGTCCAGCTGGTGGCGATCCTCGTCGTCGGCGTGGCCATCGGATTGGGCGCGGCGACGTTCCTGGGAGGCACGCGCACCGAGGTTGGGCGCATCGACGTGTCAGCGAGCGGTGAGGGGACGGCCATCGTCGGGGACCACGACTTCCTGTTCGCTGGCTCGACCCGATGGCGCGGCACGGACGGGAGTTGGCGTCAGGCGGGGCAGCCTGACTGCCTGCCACCGGAGTCATCGGTCGACGGCATCACCTTCGGCGTTCGACCGATGGATGGCTTGGCGCAGGTGGTCTGGGTCGACTGCGGGAGCGTCGCGGCCCGGTGAGTCGCGCGGGGGGATCGGCCCGAGCCCGATACGAACGCGGGCGCGAGAAGCATCGTTCCGGGCGCCTACAGCGCGCGGTGCTGTACGTGATGCTCATGGGCATCGCCCTCGCGGTGGTGTCTTGGCAGTTGCCGAAGCCGCTGGATCTATGGGTCGTGGCGGTGCTGCTGCTCGTGGCGTTCCTCAAGGCATGGCTCGAGCCCAACCACGTGCGCGCATGGGGCATCGGGGCCAAGGGCGAATCGCTGACGGAGGAGGAGCTTGAGCGGCTCCCGGACGGCTACGAGCTCCTCCATGACCGGCGGATCCCGGGCTCCCGAGCCAACATCGATCACGTCGTCATCGGTCCGACTGGCGTGACCGTCGTCGAGTCGAAGCGGCTCACCGGCGAGATGCGGATCCGCGACGACGAGGTTTATTTCCGCGGGCGCAACACGCACATGGCGGAGCAGGTGCGCGGCCAGGTATCGGCAATTCGTGCGGTGCTGGATGCCAACGGATGGACCGATGTACCGGTCGAGCCCGTCCTCTTCGTCCAACGGGCAGATCCCTCCCTGTTCATGGGCTCGCCGCGGGGTATCGCGCTGACGATGGGTGGGCGGGGGCTGCGCCGAGCCATCGAGGGGTGGGCGACGGTGCTCGAGCCGGATGACGTGTCCCAGGTAGCCGACATCCTTGAAGCGGCGCTTCGCCCGATGGTGCGCGAGCCAGGTCCACGCCTGCCGGTTCGACCCGTTGCGCCGCCTGCGGCGCCCGAGCCGGTGCTGGCCGCCTGTCCGCGCTGCGGGAACGAGATGGTCCAGCGGCACAACCGCCATGGCGAGGCATTCCTCGGGTGTTCTCAATTCCCGAAGTGTCGGGGGACCCGTCCCTGGAGGGAGTGAGGAGGGGGTGAGGAGGGGCCGGAGGCGCGTGCCGATCAGCACGCCGGGGTCAGATGAGGAACGGCTTTGGTCGAGTGGAGGTGGTGCTCGCCCGTGGCGCCGCCTGCGCCAGTTGCCCTCCAGCGGTTGTTACGGCGAACGAACCCTCTTCCATTGGTCAGGCCTTTCCCCAAGGTGACCACGGCGGCGGACCAGGGGTGGCCCGATCGCCGTATCGGTCACGTGAGGGAACGGCGGCCTTGGCGATATCGCGCCACGCGCAACATCGGCGGCCGGAGGGCGGGGGCGCCGCGGAGGAGTCAACCCACGATGTGCTACCGTTGTGCTACATGCATCGCCAGGACGCCGAAGCCGGATCGCGTGGGAGTTCGCGAGCTGCGGCAGAACCTATCGGTCTACCTGCGCCGCGTGCGCGAGGAGGGCAAGGCCTACGAGGTCACCGAGCGCGGTGAGCCGGTGGCGCGCCTGACGCCACTGGCGGAGCGGCCGAAGTCGATCATCGAGCAGATGATCGCGGACGGCCGGATCACCCCCGCCAAGCGCCCGTGGAGCGAGCTTCCCCCTCCGGTGAAGCTTCCGGAAGGCGGACGCAGCCTTTCGGAGATCCTCCAGGAGATGCGCGACGAGGATCCCCGGTGACGGCGTGCTACCTCGACGCGTCCGCGCTCGTGAAGCTCGGGACGCCGGAGCGTGAATCGGATGCGCTGCGGGAGCATCTGGCGGGCTATGACGCACAGCTCACCTCTCGGGTGGCCTTCGTTGAGGTCGGTCGGGCGCTGATGCGTCGCGGACGGGCGAGCGCGGAACTCGTCGATACCGTGGTCGAGGTGTTCAACGGCGTGGCCCTAGTCGATCTGGATGATGACATTTCGGCGTCGGCCTCCTCGCTCGCTCCACCTTCGTTGCGCGCGCTGGATGCCATCCATCTCGCTTCGGCGCTGTCGCTCGGCGCAGCGCTCGACGCCTTCGTCACCTACGACGCGCGACTAGCCGATGCGGCCCGGGCCGCGGGCCTGATGGTGGTCGCTCCGGCATGAGATCGGCGGGGGAGGAACGGCTGGCGAGCGCGCTGGAGCGCGACCTCACGCCCGCCCTGGCGCATCTACCGCAACGTCGCGTGGCTCGAGAAGCGCCCGGGCGACGAGCCGGCAGGATGGCGAGGCGGACCTCGTGCTCGCCCATCCCGGCTCGGGCGTGATGGTCGATCGAGGTCAAGGGCGGGCGGCGTCCGGCGCATCGGCCGGACCGATGGGAGTCGCGTCGACCGCAACGGGCACGCCACCAGCATCAAGGACCCGTTCGCGCAGGTCACGCGCGAGATGCACGGCCTGCGGCGCAAGTGCGAGGAGCTGCCCGCCTGGCCGTCGGCATCGGTGCGATTCGCGCGCGCCGTCGGCCTGCCCGATTCCGCCTACGACGGGGCGATGACCGCCGACGGGCCGCGCGAGATCGTGATCGACCACGACGACCTGGCCACGGCCGGCGCGCGCGTCGAGGCGATCTGGGACTGGTGGAGCCGCTCGGGCGACGCGGCGGCGGAGGGAGCGCCACTCACCGTGGCCGGCCTCGAGGCGCTGGACAGCTGCTCGCCGCGACCGCTCGAGATCCCCTCCCCGCTGGTCGCGCGGGCTGGCCGCCGACGAGGAGCGGATCGCGCTGTCGGGGCAGCAGTTCGGCGCCCTGGACATGCTCAGCGCGCAGCGTCGCGCGCTCGTGCTGGGCGTCGCGGGCTCGGGCAAGACGCTGCTCGCCGCCGAGAAGGCCCGACGCCTCGCGGCGCAGGGCATGGACGTGCTCCTCACCTGCTTCAACCGGCCGCTCGCCGAGCACCTGGCCGCGACCGTCGGGCAGCTCCCCGGGATCACGGTCTCGACCTTCCATCGGCTGGCGGAGACGCTGGGGCAGGAGGCGGGGCTCATCGGTCCGTCAGCCGGCGCACGACGCGGCCTACTTCGACGGCCTCCCCGACATCCTGGACCGCGCGCTCGGGAAGCTGCCGGCGCATCGGTACGACGCGATCGTGGTCGACGAGGGCCAGGACATCGACAGCGTGTGGTGGATTCCGCTGCTGGACCTGCTGCGCGACCGCGAGCACGGCATCGTCTACGTGTTCGGTGACGCCAACCAGGACCTCTACCACGCGCGTGAGCCAAGTGAGCTGGGCGTCGTCATGCCCGAGGCGCCACCCACCTTCTACCTCTCCGAGGACCGACGCTGCACCCGGTCCATTCACGAGTTCGCGGCGGCGTATGCCGTTCCCGCGCCCGATGCCCCTGCGTCCGTTTCCGTGGGGCCGGACGGTCAACGGGTCGAGGTGTTCACCTATACCGATGGCTCCGCCGAGGACGCGCGCCGCGTCCTGGGTGGCGTGCTGCGGCGGATCATCGACGCGGGGAAGGTGCCGGCACGGGATGTCGTGGTGCTGACGCCGCGCTCACCCCGCTCGTCGTGGCTCATGTCCGTTGACGGCTCGCCGGTTGCGGCGTGGCCGTACACGCTGATGCCGGAGTACGGGCCTGAGGGCTCCGTCCTGCCGCCGCCCACCAAGGGCGGGCAGGTGCGGGTCGCGAGCATCTTCCGGTACAAGGGGCTCGAGTCGGCCGTGGTGGTGCTCGCGGAGATCGACGAGCGGGTGGGCGAGGAGGAGCTGCGGGGGCTGCTGTACGTGGGCGCCACGCGGGCGCGTGCCCACCTGGTCGTGCTGGCCTCGGCGTCGCTCGGTCCGAGCCTGGGCGGCCCCTGATCCCGGGTCGGTTACCACGCGCTGGGAGTATCGGACAGTCAGTTGCGGTTTCTGCGTGGGGCGGGAGCATCGGTCAAGAAGACGGCCCGCAGCCTGTCCGGCGCTCCCGGTGGGCGCAAGTTCCGCAATCGGGTGGCCGATACTCCCGCCGGGCGCAGGCCGCGCGGGTCAGCCCAGGGCGATCACCGCGCAGCAGATCGCCAGCACCGCCGACACGGGGCTCCAGATGCGCTCGATCGGGGAGCGCGAGACGGCATTCATGACGACACCGAGCGCGAAGAACGCGGCCAGGACCCACATGACCATGGCGGAGTCGAACGGCAGCCACGCCCCAATGAACCCTGCGGCGCCCAGCACCACCGCGATCAGCAGCGGGTAGAGCACCAACCCCGCGAAGGCGCTGGCGACACGGAACCGCATCGGCAGGACGCCAGGGTTCTGCCCACCCCACGCCGCCGCGCCCCATGGCATCCCCGCCGCCAGCCCCAGCTGGAAGAGCGTGAGCACGCCGAGCGCCAGGGCCGCCAGGAGACCTGCCACCGTCATCCGCGCGAGAACGTCATCCGCAGCGTGGAGCCGGTGCGCTCCTGCGAGAAGGCGAGGCCCGCGGCGGTCGGCGATCGCGCTGAAGAGCACCTCGTTGACCCGGTCGAGGTCCTCGAGCGCGACGCCCGTCCCGTCGAGCCACTCCTGCTCGGGCCCGTCGCAGGTGAGGGTGGCGCGGTCATCGTCGCCCTCGAGATCGGTGGGCGTCATGTCGGCGGTCGTCGCCATGTTGAGCGCCGCGCCGCGCGCCACCTCGAGCGCGGAAGCCGCCACGCCCATCTCGTCCCAGCTGGGAGCGAAGTCATCGGCCACGTACTGCGCCCACTCGTCGACGGTGCCGTCGAGCTCGCGCGCGCGCCGCACGGCGAGGTACCAGATCGCCGTCTGGTTGCCACGGGCCTGGTCCAGGAGATCATCGGTGCTGAAATCCACGCCGGACATGTGTTGCTTCTCCCTGCGGATGGACCGGATGCGGATCGTACCCCGCCGCTGCTCCGTTCCCGCCAGTGAGCATGATGGACCGATGCGCTACGGGCGACGCCACCACCCGTTCCCGGGGACGAGGCGGGCGCGTCGGGGTAGGCCGGTCGCCCTTGCGGGGGCGGGAGTATCGGACAGTGGCTTGCAGTTTCTGCGCGGGGCGGGAGCATCGGTCAAGCAGGGGCGCTGCAGCCTGTCCGTGGCTCCCGAGGGGTGGGAATTGCGCAATTGGGTCGCCGATACTCCCACCCCCGGCAACCGCGCGGGCGACGCTGCTTGTGCGCCGCGCGACAATGGCGGCCCATGGGCAGCCACCCTCCCGAGCGCCTCTTCACCGGCCCGTTCGTCGCGCTGGCGCTCGCCGACCTCGCCTACTTCGTGGCTGCCGGCATCCTGATCCAGGTGACGCCGCTCTTCGCGGAGGGACCGCTGGGGGCGGATCCGGTGGGGGTGGGGATCGCGATCGGCGCGTTCAGTGTCACCGCGCTCCTGTTGCGACCGTGGAGCGGGCGCGCGGCGGACCGGTTCGGGCGGCGGCCACTGCTCGTCGCCGGTGCGCTTCTGGCCGCAGTGGGCATCGCGGCGCACATCCTGACCACCGATCTCGCGGTGCTGATCGCGTTGCGCCTGGTGCTGGGCGTGGCAGAGGCGCTCTTCTTCGTGGCGGGCTTCGCGATGCTTGCCGACCTCGCGCCGCCGGGTCGCGCGGGCGAGGCGCTGAGCTTCAACTCGCTGGCGCTCTATGGCGGCATCGCCCTGGGGCCGGTCGTCGGGGAGTGGCTGCTCGGCACCGGCGGCTACGAGCTGGCATGGGCCGGGGCCGCGTCGCTGGCGCTGGTTGCCGCGGTCGTCTCGTGGCGGCTGCCGCTCACCGGGCGCGCGGAGCCGGGCGCGGACCAGCCGTTCGTGCTGATCCACCGCGGGGTGGTGTGGCAGTCGATCGGTCTGTTCGCAGGCGTCGCCGCGATGGCCGGCTTCCTGGCCTTCGTACCGATCTACGGCCGCGGGGACCTGGGCATGGCCGCGTCGGGCCCCGTGCTCCTGGTGTTCGGGCTGGTCGTGGTGGGCTGCCGCGTCCTCTTCGCGCGGCTGCCCGACCGGGTGCCGGCATACCGATTGGCGGGCGTCGCGCTGCTCGCGGTGGCGGCGGGCATGGCCATCACCGGGCTCGAGCGCAGCGTCGCTGGGCTGATGGTTGGCGCCGCGATCATGGCGGTCGGGGTGGCGTTTCTCACCCCAGCCTTCTTCGCCGCCATGATGGCCCGCGTCCGGCCCGCCGAGCGCGGCGCGGCATTCGGGACGGTGAGCATCTTCTTGGACCTGGCCTTTGGCGGCGGGCCGCTGCTGATGGGACTCGTCGTCGATGCGGCCGACATCCCGGTGGCATTCCTCACGGTGGGCCTCGTCCCGCTCGTCGGGGCGGTCGGGACCCTGATCGTGGCCAGCGGCCAGGGGGCGCGGGCCGCGACCTGACTGCGACGTTGAGCCGTCGCCGACGTTTTCCGTCCAGCGCTCCTAACGGCCATCGGGCGACCGAATTCGGCTCCACGTTGCGCGATGTAGTCGGGTGGCGGAATAGGACGGCCGCCGGGACGGCCCTCGTTGGCCGTTAGAACCGCTCCGTGGCAAACTCGCGCCGCGTGGCACCCCGCGCGTTGTGAACCTCCCTACCCCGTGGCGCGATTATCCTCGCGGCATGCTCTACCAACCTGGGCACCATCGGTTCGAGGTTGCCGACCCCGCCGCGCTGCTCGCCGAGCTGTGCAGCCACGTGCCGGCCACGCTGGTGACCATCGGTCCGGACGGATTCAGGGCGAGCATCCTGCCGATGCTGTTCGACCCGGACGACGGGCCGCACGGCACCCTGCGCGGCCACCTCGCGCGCGGCAACCCGCAGTGGCGGGACGTGGAGACGGCTGGCGGACTGGCCCTGGCCGTGTTCGACGGGCCGGACGCCTACGTCTCGCCTGCCTGGTACGAGGAGAAGCGCCGCACCGGCAAGGTCGTCCCGACCTGGAACTACGTGACGGTCCAGGCGCAGGGGACGCTGACCACGCGGCACGAACCGGAGTGGCTCCGGCCGCACGTCGCGCGGCTGGTGGATCGGCATGAGGCGGGACGCGAGGATCCATGGGCACTGACCGATGCGCCGGAGGACTACGTCACCGGCCAGCTCCGCGCCATCGTGGGCCTCGAGCTGGTCATCGAGCGCCTCGAGGCGAAGGCAAAGCTGAGCCAGAACCGCAGCGCCGAGGACGTGGAGGGCACCATTGCCGGACTCGCGGACGGCACCGCGGCCGAGCAGGCGGTCTCCGAGGCGATGGCCGCGGCCCGTGACGGCGAAGAAAACGGGCCGCCAACCTAGCCGACTTGCCGGGGGCGGGAGTATCGGCCCGTCAGTTGCGGTTTCTGCGCGGGGTGGGAGCGTCGGTCAGGCTGGCGGACGCGGGCTTGGCCGAAGCCTGCAGAGGCTGGGAATTTTCGCAACCGGGTCGCCGGTACTCCCGCCGGGCGCAAGGAGGCCCTCCTACTCCCCCGGCGGGGGCGCGGGGAAGCGGACTTCCATGCCGGCCTGGATGCGCGGCACGGTGCCGAAGGTGGCCACCACCAGGATCACGAACACGGCCACCGCACCGATGACCCCGATCCACACCGCCGTGTCGCCACTCGCGCCCATGAGCAGGCCGATGATGCCGGCCAGCACGCCGCCGACCATCGAGACGATGAGCCCGATCATCCCGCCCGACGTGGTCAGCGCGTAGATCAGCTGGCCGACGGCGCCGTCGGGGGCGTTGTAGGCGGCGGTCACGCTGTCGATGTCGTCGTGGGTGGCGGTGGTGAAGTACGGCGCCACGATGGGTGCGACCTCGGTGTAGGCGTGCCGGATGCGGGCCATGCCGTGCATCGCGCGCAGGTCGTCGACGTTGGCGCCCGTGATGCGCCCATAGGTGGTCAGCCCGATGACGAACACGAATCCCATCAGGATCGCGGCGACGGTGAGGAACTGCGTGCCGAACGTCATCGCCTGTGAGAGCAGCGCCAGCGCGACGAACGACATCGAGAGGAAGGTCAGGAACATGCCGCCGCGCACGAACGCCTCGTTGTAGGCAAGGGAGCGCGCGGTGAGCAGGCTCCAGTGCTCGGTGCTCAGGATCTGGATGGCGCGCGGGTCGGTCAGCTCGGTGATCGGGGTGACCGGGGGTGGCTCGGGGGACATCGGTCGGGGCGGCTCCTGGCGGGGTGGTAGACCGATTGTGCCGCGCGACGCAAGCGGGGCGGCCGCGTTTTGCCCCGGGATGACCGTAACGGCCACTGAGGCCGCATGTTGTGGCCGGAATGTTTCCCCAGGTGACCAGCGGGGCCAGCCAACGGGGCGAATCGGGCGCTCGTTCGCCGTTAGCACCGCTGGGCGGAAAGCCGGGGTTGGAGAGAGCTCCCCGCGCCGCGGCCCGCCGCTTGCGTGGACGGTCCCGCATGGAATGGCAGCTCGCGAAGCGGCCGCTGGTGGCGGCGGCGTACGCGGTGAACATGGCGGTGCGCGGGCGGCGCGGCCTCTTCGGCCACAAGGAGCACACCGGCTCGGCCCGCGAGATCATCCGCGCCTGCATCGACGACTGCTGGGACGGCACCCACTACCGCGCCAGCCCGGGCTACTTCCGCCAGTTCTGGACGCGTGACCTGAGCTTCAGTGCGCCGTCCCTGGCGCGCATCTCGCCGCAGCACCGGGAGCGGGCCATCGCCTCGTTCGACTGGGCGATGCACACCTGGGAGCGTCGGGGGAGCCACGTCACGACCACCATCCACTTCTTCGACCAGCCGGTGGACGTGTTCGACTACGGCGTCGACTGCCTGCCGCTGATGGTGGCGGCGCTGCATCGGATTGGCGCGGACGAGGTGCTGCGCGAGCATCGGTCCTGGTTGGAGGGGGAGATCCGGCACTACATGGACGAGGTGGTGGATCCGGCGACCGGGCTCGTGCGCAGCGACCGCAAGTACAGCGCCCACCGCGACACGATCGTCAACCGATGCAACGCGTTCGGCAACAGCATGGTCGCCCTGCTGGCCATGACCGTCGTCGACCTGGACTGGGAGATCCCCGAACCGATGGCGGCGCTGGCGCTGGCCCCGCAGTCGATCCTGCTCGAGCACTTCTGGGACGAGCGCGGCTTCTTCCGCGACTCGCCCGGCGACACCACGCCGTCCGGCGAGGGCAACATCTGGCCGTTCTGGACCGGCGTGATCACCGATCCCGCGGTGCTGCGCCAGGCGCTCGGCACGCTCGAGTCGCACGGCTTCGCTGATCCCTACCCGCTCAAGTACGAGCCGATCCGCAAGCCGGAGATCGAGCCGCTCTTCGTGCGCACCTTCATGCCCGACTACCAGGGCGCGACGGTGTGGACCTCGCTCGGCTCGATGTACCTGCAGCTGCTGCACACCATCCTCCCCGAGCAGGCGGCGCTCGAGCGGGACCGATACGTCGAGTGGATCGAGCGCGACGGCACGTTCTGGGAGGTGATCGACGACGAGACCGGGGAGCGCTACCACTCCACGCCGCTCACCAAGAGCGACGAGTCGATGCTGTGGTCGGCGATCTTCCTCGACCTGCTGGAGCATCCCGATGAGCCGCCGCCGATCATGCGCCTCGCCCCGCCGCCGCCGGCGGAGGAGACGCGCGAGGCGGTGGAAGGCGGGGAAGCGCCCGACTGACGCGCGCGGCCGGGCGACCCGCGGACGATCGGAGTTGCGGAGGGCGGGAGTATCGGACAGTGGTTTGCGCGCTCTGCGCCCGGCGGGCGAATCGGACAGGCAGTCCGCCGTCTGCGTGGCCGGAGCTCTCACGGGACGGGAAATACGCAATCGGCTGTCCGTTACTCCCGCCCGGCGCAAAGCGGCCCGGATGACGGGACGCAGTGCCCGCCCGCGCCGTCGCGGGGCGACGTGTGCCACCCTTGGCGGCGTGACCGACGACGAGCAGCCCGCGACAGAGCAGCCCCGCGACCCGGGATTCGCCGAGCTCGGCCTGAACGAGGCGCTCCTCGCCTGCCTCAGCGAGCTGGGCTACGAGGAGCCGACGCCCATCCAGCGCCAGGCCATCCCGCCGCTGCTCGAGGGGCGCGACCTGCTCGCCGAGGCGCCGACCGGCACCGGCAAGACGGCCGCATTCTCGCTGCCGATGCTCCAGCGGCTCGAACGCAGTGACGACGGCGCCCCGCGGGCCCTCGATCCTGGTGCCCACCCGGGAGCTGGCGATGCAGGTGGCGCAGGCGGTGCATCGGTACGGGCGGGGAGTGGATGCGCGCGTGCTGCCGGTGTACGGCGGCCAGGCCATCGGGCAGCAGCTGGGACGGCTGCGCAACGGGCGTGGACGTGGTCGTCGCCACGCCGGGACGGGCGGTCGACCACCTGAAGCGCGGCACGCTGCGGCTGGACGGCGTGCGCTACGTGGTCGCTCGACGAGGCCGACGAGATGCTCGACATGGGCTTCGCCGAGGACCTCGAGACGATCCTCGCCGCGCGCGCCCGACAGCCGCCAGACGGCGCTCTTCTCGGCGACGCTGTCGCCCGCCATCGCGCGCATCGCGGAGCGGCACCTGCGCGAGCCGGTGCGCGTCACCGTGGTGCGCGAGGTCGCCGGCCGCAGATGCCACGGCCCCGCTGGTGCGCCAGGTCGCGTACGTCGTGCCGCGCAGCCACAAGCTGGAGGCGCTTGACCCGCGATCCTGGACGTGGATGCGCCGGCATCGGTCGCTCGTCTTCGCCCGCACGGCGACGGAGGTGGACGAGCTGTCGGAGGCGCTCGCCGGACGCGGCTACGACGCCGCCGCGCTCCACGGCGGCCTGGTCGCAGGAGCAGCGCGACCGCGTCATGAACCGCTTCCGCGACGGCGCGGTGCAGGTGCTGGTGGCGACCGATGTGGCGGCGCGCGGCCTGGACATCGAGCACGTCTCGCACGTCGTCAACTACGACGTCCCGACCGATCCGGAGGCGTACCTGCACCGCATCGGCCGCACCGGGCGCGCCGGCCGCAAGGGCGTGGCGATCACGCTCGTCGAGCCGCGCGAGCAGCGGCTGCTGCGGAACATCGAGCGGATGCTGAAGCGGCCCATCGAGATCGCGCGGCTGCCGACCGTCGCCGACCTGCGCGCGCGGCGGCTGGAGCTGCTGGACGCCTCTTGCGAGAGATCCTGCTGGGCGGCGACCTCGACCGTTACCGCGCGGTGATCGAGCCGCTCGAGGAGGAGTTCGACCTGCTGGACGTGGCACTGGCCGCCGCCGCGCTCGCGGACGAGGCCGGCGCGCCGGACCGCGAAGAGGTCGAGGTGCCGGAGCTGACGCCTGCGACCGGCGGGGGGTGGCCCAACAGCGCGGCCGGTGCAGCGCCGTGCGCCCAGCTCCCGGCCCTTCGCCCCGGGCGGCGAGGGGGTCGCGCGGCTGTTCATCGGGGGCGGGCGGCAGATCGGGCTGCGGCCGGCGGACATCGTGGGCGCCATCGCCAACGAGGCGGGAATCGCGGGGCGCGCCATCGGGGCCATCGAGATCACGGACCGATACGCCCTGGTCGAGGTCCCCGAGGGCGCCGCCGACGATATCGTGCGTGCCCTCAATGCGGCCAGCATCCGCGGGCGACGATTGCCGGTCCGCCGGGAGCGCGACGGCTAACGTCGGGCGGCTGCCACGCGTGGATGCACCCGGTGCACGCTAACGGCCACGTTCGGCCGGAAATCGGGTCCTATGTGGCTCCCTCATGCGCCCCGTGCCATCAACCAGCCACGCAGGGCGACGAAGTTGGCCGTTAGCCGACACCAGGTGCATCGGCCGCGGGCGGGGGTTGCCTGGTCGCGGCGGCCAGCTCGTCCGTGTAGTTGATCATGTCCAGCTCACCGGGGAGCGGCCCTCGGCGGTGAGCAGCGCGGCCGCCTCCGAGCGGTGCTGCGTCCCGTGGTTCACCACGTGGGCCAGCATCTGCCACACGAGCACGCCTTCGAAATCGTGCGAGACGAAGCCGTCGGTGAGGGTCGGCAGCCAGGCATCGGTCGCTGCCCATTCGGCGTCCCATCGGTCGCGCAGCTCCTGCACTGTGGGGAGCGGCTCGAGCTCCGGCGACGGGCCCTCGTCCTCGCCCTGCGACTGGAAGCCGATCCGCCAGCGCTGCGTCGCCCCGAGGTGATGCACCAGGATGCCGCCGAGTCCGCGCTCGCCGACCACGTTTGCCCGTGACCAGAAATCCGGATCAAGGTCGTCCAGCATGGCCAGCACGCGGCGCGTGGCCCATCGGTCGTAGGCGTACAGGAATCGGATGTCGTCGGGCTGCATGCGGGTCCTCGGAGGGGAATGGACCGCCATGGTGGCGGCAATTGCCGACACCGCGTGTCAGATTAGCGACCGATCATCCAGGGCATGTGCCGCCGGCGCCGATGAGTCCCGCTGCGCGGGACGGTCAAAGAGGCATCATCGGTTCATGTGCATGAGGTGCGGATGAGCGGCAACGGCACGCCAGACTGGGGCGTCATCACGGTCAAGGGCGCGCGCGAGAACAACCTGCGCGATGTGAGCCTCGACATCCCGAAGCGGCAGCTCACCGTCTTCACCGGCGTCAGCGGCTCCGGCAAGAGCAGCCTCGTCTTCGAGACGATCGCGGCCGAGAGCCGGCGGCTCATCAACGAGACGTACACCGCCTTCGTGCAGGGCTTCATGGCCACCCCGTCGCGGCCCGACGTGGATGCGCTGGAGGGGCTGACGGCGGCGATCATCGTGGACCAGGAGCGGATGGGCGCCAACTCGCGCTCGACGGTGGGCACCGCCACCGACGCCTACGACATGCTCCGCGTCATCTTCAGCCGGCTCGGGGAGCCGTATATCGGTCCGTCCACCGCGTTCAGCTTCAACGTGCCGGCGGGGTCCATCAGCGGGCAGATCACCCTGGAGCGCGGCCGCGGCGAGACCGAGGCGCGCGAGATCGTGATCCTGGGCGGCATGTGTGCCGAGTGCGAGGGCCTCGGTCGCGTCTCGACCGTCGATATCGACGCGCTGGTGGACCGCGACAAGTCCCTCAATGAGGGCGCCATCACGTTCCCCAACTTCCAGCCCGGGACGTGGTACCACCGCATCTTCGCGGACAGTGGCTTCTTCGATCCGGACAAGCCGCTGCGCGACTTCACCGATGCCGAATGGGAGCGTCTCCTCCACGGCCCCGAGGCGAAGGTCAAGACCGAGCTGGTGACGATGACCTACGAGGGGCTCATCGACAAGGTGCGGCGCATGTACCTGGTCAAGGATCCCGAGTCGATGCAGCCGGGGCTGCGCGCCGCGGTCGAGCGGGTCGCCACCTTCGCTGCCTGCCCCTCCTGCGGCGGGACGCGGCTCAACGACGTGGCTCGCTCGTCCAAGATCAAAGGGCGCGACATCGCCGAGTGCGCGGCCATGCAGATCAGCGACCTGGCCGACTTCCTGCGCGACCTGGACGATCCCTCGGTCGCGCCGATCACCGCGGCGCTGCGCGAGACGCTCGACTCGATGGTGCACATCGGTCTCGGCTACCTCAGCCTCGACCGCGAGTCGGGGACCCTGTCCGGCGGCGAGGCGCAGCGCACCAAGATGGTCCGCCACCTCGGTTCCGCCCTGACCGATGTCACCTACGTCTTCGACGAGCCGACGGTCGGCCTCCACCCGCACGACGTGCAGCAGATGAACGACCTGCTGCTGCGCCTCCGCGACAAGGGCAACACGGTGCTGGTCGTGGAGCACGAGCCGGAGGTGATCCGCGTCGCCGACCACGTCGTGGACATGGGTCCCGGCGCCGGCTCGCACGGCGGGGAGATCGTGTACCAGGGGCCGTTCGCCGGGTTGAGCGAGGCGGGAACGCTGACCGGCCAGCACCTCGACGTGGAGCAGGAGCTCAAGGCGACCGTCCGCGAGCCGCGCGGGGTGATCCCCATCCGCAACGCCACGCTCCACAACCTCGCCGATGTCTCGGTCGATGTGCCGCTCGGCGTGCTGGTGGCGGTCACCGGCGTCGCCGGCTCCGGCAAGAGCTCGCTGATCCACGGCTGCATGCCGCGCCGCGACCCGTCGGTGACGGTCATCGACCAGGCCGCCATTCGCGGCTCGCGCCGCTCCAACCCGGCGACCTACACCGGCATCCTGGAGCCGATCCGCAAGGCCTTCGCCACCGCCAACAAGGTCAAGCCGGCGCTCTTCAGCGCCAACTCGGAGGGCGCCTGCCCGGAGTGCAAGGGGCTCGGCCTGATCTATACCGATCTCGCCTTCATGGCCGGCGTCGTATCGGTGTGCGAGGTGTGCGAGGGCACGCCGCTTCACCGACGAGGTGCTCGGCTACAAGCTGCGCGGCCGCTCGATCGCCGAGGTGCTCGACATGCCCGTGGAGGAGGCGGCCGCCTTCCTCGCCGGAGCGCGCGGCGCGCGTGATGCTCGAGCGGCTGTGGACGTGGGGCTCGGCTACGTGACGCTGGGGCAGATGCTCAACACCCTGTCGGGCGGCGAGCGGCAGCGTCTGAAGCTGGCGATCGAGATGTCCGGCGACACCGATGTCACGTCCTCGACGAGCCGACCTCGGGGCTGCACATGCACGACGTGGACAACCTCATCGGCCTGCTCGACCGGCTGGTGGACTCCGGCGCGCACGGTGGTCGTGATCGAGCACAACCTGGACGTCGTGGCGCGCGCCGACTGGGTGATCGACATGGGTCCGGGCGCGGGCCACGATGGTGGCCGGGTCGTGTTCTCCGGCACGCCGGCCGGCCTGGTGAAGGCGAAGGGCTCGCTCACCGGGGAGCACCTGCGCCGTCGCCTCGGGAGCAGCTGACGCAGGGCTGCCACGGGAAACGAACCTTGTGACCGGGGCCGTCGGTTAGCCCGGCTCAGCGTGCCACCGAACCGTACCGATGGACCGCGGATCGGGCCGAAACCCGGTCACACGGTCAGTCCTGGTGGCGGATCAGCTGACCGGGGAGCTCCCCGAGCGCACCCATCGGTCCCGGCCCAGGCGTTTGGCCTCGACGAGGGCGGCGGTGACAGTCCGCAGCAGGTCGTCCGACGTACGGCCGGCCGTCGGGCTCACCACGATGCCGATGCTCGCGCTGAGGGTGACGGACCCGCCGCGGACTGCATGCGGCACGCGCAGGAAGGCGAGGATCAGCCGGGCATCGCCCCGAGCTGCTTCATCATCCCCATCGCGTCGTGGTAGTGCCAGTGTTCGACGAGCTGGCCATCACGGACTCGGAACAGGTGCAGCTCACCGATCTCGTAGCGCTTGCCGCTCGCCGGCATGCCCATCAGCTCGCCGGTCTGGGTTGCGCTCGACGTGAGGAGGGCGGCGACCATGTCGTCCTCGGCCACGAGCTGATCCACGGTGAAGGACACGTCCGAGAGCGCCCCGTGGACACGCTCGATGGCGGCCTTCATGTCCGCGCGGCCGTCGCCGGTCGAGGGGAAGGTATGCGAGGCGAAGTCGGCCGCCAGGAGCTCGTTCACGGCGCCGGCATTGCCCTTGACGAAGATCTCGTCGACGAAGCGTCGGACGAGCTGCTTGTTCGTATCGGTGCTCATGCCAGACCGATGTGCACGAACCGGGCCGGGACACGGGGCAGGCCCGCCGGGGTAAGTCGGCGGGCCTGCGGGATCTGGTGGCCGCGATGATCACGGCCGGTGGCTTTCCTAGGCGGGAACGTTCGACGTGCGGAGCGCGGGAACCTTGACGGGCTCTGCGCGGGTCGCCCACACCAGGCCGGCCCCGGTGAGGATCAGCGTGCCGCCGAGGGCTGCGAACAATCCTGCCAGCGCCAGCGCCAGCTGGAGGGCAGATGCGGTGGCGGTGCCGACACCGAGCTCTGCGATGAGCGCATGTGCGGTGCCGGTCCAGGCCTGGCCGCGAGCGGCTGCCTCGATCGGGTTGGCACGGTTGAAGTCGGCCCAGTAGCGGCCGTCGACCGCGAACTCGTACTCACCGGGAGCGATCGTCTCGCCGTTGAACTCGGTCGGCTCGGTGATGACGACGGTCTGGGTGGAGTTGAGCGTGTGGTAGGCGACGGTGGCCATCTGGTACATGTACTCGCTGGCCGTGTTGACGAGCGGATCGTTGGGGTTCAGGTCACCCTGGGCGACGGGGTAGCCCCAGTCGTTGGTCAGGAGCGACATGATGCCGGCGGCCTCCTCGGGGTTGTCGCCACCGAGGGTTCCATCTTCGGAGTAGCTGAGCTCAACGCCCTGCGCTGCGCTGAATGCGGCGAGGGACTTGTTTCCCTCCTGGGTCTTCATGAATGCGAATGCACCGGCCGCCACGAAGACAAAGCCGATGACCACAATCACGATGCCGAGGCCACGAAGGCGACTGGTCACTGTTGTATCCCTTTCAGAAGGTAACGACGATTTGGAGTGATTCCACCTTCGTGCCTGCGCCGAATGGGCGCGCGGGCCCAATGGACCTATCTCAGGGCCATGTGGCCCGTACGGTTTGGCACGGTGCGACGGCTGGGCCGCGACCGCACGGGCGGCTAGCCCGCGGGCTCGCCAACGATGCGCAGGATCTCCTCGCCATAGCGGTCCACCTTGGTGGGGCCGATGCCCGGCACGGCGAGCAGCTCGCCCTCCGACGCGGGCTGCGCAACGGCGATCGCGACGAGGGTCTTGTTGTCGGCCACCACGTACGCAGGCACGCCATCAGCTCGCGCGCGCTCGAGGCGCCACGCGGTGAGCGACGCGAGGCGCGCCTCGGCCGCGGGATCGAGTGGCTCCTCCCCTTCGCGCGCGAGGGCGGCAGGGGCAACGTTGCCCACCACGCCGGCATCGAAGCGGACGCTGACGTTGGCGCCATTTACCCCGGTGACGGTGCCCGCGCCGTGGCGGGCGTGCGTCACACGCTCGCCGGCGGCGAAGTGCTGCACGCCGGTGGGTCGCACCGGCGCGGCGCGCACCTGTGCCGGTGCACCGCCGGGCCGCAGCTGGGCGAGGAAGCGCGAGGGCTTCGAGGGCGTGGGGCGCCCCTTGGCGGTGGTCCGGATGGCGGCCCAGGACAGGACCAGGTGACGGCGGGCGCGGGTGATGCCCACGTACAGGAGGCGGCGCTCCTCGGCCAGCGCGGCGGGGTCGTCGAGCGACTGGCGAATGGGGAGGCCGCCCTCCTCGAGCATCGGCAGGAAGACGGCATCCCACTCGAGCCCCTTCGCCCGATGCAGCGTCGAGATGGTGATTCCGGTGCCGGACTCGGCGGCCGCCTGCTCCTCGGCGTCGCGGCGCTCGAGCTCGGCGAGGAAATCGGCGGGCGTCGCATCGTCGTTCGCGAACTCCAGCTCGCGGGCGATGGCGAGCAGGGTCTGCAGCGCGGCGTGGCGGTCGCGTGCCTCGGCCCCGGCATCGGCGCCCGGTTCGGTGTCGGGGTCGAATCCGAGCTCGGAGCGCCAGCGGGCGATCACGGCATCGGTCAGGGAGAGGCCGCTTGGAGTCACGCGGCGCAGTGCCGTACGTGCCGCGCGCACCTCGGGGCGGGCGTGGAAGCGCACGCCGCGGATGGTGAAGGCGATGCCGGCGCGGGTCAGCGCCGCCTCGATCGGCACGAGCTGCGCGTTCGTGCGCACCAGGATCGCGATTTCCGGACCGGGCGTGCCCCGCCTGCATCAGCTCACCGATCTCCGCAACGATCGCGGCCAGCTCGAGTTCCCCGTTGCGATGCGCCACCACCCGCGGCTCGGGCCCGTCGCTCGCCACCGAGCGCAGGTCCTTGCCGGCGATGAGCCGGTTCGCCACGGCCAGCACCTGCGGCGTGCTGCGGTAATTGGTCGTCAGGCGCACCACTTGCGCATCGGTCCAGCGCTCGGCGAAGCCGGTCAGGTAGTCGGCGCTGGCGCCGGTGAAGGTGTAGATCGTCTGGTCCGGGTCGCCCACCACGCACAGGTCGCGACGATCGCCCACCCACAGCTCCAGCAGCGACTGCTGGAGGGGGTTGGTGTCCTGGTACTCGTCCACGCTGAACCACGCGTAGCGCTGTCGCACCAGACCGATGGCGTCCGGGTCGCGCTCGTACAGCTCCACCGCTCGGCTCAGCATGTCCTCGAAGTCGATCCGGTTGGCCTTCTCCTTCGCCTGCTCGTAGCGACGGTAGAGGCCGGCCAGCAGGTCCACCGGGATGGGCGGGGTGCGGTTGGCCGCCGTCGCGGCGCCGACGTACGCCTCCGGACCGATGCGCCGGTTCTTGGCCCACTCGATCTCATCGGTCAGGTCCTTGGCGGGGGTGAACTTGTAGCCGCCGGGCAGGGTGCGGGCCAGCGGCGCGATGAGCGGGATCTTGGAGTCGAGCACCCTGGGGAGCGGGGTGCCGTGGGCGATTGGCCAGAAGTGGGCCAGCTGGCGCAGGGCCGCGGCATGGAACGTGGATGCCTGGACCTTGGGGAGGCCGAGCGCGGCCAGGCGCTGGCGCATCTCGGTCGCCGCCTTGTCCGTGAAGGTCACGACCAGCATCCGTTTCGGGTCTGCGGCCCCCGCGGCCGCCGCATACGCGACGCGATGGCTGATGACGCGCGTCTTGCCGGTTCCCGCACCCGGCCAGGATCACCAGCGGGCCGCCGGTCGCAGTGGCGGCGGCGCGCTGCTCGTCGTTCAGGTCGCTCAGGAGGGACTGCGGGTCGGTGCGGGGAGTGGGCATCCGCTCAACGGTACGCTGCATCGGGGATTCGTGGGTTGGTGGGATCGGTTGGCGGTGCCACGAAACCTGACCTTGTGACCGGGTTTCGTCGCCCCCGCCGGTCGGTCCGTGCTCGGAGTGCCACCAGAATGTGCCGAATGCACGGTGGACGGCGGCATTTCGGTCACAAGGTTCGTTCTGTTGGCACTCGGAAGTGGCTCACAGGAGCAGCAGGCCGTTTGCGGGCGGCACGCGCCCGGCACGAAGCGCGCGCATTACCGCGTGCCCCCGCAACGGGAAGGCCGGCCCGAGCGTCGGCTCGCCATGAGGCACCACCTGGCGATTGTGGCGCGTGTCCGCCAGGACGAGGACGACGCATCCGATGGAGGCGTCACGCTGCTTCAGCAAGATCGCGCGCACCTGCGCCTGCGCGTCCACGAGACGCGTCACCGCCTCGATGCCAACGGCACCGCCAGCAGCTGAGTGCAGCACCGCATCGAACGCGCGCCGGTCGCCCCCGGCAACGGGGACCTCGGTACGCCAGGCCCAACCGGCGCCTGCCAGACGCTGGCGGAGACGCGCGAGGAGCGCGAGGAGCTGCGCGACACCGGCCAGCAATCGAGCCTGACGAATATCCCGGGAGACTGTTCTGTAGCTGCCCGCGGGCCCGGCGTTCGGCGTCGCCAACCACGTCGCTTCGGATCGGCATCGCCGCATGCTGGCGGGAGGCCGGTCACCCGAGGCTTAGCGCCGGCTCAGCGGGTTCAGCGGGCGCGCATGCGGTTGTTGCGAGGGTTGTGCTCCACCTCGGCCAGCCCCAGCGCCTCGAGGAGGGGCGGCAGGTACATCCCGAAGCGGCCGCGGTAGCCCTTGCGCTGCCCATACCAGCCACCGACCGGGTTGGAGGGGTCGCGGCCCCACGCCTCGACGGTGCCGGCGGCAGCGTCCTTCTGCTCATCGGCGGCGCCAAGCGGCACCCAGTCGCCCTGCTCCTTCAGCCACGCATGCAGATCGTCGATCGCTCGGGCCTGGTAGGTGAGCTTCGTGGAGCCGACCTGGCAGACGAGCTGCGGCGGGTCCGCGGAATCGTCGCGGTACATCGTGTAGTCGCTCGTCCCCGGCGCCGTGGTCAGGGCCCAGGGATCGTCCTTTGTGCCGGTTCCGGTGGCAGGGGTGCTCACGGGGCTACCTCCATCTCTCGGTGTGCATTGGTGCCTACGTCAGGGTGCCGGTGCAGGTTCAGGGGCGCCGGCGACGATCGGGTCGGAGGGGGCGTGCTCGCGACGCGCGAGCAGGACGAACGGCAGCGAGAACGCCGAGATGACCGCCGCGATGACATACGAGGTCCCGTAGCTGTACACGTCGGCGGCGCGGCCGAGCGCCGGCTGCGCGACCACGCCACCCGCCGAGCCCATCAGGTTGTCGAACGAGAGGACCGTGGCGCGCTGCTCGGCGGGGATGATGCCGTTCATGAAGGCCTGGCGCATCGGGGAGACGAGGGCGAAGACCATGCACCACGCGCTCAGCAGGACGAGCGCAAGCACGAAGTTGGTGGTGATGCCGACGAGCGCCAGCAGCGCCACGTTCACCACGCCTCCGAGCAGCAGCGCCTGGGTCCGGGTCGTGAACAGGCGTCGCGCCCACGGCACGATGAGCCCGCCCACGATCTGGGCGCCGGCCACGATCGCCGCCGCGAGGCCGGCAACGCTGTACGCGTTCGGGTCGCCGTACAGCTCCAGCAGGTAGGGCTGGAAGGCGTAGAAGGCGTAGATCCCGACCCCGCCGGTGAACGGCGCGGCGAGCATGAGCCAGCGCACGGGTCGCTTGCGCAGGCCGCCCTCAATTGCGCCGTCCATCACGGTGCGCACCGCCTTCATCGGGGTTGCGCCGCGTTGCGGGGTGAAGCCGATGTCGTGCATGAACCACCACGCGACGGCCAGGGTGACCCCCAGCATGCCGGCGCGCAGCAGGTACGGCACGCCCAGGTTGGTGAGCTGTGCCACCACGCCGCCGCCCACCGAGCCCGCCAGCATCGCCACCCCACCCACCACCTGCGCCCGCCCGAAGACCGATTCGAGGTTGCCCGTGAAGCCGGTGGCGTGCAGCGCGTCGACGAGCCACGCCTCGGTGGCGCCGGAGAAGAAGGTGAAGCCCAGCCCCAGGGTGATCGAGGCGATCGCCCAGCCCCACAGCGGCGCGGAGAGCTGCCACATCAGCAGGTACAGCAGCGTCGAGGCGAGCAGGGTGAACGCGCCGAGCAGGAAGCTGAAGCGCCGACCGCGGGTATCGGCCACCACGCCGGTTGGTACTTCGAAGACCACCATCCCGACGGTGAAGAACGCGTTGGCCGCGAACGCCTCGGTATTGGTGAGCCCCGCGTCGAGCAGGAAGAGGGTGTTGATCCCCCAGATGAACGACGCGGCGAGTGTGGTCAGGAGGGTCAGCAGCAGATACGTGCGTTGCACGCTGCGTGGGGTATCGGTCATGTCGGGTGCATCTTCGCGCATCCGGGGGCGGTATTCTCGCGAGGTGACCGATGCCAACCCGGCGCTGACCTACTCGTCGTACCTGGCCCTCGACGAGGTCCTCGGCGCGCAGCGCCCCCGCTCGGACGAGCACGACGAGCTGCTGTTCATCGTCATCCACCAGGTCTACGAGCTGTGGTTCAAGCAGCTCCTGCACGAGGCCGGCCACGCTGCAGGCGCGCGCTCGAGGCCGGCGAGACGGCGCACGGCGCTGCACACGCTGCGCCGCATGCTGACGATCCTCAAGGTCGTCGTCGCCCAGATCGACGTGCTCGAGACGATGACGCCGCGCCAGTTCACCAGCTTCCGCGACCGGCTCGACGCGTCGAGCGGCTTCCAGTCGGCCCAGTTCCGCGAGCTCGAGGCGGTGCTCGGCCGGCGCGACGCGCGCGTCCTGGTGCACTATCCCGAGGGCGGCGGGCGCGGCAGCGGATCGGCGCCGCCATGGCTCGCCCATCGGTCTTCGACTCGTTCCTGGCCTACCTTCGCGGCGCGCGGCCACGACGCTCCGGCGGATCGCGACGTGACGCAGCCGGTCGAGGCACCCGAGGCCGTGCAGGACGTCCTCCGCCGTGTACGCGACGGACGGCGAGGCGGCGACCGTCTGCCGAGCGCCTCGTCGACCTCGACGAGGGACTCCAGGAGTGGCGCTACCGCCACGTGAAGATGGTCGAGCGCACGATCGGCGACAAGGCCGGCACGGGCGGTTCGCCGGGCGCGAAGTACCTGCGCTCCACCCTCTTCCAGCCCCTCTTCCCCGACCTGTGGGCGGTCCGCGGCGACCTCTGAGCGGTCGGGACGTCCTACAGACCGATGCGCCGGTTCGGTGGCACCGGCTCGGGCCCGATCTCGACCAGCATCCAGCCCGGCAACGCGTCCCGCGGGGCCACGCCGTCCGCGGTGAGGAGCGCCACCACCCGCGCCACCAGCTCCCGTTCGGATGGGCTGGCGCCGTCGAGGATCGCGCCGATGCGGCGCTGGATGAGCTGCGTGACGACGGCTGGCAGCAGCCCGTCGCGGTCACGTTGCACGAGCGCCTCCGCCTTCTCGATGCCCTCCGCCTCGAGGGCGCGCACGAGGCGTCGCACGGCCGTGGCCTCCGCCGCCGGCAGGCGGTCGATCCAGCTGGGTGGCGCGACGGGGCGCGGCTTCACCTTTGGCTTCTTCGACGCGCCACGCTCCGCGGGTGGCGGCGCGCGGCGGGGGAGCGGGACGACCTTGCTGCTGCGCGCCGGTGGGATGGCGGTGCGCACCGCGGCGAGGGTCGGGAACGGCCCGCGGACCAGCTCCTGGCCGAAGTCGTCGGTCTGCTCGGCGTCCACCAGGTACCAGCCCTGGTCCGTCTGGCGCACCTCGAAGCGCTCGTCCTCGCTGCGGTAGGTGCCCGCCACCTGGCGGACCAGCCGGTCCGGGTCGTCCTGGGTCGGGGGCTTCTGCTTCGGCATGCCGCTCATGGTATCGGTCTCGACCGCCGTATCCTGTATGCCGATGACGCTGTACCGCCTCTCCGATGACCGGCCCGCGCTCGAATCGCCCGTCCTGGTGGCCGCGCTCGAGGGCTGGGTCGACGCGGGCAGCGCCGGTACGCTCGCCGCGCGCCAGCTGGCGGATCGCGGCCGGGTCATCGCGACCTTCGACCCGGACGCGATCTACGACTACCGCGCCCGGCGGCCCACCCTCGACATCACCGATGGCAGACCGATGCGCCTCGACTGGGCCGAGCTGAGCATCAGCGCCGTCCGCCTTGGCGAGCGTGACCTGCTCGTCCTGCGCGGGCCGGAGCCCGACTATCGCTGGCGCGAGCTCTCGACCGATGTGGTGGCGCTGGCGCGCGAGCTGGGCGTGGTGACCTGGGCCAGCCTGGGCGCGATCCCTGCCGCGGTGCCCCACACCCGGCCGGTGCCGATCCTGGCCACCGCCTCCGCCGCCGGCCTGCTGCCGGAGGGGATCCGCCAGGGACCGGACGGCCTGCTGCGCGTCCCGGCGGCGGCGCTCTCCGTGCTGGAGGTTGCCATGGCGGGGGCGGGGATCCCGGCTGTCGGCCTCTTCGCCCAGGTGCCGCACTACGTCAACGGCACGTACCCGACCGCCGCGCTTGCGCTGCTCACCGCGCTCGGGCAGTTCCTTGGCACGGAGCTGCCGGTCGGGCCGCTCGCCTCGCAGGCGCTCGAGCGTCGCAGCCTGCTGGATGCGGCGGCCGCGACCGATGACGACACCCGCGCCCACGTCGAGCGCCTCGAGCTGCTGGCCGACCAGTCGCGGCTGCCGGCGGGTGACGAGCTCATCGCCGAGATCGAGCGATTCCTGCGCGATGGCGATGACGATGACGACGGTTCCGATGGTGGGAGCGGGGGACCGACACGCCTCCACTGAGCGCGCGCAAATCGGCGTCGCGAGCGCTTCGGTGCGACCCATAATCGCGCCACTGTGAGATATCGGTCGTCGCGCTATCCGGAGCGTCGGTCGCCGCTGCTCCCCATCGCGCTCGTCGTGCTCCTCGCCCTGGCGGTCGGCTTTGCGGCGGGCGTCATGCTCTCCGGCGATGACGACGGCTCGGTGGCCACCTCGCCGAGCATCCGCGCCTCGGGCAGCGTCGACGCATCGGTGGCCGGCAGCGCTACCACGGTGCCCTCCGCCAGCGCCGTCGCTGCGGGTCCGCCGCCTGTGGTGGCGCGGCCCACCGACATGCTGCCTCCCGGCTCCGCGGCCCGCGTGGCAGTCGAGGTGCTGCGGATTCGCGAATCGCCGGCCACCGACGCGCCGCTGCTGGACCAGCTGTCGGCCGGGCAGCTGGTGCTCATCGGTCCGGGGGTTACGGCTCCCGACGGGCCGATCTCCGGCGGCGGATTCGCGTGGTACCCCGTGCAGCGCCTGGGGGACCTGACCGAGCTTCCCGCCCTCCCGGAGGAGCTCCCCGGCGATGGGGTGACCGGCTGGGCCGCGGCAGGTGACGCGGAGATCGCGTACCTGGAGCTCGTCCCGGAGCGGTGCCCGGCACGTCCCGCGTCACTGGCGACGGTGTCCGCGATGCTCCCGTGGGAGCGGCTGGCGTGCTTCGGCGACGAGTCCCTGACCCTCGACGGCGTGATGGGCTGTCCCGGCTGCGGGGGCGCTGCCACCGGGACGTTCGAGCCCGCGTGGCTGGCCTCACCGATGAGCGGCGTGCCGATCTCGGTCGATCCCGCGGCCCGCATCGGTCCCCTCTCCGGCCTCCTCAAGCCGGATGGCCCGGCCGTGCCGCCCAACGGCTCGATCGTGCGTGCCACCGCCCATTTCGACGACCCCGCGGCGACCGGCTGCGTCATCGCCCCCGGGGACCCGCCCGAGCCCATCGACTCGCGCACGGCGGTCCTCTTCTGTCGCGAACGGCTGGTGGTCGACACCATCGAGATCACCGGCACCGATCCCGAATTCCCAACCGGCTGAAGCACACGAGAATCGGAGGCTCCTTTGACTGGTGTGGCGCGCTACGGGTACGTGGCGCTGGCGTGGCTCTTCCTGGTGGGGGTGGTGGTGCAGGTCTTCTTCATCGGTCTGGCGCTGTTCGACGGCCGCGAGAACCTGGAGCTGCACGTCACCCTGGGCTGGATCCTGCATCTAGCGCCGATCCTGGTGCTCGGCGCGGCGGCCGTCGCGCGTGCCGGGCGACCGCGCATCCTCATGGCGGCGGCGCTCACCGGGGTGGTCCTCATCGTCCCGATCCTCGCCACGCTGCGCGAGACCAGCCCCGTGATCGCCGCCTTCCACCCGGTCGCTGCGACGCTCGCCTTCGGACTCGCGGTGGTCGTCGCGCGCCAGTCGCTCGATATGCTCCGTGAGGCCGGACCGGCCTCCGCGGCGGCGGCGGTCTGACCGATGGCCGACACGGACCACACCTGGGAGCTCTGGTACCCGCGCGCGGGTGCGACCGGCATGGAGTTCGCGCGGGCTCGCATCCGGCCCACCGACGTGCTGTGGGTCCATGCCGCGCCCGAGGCGCTGGCGGTCACCGTGCGACAGGGCGACGACCGGGTCATCGCTCGCGGGGAGCCGCTGGAGCGCGCGGGCGAGCAGGTGCCGATGGTGCGCCTTGCGCTGGAGGGCGACGCCGTGACTCGCGATGACCGCTGGCCGACCGATGCGGACCTCGGGGCGCTGGTCATCCTCCCCGGCGGCGAGGTCGGCGAGCTGGTCTCATGGTGGAACGCGGACGACCACAACGAGTGGCGCTGGCGGGTCGAGTTCCACAACCGGCGAGGCTAGTCGCCGGGGCGGTATCCTCGGCGGCGATGCCGAACCTGCCGTCGGGGACCGTCACCTTCCTGTTCAGCGACATCGAGGGGAGCACGGCGCTCCTCAAGCAGCTGGGCGATGACGCCTACGCCGAGCTGCTGCGCCGCCACCGCGAGATCGTGCGCGACACCTTCGTGGCCCACGACGGGCAGGAGATCGACACCCAGGGTGACGCGTTCTTCTACTCCTTCCCGCGAGCCCGTCGCGCCGTCGCGGCTGCCGTGCAGGTGCAGCGCGCCCACGCCGCCGAGGCATGGCCCTCGGGCATCGAGCTGCGTGTCCGGATCGGCCTGCACACCGGCGAGCCGGCGGTCGGGGACGAGGGCTACACCGGCATCGACGTGGTGCGCGCGGCACGCATCGCTGCGGTCGGCAGTGGCGGGCAGATCCTGATGTCGGAGGCGACGCGGGCGCTCGTCGGCGGCGACCTGCCCGAAGGCGTCGCCGTGGCGGCACTTGGCGAGCGCCGCCTCAAGGATATCGACCGCCCGGAGCCGCTCCACGAGGTGCGCATCGCGGGCCTGCCGCCGCCGCGCGCCCCGGGGGCCGGACGCGTCGCGGTCCCGAATCCGGATCTCGACCCGCAGGTGGCGGTGGCCGACGCGTTCGGCAGCATGCCGGACTGGGTCCGTCGCGCCGCCGGTCCGATCATTCCAGCCGCGACCCGCGCACGCGATTCGATCGAGGAGCGCGTGCTGCGGGAGATCGAGCGCGCCATGGCGGCGGATCCGGACATCGGCCACTCGCGGGTGACGACGCCGGGCCAAGCGGGCTCGGTGGCGGACGAGATCAGCCGCCTCCAGGCCCTGCGCGATGCCGGGGCGCTGACCGAGGAGCAGTACGCACGCGCCGTCGACCGGGCCATCGGAGCGGACGACCGCTAGGACCTCAGTTCGACGACGCGTCCTGGGCTGCCAGCCATGCCTGCGACGCACCGGAGCCGTTGCCATTGTTGGCCACCTCGTTCCACCCGGCGCGCATCGGTCCGACCAGGGTGAAGACCACCAGGGCAAGGACCGCGAAGGCGACACCGATGACCGCCACGTCACGTCCGTCCCCGGGGCGCATGGCCATGAGACGCAGCAGGAGGAGCAGCGCAACGCTGCCGCCACACACCAGGTAGGTCGCGACGGCCCACCCGGCGGCGGTGTCGCTGCCGCTGCCGAGGCCGTGCAGCAGGCCCAGCAGGAAGATGAGGAACGAGATGCCGTGGAAGCGGCGCCACCACGCATAGCCGATTCGCGGGCGCACCTTCTCCGACAGGTACACCGCGAGCATGAGGTACCCGGAAACGATGCCAATCGCGATCCACAGTGGCCGATAGTGCGCGGCCAGCGGGACGAGCACCTCCCCCGGCGTGAACCCGGTGAACGGGTCCGCCCATACCGCGAGCCCGTGGACGAGAAGGAAGGCGAGCGTCAGCAGCGAGACGTAGCGGTGCAGCTCATTGGTGATGAAGCGCGGGAAATGCGTCGAGCGGACCTTGAGCGAGAGGGCCAAACCGATGAGCACCGACGCGGTCGCCAGGACGAGGGCCAGCATGCCGCCGACCCGCGCGATCTCCCAGCTGAGGGTGTGATCGATCACGGCCCGACGCTCCACCCGCCGGTACGCCAGGTCTCCCCGTCGGCGGTGACCAGCAGGCCGGACAGGTCGTTGCCGGTCAGGAACGCGGCGCCTTCCACAGCCCCTCGCAGCAGGGCCACCTTGGCAGCCACCTCCGCCTCGCGGCACGTCGGCGCGGCGACGCTCGCGGTGATGACCTCGCTGGTGCTCGGGAGGCCGGTGCGGGCGTCAATGAGGTGATGGCGGGCCGCCCCGCCGCTCGTCCAGCGCCGCGCCAGGACGGTCGAGGTGGCGAGGCCGCCACGGTGCACGGTCACCGCCCGCTCGTCCGCCTCGTCGAGGATGACCGGCCAGCCGTTGGCCCCGGGCGGTGTGCCCAGCACCGCCAGGTCACCGCCCGCGTTGACGGCCGCATAGGGCACGCCGGCGTTCCCGAGCGCGGCGATCGCGGCGTCGACCGCCATCCCCTTGGCGATGCCGCCGAGATCCACGGCCGTCGCGGCAGGAATCCGAACGAAGCCGCGCAGGTCGTCGATCTCGATCTCCCGCCATGCGCCCGGGTGCCAGGCCGCGAGCTCGATGGCCGTGCCATCGGCCGGAAGGTCCTCGAAGGTCCGGTCGTAGCCAAGCGCCACCAGCCGCGCTCCGAGCAGGGGATCGAACGTGCCGCCCGTGGCGTGTGCGGCGTCCACCGCGGCATGCAGCACCTCGCGCAGCTCGGGACCGGCCGGATGCAGGCGTCCCGCCGCCGCGTTCAGCTGCGCCAGCTCGCTCGCCTCGGAGAACCGCGTGAACCGCGCATCCCACGCCTCGAACACGCCGCGAACCAGCTCCGCGATGTCCCGACGCTCCGCGGGCGCCATGACGACCACCCGCGTGCCCATGGAGCGAAACACGCGCTCGGTGACCGTCGACTGACCACCGGACATTTCGCTCAGGAGCCGTGGGAACGGAGGAGGGGAACGCGAAGCGTGCCATTGCCCAGGCTCGAGGTTGATCGGGACGAGCTGCCAAAGAACGCGCCGTCGCTCTCGCCGGTCGCGGCGGAGGTGCTGTCGCCCGCGGAGGCCGGAACCGAGGCGTTGGCCGAGGAGGCGGCCGGTGCCACGAGCCACCAGAAGGTCACCGCAAGGCCGGCGCTTGCGGCGACGACGACGCGCTTGAGGAGGCGCAGCCGCTCGGCGAGGGCTGCCTGACGGGGATCGCTGCGACTGGTCATGCCGGCCAGTCTCGCCAGACATTCTGGGACGGGCATGGGAGCCGCCTCAGAACGGCAGGAGCACCGCTCCGACTGCCACGAGGAGTCCGATCGACGAGCTCATGAGCGCGATGCGCAGCGCCACGTGGCGGTCCGCCGCTGCTGACGCCGGGTCGGCGACGCCGGTCGTATCCCGGATCTGCTCACCGAAGTTGAAGACCCCGCGCCAGCCGTAATTGGCGCAGAAGCGCATGGCGGCCTGGAGGTAGCCCGATGCTGCCAGCGTAGCGGGGGCGAAGAGCGACAGCCGCCAGATCGGGTCGACCCGGAGGATGAGCATGGCCGCCAGCAGGCCAGCCGTGACGGCCACGCCCACGTGCCCCGACTGGCGGCGGGCGCGGATCTCGGCAGGGCCGATGTTGCACGCGCCGGCGCGATAGCCGTCCTCGATCCGCTGCATCTGGGTCACGCTCCATCCTACGGCGATGGGCACGGACTGGACCTGTCCAGGCAATGATCCTGACGTGGAATGTCAGGTTCGAGCGATAGGCTGTCGGCAGAGCCGACAGTGACGAGAAAGGTCGAACCGATGTTCTCTACCGACTTCTATCGCGCCATCGCCGACGAGCGGGAGCGCCAGGTGACCGAGCATGTGCGCGTGCGCAACCTGATCCGGCCGCACCGTGCGGCGACTGCTCCACGGGTTGGCCCGCTGGCCTCCCTGCGCGGTCGTACCCGGCGCTAGGGCACCGCGTTCCGCGCCAGCGAGGCGCGGGCCAGCTCGGCAACCTCCTGGCGCAGACGTGCCGGATCGAGCACCTCGGCGACGCCGCCAAGGCCCACCAGCCGGTTGGCGGCCTCGTCCGGCCAATCGATCTCGATCCGCAGGTGGGTCCACCCCTCGGGATCGTCCGCCTCGAGCCGGACCGCGCCCTGGACGGCCGCGGCGCCGCACAGCATGGCGAGCATCCAGACCCGCCGCGGATCGATGCGCACGGTCACCGCGAGCCGCGGCACATCCGCCTCGTACGCCGCGATGGAGCTGGACCAGTGCTCGGCGAGGTTGAACTCGGGCGGCCGCTCGAAGCGCTCCTCCAGTAGCTCGGCCCCCTGGACGCGTGAGACGCGATAGGTTCGCGGCGCATCGTCCGAGTCCGCGACCTGCGCGACCAGGTACCAGATCCCGCCCTTCAGTACCAACCCGAGCGGTTCCAGGAGGCGCTCGACGTCCACCCCATCCCGCCGGTACCGGGTCCGTACCCGGCGCTGGCTCCAGACCGCGTCGGCAACGGCGGCGAGGTGCGGAGCTGCATCCGCCTCCGCGAACCAGGCGGGAGCGTCCAGGTGGAAGCGCTCCCGAATCCGGCCGGCTCGCGACCGCAGCTCGGTCGGAAGCGCCGCGAGGAGCTTGAGCTGCGCCGTCGCCAGCACCGCACCGAGCCCAAGCTCGGCGGCGGGCCCGGGGATGCCGGCGAAGAAGAGCGAGCCCGCCTCGTCCTGGGTCAGGCCGGTGAGCCGTGTGCGGTACCCATCCAGGAGTTGGTAGCCGCCCGCCGGCCCGCGATCAGCGTAGATCGGGATGCCGGCAGCCGCCAGCTGGTCGGCGTCGCGGTAGATGGTCCGCACGCTGACCTCCATCTCGTCCGCCAGCTCCTGCGCCGTCATCCGCCCGCGGGTCTGGAGCATGAGCAGGATCGAGAGGAGTCGGCTCGCGCGCATGGACCGATGATAGTCAGCCCGCCGCCAGGAACCTCGCCACGTGATCCAGCGCATCGTCGAGCACGCGCCGCAGGCCGTGGCCGATCCCGGGGTACGTGACCAGCTGGGCGTTCGGGACGCGCGCCACCGCCTGGCGCAGCAGCGGCAACCGGGCGAACGGGTCCGACTCACCGGAGAGGAAGAGCACCGGGCAGGCGATCCGCTCCAGGTGCGCCGCTCGCTCCGCTGCCGTCTCCGGTCGCCCTGGTGCGTGGAGCGGAAAGCACAGCAGGACGAGGCCCCGCAGCTCCGGCTCATCGGCCGCCAGCAGGGACGCGACGCGTCCACCGAACGACTGGCCACCGATCGCGGTGGCCCGGACGTCGACTCCGTCGAGCGCGGCGTGCCATGCCGGGATGGCTCGCTCCGCCGAGCTGCGCGGCAGCGCCACCCCGGTGGCCGTGACGCCGCGCGCCGCCAGGCCGGTCAGCATCGGGCGCAGGCCGGCGACGGTGCCGGACGCGCCGGGCGCCAGGAGCAGGTCGGGGGCAGCGGTGGCCATGGGTCCATTGTGGCGCCATTGCCCGCTATCCTCGAACCGATGAGCGGCAGCCGTACCCCCGACCCCATCCTGGGCGACCGATTCAGCTCCGCAGTGGCCACCGCCGTGGAGCTGCACGCGGAGCAGGCCCGCAAGGGCGGGGAGATCCCCTACCTGTCGCATCTCCTGGGCGTCGCGTCACTCGTGCTGGAGGACGGCGGTGATGAGGACGAGGCGATCGCCGCGCTGCTCCACGACGCCGCGGAGGATGCCGGTGGCCGCGAGACGCTGGAGGCGATCCGCGGCTACTTCGGGGAGCGGGTCGCGCTCATCGTCGCCGGCTGCAGCGACGCGATGCCAGCGCCCGGCGAGGCGAAGGCGCCCTGGGAAGCAAGGAAGGCCGCCTATCTCGCCGAGCTGCGCGAGGCCGACGCATCGGTTCTGCGCGTGTCGCTGGCGGACAAGGTCCACAACGGGCGCTCGCTGCTCGCCGACCTCGCCGCCCAGGGGCCGGTCATCTGGGATCGCTTCAACGCGCCGCCGGACCGCCAGGCGGCGTACTACGGCGCCCTGCTGCGGATCTACGAGGCCAGATCACCCGGAGCACTGCACCTGCCGGCGTTCCGAGAGATCGTGGCTCGCATCGCGGTCGCGGCGCGCGAGCGTCAGCCGGCGGAGGTCTCCGCGACGCCGTCGGAGCCGCTGAGGGGGCAGTAGGAGCGGATCATCGCCTCCAGCTCGTCCGGCGAGGCGGGCTTGTCGCGAACGGGAGCGCGGATGGACAGGAGGCGGTCGCCGGTCACGAGCACCACCGGCAGGTCCGGGAAGCGCTTGCCGAGGGCACGGTTGAGGTCCCAGCCGTCCATCCGCGGCATCATCACGTCGGAGAGCACCAGGCACGGCCGCAGGCCGTCGTCGATGCGGCGCAGCGCCTCGTCACCGTCGCGCGCGTCCTCGACGTGATGCCCGTTCTCGCGCAGGGTGTCGGCGAACAGGTCGCGGACGTCCCGCTCGTCGTCGACGACGAGGATGATGTGGCGGTGGATCATGTGCCGTGGTTCCCCATTCCACGCCTGTCTGCACGACCTGTGCCGTGCCTCAGGCGGAGGTTGCCTCCCGTCCACCGGTGAACACGCGACGCGGCACGAGACGGCCGAGTGTCAGCCAGAACGCCCCTTCGTGCGTGGCGTCCCAGGCCACCAGGTCCGCCGCGGCGCCGGGCGTCAGTTCGCCGATGTCACCGGTGCGGTCGAGTGCCCGGGCGCCACCTGCGGTGGCCGCCGTCAGTGCCTCGAGCGCGCTCATGCCGAGCAGGGCCGCCCCGAGGCCGACGACGAGTGGCATGGCGCCCCACCCGCCGTACGTACCCGCGTTCGCGTCACTGGCGAGTGCCACGGTGGCGCCGGCGTCGAGCAGGGCGCGCGCCGGCGGCAGGCGGTCGCGGAGCACGATCGCGGGCGCGGGGAGCAGGGTCGCCACGGTGGCCGAGCCCGCCAGCACGGCGATGCCCGCGGCATCCAGCTGCTCGAGATGGTCCACGCTCGCCGCCCCGCGGCGTGCCCCGGCCTCGGCGGCGCCGGTGAGGGCCAGCTGGTCGGCATGCACCCGCAGGCCGAGCCCATGGTCGGCCGCGGCCGCGGCGATGCGCTCCAGGTGCCCGATGCCGAAGAAGCCGCGGTCGCAGAAGACGTCCACGTACTCGGCCAGCCGCTCGGCCGCAGCGCCGGGGATCATCTCCTCGCACACCGCGGTGACGTGCGCGTCGATCGACGCCGCCTCCGGCGGTACCGCATGGGCGCCGAGCAGCGTGCGCACCACGCGTACCGGGTGGTCGGCCGCCACGTCGCCCAGCAGGCGCAGCGCGCGCAGCTCCTCCGCCGTCGACAGGCCGTAGCCGGACTTGCACTCGACGGTCGTCGTGCCGGCCGCGAGGGCGGCATCCAGGCGGCGCGTCACGAGTGCCCGAAGCTCCTCGTCGCTGGTCGCGCGCGTGAGGCGCATGGTGCGCAGGATGCCGCCGCCGCTATAGGGGGTTCCGCCGTGGCGGGCGGCGGCCTCGTCGGCGCGATCGCCGGCGAACACGGGATGCGTGTGGCTGTCCACCAGCCCCGGGGTGACGAGCGCGTCGCCGAGGTCGACGCGCGGCGCATCGGTCGATGGCGCAGTTTCGGGAGTGCTCCCGAACCAGGCGATTCGGCCGTCGCCATCGGTCAGGAGCGCCCAGCCGTCGTGGACGCGCGCGCCGTCGAAGCAGCGGCCGGCCCCGTGGAGGAGAAGGGGCTCCGGCATCAGCCGATCTCGGGCTCGGCGAGCCGCTGCGGGTCACGGCGGCGCAGGGTGGCGATCGCCAGGCCAGCCAGGATGCAGAGCGTGCCCAGCAGCTGGAAGGAGGACGGCGCCTCGGCGAGCAGGAGCATCCCCAGGATGACCGAGCCGACCGGCTGGATGGTCAGCACCACGCTGGTCAGGGCCGCCGGCAGGCGCGGCAGGGAGAGGCTGATCACCAGCCAGCCGACGACCTGGACGCCCAGCGCGAGCAGGAGCAGCCAGCCGTGGGCGGGGAGGCTCGGCACCAGGTCCAGCTCACCCAATGGCAGGCCGATGACTGCGCAGAAGAACGCCGCCGAGAGCGTGGCGTCGAAGAGCGGGCCGGCGGGCCGGCGCTGGTCCGCATTGCCACGGCGCAGGATCAGCAGGAACCCGGCGTAGGCGACCCCGGTCAGGAGGCCGAAGATGACCCCCAGGAGCGGGTCGGCACCGAACGCGCCGCCGCCGATGACGCCGCTGATGAGGACCACCCCGAAGAGCACGACCGGCACGGCGGCGGCGACGCGCGCGCTCGGCCGCTCGCCGAGCACCAGCCACGCGATGAGCGGCACCATCACCACCTGGGTGTTGCCGAGGACCGTCGCCAGGCCGGCGCCCACCGCACCGATGGCGTGGTGCCAGAGCACGAGGTCGGCGGCGAAGAACAGGCCCGCGATCCACGCCAGGCGGCGCTGGCCGGCGGCCCGGGGACCGTAGCGTCGCCGCTCCAGCCACGCCAGCAGGGCGAGCGGGGGCAGCGCGTAGGCGCAGCGGAAGAAGGCGGCGGTGGACGGCTCGACGTCTGCCTTGCGGACCAGGATCGCGGAGACCGCGATGATCAACGCGCCAAGCACGGCCGCGGCCAGCGGGCGGCGCGCCAGCGGCTCGAACCAGGGCGTGGACGCGTCGGCGCGCGTGGTCTGCTCGGACATGGGAGGCGGAGCCTACCGCACGCCGCGCGGGCCTTGTGCGCGGCGTGTCGCCGGGCCACACTGCGGACAGCCATGACCGAGCTTCCGACCGGCACCGTCACCTTCCTGTTCAGCGACATCGAGGGCTCGACCCGCCTGCTGCAGGCTGCCCCGGCGGAGTGGCCCGCGCTGCTGGAGCGCCATCGCGTCCTCATGCGCGATGCAATCGCGACGCATGGCGGAACCGAGGTCGGGACGGAGGGAGACTCGTTCTTCGTCGCCTTTCCGTCGACAGGGGGAGCGCTGGGGGCGTCAATCCAGGCGCAGCGTGCCCTCGCCAGCGAAACGTGGCCCGACGGGAGCGAGCTGCGGGTGCGGATGGGGCTGCATGCCGGCGCGGCGCAGCTGGGGACGGATACGTACGTGGGCCTGGACGTCCACCGTGCGGCGCGGGTCGCGGCGGTTGCACACGGCGGCCAGATCCTCGTCTCCGACGCGGTTCGGATCCTGCTCGCGCAGGAGCTCCCCGCGGATGTCACGCTGCGCGACCTCGGAGAGCACCGGCTCAAGGATCTCGCGGAGCCGGAGCACCTCTTCCAGGTCGTCGCAGATGGGCTGGAGACCGAATTTCCGCCTCTCCCGACGCTCGACGGCGTGCTCAACAACCTGCCGCGCCGGCTGACGACGTTCCTGGGCCGTGAACGAGAGATCGGCGCGGTGCTCGACCTGCTGGACGGCGCCCGCCTGCTGACCCTCACCGGCCCGGGCGGCACCGGCAAGACCCGGCTCTCGCTGGAGGTCGCGGCCCGGTCGCTGGACCGATACGCGGACGGCGTCTTCTTCGTCGAGCTGTCGCCCGTAACCGAGGTCGAGATGGTCGCTGCCACCATCGCACAGGCGCTCGGCCTGCCGGACCGCGGCGGGCGCACCGCCATGGAGCGCCTGGTCGAGCATCTCGCGGCGCGCCGCGTCCTGCTGGTGATCGACAACTTCGAGCAGGTCATCGAGGCCGCGCCGATCGTGGCGGATCTGCTCGCCGCTGATCCGAACTTGAGAATCGTGGCGACCAGCCGGGCCGCGTTGCACGTGTACGGCGAGCGCGAGTACCCGGTCCCGCCACTGGGCCTGCCTGACCTGGCGCGTCTCCCGCAGCTTGACGCGCTGCGCCAGTACGAGGCCGTGGCACTCTTCGTCGAGCGTGCCACCGCGGTGCGGCCGGACTTCGCGGTCACCAACGACAATGCGCCTGCGGTGGCCGAGATCTGCGTGCGCCTCGACGGGCTGCCGCTGGCCATCGAGCTCGCCGCGGCGCGCGTCAGAATCCTCACCCCGCAGGCAATGCTGGCGCGCCTCGAAAATCGGCTCGGCCTCCTCTCCGCCGGCGCACGCGATCTGCCGGAGCGGCAGCAGACCCTGCGTGGCGCGATCGCATGGAGCCACGACCTGCTGGACGAGGCGGATCGCGCGCTGTTCGCGTGCCTGTCCACCTTCGTCGGCAGCGCCGGCATCGCGGCCATCGAACGCGTCTGCGCATCGGACACCGGAGGTGACGTGCTCGACAACCTCGGCAGCCTCGTGGACAAGAGCCTCGTCCGGCAGCACGAGGGCGTCGGCGGCGAGCCACGGTTCAGCATGCTGGAGACGATCCGCGAATACGCCGCCGAGCAGGCGGCGGCGCGCGGCCTCCTCGAGAGCCTTCGCGAGCGGCACGCCGCGGTCTTCGCCGACCTGGCACGCGAGGCGAGCGCGCTGGTGATGGGCTCCGGGAAGCGAGCGTGGCTTGACCGTCTCGAGGAGGAGCACGGCAACCTGCGCGCTGCGCTGGGCCACTTCGTCGAGGTGGGCAGCGCCGAGGAAGCGCTCCGGATGGCGTCCGCGCTGTGGCGCTTCTGGCAGATGCGCGGCTACCTCGCCGAAGGGGTCGAGCGAGTCGGTGCCGCGCTGGCGATGCCAGCCGCGATGGCACATGCCGATGCGCGGGCAGACGCACTGTCGGCGCTGGCGGGGCTCTGCTACTGGCAGGGCGACTCAGATGCGTCGCGCGTGGCGTACACGGAGGAGCTGGCGCTGCGCAAGCAGATCGGCGACCGGCGCGGCTATGCGGAGGCGGCGTATGGAATCAGCTTCACGTGGTCGATCAACGCGTACGCCACGCCGGGGAAGGCGGACGAGGCGGCTGGATGGATCCGCGAGGCGCGCGCCATCTTCCGCGAGCTCGGCGACGAGCTGGGGGTCGGGCGTTGCGAGTGGGCGTTGGCCAACGTCAACTACGGCAACCGGAATATCCCGGTGGCACGCCGGCACTCGGAGGCAGCGCTCGCCATCTTCGAGGCGGCAGACGACCAGTTCATGGTGGGCTGGACGATCTACACCCTCGCCCTGGGGGAGCTTGCCGATGACCATGCCGCGACGAACGGCGACCGTGCCGCGCTGGATCGTGCCATCGGGTACCTGCGGTCCGCCCTGCGGATCTTCGCCGAGGCGCAGGACACGTCGGGCTACACCCTCGTCCTGGACAGCCTCGCACTGGCTGCCCAGCGCATCGGTGACCGCGGGCTGGCGGCCCGCCTCTCCGGCGCGGTGCGGCGCCTCGAGCGCGAGACCGGCACCGGGCTCAACCTGTGGAACCGCGGCACGCTCGAGTTCGACCCGGAGCAGCTGCGCCTCGACCCGGAGCTGGCGGACGAGTGGGCCGCCGGCGAGGCACTCACCACCGACGAGGCGGTGGCGCTGGGGCTCGCCGAGTAGGCGACCTCAGGTCGGCGCGGCGAGATCGCGCCGCGGGAAGGCGACGAGCGCCCAGGCCAGCGGCACGGCCACGGCGACGGACAGGATCACGAAGTCGATCGGGTCCGCGTGACCGTCGAGGATCTCCGAAACCTGGAAGTGATGGAACAGCGAGTACTCCTGTGACCAGGCGACATCGGTCCACAGCGAGCCCAGGATCTCCAGGAAGTAGTTGACCAGCAGATACGCCAGCGACAGACCGATCGCAGGGCCGGTGCGATCGAAGCTCGCCGAGGCGGCCAGGCTGAACGACACGAAGCTCGTCCACAGCAGGAAGCCGTTCAGCCAGACGAGCGGCAGCTCGCGCGCCGGCAGATCGCCCAGCAGGTCCTGAGTGGCAGATCCGGCATACATCCCCACCAGCAGCGCCGCGAGCAGTGCGCCGATGACAGCGGCGATGGCGACGAACAGGGTCACGTACACCACGCGCCGCGGGATGGGGCGTGCCAGGAGCACCTCCAGCGTGCCGCGCTGGCGCTCGCCGGCGATGGCGGTGGATGCGGTCCCGACCGCGAAGATGCCGAGCATCGCGATCACCAGCGGGTGCTGCGTGCCGAGGGTCAGCGTCCCGCCGAGGGTGAACAGGTTCCCGGACCCGAAGCTGCTCATCTGCTCGAAAACCGGGTTGTTGGTGACCATGTCCCGGATGAGGTCGCTGAACTGCCCGTACAGGAATGGCATCAGCCAGCCCCAACCGACCAACGCCACGGCGATGAGCCCTGCGCGCAGGCTGAGCCAGCTCCATGACCGCAGGAGGAGCGGCCGATTCATCGGTCCAGACCTTCGACGCCGTCGGCCTCGCCACCGGCGTAGTACTCGAGGAACGCCTCCTCGAGCGATGCGGGCTCGATCGTCAGATCTTCGAGGCTGGGGGACGCGATGGCGCGCACGAAGGGCGCCACCTCACCGGAGAGTGTCGCGGTGACCCGGTTGCCATCGCTGCGGATGTCCTCCAGGCCGGGCACGTCGGTGAGATCGGGGACTCCGCCGCGCCACCGGATGGTGACTCGCCGGCGCCGCCGGCTGAGCAGGTCCGTGACGGAATGAACGGCCATCAGACGGCCGCCTCTGATGATGGCGACTCGGTCGCAGACGCGCTCCACCTCGGACAGCACGTGGGACGAGAAGAAGATCGTGCGGCCCTCGGCGCGCAGGTCGTCGAGAAGGGTGTAGAAGGCGTGCTGCATGAGCGGGTCGAGGCCCTCGGTCGGCTCGTCGAGGATCGCCAGCTCCGGGTCGTGCTGGAGCGCCTGGACGACGCCGACCTTCTGGCGCATGCCGCGCGAGTAATCGCGCACCCGGCGTCTCAGCACCGCGTCGGAGAGCTGGAGCCGCTCGCACAGCTCGGCGCGGCGATGCGGCACGCGGCCCTGCAGGTCGGCGAGGTAGTCGAGCGCATCGGTCCCCGACAGGGAGTCGTAGAGCGCGATGCCGCCCGGCAGGTACCCGGTCAGCTCGCGAATGCCCACGCTCTGGGTCGCGATGTCCATCCCGAGCACGGAGGCGGTGCCGCTCGTCGCGTGCAGGTAGCCGAGCAGGGTGCGAATCGTGGTCGACTTGCCCGCGCCGTTCGGCCCCAGGAATCCGAAGATCTCGCCCGGGCGGACATCCAGGGTGAGATCCGTGAGCGCGGTTACCTTCCCGTAGCGCTTGGTGAGCGCCCGGGTGCTGATGACCGATGCGGGTCGGGAAGGGGTTGGCTGCTCCATGCAGGAGCAGCCTAGCGCAGCGCCACGCGCAGCGAGCGGCGCGCGAGCCGTCGGAGCACGCTGCGCCGCTGCTGTTCAGCCGGGCGTGGCCGCGCGATGCGGCCGGTGCTCGTCCAGCGCCGGTTGATGCGGCGCGGCGTCAACTGACGCGGGCGCCACGGTCTCGCCGGGGCCGGCTCGCCCAGCGGCGAGCATTGGTGGGACGGGCGCTGCCGCTGAAGGGGCGCGCGCCGTTGCGGGGTGCGTTGTTGCGGGACGGACGACCGCCGCCGCTGCGCATGAGGATCGGCTGGGCACGGATCGTCCGATCCGGCTCGAAGCCGTCGACGACCTGCTGCCGGATGGGGCTGCCCAGGAGGCGCTCGATATCGCGGAGCAGCGGGCCCTCATCGACGCACACCAGGCTGACGGCGATGCCGGTCGATCCGGCGCGGCCGGTGCGACCGATGCGGTGGACGTAGTCGGCGGGGACCATCGGCAGCTCGAAGTTGACGACGTGGGGCAGCTCCTCGATGTCGAGTCCGCGTGCCGCCACCTCGGTGGCCACCAGCAGCAGGATCCGGCCGGCGCGGAAGTCGGCCAGGGCGCGGAGGCGCTGCGGCTGGCTCTTGTTGCCGTGGATCGCCGAGGCGGCGATGCCGTCCCGGTTGAGCTGCTCGACGAGCTTGTTGGCGCCGTGCTTGGTGCGGGTGAAGACGAGCGCCTGGTCGATCTCGCGATTGCGGACGAGATGCACCAGCAGCTCGCGCTTGCGCTCACGGTCGACGGGGTGAACGACCTGCTCGATCAGGTCGACCGGCGTGTTGCGCGGGGTGACCTGGACCGATGCCGGACGGTCGAGCATCCCCTCGGCGAGCGAGCGGATCTCGTTGGAGAAGGTCGCCGAGAAGAGCAGGTTCTGGCGCTCGGCGGGGAGCAGGCTGATCACCTGGCGGATGTCGCGAATGAAGCCCATGTCGAGCATGCGGTCCGCCTCGTCGAGGACGAGGATCTCGACCTTGCGCAGGTCGATGGTGCCCTGCCGGGTGTGGTCGAGGAGGCGCCCGGGGGTCGCGACCACCACGTCGACGCCGCGTCGCAGGGCGGCGTACTGGCCGTGGAAGCCGACGCCGCCATAGATGGCGGTCGACCGGGTGTGGCCGGAACCGTAGACGCGCACCGACTCCTCGACCTGGATCGCCAGCTCACGGGTCGGGGCGAGCACCAGGGCTCGGATGTTGGGGCGCTGACCGGGGCGCACGTCGCGCGGCGCGCTGGCAGCGAGACGCTGCAGCATCGGCAGCACGAAGGCGGCGGTCTTGCCGGTGCCGGTCTGGGCGCCGGCGAGCACGTCACGGCCGGCGAGGACGAGTGGAATCGCCTCGGCCTGGACCGGGGTGGGCTCGGTGTAGCCCTGGCGGGCGACAGCAGAAAGCAGGTCGGGCGTCAGCCCGAGCGCAGAGAAGGTCACGGATGGAAGCTCCTGAAGGGGCCCTCCCGCGAGAGTTGCGGGGCCCGGTCAGGGCAGACAAGGATCGGATCGGGACGGGGATGAAACCGCGGCGCGGACCGGAGCGCCAATCGAACACGTTTTCGAAATGGTACCACACCGCCTAGGCGAGCTCGGCGAGCGCCTCCTCGAAGACCTCATACGTGTCGTCGGAGAAGAGGACGAAGCGCACCAGCTCCAGGCTCGTCTCGCCGTCAAGGTGCGTGGCCACCGCGCGGACTGCCACCCGCGCGCCGTCATGCGGCGGATAGCCGTAGATGCCCATGCTGATGGCCGGGAACGCCACGCTCCGCAGGCCGAGCTCGTCCGCCAGCCGCAGACTGGACCGATACGCCGCCTCGAGCAGCTCCTCCTCCCCGTGACTCCCGCCGCGCCACACCGGGCCGACCGCGTGGATCACCCACCGTGCTGGCAGGTTGTAGCCCGACGTGGCGACGGCCGTGCCCGTTGGGGTCCCATCCGGATAATGCCGTCGCAGCTCGGCCAACAGACCGGGGCCGGCGGCACGATGGATGGCGCCGTCGACGCCGCCACCACCCCGCAGCGCCGCGTTGGCGGCGTTGCCGATCGCGTCGACCTGCTCGGCGGTGATGTCGCCGCGGGTCAGCTCCAGGCGCCGGCCGGCGGTCTCCAGCGAGGAGGTCATCCGGCTGCCTCGCGGAGCACCGGGCGGCGCTCATCCCCCTCGAGCAGGATGCGCTGCATCCCGGCTGCCGCGGTGTCGAGCGGGCGCTGCCACTCGCCGTCCGGCCGCAGGAGCCACGCGGTGGGGTCGTCCAGCGCCAGGGCGAGGACGCGGCCAAGGCGCTCGCGATGCGCGGGCACGTCGACACGGACCAGGACCTCGACCCGACGATCCAGGTTGCGCTCCATCAGGTCGGCCGAGCCAATCCACGTTTCGGCCTGGCTTCCCACGCCGAAGCGATAGATCCGGGAATGCTCCAGGAAGCGGCCAAGGATGCTGCGCACGGTCACCCCGTCCGAGACGCCCGCCACGCCCGGCCGCAGCATGCAGATGCCGCGGACGACGAGATCGACACGGACCCCCGCCCGACTTGCGACGCACAGCGCCTCGATGATCTCCGGATCGGTGAGGGCGTTGCACTTGGCGACGACGCGTGCCGGGCGCCCCCGGCGCGCCGCGTCAGTCTGCGCCCCGATGGCGGCCAGCAGGCGGGGGCGCAGGTCGAACGGGGCGACCCACAGGCGCTGGGCGGAGAAGGCAGGGGCGGCGTGGCCGGTCAGGACGTTGAAGACGGCGGCGACGTCGGTGGCGAGGCGTGGGTCCGCGGAGAGGAGCCCAACGTCCTCGTATGCGCGCGCCGTGGCGGCATTGTAGTTGCCCGTCCCGACGTGAACGTACTGGCGCAGCGTGCCGCCCTCCCGCCGGACCACCAGGCCGAGCTTGGCGTGGGTCTTGAGGCCGGGCAGTCCATGCACCACGTGGCAGCCGGCTCGCTCCAGCATCCGCGTCCACGCGACGTTGTTGGCCTCCTCGAAGCGTGCCTTGAGCTCTACCACCACCACGACCTGCTTGCCGGCGCGGGCCGCGGAGACGAGCGCATTGACGATCGGGTCGGCGGTGGTCCGGTACAGGGTCTGCTTGATTGCCAGCACCCGGGGATCGGCCGCCGCCTGCTCGATGAGCGCCTGGACGCTGCCGGCGAACGACTCGTACGGGTGCTGGAGGAGCACCTCCCCGTCGCGCACCCGTCGCACCAGGCGGCCGGCAGGCAGGTCGGCGGCCACGGCAGGGATGTGTGGATCCTCCCGCAGGTCGGGTCGATCGAGGCGGTGCAGCTCCCATGCATCCCCGAGCGCGAGCGGGGCGGGGAGCACGTGGATCGCCGGCGTGGCGAGGCCCAGCAGGTCGCCCAGCAGACGCATCATGGTGGCCGGCGCGGTGGCCTCGATCTCGAGGCGCACCGCGGATGCGTCGGGCCGCGCAGCAAGTGGCCCCGGCACGGAGCCAAGCAGGTCGCCGACCGCGTCGTCGTCGATCGCGAGATCGGCGTCGCGGGTCACGCGGAAGGCATGGCTCGCGGTCCCGTCGCGCCCCGGGAAGAGGCGTTCCAGCCCGGCCGCGATCACCGACTCGAGCGGGACGAGCGTGCCGTCTCCGGCATCCGTGAAGCGCGGCAGGTTGGTGGGCACCGGTACGTAGCCAAGAGCCGGTGGCCGCCCCGGCCGATCCAGCATGAGCCCGACGCACAGCGTGCGATCGGGGAAGGTGGGCAGGGGCCCGTCCGCCGTCGCGACGAGGGGAGTGAGCACGGGCAGCACGCGGGTGACGAATCGTGCCCGGATCCGACGGCGCTGCAGCTCGCTCAGCGCGTCCCAGCCGGAGATCCGCACGCCGCCCGCGGCGAGCGCCGGCGCGATCGCATCACGCCAGCATGTCGCGTGGCGGTCTGCGAGCCGCGCGGCCGCATGGAGCACGGCATCGAGCTGCTCGGACGGGGTGCGGCCGTCGACCGAGCGGCGCGTGACCCCTCCATCGGTCAGCCGGCGCAGGCCCGCGACACGAACGGTGAAGAACTCGTCGAGGTTGGTGGCCACGATGGCGGCGAACTTGGCGCGTTCCAGGACCGGCGTCGACTCGTCCTCCGCGAGGGCCAGGACGCGCGCGTCGAACTGGAGCCAGCTCAGCTCACGGTTGAGGAGGTCAAGGGTCGCGGCCACCGGTCAACGGTACGAGGCCGTGTCCAGCCCGTCCCGATCAGCGGGCGGCGCGTGCGGCGCGCCACACGCCGCGAAGGCTCGCGCGCTGTCCGTACTGCAGCACGCCCGCGGCATAGATGCGCGACGCGAGCCACAGCGCCAGGCCCGCGCCCACGGCGAGCACGGCGAGCGCCGCGACGACCTCGAGCGGGCTGATGGCGTCATATGCCATGCGCAGTGGGACGAGGTACGGCGCGAAGAACGGCACGAAGCTCAGGACCGATACCCACGCCGCGTCGGGCGAGGTGGTCCCACCGAAGATCGCGGCGAAGTAGCCGAGCATGGCGATCACGATGATCGGCCCTGACATCTGCTGCACCTCCTCGGCGCGGCTCACCAGCGAACCCGCCGCCGCATAAAGGGCGGCGTAGACGAGGAAGCCGCCGATGAAGCACGCCCCGAAGACGAGGAGCAGCGGGAGCGTGAGGCCCGCGTTGGTGGGTGCCGCAGCCGCGTCGCCGAACAGGCCCCGCCCGATCTGCCCCTGCAGCTGCAGGCCGATGAAGCCGACCGCCAGCATCACCGTGTACTGGGTCAGGCCCGCCGCCCCTGCGCCGAGGACCTTGCCGACGAGCAGCTGTCGCGGGCTGGCGGCAGTGATCAGGAGCTCCATGACCCGGTTGCTCTTCTCCTCGGCCACCGAGCCCGCGATCCAGTTCCCGTAGGTGAGGATGGCCATGAAGATGAGCACCACCAGCACGGTGGCGAGGGACGCGCGGGTCGCGTAGTCGACGCCCGACTCTCGCGCCGCCTTGTCGGGATCGGTGGACTCAGCGTCGAATGCCGGCGGCGCGAAGATCGCCCCGCGGTCGGCGGGATCGATCCCCGCGCGGCCGAGGCGATCGTCGATCGTCAGCGCGCTGGCGGCCTGCCGGATGGCCAGCGTGGAGGGGCTGGTCGAGGAGGCACTGGTCAGGTAGGTGAACGCCAGGCCCCCGTCGCCGCCGCGTTCGATGGTGAGCAGGCCATCCAGATCGTCGCCGCGGACGCGCGATTCAGCGCCCGCAGCATCCGTCGTCTCGGACAGCTCGACGCGCGTTGCGCCGGGGGCGCTCGCCGCGCCGTTCAGCGCGGCGGAGAGCAGCGGCAGCGGGTCGGAGGCGAGGTCATCGGCCCGGACGAGGACCGCAACCTCCAATGGGCGGTCGTTGCCGAGCGCGCGGAGTGCCACCGGCGCGATGGTCAGGCCCAGACCGATGAGGGCCAGCAGGACCGTGAGGATGACGAACGTCCGGCTCCGCACGCGGACGAGATACTCGCGCCGCGCAACGTGCCAGGCGTTCGGGAAGAGGCTGCCGCTCATCGGTCGGCATTCGCGGTTCCGGCCAGGTGGCGCTCATCCTGGTCTACCGCACGCCGCCCGACGTGCTCGATGAACACCTCCTCCAGGCTGGGATCGGCGATCTCGAAATGTGTGACCCGCGCCCCGCGCGCCAGCGCGGCATCCAGGATGCGTGCCGGATCGGTCCCGTCGGCCACGGAGAATTCGCTCGTCTCCACGCCGCGGTGCGCGAGCCGCACCCCGGGCAGCTCGGTCACCCATTCCGCCTCCGCGGCACGCACCCCGCCATCGGCGGGGCCGTCGCCGTCGAGCGCGAGGCGCACGACCCGGCGGCCCATGGCGCGCTTCACGTCACGCACGGCCCCGCTGACCACCACCCGGCCGCGGTCGACGATGGCGATCGACTCGCACAATTCCTCGACCGTCTCCATCTGGTGGGTGCTGAAGATGAGCGTCTTGCCGGCGTCCCGCATCGCCAGGAACGCCTCCTTCAGCAGCCCCATGTTCACCGGGTCCAGCCCGGTGAAGGGCTCGTCCATGATCAGGACCTCCGGGTCGTGGAGGATGGCGGCGATGAACTGGATCTTCTGCTGGTTGCCCTTGGAGAGCTCCTCGATCTTGCGGTCGCGGTAGTCCGGCACGCGGAATCGCTCCAGCCACTCCTCGACCAGCGCGGTCGCGCGCGCGGGCGGCACGCCATACAGCGACGCGAAGAAGCGCAGCACGTCGATGACCCGCATCTTGGTGTAGAGGCCGCGCTCCTCGGGAAGGTAGCCCCAGGTGCGCCGCGGCAGGTCGTGGTTGGGGCGGCCCTGCCAGGTCACCGACCCCGAATCGGCGCGCAGGATGTCGAGCACGATCCGCATGCAGGTCGTCTTTCCCGCCCCGTTGGCGCCCAGCAGGCCGAAGATGCGGCCCGGCTCCGCCGTGAAGCTCGCCCCGTCGAGGGCGACGACGGCGCCGAAGCGCTTGGTGATCGAGTCGACGACCAGGCTCATGCGATCAGGACACCTCGAACGACTCCGCGACCTGCTCGAACAGCGGGCGATATTCATCGATCGTGTCGCTGGCCGCAGAGAAGGAGAGGATGTAGCCCGTCCCGTCGGCGAGGATGGCGTACTGCGTGACCGCCACGTCGGTGGAGCTGCCGTCCGCAGCGCTCACCGTCCACTCGTAGCGCACGATGCCTGCTTCGCCGGCCGGCAGGGTCGCGGTGTCCGTCTCGACCTCGCCGTTCACCGGCACTTGGGCGCGTATCGCATCGGCCATCTGGCCGGCAGTGTCGGATGCGCTGCCACTCGCCTCGCCGGCATTGATGATGTTGACGTTGGCGGCGAACTGGCTCGCCGTGTCCTGCGGCTCGGCGTCGAAGGCGAACAGCGCGATCTGGCCGGACTCGATGGCGTCCTGTGCCTGGGAGAGCGCGCCGGCCGCTTCCGGGTTGGCGCTCTGGAGCTCGTCGAAGATCCCCGTTTGGCCCAGGTCGTCGGCCGAGAGCTCGGTCCACCCGACCGGCAGACCGATGGAGAAGCCTTCGTCGGGCACGTCGGCGCGCGTCCAGCCGGACGGCAAACCACCGCTCTCGGTGGCGCTGGCGTCTGCGTCCGAACTCGTCTCGCCGCCGCCGCTGCAGGAACCAAGGGCGACGACGGCGGCGAGGGCGAGGAGAGCGGCGAGGCCGCGAGGCGTCCGGGACATGGCGATGGCTCCGATGCGGGGATGCGCTGGGCCCTCATCATGGCAGCCCCCACGAGCTTCGCGCGGGGCCAACGGCGGCGGGGCCTCTGCTACACTTCGTGCCCGAACCGCCTGCGCCGGTCCCCGTGCCGCGGCGGTTCGTCCCTGTGCATCACCACCCTCACGGAACGTTGCATCCATGAAGATCGCTGTCCCCCGCGAAACCGCCGAAGGCGAGACCCGCGTCGCCGCCACGCCCCAGACCGTCAAGGCCATGGTCGACGACGGCAACCAGGTGCTGGTCCAGGCCGGCGCCGGCGATGCGTCGTCAATCTCCGACGCCGCCTTCCGCGAGGCCGGCGCCGAGATCGTCCCGGACGCGGCGTCCCTCTATTCGCAGGCCGAGATGGTGCTCCGCGTGGGGCGGCCCTCCGACGAGGAGGGCCAGATGCTGCGCAGCGGCACGGTCATCATCGGCACGCTGGGCACGCTCGCCAACCCGCAGCTCGCCGAGCGCCTCGCCGCCGGCGGCCTGACCTCCATCAGCATGGATGCCATCCCGCGCATCACCCGCGCCCAGAGCATGGACACCCTGAGCTCGCAGGCCACTGTCGGCGGCTACAAGGCCGTCCTCATCGCGGCGGCCAGGCTCCCTAAGTTCATGCCGCTGCTCACCACCGCCGCCGGAACGGTGCGCCCTGCCAAGGGCATCGTGATGGGCGCCGGCGTGGCCGGCCTGATGGCCATCGGCACCGCCAAGCGGCTCGGCGCGGTGGTCGAGGCCACCGACGTGCGGCCCGTCGTCAAGGAGCAGGTGCAGAGCCTCGGCGGCACCTTCATCGAGGTCGAGATGACCGATGAGGAGAAGGCCAGGGCCGAGACCGCCGGCGGCTATGCGACCGAGATGAGCGACGACTACAAGCGCCGCCAGGCGGAGCTCATCGCCGAACGGGTCAAGGAGGCGGACTTCATCATCACCACCGCCCTCATTCCCGGGCGCCCGGCGCCGAAGCTGGTCACCGACGCGATGGTGGCGAGCATGAAACCCGGCAGCGTCATCGTCGACATGGCCGCCGAGATGGGCGGCAACGTGGAGGGCACCGAGGCCGGCAAGGAAGTCGTGCGCCACGGGGTCACGATCATCGGCCTGACGAACCTGCCGGCCACCATGCCCGGCAGCGCGACCCAGATGTACGCCAAGAATATCCAGACCCTGGTGAAGCACCTGGTCCCCGGCGGCACCCTGAACCTCGACTTCGAGGACGAGATCACCCGCGGTGCCACCATCACCCATGGCGGCAAGGTGATCCACGAGGCGACGGCCAAGGCGCTCGGCATCGAGCCGGCCGCCCCCGCCAACCCCCCACAACCGACCGATTCGGCCGCCCCCGCGGCAGCCGCCAGCGATTCCAAGGAGGCCTAGGTGGAGCTGTCCGCCTTCGAGCTGCTGTCCGCGCTCTTCATCCTCGTGCTCGCCGCGTTCGTCGGCTACGAGGTCGTGTCGAAGGTGCCGACCATGCTCCACACGCCGCTGATGAGCGGCGCAAACGCCGTTCACGGCGTGATCGTCGTCGGGGCCATGCTGGTTGCAGCGACCGCCGCCGGCCCCATCGCGATCGTGCTGGCACTGCTGGCCGTGATCCTCGGCACCATCAACGTGGTGGGCGGCTTCGTGGTCACCGACCGGATGCTCGAGATGTTCCGCAAGCGGCCGGGTGATCGGTAGATGGACACCCTCCAGGTCCTGACCTACCTCGTCTGGCTCGTCTCCGGCGTCACCTTCATCCTGGCGCTCAAGTTCCTCGCCAGCCCCAAGACGGCTCGCACCGGCAACCTGCTGGGTGCCGCCGGCATGGCGCTCATCGTGGCGTGGACCTTCCTCACCACCGACGGCATGTTCGACAACTGGTGGATCCTGGTGGTCGGCGGCGCCATCGGTGCGGTGATCGGCTGGCTCGGCGCGAAGCGCGTGCCGATGACGGCCATGCCGCAGATGGTCGCGATCTTCAACGGCGCCGGCGGCGGTGCCGCCGCCCTGGTCGCTGTCGTCGAGTTCCTCCGTGACGCGGACCTGCACCCCGGCGAGCTCATGCCGCTCGCGTTCATCATCGCCACCCTGCTCGGCGCGATCATCGGCTCGGTCTCGCTGACCGGCTCGGTCGTGGCATTCGGCAAGCTGCAGGGCCTCGTCGCCTCGCGGCCGGTCAAGTACCCCGGCTCGCAGATCGTGACCGCGGTCCTCTTCGTGGGCATCGTCGGCATCGGGATCTACCTCGCCGCGGTGAGCCCCAGCGTGCCGCTCTTCCTGGTCTTTGTGGGCCTCTCGCTCGTGCTCGGCGTGCAGCTCACCATGCCGATCGGCGGGGCGGACATGCCAGTCGTCGTCTCGCTGCTCAACAGCTACACCGGCATCGCGGTGGCCGCGACCGGCTTCGTGCTCAACAACTACGCGCTGCTCATCGCCGGCACGCTGGTCGGCGCGTCGGGCGCGATCCTCACCCAGCTCATGTGCAAGGCCATGAACCGGTCGATCTTCAACGTCCTGTTCGCCGGCTTCGGCACGGGCGGGGGAGCGACCGCTGCCGGCGCCGAGGGTGAGGAGAGCCTGCGCGAGATCAACGCCGAGGACGCCGCGGTGCTGATGGCCTACGGCAAGCGGGTGATCATCGTCCCGGGCTACGGGATGGCGGTCGCCCAGGCGCAGGGCCCGGTCCGCGAGCTCATGGACCTGCTGGTCGCCAGGGGCGTGGACGTGCAGTTCGCCATCCACCCCGTCGCGGGCCGCATGCCGGGCCACATGAACGTGCTCCTGGCCGAGGCCGAACGTGCCGTACGACCGCCTCAAGGAGATGGACGAGATCAACGACGATTTCGCGGATACCGATGTCGCCCTGATCATCGGTGCCAACGATGTCGTCAACCCGTCCGCTCGAGAGGCCGGCTCGCCGATCTCCGGCATGCCGATTCTCAACGTCGACCAGGCGCGCAACGTCATCGTCCTCAAGCGCGGCCGTGGCGCCGGCTTCGCCGGCATCCCCAACCCGCTTTTCAGCGCCGAGGGGACCTCGATGCTGTTCGGCGACGCCAAGCCTTCGGTCGAGGCCCTCGTGGCGGGCGTGAAGCAGGCCTGACGGCGGGCGGACCGTGTCGCCTGGCCCGATCCCGGCGCGGTGCTCCGCGCACCTGAATTGACCCACCGCGGAAGCGTGGCGGGCGGGCGATCGTCGGCGGTGAACGGATCGGTCCGGATCGGTTTGGGTACCATGGGAAGCCAATCCGTGGGGTCCCGTGGCGGCGCTGGCGCGCCACCGAAGACGTCCTGGCGTCGCCGTGCTGCCGGAAGCGCAGAACCCCCGCACCGCACAGGAGAGATCCCTTGATGCAAGCCCATGAGGCACGTGCGCAGCGGCATGGTGGCCGCGGCGGCGCGGCCGTCCTCCTCGCGATCGTCGCGCTGCTCCTCGCCGCCATCCCGGCGGCGGCGCAGAGCCCCAACGCCGGCGGCAGCGCCAACGGCATCGCCCACCGCTCACTCGACGTGCAGCTGCTGGCGATCAACGATTTCCACGGCAACATCAACCCGCCGAGCGGCTCGTCGGCGCGCGTCCTGACCGAGTCCGGCAGCGTCGAGAGCAACGGTGGCGTCGAGTACCTCGCCACCCACATCCGTGAGCTCCGCGCGGAGAATCCCAACACGATCACCGTGGCGGCCGGCGACCTGATCGGCGGCAGCCCGCTCGAGAGCGCGTACTTCCACGACGAGCCGACGATCGAGGCGATGAACGCGCTGGGCCTCCAGATCAGCAGCGTGGGCAACCACGAGTTCGACGAGGGTCCGGCGGAGCTGCTGCGCATGCAGAACGGCGGCTGCCACCCGATCGACGGCTGCCAGGACGGCGATGGCTTTGCCGGCGCTGACTTCCAGTACCTTTCCGCCAACGTCTTCTACGCGGGCACGAACGAAACCGTCTTCCCGGCCTACCAGATCGAGAAGATGAACGGCGTCAAGATCGGCTTCATCGGTCTCACCCTCGAGGGGACACCGAGCATCGTGGCGCCGGCCGGCACCGCGGGCCTGGAGTTCCGCGACGAGGCGGAGACGATCAACGCGCTCGTGCCGCAGCTCCAGGCGCAGCACGTGGAGAGCATCGTCATCCTCCTCCACGAGGGTGCGTTCCAGACGCCGGCGACCGCGGCCTTCCCGAACACCTGCAACGGGATCAGCGGCGCGCTGGTTGACATCGTCAACCAGCTCGACCCGGCAGTGGACGTCGTGATCAGCGGCCACACGCACGCGCAGTACAACTGCGAGATCAACGACATGCTCGTCACCAGCGGCGCCTCGTTCGGCCGCCTCGTGACCGACATCGATCTCCAGATCGACCGCGCCACGAAGGACGTCGTCAGCGCCTCGGCGAACAACGTGATCGTCACGCGTGACGTCCCGGCCGACCCGGCCGAGACGGCGATCCTGGCCAAGTACAACGCGCTCGTCGCCGAGGTGAAGAACCAGCCGATCGGGCAGATCACGGAGGATCTCGTCCGCGAGCAGGTCGTCGACGAGTCGACGCTCGGCAACGTCATCGCCGACGCGCAGCTGGCGGCGACCACCGGTACGGGTGCCCAGCTGGCGGTGATGAACCCCGGGGGCATCCGTGCCGACCTCCTCTGCGACGCGACCGACACACCGGGTGACTGCGTCGTCACGTACGGCGAGGTCTTCGCGGTGCAGCCGTTCCAGAACGACCTGGTGACGCTGACCCTGACCGGGGCCGACCTCGACGACCTGCTCGAGCAGCAGTTCAACAACCCGGGCCCGGGTGAGTACCGGTTCCTGTCGGTCTCGAGTGGCTTCACGTACCAGTACGACGACAGCCAGCCGCAGGGCGACAAGGTGATCGACGCTTCGATCATGCTCGACGGCGTGGTGATCGATCCGACCGCCTCGTATCGCGTAACGGGGAACGCGTTCCTCGTCTCCGGCACCGGCGACAACTTCACCGTCTTCGCGCGGGCCACCGATCGCGCCATCGGCGCGATCGACAGCAATGCGTTCGTCGACTACATCGGGGCGAACGCCCCGGTCTCGCCGCCGGCGCTCGACCGCGTGGTTGACGTCACCCCGTAAGGGGGCGCTCCACGCCAGACCGATGCGAGAGCCGGCCCCCGGGCCGGCTCTCGTGCGTCCCTTCGGGTAGCATCGGTCCGTGTCAGAGACCCCCGATTGCGCGATCTGCGCCCAGCGTGACGGAGATTCCGAGCTCCTCCGCGAGGAAGTGTGGCGGGATGCCCACTGGCGCCTCTCGATGAGCGTCGAGGGCTACACGACCGGTTTCGCCTACCTCGAGCCGCTGCGTCACATCCCGCACGTCGAGGACCTCGACGGTGACGAGGCGCGCACCTTCGGCACGACCGTGGCCCGCGTCTGCGGAGCCCTCAAAGCGGCGACCGGAGCGGAGCGCGTCTGGATCTACGTATTCGGCGGCGGCATCCCGCACCTGCACGTGCACCTCGCCCCGCACCGCGAGGGTGACGCGCTCAACAGCGCCATCATCCGCGGCGAGATGGACGACATCCCTCTGCCATCGGGCGCGCATCGGCTCGTCAGCCGCGAATTTCCCGAGCGGCCGGCCCCCGAGCTGCGGGCCGCCGTCGACCGCACGCGCGAGCTGCTCGCCTCGTGAGCGAGCGCTGGGTCTGCCTGGACGTCGGCGAGACGCTCATCGACGAGACTCGCATCTGGTCCACCTGGGCGGATGAGCTGGGCATCCCGCGCATGACCTTCCTGGCCGGCATGGGGGCGGTGATCGCGCGTGAACAGGAGCATCGCGCGGTGTTCGACCTGTTCGGGGTTGACGATTGGCCGATGCGGATTGCCTCGATCGAGTCGATCCACGGCGGCTTCCGTTCCGACGACCTGTACCCGGACGCGCTGCCGGCGCTCGATGCGCTGCGCGAGGCCGGCTACCGGGTAGCGGTGATCGCCAACCAGCCTGCGGTGCGCGACGAACAGCTCCGCGCGATGGGCGTCGAGCCGGATGTGATGGCGATGTCGGAGGCGATCGGGGTGGCGAAGCCGGACCCGGCCTTCTTCGACCGCTGCCTGGAGCTGATGGGCCGCCCCGCGCCAGGCGAGGTGGCGTATGTTGGCGATCGCGTCGACAACGACGTCCTGCCCGCCGCGGCCGCCGGCATGCGCGCCGTGTGGATCCGCCGCGGACCGTGGGGCATCATCCAGCCGCCTCCGCCGCCCGGGGTCGCCGCGCTGGTGGTCGAGTCGCTGGCAGAGCTCGTGCAACGCATCCCGGAGGCGTGGCCGCCGGCTGACGAGATTCGCTCACCCGGCCCGCCGCACGACGAGGCGCGTTCGACATGACATCCAGCACCGATCTCCTGGAGCGCCTGCTCCGGCCCAGCTCCCTCGACCGCATCAGCAACCAGGTCGGCGCCAACCCCGACCAGGCCCGCACCGCCATCCAGGAGGCGCTGCCGATGCTCCTTGCGGGGCTGGAGCGCAACGCCGCCGATCCGCAGGGCGCTCAGAGCCTGCAGCGGGCGCTGACGGAGGACCGCCACGCGGACCTGCTGGACGACCTGGAGGGTTACCTCTCCGGCTCGCGGGGCGGCAAGGCGGCAAACGGCGCCGGCATCCTCGACCACATTCTTGGCGATCGCCAGGAGCCCGCGGCGCAGGCGCTCGGCCAGCGGGCGGGATTGAGCGGCGGCAGCATCCTCCAGATCCTGGCGACGCTCGCGCCGCTGGTGATGGGCATGCTCGGCAAGCAATCCGGCTCCGGTAGCTCGGGCGGGGGCTTTCCGGACCTCGGCCAGATCCTCGGTCAGGAGCGCAAGACCGCCCAGACCGGCAGCCCCGACATGGGTGCCATCCTGGACCAGGCGTTCGGGGACAGGCGCTAGCCGGTCAGCGCTCCTCGTCGCGGCGCAGTATTCCGTCGATCTCGCGGTCGCTGACCCCGAAGCGCCGCAGGGCATGGCGGACCAGCTCGTCGCTCAGCTGCCGCTCCGCCACGACCACGCGGCGGGCGCCCATGCGGCGCAGCTCCGTCTCGTCCGCCTCCGAGTGGGCGCGCGCCACCACGTCAAGGCGCGGATTGCGGCGCAGACCGTAGTCCACCGCCTGGCGTGTCGCGAGGGCATCGGGGAGCGCCACCACCAGCACCCGCGCCTCGTGGATACGGGCGGCGTCCAGCACGGACGGGGAGCTGGCGTCGCCGTAGACGAGCGGCATGCCCGTGTCTCTTGCCTGGCGTGCAATCGGATAGTCGAGGTCGACCGCAACCCAGTCGAAGCCACGTGAGGTGAGCACCCGCGCCACGGCCCGTCCAATACGACCGTAGCCGAGGATGATGGCGTGGCGGCGCAGATCGGCCACCTCGTCGGGCGCCGGGAGGGCGTTCTCGGTGGCTCGGTCGGCACGCCAATGGCCGATCCGCCCGCCCATGGCGGCCACCGGCCCGGCGGTCAGGACGGAGATGACCACGGCACCCATGGCGGCGCTGAAGATGTCGGGCGCGATGGCGCCGGTCTCCAGGCCCACCGTCGCCAGCACGAAGCTGAACTCGCCGCTCTGCGCCAGGAACCCGCCGGTGCGCAGCGCCACTGCGGGACCCTGCCCGGCGACGCGCAGCACGCCCGCAACGGCGCCGCCCTTGGCGATCACGATCAGCACCAGCAGCACCACGACCAGCGGCCATTGCGCCAGCAGCGCCTGTGGCTCGAGCAGCACGCCCACGCTGACGAAGAACAGGGTGCTGAACAGCTCGCGCAGCGGCACCACCTCCCCGAGCACGGAGGCGGCGAGGTCCGAGTCGGCGAGCGCCATGCCGGCCACGAAGGCACCCAGCGCCACGCTGACACCGACGAAGCCGGCGACGGTCGCCGTGCCGATGGCGATCACCGCCACCGCGACGATGAACAGCTCCCGGGACGCGAGGCGGGCGACGCGCTCGAGCATCCAGGGCAGTGCGCGCGAGCCGAGCAGCAGGATGGCGCCCACGAACAGGCCGGCCAGCAGCGTGGCCCGGCCGACCTCCAGGAGCGGGTTGGCGGCGTGGTGAGCGAGCGCGGAGAGAATCACCACCAGCAGGACGGTGATGAGGTCCTGCACCACCGACCAGGCGAAGGCGAGGCGGCCGTGCAGTGTCGCGTGCAGCGCGCCCTCGCCGAGCAGCTTCACCATCACCACGGACGAGGCGATGCTCACGATGGCGCCCAGGAAGAGCGCCTCCACCAGAGGTCGACCGAGCGCCATCGAGATGGCGGTCCCGAAGGCCATGGTGATCGCCACCTGCACGGGTGCCCCGATCCCGACCAGCCTCCCGACGCTTGCCAGCTCGTGCCTGCGGAACTGCAGCCCGATGCTGAACATGAGGAGCGCCACGCCCAGGTCGGCCAGCTCGAGCACCTGCTCGCGGTCGGCCACGAATCCGGGCGTGAAGGGTCCGACCAGCAGGCCGGCGGCGATGTAGCCGACCATCGGAGCGAGGCGAAGACGGTGGGCGAGCGCACCGAGCACCAGCGCCGCGCCGAGCGCAACGAGAAGGGTCAGGCCGAGGCTGCTGGTCATCGGTCTGGAAGGCTCCGTGGGTGGTGCAGCATGATACCGGTCGGTTCGGTCGCGTCCGGTTGCCGGGAGGATCGTCGGGTCGGTATCATCCGTGGGACGGCGTACCGTCACGGGGTTGACCGGCCCTCCCCTACCCGACCGGTCGAGGTGGAGACTGCGGTACAACGCGGTCTCTTGTGCATTCCCCGAGGCTCTCGAGGTGCCCCATGACCGAGCCACTCCTCTCGCCCGAGGCGATCACCCAGAGCACGCCGATCTCCGAGGCGGACACGATCCTCCAGATGCATCCGGTGATCGTGCAGCGCGCGACGAGCCTGCAGCAGGTCGCCGAGGCCGCGGTGGGCAACACGGCGTGTCGCGTCATCGCCGTGACCGACGAGGAGCAGCGCCTGGTCGGTGTCATCCCCGTCCACCGGCTCGTCAATGACATCTTCCTCAAGATCGTGCCGGAAGAGGCGATCGGCGAGATCGATGACATGGAGGCCGCGCTTGAGTACGCACGCCATGTCGGCGCCCGCGTGGCCGGCGAAGTGATGAGCGAGCCGGTGAGCGTGCACCTCGACGACACCGTGCGAGACGCCTTCGCCAAGCTCCACAGCTCCACGCTCAACGGGTTGCCTATCGTCGACGCCGAGCACCGCGTGGTCGGCTACATCGACCAGCTGGAGCTGCTCCTCGTCTGGGTGCGGGCGAGCGGGCGCCGCGCGCTTCTCGAGCCGCCGGCCGGAGCGTCATGACCCTCGTGGCCGGTCTCGGGCTCGCGATCTTCGTTGTCACCTATGCGCTGATCGCGACTGAGCGCGTGCACAAGACGATCGCCGCCATGGCGGGCGGGGTGGCCATGGTCCTGGTCGGCATCGTAAGCCAGGAGGAGGCCTTCGCCGAGATCGACTTCAACGTCATCTTCCTGCTGGCGGGGATGATGATCCTGGCCGGCATCATTCGAAAGACCGGGGTCTTCGGCTGGGTGGCCGTGCGCGCTGCGCGCTTCGCCGGAGGCGACGGCTACCGCGTGCTCATCGTGCTGAGCGTCATCACCGCCTTGGCGAGCGCCCTGCTCGACAATGTCACCACCGTCGTGCTCGTCGGCCCCATCACCCTCTTCCTGGCGGCGCGGCTCGGCATGAGCCCCTTTCCGCTCATCGTCAGCGAGATCCTGGCAAGCAACATCGGCGGCGCGTCGACGCTCATCGGCGATCCGCCCAATATCCTGATCGGCAGCGCGGCGAATCTCGACTTCGCCGCCTTCATGTTCAACATGGCACCGCTGTCGGCGCTGCTGCTGGTGCTGTACCTCCTTTCCGCGCGTTGGCTGTTCCGCGGCCAGCTGGAGACGGACCCTGAGCTCCGCGAGTCGCTGATGGCCCTCGACGAGCGCGGCATGATCACCCATCCCGCCCTGCTGCGCAGCTCCCTCATCGTCCTCGGCCTCACCCTGCTCGGGTTCCTGTTCCACGGCCCGCTGGGATATGAGCCGGCCACCGTCGCGCTCACCGGCGCGGTGGCGCTGATGGTGGTTGCCCGCGAGGACCCGCAGGAAGTCCTCAGGGAGGTCGAGTGGCCGACACTCTTCTTCTTCATCGGGCTGTTCATGCTCGTCGCCGGCGTGATCGAGATCGGTCTGATCGACGCGATCGCGGACATCATCGTGGCCATCACCGGTGGCGCGCTTGCCACCACCTCGATCCTCGTGCTGTGGGTCAGCGCTGCACTGTCCGGCCTCATCGACAACATCCCGTACACCGCCACCATGATCCCGGTCGTCGACCAGCTGGCAGGCGGCCATGAGAGCGACGGGCTGTGGTGGGCGTTGGCCATCGGCGCGGATCTGGGCGGCAACGCGACCATCATCGGGGCCAGTGCCAACGTCATCCTGGCCGCGATGGCCGAACGCGAGGGCCACCCGATCACCTTCGGTGCCTTCCTTCGCTACGGCCTGCCGGTCACGCTCGGCTCGATCCTCGTGAGCACCGTCTACATCTGGCTCCGCTACCTCCTCTGACCGATGGACCACCTCGCCGATGTCCTACGCCAGCTGTTCGTCCTGCTGCTCGCCGCCAAGGTGGGCGACGAGGTCTTCAAGCGGCTGGGCCAGCCTCCGGTGATCGGTGAAATACTCGCCGGGGCGGTGGTCGGACCGGCCTTGCTGGGGTGGTATCGGATCGGCGATGAGACGACCGTCTTCGCCGAGATCGGGGTGGTACTGCTCCTCTTCCAGGTGGGCATCGAGACCCGGCTCGGCGACATGGTCCGCGTCGGCCCGACCGCCGTGGCCGTGGGTGCGCTCGGCGTGATCCTGCCGTTCGGAGCCGGCTTCCTGCTCGGTGGCGTGCTGGGCCTGGCTCCGGCGGTCAGCGTGTTCCTGGCGGCGGCCCTGACCGCCACCAGCGTGGGCATCACTTCCAACGCGCTGCGTGGCCTGGGTGCTCTCTCCAGCCGCCCCGGCCGGACGATCCTCGGGGCCGCGGTGATCGACGACGTCCTCGCGATGCTGATTCTGGCCTTCGCCACCGGGCTGGCGGCGGGGAGCGCCTCGCTCGAGCGGCTCGCCGTGCTGACGGCGGTTGCCGTGGCCTTCATCGGCATCGTGCTGATCGGCGGCACACAGGTCCTCCGCCGCCGCCGCTCGCTGCTCACCGACCCACGCTTCGCTGACACGCCATTCCTGCCGGGGATGATCATCATGCTGGGTCTGGCGGCGCTATCCGCGCAGATCGGGCTGGCCGCCATTATCGGCGCGTTCCTGGCTGGCATGGTCGTCGGCGAGTCGAGCGAACGCCACGCCCTGGAGACCGAGGTGGCGCCCATCGCGGCATTCTTCACGCCATTCTTCTTCGGCTATATCGGTGCCCAGGTGGACCTCGCCGGCCTCGGCAATCTCTCGACCCTTGGTCTCCTGGTCGGGGTGACCGTGCTGGCCGTGCTCACCAAGTTCGTGGGTGCCTTCGTGGGTGCGCTGCGTGAGGGACGCGCGTCCGCGCTTCTCATCGGCTGGGGCATGGTGCCGCGCGGGGAGGTGGGGATCGTGGTAGCCGGCCTCGGGTTGCAGGTGGGAGCCATCGATGGGCGCCTGTACAGCGTTGTTGTCGGCATGGCGATCCTGACGACCCTGATCGTGCCGCCGCTCCTGCCGCGCCTCGTCGCGCGAGCGCGAGCCGAGGAGGAGACTCCATCCGATGAGGCCCCGCCTCGCTGAAACAGCGCGAGACCCCTCCACAGGGAGGGGCCTCGCACATGCGACGGGAGGATGCGGCCTATTCGCCTCGCGGCGTGACCTCCACCGTTCCCTTCTGGAAGCCGTTGCCGTTGAGATCGCCGTCGATGCCCTCGTGGGCCGCTTCGGCGAGATCGGTCCGGTAGGCTTCCGCCGGAGGCGCCTCGGAGATGATCCCTGCCTCCATGCTGATGTCCACGGTCTGCTGCCACATGTCGGTGTCGAGCATCCCGATCCCGGCCTCGGACGGCCAGATGAGCGGGTTGATCTCGTTCATCATCCACGCCTGGTGGCCGGCGCCCAACGTCGAGCCGGCGTCGACGGTGTACTGGATGCAGTTGTCAGGATTGTCGCGGCAGTACATCCAGCCCTGGAAGCTCGCCCGCAGGAAGCGGGTCGCCACGTCCTCGTTGCCGTCCTCCGCGAGCCACCCGGCACGCGCGAAGATGGCGTCCTGGAGCATGGCCGTCCCGACCTCGTTGTAGTTGATGACGTGGAGATCCTCCGGCTGGTAGAGCTCGCCAGTATCCGGATTCTCCGCCTCGAGCACCTGGGCGTACTCGTTGTAGATCATCGCCTCGGCGACATCGATCTCGCGGTTCAGCAGCAGTGTCATGTCGAACGGCTGAATCACCTTCTGGTAGTCGGTGCCTTCCGCCAGGCCGGCCGCAGACGCGGCAGCGGTCACTTCGTACTCGTTGCCGAAGTCCCAGACGCCGACCTTCTTGCCCGCGAAATCGGCGGGCTCGCTGATGTTGGAGTCGGCCCAGCTCACGCTCAACGTTCCCGAGCGCTGGAAGATCTGTGCGATGTCGACGAGGTCGGAGCCGGACTCGCGGGCCTCGAGGACCTTGGGAACCCAGCTGATGGTGAACTCGGGGCCGTCCTCGGCCGAGCCTACCTGCTGCGGAATGACGTCCGGGCCGCCATCGATGATCTCGACGTCCAGGCCCTGCGCCTCGTAGTAGCCCTGCTCGACGGCGGCGAAGTAGCCGGCGAACTGGGCCTGTGGCGCCCACTGCAGCTGCAGGCTGACCGGCGTCAGCTCCCCACCACCACCGCTCGCGCTCGAGGACGCAGTGCTGCTGCTGCCGCCGCCGGTGCACGCCGACAGGATCAGCAGGCCGGCGCTCGCGGCGCCCAACCAGATCCGGGATGCCTTCATCAAACCTCTCCTCATCCTGGCGCTCGGGGGACCAGGTGCCCTCGTTCCCAATTGGGCGGATTGTAGGCAGTCGGCGGCGAGGCGGGCGACCATTTCAGGCGCAGGCGATCACCCTGGCTGCTCCCCGCGGACCGATGCATGCCACGGAATGAGCACTCGTTCCAGCGCGGCCACCGCGAGGTAGGCGGCCACTCCCGCGACCGACGCCATGATGATGGCGGCCCACGTGACATCGAAGCGGAGTGACGAGGCGGACTGCACGACGACGCGCCCCAGGACGGTGGACGATCCGCCGAAGTACTCGCCCACCACCGCTCCGATCAGCGCGAGCGTCGTGGCGACCTTCATTGCGGTCAGGAAGAAGGGGAGCGCGTTCGGGATGCGGACCTTGCGCAGCACCGTCCAGTCCGACGCGGCGTACGAGCGCATCAGCTCCACGGCGGACGGCTCCACCTGGGAGAGGCCACGAGTCACGTTGATCATCACCGGGAAGAAGACGAGCATCGCGGCGATCATCATCTTGCTCAACGGGTTGAGGACCCCGAACCAGTTGTTGAAGATCGGGGCGATGGCGATGATGGGGATGGCATTGGCCGCCACCGCGACCGGCAGGATGGCATCGCTCACCGTTCGCCAGCGAGCCACCAGGAATGCCACCGCCACGCCCGCCACCGTCCCGATCAGGAAGCCGCCCGCCGCCTCCAGGAGCGTCGCGAGGGCGGACGGCAGCAGCGGCCAGCGCCCGGTCGCCCAGTTGTCGACCAGGGCAGCCGCGATGGCTGACGGCGGCGGCAGGATGAAGGCGCGCACCTCGAGCAGCCGGGTCAGGCCCTCCCACAGCGCCACGCCGACCACGAAGACGAGGATCGGCGGCAGGAGGGTCGCCAGCCGGCGTCGGGCGGTGCTCATCGGTCCGGCGTCAGCCGATCCCGCCCTCGGCGGCCAGCCGCTCGGTCGAGGCCGTGCCGGCGCCCAGCGCACCGCGCCCGGCGCGCAGTGCCTCGCGCACCTCGGTGACCAGCTCGAAGTAGCGCGGCTGCTCGCGCGACAGGTCGTTGCGCGGGCGCGGGAGATCCACGTCGATGGTGCGCGTGATGCGTCCCGGACGCGCGCTCATGACCACCACTCGCGAGGAGAGGAAGACAGCTTCGGGGATCGAGTGGGTGACGAAGACGACGGTGATGCCGGTCTGCTCCCAGATGCGCAGCACCTCGGAGTTCATCCGCTCGCGGGTCATCTCGTCGAGCGCGCCGAACGGCTCGTCCATGAGCAGGATCGAAGGCTGCAGGGCGAGCGCCCGCGCGATCGCCACGCGCTGCTGCATGCCGCCCGACAGCTGGTGCGGGTGGTGGCGCGCGAAATCGCCCAGCTCAACGAGGGCCAGCATCTCCGCCGCCCGCGCCTCGCGCTCACGGCGGTCGAGGCCCATCAGCTCCAGCGGGAGGCGGACGTTCTCTTCCACGCTGCGCCACTCGAACAGGACCGGCGCCTGGAAGACCATCCCGTAGTCGCGGGCGAGGCGGGCGCGGTGGGCGGTCTTGCGGTTGACGTCGACAGTTCCGGCGCTCGGGCTGGTCAGGTCGCCGATGACGCGCAGCAGGGTGCTCTTGCCGCAGCCGGACGGACCGATGAGGCTGACGAACTCGCCGCGCAGGATCTCGAGGTCGATCCCCGAGAGCGCAGTGGTCGCGCTGCCGCTGCCCGCGGTGAAGACCTTATCCACGCCGGCGATGCGGACGACGACATCGGCGTCGGGGGCCGTCCGCTCGCTCATGCGGTGGCACCCCGGCCGCGGAGGGTGAACAGCTCGGCCAGGCGTACCAGGCCGAAGAAGGCAATCCCGAGCACCGCGGCCACCAGGATCGCGGCCCACAGCTTCTCCGGACCGGAGATGTACTGGTTGTTGAAATTGATGATCGCGCGTCCCAGCCCGAAGCGGATGCCGCCCGGGCCCTCGCCGATGATGGCGCCGACGATGCTCGCCGTGGCGCTGATCTTGAGCGCCGTGAACAGGTACGGCGCGGACGCCGGCATGCGCAGCTTCCAGAAGATCGCCCGTCGCGATGCGGCGTACGACCGCATCAGCTCCAGCGCCCGCGGATCGGGGGAGCGCAGGCCGCGCAGCATGGCGATCGTCACCGGGAAGAAGGTGAGGTAGGTGGCGATGATCACGACGCTTGTCACGTCCTGCCCGAACGCGAAGACGATCATCGGCGCGAGCGCCACGATGGGGATCGTCTGGCTGGCGATGACGTACGGCACCAGTGCCCGCTCCAGCAGCGCCACGTGAACAAAGACTGCCGCCAGTGCCACGCCCAGCAGGCCGCCGGCGACGAAGCCGATCGCGGCCTCGCGCCACGTGTAGAGCGCAGCACCGACCAGGAAGGCGGCCAGCGACTCGTCCTGGTTGCGCTGCACCGGTGCGGCGAGCGCCCCGACGATGTCCCAGACGTGGGGCAGGTTCAAGTCGCTGGCTACCTTGACGTCGAGCGGCGGCCGCCACTCCCAGGTGCCGAGGCGCCACGGATCGCCGCCGACGAACTTGGCGCCCTCCCAGACGAGCACCACCAGCGCCAGGAAGCCGATCGCCACGCCAATGCGCAGCGCTCGGGCCCGGTCAGGCGATCGCGGCATCGGTCGCCTGGAGTGCGCGATCGATGATCGCGAACCCGGAAGCCAGCTCCTCCTCGGAGATCGTCAGCGGCGGATTGGTGAAGAAGTAGTTCCAGCGCACGAAGGTGTAGAGGCCCGCCTCGCGGAACGCACGGCCGAGCGCCGCCATCTCGTCGCTGGTCCCGTTGAAGGGCGCCATCGGCTCCATCGTCTCCCGATTGCGCACGAGCTCCACGATCCCGAACAGGCCGATGTTGCGCACCGCCCCGACGCTGGGATGCTTCTCCGCCAGGTCGCGGTGGTACTCGGCCATCACCGCGCCGAGCTGGGTCGCACGCTCCAGCAGGCCCTCCTCCTCGTAGACCTCGATCGTCGCCAGCGCGGTGGCGCAGCCCAGCGGGTGGGAGTTATAGGTCAGCCCGCCGTAGAAGACGTTGTCACGGAAGTGCTGCGCGATGTCATGGCGCATGCCCACCGCGCCCAGCTGCACGTAGGCGCTGGTCAGCCCCTTGGCCATCGTGATCAGGTCCGGCACAACGCCCCAATGATCGACCGCGAACCACGTGCCGGTGCGTCCGAAGCCGGCCATCACCTCGTCCGCGATCATGAGGATCCCGTGCCGGTCGCAGATCTCGCGCACACCTTGCAGGTAGCCGTCCGGCGGGATGAGGATGCCGTTGGTGCCGGTCACCGTCTCGAGGATGAAGGCGGCGATCGTCTGCGGCCCCTCGAGCTGGATGATCTCCTCAAGGTTGGCGAGCGCCTGCTCGGCGGTGTCCGTGCCGCGCGCGATGCCGTGATACGGATCAGTCACCCGAATGACCCCGGGGATCCCAGGCTCCGCCGCCCAGCGGCGCGGGTCGCCGGTCAGGCTGATGGCACCGTCGGTGCCGCCGTGGTAGCAGCGGTAGCGGGCCAGGATCTTGTGGCGCCCGGTGTAGAAGCGCGCGATCTTGATGGCGTTCTCGTTGGCCTCGGCGCCGCCGTTGGTGAAGAAGAACGTGTCGATGTCACCCGGCGTGATCTCGGCCAGCTTCTTGCCCAGCCGCGCCCGCGGCTCGGTGGCCATGAACGGGTTGGCGTAGGCGAGCGTCTCGGCCTGGGCCTTGATGGCGGCGATCACCTTGGGATGCCCGTGCCCGATGTTGGCGCACATCAGCTGCGAGTTGAAGTCGAGGTAGCGCTTGCCCTCGGGCGTCCAGAAGTAGCTGCCCTTGGCGCCGGCGACCGGGATGGGGTCCACCTTCGACTGGGCGCTCCACTCGAAGAGGGTGTGCTGCTTGGTGAGGGCGACCATCTCGTCGCCGGTCATCGTTCCGTGCTGCGTCTCGGTCGCCATGCGGGTCATCTCTCCGGTGTCATCGCTGCGGTCGGGCGATTATCGCCGTCAACACACGGTCGTGCAGCACGAATGGGTCGTGGCGACGCGCGGGAGCGGGAATGACGCCCGAATGATGCTGGCCCACGCAGGAGCGGCCAGGGTGGCGCATTCGCCCCGCTGAGCGCCTACGCCGGATCCCAGTGGAAGTCGCCGGTGAAGAGGCCGTCGACGATCCCGATCTGGTAGCCGAGATACAGTCCGAAGGCCAGCGACAGCACCCCGGACCCGACCGTCAGGACCCGGTTGAGCGACTCCGAGCGCATCCGGCTGACGAGGAACGGCAGGCCGATGAGGGTGGTCAGCAGCGCCATCCCGGCGGACACGCCGAGGCAGAAGATGATGAGGTAGGCGAGCGCGGCGCCCGTGTCCTGGATGGTCGACAGCACCAGCAGCGCGACCGCGGCACTGCCCGCCAGGCCGTGCACCAGGCCGACCACCACCGGGCGCGCGAGCTGGTACCAGCCGAAGGTCGCGAGCACGCCGCTGGCGAGGCGCTTGTCCGACCCGTGCCCGTGCAGATGGGCGTGCCCGTGGGCGTGCGGCCCCTCCACCTCGTCGTGGGCGTGGACGTGCTCGTGCGGGTGGCCATGGATCGGTGCTGGTGGGGTGAAGCGCTCGGTGATGCGGCGCATGGCCCCGGAGAGGGTGAGGATGCCCAGCAGGATCAGCATGATCGCCACCGCGAACTCCATCGCCAGTCCCACGGGCGGGGGAATCACGACGTTGAAGCCGATGATCGCGATCCCCACCAGCGCCACCGTGATGGTGTGGCCGAGGCCCCACAGCGCACCGATCAGCGTTCCGTGCAGGAAGCGGTTGCTGCGCGACAGGATGGTGGTGACGGCGATGACGTGGTCGGCATCGGTCGCGTGCTTCATGCCGAGCAGGAAGCCGAAGCCGGCGAGCGCCAGGAGCTGGGACATCGGTGCGCGGGTTGCCTCCGTGGGCCGTGAGTGTAGCGAGTCCATCGGTCTATTGCAATATGTTGCAATAGCCAGCGGCTGCCTATACTACGCGCCATGCCTCGATCCGGTTCACTCCAGGACGATCTCGCATCGGTGCGCGACGAGCTGCGCGCCCGCGGGCTGCGCTGGACGCCGCAGCGGCGAACGGTGATCGAGGTCCTCGGCGAGACGCGGGGCCACGTGACGGGCGCGGCGCTGGTGGAGCGCTGCCGCGAGCGGGACGCGGCCACGATCCCGTCGACGGTGTACCGGACGCTCGACGTGCTGGAGGAGATCGGCCTGGTGCGCCACGGCCACGGGCCGGACGGGCGCGAGGAGTACCACGTCGGCGCGGAGCCGGAGCACGGCCACTTGCACTGCTCGGCCTGCGGCGGCAGCTGGGAGGTGGGAACCGATGAGGCGGCCGCGGTGCGCGCCGCCTTCGAGACGAGCCACGGGTTCGAGGTGGACCTCTCCCACCTGAGCGTGCAGGGTCGCTGCAGCGCGTGCCGCGAGGCGCAGGCGTGACGACCTTCCTGGGCGTGCCAGCGGGCGTCGCGACCGATGCGGCGGATGCCACGATCGTCGGGATCCCGCACGGGGTGCCCTATCCCGCACCGGGACTGGCCGCCGGCTGTGCTGCTGCGCCCGCCGCGGTGCGCACCCGCTCGCAGCGCCTCGCCCGGTTCGTCGGTCACCATGATTTCGACCTCGACGGACCGATGCTGCCGCCCGATTCCACATTCCGCATCGTCGACGCCGGGGATGTGGCCGGTGACCCCGACGACGGGGCGGGCAACGCGGCACGGGCGGAGGCCGCGGTCCGCGCCATTGCGGCGGCCGGGAGCGTGCCGATCGTGCTCGGCGGTGACGACTCGGTGCCGATTCCCGTCCTGCGCGCGCTCGACGGCGCCGGACCGCTCCACGTTCTGCAGGTCGACGCGCACCTCGACTTTCGCGACGAGGTGGCAGGCGTTCGCGACGGTTACTCCTCACCGATGCGACGCGCATCCGAGATGGACCACGTCGCGCGCATCGTGCAGGTCGGGCTGCGGGGGGTGGGCAGCGCCCGCACGACGGACGTCGACGACGCTCGGGCCGCGGGGAACCTGCTCGTCACCGCTCGCCAGCTGCGCGAGCAGGGCGTGACGTGGCTGCTGGAGCAGCTCCCAGCCGGCGCGCCGCTCTTCGTGGCGTTCGACTGCGACGGCCTGGACCCTTCGGTGCTGCCGGCGGTCAGCGGCCTCTCGCCCGGCGGCCTCGCCTACGACGAGGCGGTGGACCTGTTGACCGGCGCCGCCACCCGCTGCCGGGTGGTGGGCGCCGCCTTCACCGAGCTGGTGCCCGAGCGGGACGTCAACGAGCGCTCAGCCCTGGTCGTGGTTCGTCTCGTCAGCCTGCTCCTCGCCGCCATCGCCCGGCGGTAGCTCGAAGCCGGCACAGCGCAGCACGGGTACCGCGGGGTAGCGCGGGAAGCGCGCGTCCGTCGCGGCGAGGCCGCACAGCACGAACGTCGAGCCGCGGGCGTTGGCCGTCGCCCGGGCGTGGACGCACGCTGCGCAGAGGCCGGCCCAACGAGGAACGGCCCCGGCCGGGGGCCGGGGCCGTCCGGACGCCATCGGCCTTAGATGCCGGCCAGCCGGTCGGCCTCGCGCTCCAGGGCATCGGCCGCGGTGTCCGCCATCCAGCGCGGAGCGAGGTCCTGGGCCTGGTCGCCGAAGGCGGCCAGCTGCGAGCGGTAGGCGGCCAACTGGCCGCTGGCCAGGAAGGCGGCCGCCTTGTCGAGGCGGTCGTACAGCTTCTGCGCCTTGGCGGTCGAGACCGCACCACTGGCGACGTAGTAGGCGACGAGGGCGCGGAGACGCTCCACGGTGACCTCCTTCGACCAGCGCGCAACCTGCGGATCATGGTCGGATGCGCCCCTGGCCACGTCGCCGGGGTGCTTTGCCGGGAAGTCGGCGTTGAGATGCGCAGCCCGAACCTGCACGAGCTCCTCGAAGAGCATGTCGTTGGCGAACTGCATGTCCAGCGTCTGGGTCATGCCCTGGAAGACATAGCTGTACGCGCTCTCCGGCACCTCCGCGAGCAGGGTGTCGTAGAGGTTGTGCAGCCCGGCGTCGTAGAGCGCCCGGAGCTGGTCTGACGGGTGCCGCGGGTGACCCGGAGCGAAGGGATCATCGGGGCGGGGGAAGACGTTGAAGTCGCCTGCCGAGACAAACCTGGCGTCCGGATCCGCCGCGACGATGGCCGCGTGGATCGCCGCGTTGTACCCGGCCTGCTCGGCACGCTGGCCGACACGGCCGTCCGGACCCGAGCTGAAATGGTTGCTCACCGCCCACAGGTCGGTGAACACGCTGGTGCCGATGCCGTCACGCCACACGCGGAAGTGACCGACCTGTGGTGCGCGCGTGTACACGTTGCTGCCATCGGTCCCGGTGGAGCGATCCACGTCGGCCGGCAGGACCGCATTGACGGCCTTCGGATTGCTGACCTGGCTGTTGTAGGCGAGCGGTGCGCCGCGGTAGACGATCCCCGTGGTCGCGCCGAGGACCGGATCGCTGGCCACAACCGGGAGGAGCTCGACCGTATCGGTGCGGTACATGAAGGCGGCCACGATGCCGCGGTCGTCGGCGCCGTTGCGGTCGTAGACCGCCAGGTACGCCGGTCCGCCGGCGGCAGTGACGGCGAGCGCCAGCTCCTGCAGCGTGTCGGGGCGGCCATCAGCGTTGTCCGCTGTGCCGCAGCTCATGGCTCCGGCGATCACCGAGCAGATGTCCTGGTCCTCCGCCTCCTGGATGGCCAGGATGTCGGGCGCGTGCATCGGCCCGGCGATCTGCGCCGCCAGATCGGCGAGGTGCTGCTGATAGACGGCCAGGCTGGCCGGCACGTAGTCGAACGGTGGGTTCACGCCGGGGCAGCCGGTGTTGCCGGTGAAGTCGCAGCCGTCGTTCGGGTCGTCGCGGAAGTCGTACAGGTTCTCGACGTTGTAGTCGCTCGTCGCGTACTCCTCGCCGGCGACCGCCGGGGACGGCGGGGCGTTGAGGGCCGGGTCGACGCCGTTGACGAGGGCCAGCTGCTCCGTGACCTCGACCCCGTACTTGTTGAACGTGTAGGTCAGCCCACCGGTGAGCGCGTTGCTCACCGTGTCGTAGACACGCGCCGGTGGCAGGAGCGTCGCATTCGAGCTGGTGAGCCACTTCACGCCGTGGCTGGCGAGCATGATCCGCATGCCGTTGCCGTTGTCCCAGCTGCCCGCGGCACCCTGGTCATCGAGCGGATGGACGTCGCGGAAGACGCGCCGCGCGTACGGGTCGTCACGCTGGGCGATCGGGTGGTCGCCACGGATGACCCACACTTCGGCGTCCGAGACACCGAGGACGTCGCGTGGGGCCACGACCTGTGCGCCGGCGTCGACGTGCAGCTGCATCCCCTCGTGGCGCTCCCAGAAGCGGTTGGCGACCGCGAGGTCGTCGTCGGGCGCCGCTTCGACGACTTCCAGCTCGCTGGCCGGAACGCCGGTGCGCTCCACGGCAACCACGCGCGGGTTGTCGAGCTGGGTCAGGTTGAAGAACTCGGTCGCCGGGCCACGCAGCACGATCTGGTCGCCCACGGTCGGGAAGTAGGAGCCCGTCCCTTCACGCAGCAGGCTGGTGAAGCCACGCATGAAGACGTACAGCCCATCGCTGGTCAGCGGGTTGCCGTCCGCGCCGGCGACGGTGCTCTGCAGGAAGAAGGCGTAATTTTGGCCGGTGGCGGTCGGCAGGCGCAGGCGCTGGGTGACCACCCCGCGCACGGTGACCGTCTGCCCGGCGTACGGGCTGACGTCGGCGGTGCCGCTCTCGGCGTCGGTCGTCTCGCCCTGCACCTCGCCGACCGTCAGGACGCGGTCGACCGTGACGCCGAGCTCGCAGGTGTCGGTCTGCGGTGTCGCGTCGTTGTTGGCCGCCCGGACGGTGACGGTGTAGGTCCCCGCTGGCGTGGTGGAACCGACGAGCACCTGCGCGCTGGCCGGGGCACCCACGGACCCCGACGCCGTGACGGTACCGATGCTGAAGGTGCCCGGGTTGGTCGGCGTCACGCCGTGGACCGAGAAGGCGGTGACGGTGCCGTCTGAGTCGGATGCCGTCGCGGTGGCGCTGCCGGCGGTGCCCTCGAGGACACGGACCGCCTCGCCGCAATCTGCGACCACGTTGCCGGCGCCGCCATATGGCGTGCCGGCGGTCGGGGTGTTCGGGTTGTTGGCGTCGGCCAGGGAGAAGTCGCCGAGCGCCCAGTCCGCGGTCGCGTCGGTGTCGACGCCAGCGCTCACCCGGTGAGCGCCGGCGGGCAGGAACGTCCCGTCCGGCCCGAAGCGGGGCGCCCCCAGCGCCGGCGTGTCAGCGGCGCTGTCCATGATCGCGATCGAATCGCGGACCACCTCCGCCCCGGTGACCGAGGCGCCCGTCAGGGAGTCGGTCGTCACGACCGCTACCGTGAGGCTGGAGTTCTCGAGATAGTCGTTGATGATCGCCGTGTTCGGCGTCACCCCGTATGTTGTGGTGACCCCGGCGTTGCCCAGCAGGTGATAGCCGTTGCCGCCGATGACCGCGTCAGCCGGAAAGTCCAGCCGTCGATCGATCAGCCCGTAGCTGGCGCCCGCATCCGACTCGACGACGATGAGGCTCAGCCCGGCCAGCGACGTGCCGGGAATGCCATACAGCTCCACGAACTCGACATCGGTCCCGGTCGTGCTGACGAGCACCTCGTTGATCAGGACCGGGTCTCCGGTCGCGGCGCGCGTCCCCGCGCCGAAGGGCACGAAGCCGGCCACCAAGGCCAGCGCGACGGTGAGCGAGAGAAGGCGACGGGTCAGAGCGGACGACATCGGGGCGTGGGTCCTCGTGAGGCGTTTGGGCACCTGCGACGGATGGCTCCGCCGGCGAAAGATGGTGCCCAAACCGTAGCGCAGAACGGCGTCAGCGCACCCAGAAACGGGTCATGGTTCGTTGCGCCAGGGCACATAACTGACGGCGGGCCGACATCGGTACCGATGCCGGTCGGGCGACCTATCGGACGTCGAGGGTGGCGTTCTCGCGAGCGGATCGCTCGAGGTAGCTGAACAGCGCGAAGGCGAGGACGGCGTACGCCACCCCGATGAACGCCTCGAGCCCGATGAGCCCACCCACCTCCGCCAGGCCGGCCCCGTCGGCTGCCTGGCGAACCGCCTCGAGGCCGTGAGTGAACGGCAGCAGGTGGCCGATCACCTGCATCCACCCGGGGAGCTCGGCGAGGGGGATGTTGACGCCGCAGAACAGGAGGATGGCCATCATGATGAGGTTCGCGCCGAACAGGCCGTCACGCAGGCGCAAGGAGATCGCGCCCTGCAGTGCGCCGATCGCGGTGCAGCTGAAGACCGTGGCCAGCAATCCCAGGGCGGCGACCAGGATCGAGCCCGGGGCGAGGCGCACGCCCAGGAAGAGGACGCCGACCCCGAACGCGTAGAGCGACACCAGCAGACCGTTGAAGACGAACGGGATGAAGCGGCCGGCAAACAGGGCCACCCGGTTCGCTGGCGTCGCCAGGATGGCCGGCAGCGTTCCGAACCATCGCTCATTGGCAATGGCCATGGTCATCCCGAACACGCCGGCCAGGGCGGATACCTGCACCGCGTTGCCGATGGCGAAATAGGCGGGTGATCGGTCCGTGGCATACGACCCCAGCGCGGCGAAGAAGAGGAGCTGGAAGGTCGGCCCGCCGATGAGGGTCGGGATGTAGATCGACGGGCGCGCCCAGTTGAAGAGCATCCCATAGCTCATCAGACCGCCGTACCAGAAGACCCTCCACGCCGACCGCCAGCCTGAGGCGTCCGCTCGCGGACCGCGCGCCGGAACCGCGATGGCGGTCACTGGAGCGAGAGGGTCGCGTCGCGGCGCGCCTTGTCGAGGACGAAGACGAGGGTGTAGCGCGCGGCGACGTAGTAGAGGATCGCCAGCAGGAAGCACATGCCGATGGCGAACCACGGCGGGCTGGCGTCCAGGGTCGCGCCGCGGATGGCCTGCATCCCCCAGGTGGGCGCCAGCAGGTAGCTGAGCGGCCTGATCCACCACGGCAGGGTCGCGATCGGCACCAGCAGGCCGGTGATCAGCCAGATCGGGTACTCGAGCAGGTTGCCGAGCGCGTTGGCGTGACGGTAGAGGACGAAGGTGGTGGCGATCAGCATGCCCAGCGAGCCGAGCGAGATGATCGCCGCGGCCAGCGACAGCGGCAGCAGGAACGGGAAGGTGGCGTCGATGGGCATGCCGAAGACGACGACCCCCCACAGCAGGGTGGCCCCGATGCCGTAGAAGCCGAGCACCACCGCGCCGAAGGTCTGGCCGACCAGGATGAAGTCGTAGCGCGACGGTGCGCTGACGAGCAGCTCCAGGGTGCCCTCCCAGCGCTGCCAGGCGATTGCGCCCCCGCAGCCGAAGAGGGTGGTGCTCCAGACGCCCATCATCCCGGCGCCGAGCGCCACGTACAGCAGCGTCTGGCCAGCCGTGCCGCCGCCTGACTGGAACAGGAAGAAGGCGAGTGTCGCGAAGATCAGTGGCGTGATGAACGTGGTGAGGATGAAGAACTCGCTGGCCAGCAGCATTCGCACGTTGAACCAGGTGACGAACCAGACGAGGCGGAAGACGCGCGAGGCGCTCACTGGACCGATGCCGCCCGGGCCGAGCGGGCCTCGTCGTCGCCGGTGGTGGCGATGAGGTGCACGTAGGCGTCCTCCAGGGTTGGCTCGCGCGCGATGACCTTGCCGACCCGGGTGTCGCCGAGCAGGGAGAGCAGGCGCTGCGTGATCTGCGTGCCGTGCTCGCTCTGCACGAGCAGGATCTGGCTCTGGTCGCGCTCCTCGACGTTGAGCGCAGAGACATCGTCGTCAGCGCGCAGGCGCGCGAGCGCGTCATCGGTCACGCCAAAGGTCTCGATCTCGACGATGGTGCGGTTGGCGATGGCGCCCTTCAGGTCGGCGCCGGTGCCGAGCGCGACGATGCGTCCGGCATTGATGACCGCGATGCGGTCGCAGAGGGCATCGGCCTCGAACATGTAATGGGTGGTGAGCAGCACCGTCTTGCCGGCATCCACCAGCGATTGGACCGTCTGACGCAGCTCGCGCGCGCCGACCGGGTCGAGCCCGATGCTCGGCTCGTCCAGGAACACAACCTCCGGGTCGTGGAGCAGGCCACGCGCGATGTGGAGGCGCTGGCGCATGCCGCGGCTGAAGCCCTCGACCTTCTCCTTCTCGCGCCCGGTGAGGCCGACCATCTCGATCAGGGCGCCGATCCGCGTCTTCTGCACCGCCGGGTCGACCCCGTACAGCTCCGCGAAGTAGCGCAGGTTGTCGAGCGCGCTGACGCGGTCGTACAGGCCACGGTCGCCGCCGAAGACGTAGCCGATGCGGCGCCGCACCTCGGTCGTCTCCCTCACCACATCGTGGCCCATCACCGATGCCGAGCCGCTCGTCGGCAGCAGGAGGGTGATCAGCATCTTGATGGTGGTCGTCTTGCCCGCCCCGTTGGGTCCCAGCAGGCCGAACAGCTCGCCGGGCGGACGTGGAAGCTGATGCCCCGCACGGCAGGCACGTCGAGGCGGCGCCGGCGCAGGACGCCGGTGTGGGTGCGATAGGTTCGGACCAGGTCGATCGCCTCGATGGCATGGCCGCCGGCGTCGGCGTGGGGTGCGGCAGGCATGGCGGGGCGGGGTTCGGTCATCGTCATCGGCGCCGCCATTCTATCGGCGCAGGTGTCTTGAGGTCAAGAGAGTTGCGCCGCCGGAGAGCCCCCTACATCGTCGGGTCGTCGGCTCCCGGAGCGCGCAACCCCGGCTCACCCTGCGACGGGTCGGTGGGCGGCGGGCCAGGCACGTCGTCGGTGCCGGGGCTTCCCGGCGGGAGGTCGGGGCTGGGCTGGCGATCGGGATCGATCTCGGTATCGGGCGGGGTGTTCGGAATCGTCATGGGCCACGCACCTGCATGGCGCGTACCCGATCGGTTTAAAACCAGTCGTGGGCGCGGAAGTAGACGAATGCGCCCGCCATCAGGGCGGCCATGATGCCGATCGCCAGCGGGTAGCCGAGCGCCCAGTCGAGCTCCGGCATGTGGACGAAGTTCATGCCGTAGATGCCCGAGATGATGGTCGGCAGGATGAGGATCACGGTCACCGCGGTGAGGCGCTTCATCACCGCGTTGAGGTTGTTGCTGGTCACGCTCAGGTTTGCGTCGAGCGCAGCCGCCACGAGGTCGCGCAGCAGGTCGAGCTGGTCGAGGATGCGCACGATGTGGTCGTACAGGTCGGCGTAGTACGGGAGCGCCGCGTCGTCCACGGTCCGGTTGTCGCGACGCAGGAACGCATTCGCGACGTCGCGCATCGGGGCCAGGACGCGACGCAGCTCCAGCAGCTCGCGCTTCACGCGCAGCACGGTGCGCAGCGTCTCCCGATCCTGCACGCCGGACACGATGCGGTCCTCCAGCGCGTCGATCCGGTCGCTCAGCGCATCCAGGGCAGGGAAATAGCCGTCGACGGCCGCGTCCAGCAGGGTGTACAGCAGCGAGCCGGCCGACTTGCCCGCCGCGTCGGGTCGGGCCTCGAACCGTCGCCGCGTCTCGACGATCGTCGGGGAGTCGGCCCAGTGGACGCTCACCATCCAGGTCGAACCGATGAACACGTGAAGCTCGCCCAGCTCCGCCGCGGCATCGGCGTCGCCCGAGCGTGGCAGCAGCTCATAGACCACGGCGACCTGGTGATCGTCGTAGGTGTCCAGCTTGGGACGCTGGTTGCGCCTGCGCAGGTCCTCCTCCGCGAGCGCGTGGATCCCGAACTCCTCGCGCAGCAGCTCGAGCTCGGCGGCGCCGGGGTCGAGCAGGTCGAGCCAGACGAGGGTGTTCGCCTTGGCGCGCAGCAGGTCGATCTTCGACAGCTCCTCGGGCTGGAGCGTGCGGGGCGCCTCGCCGGAGACGCGTACCAGGCAGTGGGCTGCGGCAACCATCTGCGCGAGTGTACGCGCCCTCAGTTGGCGAGCCGGAAGCGGCACATTAAATGTGCTAGTATTCGGTAGCCGATTTCACGACGCACCGGAGAAACCAGGACCCATGGGATGGATGCCGGAGGGCGCCGAGCGACTGCTCGAGGTCGCCCTCGTCGGGGAGCTGACCGTCATCGGCCGCGACGGCCGCCCGATCAGCCACCCGCTGATTCCCCTCTACGACGGCGAGCGCATCTACCTGCACTCGTCGACCCTGTTCAGCAAGAAGCTCGAGCACATCAAGGCCAACCCGAAGGTCTCGCTGTCGCTCAGCGACCCGATCGCCATGAAGGGCGTTGCGGGCCGCGCGACGATCCAGGGCACCGCCCGCGTGGTCGGGGACGACCCGCACACCGACTGGGAGCGCCTGATCCTGGACCTGTGGAAGGCCAAGGAGCCGGCGATCAACGACTTCCTCAAGGCGCGGGTTGCGCTCCCGCTCTTCTTCGAGCGGGCGGTGATCGAGATCACCCCCGAACGCTGCCTGCTGTGGCCGGACGGCGACACGCAGCGCGCGCCCGAAGTGAGCGGCGCACAGCGATCGGCGGCCGCCTGATGCCGCACGTCACGCCGGCCGATCTCGAAAAGATCGGCACCTTCCCGTTCGTGGTGGTGGCATGGGTCGATGACGCCGGCTACCCGATCAGCGTCGCGACGGAGTTCGAGGCTGATCCCGCCTCCGGCACACTGACCCTCCGCGCGCCCGCCGGCGACGGACTCGCCGTCCCGACCGATCGCCCGGTCAACGTCATCGGCAGCCACATCCGCCCGCAGCCGGGGATCGGCTATGACGAGCGGCGCTACCTCCAACTGTGGGGCACCGTTGCTCCCGTCGAGGGCGGGCAGCTGCGCTACACGCCCGACCGGGCGTGGGGCTGGGACGAGGCCGAGATGCCGTTTTTCGAGTACTCGGAGCGATCGGTGCCGCAGTCGCGCCGCTACCTCGCGCAGCTCTCGGTGGAGCAGGGTCGCGAGGTCAAGCCCCGCCTCGACCGATTCTGGCTCTTCCTGCGCACGACGCGGCTGCCGTTCATCTCGGCGACCGCCGTGCCGGTGCTGCTCGGCACCGCCGTTGCCGCCAGCGACGGTGCGTTCACGTGGTGGACGGCCCTGTTGACGCTCATCGGTGCCTTCTTCGCGCACCTGGGTATCAACGTCAGCAACGACGTCTTCGATACGCTTTCCGGCGCGGATGACGCGAACGTCAACCCCACCCAGTTCTCCGGCGGCTCGCGGGTCGCGGTCTACGGGCTGCTCACCATCCGGCAGCTCGTGGCGCTGTCGGCGGCGCTCTTCGGGGTCGCCGCCATGATCGGCCTGCTGCTCGTCTGGATCACCGGCTCGCTCATCCTGCTCTGGATCGGCATCGCCGGGATCGTGGTCGGCCTGGCCTACACCATGCCGCCGCTCAAGCTGGTATATCGCGGCCTCGGAGAGATCGCCGTCTTCCTCGGCTTCGGCCCGATCATGCTGCTCGGCGCCTACGTGGTGCAGACCGGACGTCTCGCCTGGGAGCCGCTGGTGGCGTCGATCCCGGTCGGCATCCTCGTGGCGCTGATCCTATACGTCAACGAGATCCCGGATCGGGCGGGCGACGCCTCGGCCGGAAAGCGGACGCTCCCGGTGCGGCTCCGCGCGGCCACGGTCCAGGCCGGGTACCTGGGCGGAGCACTGCTCGCCTTCGCGGTGATCGTCGCCGGCGTCGCCGTCGGCGTGCTGCCCTGGCCGACGCTCGCGGCGCTCGCGGCGATTCCCATGGCGCTGCGCATCCACCGCGGCATCCGGGCCCACTACGACAGCCCGTACACCCTCATGGCGGTGATGGGCCAGAACGTGAACCTCAACCTCGTGGTCGGCGGGCTGCTGCTCGCCGGGTATGCGGTCGCGCTGGTGATCGCCGCCCTGACCTGACGCTCAGCGAGCACCACGCGGACGCGGACGCCGCCACTCGGGTGGGGCATCGTCTTCCGGCCCAGGCGTGGCCGTCCGACGCGGTGGTGGTGCGGGCGGCGGGGGAGCGGCGCGCGGTGGCGGCGGCGCGGTGATGCCGGCCAGCAGCCCGGCTGCCCGGTCCCGGTCGGCGCGGCCGATGAAGGCAAGCTGCAGCTCGGTCTGGTACCAGTGCAGCCACAGCGCGGGTCGCGACTCGGTGACCCAGGCGAGTCGTCCGGCCTCCATGCCGCGCGCCCCGGTCGCGGCCTGGGGAACCTCGAGGCGCTGGCTTCCTTGCGGGAGGTCGATCACGACCGCTGCCGGACGGCCGCCGGCCGCCGGCTCGACCTGCGCCGCGGCATGATGCACGAGGAGCGGCTGGCCGCTCGGGAGGGTGATCCGGCCGCTGGCTCTCGCGACCGCGCCAGTCGTAGCCCGCGCCGACCAACCCGCGGGCCGCGATTCGTGGAGGAAGGCGGGATACGCCCGGCGGCGCGCCAGGAGGAGGGCGAGGCCGCTGACGACGAGCAGCCCGATCGCGAGCCACGATCGGTCGATCGGCAGCTCGGGGTCGTGGTCGAGCAGGGCGATGTCGAAGACGCGCCCCCAGCCAAGCAGCGCTTCGGCAGCCGGCCTGGCGGCGAGCTCCCGGACCGCGGGTTGATCGAGCACCTGCGTGCCGACCAGGTCGACCGGGATCGCCGTGGGGGGATATGCCGTCGCGACGAAGAGACGGACATTGGTCCCGGCGACCGTGGCGAGCTGGATCCAGGTGGCTGACCCGCCCGCGACGCTGCGCGCGTCGCATGACACCTCGATGGTGCAGGTGGCGATCCCCACGCCATCGAGCTGCAGCCTGACCCGGACGACCGTCCCCTGCGGTGTTTCGGGCAGCTTGTCGGGGTCGGACAGGTCGCGAGCGTCCGCAGCACCGGGCTCCTCGACGAGGTAGCGGCCCGCGAGCGCGCTGGGCATTGACGTCGAGCCTCGCTCGGTGAGCGCGCCGTCGATCGAGGCGATGAGCGACGGGTCGACGGTGACCCGGGCCGTCACGTTGCGAGTGCGAAGCGCATCCGTGGGGGCCGGGGTGCGGATCATGAACATGCCGCGCTGCGTCGGATCGTCGCGCACCGCCAGCCAGCGCAGGGCCCGGCCCTGCGTATCGGTCCCCGCGGGCAGGCCGGTGTCGTACGCCTGCCCGACGACCTCGAGCATGGTCAAACCGCCGACCTGGCGGTCGATGACCTCGCTTGGGATGGTGCGCGTGGTGACGAGGCTGAAGCCGGCCATGAAGAACGGGATGGCCGCGAGCAGGAGCAGGCCGAGCGCGACCGGCACGGCCACGCTCCGCTCGCGAAGCCCGGGCACCGCGACATGGACCACCCGGTCGAGGCCGACCGGCAGGAAGGCGAAGATGGCGCGGAGGCGATCGGTCACGCCGACGTGAGCATGTGTATCGGGTCCTCGGATGTGGAAACGCGGTCGCCCATGATGCGCCACCCACCATGCATGAGCCGCGCGGGCGACGCCCCGTGACAGGCGACCGCTACCATCGACCGATGGATGCTCGGCCGCTCGGCCGCACCGGACTGCGCGGCACGCGGCTCGGGATCGGCCTTGCCGCCCTCGGCCGGCCCGGCTATGTGAATCTCGGTCACGGCGCCGACATCGGCGCCGACACCGGCGTCGATGCACTCGAGGGTCGGGCGCACGCCGTCCTCGACGCCGCGCGCGCGGCCGGGATCGGCTACATCGACGCGGCCCGCTCCTACGGCCGGGCGGAGGCGTTCCTGGCTTCGTGGCTGGTGTCGCGGGGCATCGGTCCGGGCGCCGTCACAATCGGCACGAAGTGGGGCTACACGTACACCGCCGACTGGCGGGTCGACGCGGAGCGGCACGAGGTCAAGGACCATTCCCTGGCCACGTTGCGCCGCCAGTGGGACGAGACGCGCGCCCAGCTGGCGGGCCGGGTCGACCTGCTGCAGGTCCACTCCGCCACGCTGGAGTCCGGGATCCTGGACGATCGCGCCGTCCACTCGGCGCTTGCGCACCTGCGCAGCTCGGGCGCGGTGCGGGCACTGGGCCTGACACTATCCGGTCCAGGGCAGACCGAGACCTTGCGCCGGGCACTGACGTTGGAGGTCGAGGCCGGGACGCCCCTCTTTGACGTGGTGCAGGCGACCTGGAATGCGCTCGAGCCCTCGAGCGGGGCGGCGCTCGCCGAGGCGCATCGGGCGGGCCTGGGGGTCATCGTCAAGGAGGCCCTGGCCAACGGTCGGCTCGTGCGCGGCTCGGACGCGGAGCCGCTGCGCCCGCATGCGGATCGGCTCGGCACGACCGCGGATGCACTGGCCCTGGCGTGGGTGCTGGAGCAGCCGTGGGCCGATGTCGTGCTGCTCGGCGCGGCGACTGTCGCGCAGCTGCGCTCGAACGTCGCTGCGATGGACCTGGCGCTCGACGACGGGGCCCGCGCTGATCTGGAGCGCTGCGGCGAGCCGGTCGCCAGCTACTGGTTCCAGCGCAACGCGATGGCATGGACATGACCATGCCGGTTGCCCCGGCAGCCTAGACTCGCGGCGTGGCGATCTGTGGCACGTGCGGGCGGGAGAGCCCCGACGACTTTGGCTTCTGTCCGGGCTGCGGGGCGCCCATGCCCGGCGGGGCTGCGCCGCGGGAGGTGCGCAAGGTCGTCACCATCCTGTTCTGTGACCTGACCGGCTCGACCGCGATTGGCGATCGGACCGATCCCGAGGCCTTGCGCGCGCTGATGCGCCGCTACTACGAGACGGCCCGCATCGTGCTCGAGCGCCACGGCGGCACGGTCGAGAAGTTCGTGGGCGATGCAGTGATGGCGGTGTTCGGCATCCCGATCGCAACCGAGGACGACGCGCTGCGCGCCGTGCGCGCCGCGGTCGAGCTGCGCGACACGGTCCATGACCTGGGCCTCGAGGCGCGCATCGGTGTCAACACCGGCGACGTCGTGGCCGGCGAGGGTGACACGCTCGTCACCGGTGATGCGGTGAACGTCGCGGCCCGGCTCGAGCAGGCCGCCGCCGCCGGCGAGATTCTGTTGGGCGATGCGACCATGCATCTCGTTCGCGACGCCGCCACGGCCGAGCCCGTCACGCTCGAGCTGAAGGGCAAGCCCGAACCGATGACGGCGCACCGCCTTGGCGCATTCGATCCTGCAGGGGCCGGCGTCGCACGCCACCTCGACACCCCGCTGGTCGGGCGGCAGCGGGAGTCGGAGCGGCTGCGCGCCGAGTTTGCCGACGCCGTTGCGTCGCGCTCGAGCCGGCTCTTGACGCTCATTGGCCCGGCGGGTGTCGGGAAGTCACGGCTCGTTCACGAGTTCCTCGCCCACGTCCGCGCCACCGCCACCATCGCGCGCGGACGCGCACTCTCCTATGGCGAGGGGATCACGTATTGGCCCCTCGTCGAGATGCTCATCCAGCTGGGAATCGAACCGGGTGACGCGATCCGCTCGTCGGCGGCGGATACGCAGCTCGCGACGCGTGCTCTGTTCGAAGCGCGAGCCACGGAGCAGCCGCTGGTCCTGGTGTTCGACGATCTGCAGTGGGCGGAGCCGCCGATGTTCGACCTCGTCGAGCACATCGTCGACTGGTCGCGGGACGCACCGATCTTCCTGCTGTGTATCGGTCGTCCTGAGCTGCTCGACGTCCAACCGGGCTGGGGCGGCGGCAAGACGAATGCCACGTCGATCCTGCTCGAACCTCTGCCCGACGACGCGGCGGCCGCACTGGCCGACGACCTGCTCGCGGGCGTGGAGCTGGACGCCGACACCCGTGGCCGGATCTTGGCCATCGCCGAGGGCAACCCGCTCTTTCTGGAGGAGATGGCGGCGCTCGCGCGCGATGCGCGTGGCGTCGTCAGCGTCCCGCCGACGATCCAGGCGCTGCTGCAGGCACGGCTCGACTCGCTCAACGAGGCGGAGCGAACCGTGATCGAGCGCGGGTCGGTGGAAGGCAAGATCTTCCACCGAGGCGCCGTCACGGCGCTTGCCCCTGCAACGCAGCGCGACGGGGTGAGTGGCCAGCTGTTGGGCCTCGTCCGCAAGGAGCTGGTTCGCCCGGATCGGACGCGGTTTCCCGGCGATCATGCGTTTCGGTTCCGCCACCTCCTGATCCGTGACGCCGCGTACGACTCGCTGCCGAAGGGCGTCCGCGCCGAGCTGCACGAGCAATTCGCCGCCTGGCTCGACACGCAGGGCAGCCTCGTCGAGCAGGACGAGCTCGTCGGCCATCACCTGGAGCAGGTGGTGCGCTACCGCACGGAGCTCGACCCGAACGACGCCTCCGTTCGGCGCGTCGGCGAGCTGGGGGCCGACCGCCTCGCCCGGGCGGGGCACGCGGCCTTCTCGCGAGGAGACATCAATGCCGCCGCGAACCTCCTCGGCCGCGCCCATGACCTTCTCGCCGAGGGGAAGGCGCGGCGAGCGCTCCTGCCCGAGCTCATCGGGGCGCTCGATCGCCTCGGCCGTGGGTCGGAGGCGGCGGCGCATGTGCCGGAGCTGGAGGGCGGTGACGACATCGACCGCGCGAACGCGGTGGTCGCGCGAGTTGACGTCGACCCGCTGGGCGACGGCATCACGGTCGATGAGCTTGCGCGACGGCTCGACACGGCGGAGCGGATCTTCCGTGACGCGGGCGACCGGCTCGGCCTCGCGCGGCTGCATCTCGGACGCGGCATCGTCGGCTGGGTCGCCTGCCGTGCGGATGTCGCGCACGAGGCGTACCTGCGTGCCTGGGACGCGTTCGAGGCCATCGGCTACACGGCGCACCAGAGCGAGGTGGTGGACATGATCGTCGCCAGCGGGTTCTTTACCGGCAATTCTGCGGCGGAGCAACACCGGACGCACGATCGGATGATGGAGCGTCTCCGTCCGGATGCCGGCCCGCTCCTGCTATCGCAAGCCGAGCTCAGTGCTGCACGGCTCAGCTTCGTCTCCGGGACTCTCGACTACGATTCGGTCGCCGCCACGGTTCGACGGGGTGCCGAGCTGATGCGACAGACCGGGTCGGAGACCGGCTATTTGGGCGCCTTCGGCTTTCTCTGCGGTGCGGCCGAAATCGCCGGGAGGCTCGACGAGGCCGAGCGCATCTTCGAGATGCGCGTCGCGGGTCTCGAGGCGATCTCCGACCGGCGGACGCTGGCAAACGCCCTGGGAGGATGGGCGAGGTTGCTCGCGCGACTCGGGAAACCGGATCGGGCGCTCGACTGCGTCGACCGCGCGCGCGCCATCGTTCGTCGGGGTGACGTGGCGGACGAGATCGAGATCGAGCTCGGGGAGGCGGCCGCCCGCGCGAGGCTAGGTGACCTCGTCTCGGCGCGGAGCGCCGTCAAACGGGCGCGCGCGCTTGCTGTCGGGATCGTCATGCGCCCCCTGACCGACGACATCGAGCTCGTCGACGGCCTGGTACGGCTCGAGGGAGGCGACGCCTCGGGCGCGCGGGAGATCGGGATGGACCTCGCCGCAGCTGCCGAGGCCCGTGGAATGATTCGCTTCGCCGAACACTTTCGGCGGACCCTCGTGGAGCCGGCGGAACGGGCGCTGGCGGAGCAATGACCTCCCGCACGTGGACGCTGGTCGCCGTGGTCATCGGCTCGGGCATCGTGTTTCTCGACTCGACGGTGGTGAACGTTGCGCTGCGTGCCATCGCCGAGCAGCTGCCGGCCAGCCTGGTCGGATCGCTCGAGGCGCAGACCTACATCGTCAACGGCTACCTGCTGAGCCTGGCATCACTCCTCATCCTTGCCGGCGCGCTTGGCGACACGTACGGACGGCGCCGCATGTTCGTCATCGGGCTGGCCGGCTTCGGGGTCACGTCACTGCTGTGCGGGCTCGCCCCGTCCATGGAGCTGCTGATCGCGGCACGCCTCGCACAGGGCGCGTTCGGGGCGCTCCTGGTGCCGACCTCGCTGGCCATCATCAACGCCACCTTCGACGGCCCGGAGCGCGGCGCCGCCTTCGGTACCTGGGCCGCCGCCACCAGCGCGCTGGTGCTGCTCGGGCCGCCGCTCGGCGGCTTCCTGGTCGACACGTGGGGCTGGCGGGTGGCGTTTCTGATCAACGTGCCGCTCGTCGCCATCGGGGTGGCCATCGCGCTGGCAAAGGTGGCGGAGTCACGCAACCCGGACGCGCCGTCCCGCTTCGACTGGCTCGGCGCGGCGGCCATCGCGCTCGCCGTGGGCGGCCTCGCCTACGGCGCGATCCGAGGCCAGGCGCAGAACTGGACCGACCCATCCGCGTGGGCCGCGCTGGTCGTCGGCGTCATCGCGACCGCCGGCCTGTGGCCCCTCATGACCCGCCGCGCCGACCCGCTCGTGCCGCCGTCGCTGTTCGCGTCGCGCAACTTCACCGTCACCAACATCTCGACCCTCCTCATCTACGGCGCGCTGTACTGCCTCTCGGCGTTCCAGGCGATCTACCTCCAGGGCGCCATCGGGTATACCGCTGCCGCCTCGGGCTTCGCCGGCATCCCCATCAGCGTGGCGCTCGTCTTCTTCTCGCGCACCTTCGGCCGGCTGGCGGGGGTGCGCGGGCCCCGGCTCTTCATGGCCGTCGGGCCGGCGCTCATGGCGCTCGGCCTGCTCTGGTACGTGCGCTTCCCGGCAGACAGCCAGCCGTGGCTCCTCAACGTCGGCGACCCGGGCACGTTCCTGCCACCCGCCAGCTACTTCATCGACGTGCTTCCGGGCCTCGTCCTCTTCGCGGTGGGCATCGCGATGCTCGTGGCGCCGCTCACCACGGCGCTCATGTCATCGGTGCCGACCGGGAACTCGGGGTTGGCCTCGGCCATCAACAACGCCATCAGCCGCATCGGCCCCCTGCTGGCGACCGCGGTGATCTTCATCGCCGTCAGTGCCGCCTTCTACGGCGGCCTGGCGGACCGGCTGCCCGGGGTCGACACCGGCTCGCAGGCGACCCGGGAAGCGTTCCCGCCGCTGAACGCGCCGAGCTCCGCTGCGAGTGAGGCGGAGAGGGTCGCGGCGCGCGACGCGTCCACCGACGCCTTCCGCCTGGCGATGCTCATCGCTGCTCTGCTGTGCGGCGCCGGCGCGGCGGTCAACGCGGTGGGCATCCGCAATCCCGATCCCGGGGGAGCCGAGGAACAGGCCGTCCTGGCCGCCTGAGCCCCGCCGCCGGCCGGTATCATGCGGCCGCTCCGAGCCACTCCACCGTCACGAGGACTGCTGCGACCGATGTTCCCGATCGGCGACGAGAACGAGCCCGGCCATGGGCCGGCCATCGTCACCCTCGTCTTCATCGCGCTCAACGTGCTTGTCTTCCTGCTCCTCCAGGGCGCCGGCGGCGCGAGCGGCGACGAGTTCACCTACGGCTACGCCGCGGTCCCGTACGAGATCACCCACGGCACCGATCTCGTGGAGCCCACAGAGATCACCGTGAACGGCCAGACCGGCTCGATCCCGCAGGAACCCGGCCCGAGCCCCATCTGGCTGACCCTGTTGACCAGCATGTTCATGCACGGCGGCTGGCTGCACATCGGCGGCAACATGCTCTTCCTGTGGGTCTTCGGCGACAACGTCGAGCACCGCATGGGGCGGATCCGCTACCTGCTCTTCTACCTCGCCGCCGGGGTCGTCGGCTCGCTGGCCCAGATCGCGATCAACGGCGACTCGACGATCCCGACCCTGGGCGCCTCCGGCGCCATCTCCGGCGTGCTCGGCGCGTACATCGTCCTCTTCCCCGGCAACCGGGTCACCGTCTTCCTCTTCCGGATCATCACCCAGGTCCCGGCCCTGGTCGCGATCGGGCTGTGGGCGGCGTTCCAGTTCGTCAACGGCATCGGAGCGTTCGCCGTCACCGAGGAGACGGGCGGCGGCGTGGCGTACATGGCCCACATCGGCGGCTTCGTGGCGGGGGTGGTGGCCGGACTCATCTTCCGCGCCATCGGCGGAGCAGGTCGCTCGCGCGACGGAGGACGCTCCAGCTTCGGATGACGGCCACCACGGCGGCGCCGGACCGCGCACGCGGGTTGTTCGGGCCGGGCAGCATGGCATGGCGCATCGACCGCGAGGTCCTCGTCCTGGGCGGCGGGACGTGCGCGCTGCTGCTCCAGCTGGCACATCCAGCGGTTGCGGCCGGCGTGGCGCAGCACTCGACGTTCCGCCAGGACCCGTTTGCGCGCCTGCGACGGACCCTCACCTCGACGATGACCGTCGTCTTCGGCACACAGGCAGAGGCGGATCGCGCAATCCGTCGCATCAACGCCATCCACGGCGCGGTGCACGGCGCGATCCCGGAGAGCGGGGCATCGTACGACGCCCGCGACCCGCGCCTCCTGCTCTGGGTTCACGCCACCCTGGTCGACACCGCGCTGCGCATGTACGACCGCTTCGTGGCCCCGCTGACCCCCGACGACGCACAGGCGTACCACGCCGAGGCACGCCAGATCGCCATCCGCCTCGGCGTCCCCGCAGATGCGGTGCCCGCCACCTTGCTGGAGCTGCGGGCGTTCATGGCCGAGATGGTGGCGAGCGGCGAGGTGGCGGTCTCGCCGACGGCCCTCGAGCTGTCGGAGGCGGTCCGCTACCCGACCTCCCTCCCGCCGCGTTTCCTGTGGGACCTGGCGCACCTCGCCTCGGATTCGGTCCTGCATCCCGGCCTGCGACGGCAATACGGCATCCCGTGGTCCGCCCGTCGCGAGGCCGGGGTCGCACGCGTGGCGGTGGCGACCCGCCGCCTCCTGCCAGTGATCCCCGCCGCGTTGCGATGCGTGCCACAGGCGCGGACCGCGGAGCGGCGGGTCGCATCGCGACGCTCACCCGCGCGACCGGTATCATCCTCGCGCCCACCTTCCGTCCCGCTCACCTGAGGCCGCGTCCGTCCCGCGGACCGTGCCGGAGGACCGATTGACCCGTTACGCGACCCTGGCCATTGCCGCCGCCGTCGCCACCTTCGTGCTGATCAGCGCCGGTGGGCTGGTGCGCGCGACCGATTCGGGGCTGGCGTGCCCGGATTGGCCGGGCTGCTTCGCGTTCAACGACTGGGTCCCACCGGCGCAGCTCCACGCCTGGATCGAGCACACCCACCGCCTCATCGCGGCCATCGCCGTCGGACCGCTCGTCGCGATCGTCGGGCTGTGGACCCTCTTCGGCGCTGACAAGCGCCGCGACCTGCCGCTCCTCGTGGCCGCGATCACCGCCGGTGTGCTGGTCATCGTGCAGTCGCTCATCGGCCGCTACGTGGTGATGGAGGGCCTGCGCGCCGAGCTGGTCACGATCCACCTCGGCATGGCGATGACCGTCTTCGCGGCCACCATCTTCATCGCGGACCGTGCCGCCCGCGGGCCGATGCCTCCCCGTCCGGCGGACGCCCGCCTGCTACGCCTGGTTGGGGTGACCGCTGTCGCGGTCGTGCTCCAGATGCTGCTCGGCTCGTGGGTCACCGGCCACGGGGCAGGCCTCGCCTTCGCCGACTTCCCGCTGATGAACGGCCGGCTGCTGCCGGACCTGGTGGTGAGCCAACAGGCCGTGCAGTTCGCCCATCGGCTGCTGGCGGTCATCGTCCTGCTCCTCGTGCTGGCGAGCTGGTGGCGCATCCGTGCCGCCACGGTTGCGCGGCCGCCCCGGCGACTCGCCGTGGCGGGCGTGGTCCTCGTGCTCGTCCAGGTCGTGCTCGGCGCGGCCAACGTGTGGTCGCAGCTGTCCGCATGGTTCGTGGTGCCGCACCTCGTCGTCGGCGCCGCGCTGTGGGGGACGTACGCGTGGCTCTACCTCGCGACGCGGCGCCTACGGCGCGACGAGCTGGCCCGCGCGGGCGCGCTCAACGGCGACACTGCGCGCAGGCCCGGGCCGGTCGACACCCTGCGCGCGTACGTCGCGCTCACCAAGCCGCGAATCATCGAGCTGCTGCTGGTGACGACGGTGCCGACCATGGTCCTGGCACAGGGCGGGTTTCCATCGGTCTGGCTCATGGCGGCCACCGTGCTGGGCGGGACGATGGCCGCGGGTGGTGCCAACGTCATCAACCAGGTGATCGACCGTGACATCGACGATGTGATGCGTCGCACCCGCCATCGCCCGCTGCCGCAGCATGCGATCACCCCGCGTGCCGCGCTCGTCTTCGGCATTGGTCTGAGCGTGGTCTCGTTCGTCTTCCTGACGCTTGCCGTCAACCTCCTCTCCGCCCTCCTGGCGGCGAGCGCCATCGCCTTCTACGTCTTCGTCTACACCATGTGGCTCAAACGCAGCACGCCGCAGAACATCGTGATCGGCGGGGCGGCCGGCTGCGTGCCGGTGCTCGTCGCGTGGGCCGCGGTGACCGGACGCGTCGAGGTGCCTGCGCTCATCCTGTTCGGGATCGTCTTCTACTGGACGCCGCCGCACTTCTGGGCGCTCGCCCTCCGCTACCGTGGCGACTACGCCGCCGCCAACGTCCCGATGCTGCCGGTGGTCCGCGGCGAGGTCGAAACGGCGCGCCAGATCGTCATCTACACGATCCTGCTGGTGGCGGTGAGCTTCATCCTGCTGCCGGTCGCCGGGATGGGCTGGATCTACCTCGTCGCATCGGTAGGCCTGGGGGCGCTCTTCGTGGTCTACGCGCTCCGCATCCGCCGCGACGCGTCGAGCGGCCGGGCGGCCATCGAGCTCTTCCGCTTCAGCATCAGCTACCTGACCCTGCTCTTCGCGGCCGTGGCCGTCGACACCCTGATCCGGCTGCCGATCGCCTAGCGGCCCTCGGCATCCAGCCGGGCGTCCAGGCGCGCCGTCCGTCGGTCCTCGGCGCGGACCCACATCCCGACCACGCAGGCCATCCCCACCAGGAAGGCCACGTCACCGCCGACCCACATCAGGATCCCGCCCAGCGACTGGTCGTCCAGCGGGCTGGGCCCCCACGGCCGCAGGTTCGTCAGGTAGTGCGGGTAGAGAACGTTGCCTGCACCCATGATCGCGACCCCCAGGAACGAGTTCTGCGGCATCGCCAGGAAGAGGTAGAAGAGGCGGACCGGGTGCGGGAGCCGCCACGGCGACGGATCGGCGCCGATGACCGGCCACCAGAACAGCAGCGCGGCCACCAGGAATGTCGCGTGCTGCACGTAGTGGAGCGCCTGGTTCTCGAGCGCCTGGTCGTACAGGGTGGAGAAATGCCAGCCCCAGTTCACGGCGGCGAAGAGGAGCCACGCCAGCAGCGGAAACGAGAGGATGCGCATGGGGAGGCTGTGCAGGACACCCAGGATGGCGCGCCGCGTACCGGGTCGCGCCGCGCGCAGGACCAGGGTGATCGGAGCGCCCAGCAGGAGGAGCGGCGCTGCGACGAGCTCCAGGAGCAGGTGCTGGACCATGTGCACGCTGAACAGGGCGCCCTCGTACGCCTCGATGGGCGAGACGAGCGCGACGCCGATCGCGCCCAGTCCGGCCATGAACGTGGCGGTGCGCCACGCGCGGGGCGCATTTCGCGGATGGCGCCGCGCGACCGAGGATGCCAGGGCCAGGTAGCCGATACCCGCCGCGAGGATGCCGGCAACTGGCAGCAGGTCGAGCCGCCAGTCCAGCAGCACGCCGGGGAAGCTCGGCGCGGGGGGCGCGGCTCCGTGGGCGAGCGCCATGCCCGGCACGGCCAGCGCCAGAACGAGGAGGAGGGGAACGATGGATGGGGCTCGGCGCACGGCGCCATTGTGCCCGCGGGAACCGATGTCCGCCGCGAGGCGTCCAGCGCGCCATGAGAGCCACCACCCGAGCCCGCGCGGCGCTCGTCCTCGCCGCGACCGTGACCCTCCTCCTCGCCGCCTGCACGGGTTCCGGCTCGCCCGGCGATGGCAGCCCCGGGGCTTCCGGCACCCCGCCGAGCGATGCGGGCATCACCCATCCGACCGGGGCATCGGACCTCGTCCTCTCCGTCACCTACGAGGGCGGGATGCTGCGCCCGGACATGACCTTCAACCAGCTGCCGCCGCTCACCATTGCCGGTGACGGGAACGTGATCCTGCAGGGCGCCCAGATCGACATCTTCCCCGGCCCCGCCCTCCCCGCCGTGCAGAGCCGGCGCCTGAGCGAGGCGGGCCTGCAGCTGATCCTGGAGCGCATCGCGGCCACCGGGTTCTTCGCGGAGAGTGCCACGTTCACCGAGGAGTCGCTCTCGCTCGACGCGCCGCTGACCGTGTTCACCCTGCATGCCGACGACCGCGAGGTGATCGTCAAGGTCGGCGCGCTGGGCTCATACCGGACGCCCGAGGAGATGCCGCCGAACATGACCGAGCGCGAGCGGCAGGCGCACCTCACCCTGGCGCCGCTCTACGACAACCTCACCCAGCTCGACCAGCTCATCCCGGCGTCGGCCTGGGAGGAGACGGGTTGGCACGACTACCGATCCGAGTCGATGCGCCTTCTGGTGGCCAACGTGGACGGTGAGCCGGCGGACCCGTCCGGCATTCCCGGCGGCATCGTGGCGTGGCCGATCGACGGCGGCGCCGCGACCTTTGGCGACCCGTACCCGATCCTGGAGGGCGCTCGCTGCGGCACAGTGGTCGGCGCCGACGCGGAGACGTGGTACGAGGTGCTGGCCCAGGCGAACCAGCTGACCCGCTATAGCTCCGGCGACCACACGTACCAGGTGACCCCCCGCCCGGTGCTCCCCGGCGACCCGGTCGAGTGCGTCGTGGGTCAGCCCGCCGGCTGACCCGCCATCGGTCCGCGGGCGCTGCGCAACCACGTTGGCAGCGCCGCGGACGCATCGGTACAATGTGCGCCGTGCCGCCGCCAGCTCCGGCTGACCGTGCGTGCCTTTCACGGAGACGCGCGCGGTCGAGCGAACCGCGAATCCCCCGGTGAGGAGCCCAGACGAGCTGATGCGAGGAACGGTGGCAGTCCCCCGCGGGCGGACGGTGATCCGCAGCGCCATCCTGCTGGTGCTCGCCCTGGCGTTGGGCGGCTGCATGCTTCCGCCAGAGCCGGCAACCACGCAGGCCGAGGCAACCTACGGGTTGTACATCCTCGTCTTCAGCATGGCGGTGGCGGTCTTCGTCCTCGTCGAGGGCTTCATCCTCTACTCGGTGATCCGCTACCGGCGCCGCGACGACCGCCTGCCGGAGCAGCTCCACGGCAACAACCTGGTCGAGGTCATCTGGACCGTCATCCCGACCATCATCGTGCTGGTCATCTTCGTGTTCAGCATCCAGACCCTGGGGGTGGTGCAGGCCACGACCGAGAACCCGGCGGTCACCGTCGAGGTTGACGGCTTCCAGTGGCAGTGGACGTTCCGCTACCTCGACGACGACCAGAACCCGGACAACGACTACTCGATCACCGGCTCGGCCGCCCAGCCACCGAGCATGGTCCTGCCGGTCGGCGTGCCGGTTCGCCTCCACCTCAAGTCGCAGGACGTGATCCACTCGTTCTACGTCCCGCACTTCCTCATCAAGCGTGACCTGATGCCGGTGCCGGAGGGGCAGCCGGAGAACGAGCTCGAGTTCACCATCGACCGGGTGGGAATCTACGCCGGCCAGTGCGCCGAGTTCTGCGGCAACCAGCACGCCAACATGACCTTCACCATCGACGCCCGGTCGCCCGCGGACTACGCCACGTGGCTCGAGGCGGCGCAGAGCGGCGAGTCGCCGCCACCGCCATCGACGCCCGCCGGCGCCACCGTCATCGAGCTGCGCGCCGCGGACTTTGCTTTCGACACCGACTCCATCCAGGTGCCGGCCGGCGAGCCGTTCGTCATCCGCTTCACGAACGACGACTCGCTGACCCACGACGTCGGGATCTACTCGGGGTCCGATGAGCTGTTCAACGGCGAGGACCTACCCGCCGGCCAGTCGATCGACTACCAGGTGCCGGCGCTGGAGGCCGGCGAGTACGACTTCCTGTGCACCATCCATCCCAACATGAACGGCACGCTCGTCGCGCAGTAGCTGATCGGAGCGAGACTAGACCCCATGGCGACCACCACCCTGAATCCGCAGGCCGAGAGCTACAACCGCTCCTGGGTCCTCGACTGGTTGACGACCGTCGACCACAAGAAGATCGGGATCATGTACATCGTCAACTCGTTCCTGTTCTTCTTCGCTGCCGGCCTCCTGGCCCTGGTGATCCGGAGCGAGCTGGCGGTCCCGGGCCTGCAGTTCCTGGACGAGCCTACCTACAACCAGGCGTTCACCATGCACGGCACGATCATGATCTTCCTGTTCGTGGTGCCGGTCCTCGCCGGCTTCGCGAACTACATCGTGCCGCTCATGCTCGGCGCACCGGACATGGCGTTCCCGCGCATCAACGCGCTCAGCTTCTGGATGCTGCCGCTGGGCGGGCTGCTGATCTTCAGCGGCTACCTGTTCGGCGGCGCGGCGGCCGAGGGCTGGACGGGCTACGCCCCGCTGTCGTCGAACGCGGACCGCTTCTCGGCGGGCGTCGGGACGGACCTGTGGATCATGGGCCTCATCTTCGTCGGCACCAGCTCGATCCTGGGCGCGGTGAACTTCATCACCACCATCTTCAAGATGCGCGCGCCGGGAATGACCCTCTTCCGGATGCCGATCTTCGTGTGGACCGTCGCTGGTCACGGCGGTGCTCATCCTGCTCGCCACGCCGGTCCTCACCGCCGGGCTGATCGCGCTCTTCATCGACCGCAACTACGGCGGCAGCTTCTTCGACCCGGCGCAGGGCGGCAACCCGATCCTGTGGCAGCACATCTTCTGGTTCTTCGGCCACCCGGAGGTGTACATCGTGATCCTGCCCGCGATGGGCGTGGTGAGCGAGATCCTGCCGGTCTTCAGCCGCAAGCCGCTCTTCGGCTACCGGGCCTTCGTGTACGCCACCATCGGCATCGGTCTGCTCAGCTTCAGCGTCTGGGCGCACCACATGTTCACCACCGGCAAGGTGTTCCTGCCGTTCTTCGCCTTCATGACCGCCCTCATCGGCATCCCCACCGGGGTGAAGATGTTCAACTGGATGGCGACCATGTGGCGCGGCTCGATCAGCTTCACCACGCCGATGCTGTTCGCCATCGGCTTCATCACCATGTTCCTGATTGGCGGCATCAGCGGCGTCATGCTCGCCGCCCCGGCGATCGACTTCCACATGCAGGACACCTACTTCGTGGTGGCCCACCTGCACTACGTCTTCTTCGGCGGCTCGGTGTTCGGCATCTTCGCGGCGAGCTACTTCTGGTTCCCCAAGATGTTCGGGCGACGGCTGAACGAGAAGCTGGGCAAGACCCATTTCTGGATGCACTTCGTGGGCTTCAACCTGACCTTCTTCCCCATGCACTCGCTGGGCATCCTGGGCATGCCGCGACGCATCGCCGACTACTCGCCCGATGCTGGCTGGACGATCTACAACCTGGTCGCGACGTTCGGCGCGTTCCTCATCGCGGCCAGCGTGATCCCGTTCCTGATCAACGTGGTCGCCACCTTCATCAACGGCGAGCGGGTGGGCGACGACCCGTGGGAGGGGAACACCCTGGAGTGGGCAACCACCTCGCCGCCGCCGGCCTACAACTTTGACAAGCTGCCCCCGATTCGCAGTGAGCGCCCGGTTTTCGACCTGCGCCACAAGCACGACGCGGAACATGTCGCCGACGCGCCCGTCGTGGAGGCCCAGGCATGAGCGCGGACCCGATGGTCGCCGAGCGCCGCCCGCTCGAGCCACCGGACCTGGCGTCCAACCGCGGGCTGCCCATCCCGCTCGTCGGCATGCTCCTCTTCATCGCCAGCGAGGTGATGTTCTTCGGCGGCCTCTTCGCGGCCTACTTCAACGCCCGCGCACAGGCGCCGGCGGGGGAGTGGGTGCCGCCACCGGGCGCGCACGAGCTGGAGGCGTGGCCGCTGGCCGCCATCCTGACCGTCATCCTCATCGCCTCGAGCTTCACCATGCAATTCGGGGTGTGGGCCATCCGGCGCGGCGACCAGGGACGGCTGCGGATGTGGGTCGGCGTGACGCTGGCGCTCGGGGTCCTCTTCCTGGCGGGCCAGCTGTACGACTACAGCCAGCTCGGCTTCGGCATCGGCGACGGGATCTTCGGGACCACCTTCTACACCCTCACCGGCTTCCACGGGGCCCACGTCTTCGGTGGCGCAGTGGGCCTCTCGATCCTCTTCGCGCGTGCCAACGCCGGGCAGTTCAGCGGGCGCAACCACATCGCCGTCGAGGCGGTCAGCATGTACTGGCACTTCGTCGACGTGGTGTGGATCGCCCTCTTCAGCATCCTCTACTTCCTGAAGTAGCCGCGGAGCGACGCCATGAACGACACCTCCTTCGGCCTTCTCCTGCTGGGGATCGGCATCGTCTTCGTGCTCGGCCTCGTCTTCGCCGTGACGTCGCGGGCCGTCCGCGGGGCCGTGGCACGGCCGACTCCGCCGGCCGGCGTCCACCTGCCGCCGCCCTCGTTCCTGCCGGCGCTCATGCCGCTCGCAGGAATCCTCATCTTCGCCGGCCTCGCCTTCCGGCCGGATGACCAGCTGGCCAACTTCTTCATCTTCATCCCCGGCCTGATCCTGTTCGTGCTCTCGATCATCGGCTGGGTCAGAGCCGCGAACCGCGAATGGACCGATACGGAGCACGGCTCGCACCACGACGCGCCGGGACACTGATGGCGGCGCAGCCCGCATCGCGACGGTCGGGGACCATCCTCCCCAGCCCGCGCCGGCTCGCCGGGCTGCCGCTCGCGTGGCGCATCACCGCCCTGCTGATGCCCATCCTCCTGCTGGCCGTGCTGGGCGGGGTGCTGCTCGCTCGCTCGGGCGCGCTCACCGGCCCGATGGCCCGCATCGGTGCGCCGGCGCCCGCCTTCTCGCTGGCCGGCCTTGACGGCAGCCCGGTACGCCTGGACGAGCTTGCCGGGCGTCCCGTCATCGTCAACTTCTGGGCCAGCTGGTGCGCGCCATGCGTCCGCGAGTTCGCCCTCCTGGAGGAGGCGGCCGCCGCGCACCGCGGTGAGGACCTGGCGGTGATCGGGATCGTGTATGCCGACCGCCCCGAGGCCGCCGCGGCCTTCATGGCCGACAATGGCGCCGAATGGACCGCTGCCATTGATCCCGGCGGCGACGTGGCGCGGGCCTACGGCATCTACGGGCCACCCGAGACCTTCTTCATCGGCCGCGACGGGATCGTGGCCGGCCACCAGATCGGCGAGCTGACACCGGCCGACATGGAGCGACAGCTGTCCACCATCCTTGAGGAGGACCGATGACCACCAACCTCCCGGCGCCCCGCGAGGAGGCGCCGCTCGTGATCGACACGGTCCACGACCTGCACGCCGATCACCACGATCCGCAGCACCAGCAGGGGCACCAGAACCTGGGCGTGGCCCTCCTCCCGCTGGCACTTATCACCTTCGCCGTCCTCGCCTTCGTCGCGGTCGCGTGGACCCTCATGGCCGCCACCTGACGAGGCACCCCGCAATGGACGCCGAGCCGGCGATTCGCATCCGTGACCTCCGCAAGTCGTATGGCGACCTGGTGGCGTTGGGCGGGATCGACCTCGACGTCGCGCGCGGCGAGGTGTTCGCCCTGCTTGGTCCCAATGGCGCCGGGAAGACCACCGCGGTCGAGATTTGCGAGGGCCACCGCGACCGCGACGGCGGCGAGGTGTCGGTGCTCGGCCACGACCCGCGGCGCCACGAGCGACGGCTTCGCGAGCGGATCGGGATCGTCCTGCAGTCGACCGGCGTCGATCCGTACCTGACCGTCCGCGAGACGGTCCAGCTGTTCGCCGGCTACTACCCGCGACGGCGCGCCGTCGACGAAGTGATCGAGCTGGTGGGTCTGACCGAGGCCGCCGACCAGAAGGTGGTCGAGCTCTCCGGCGGGCAGCGACGGCGCGCGGACCTGGCGGTTGGCCTCGCAGGCGACCCGGAGCTCATCTTCCTGGATGAGCCGACCACCGGCTTCGACCCCGCCGCACGGCGCCAGGCATGGGAGACCATCCGCGGCCTGCGCCGCCTGGGCACGACCATCGTGTTGACCACCCACTACCTCGACGAGGCGCAAGCCTTGGCCGACCGGGTCGCGATCATCGCCGGCGGACGCATCGTGGCCAGCGGTACGCCGGACAACATCGGTGCCCGCGAGGAGGCCCCGAGCCAGGTCCGGTTCCGGCTCCCCGTCGGCGTGACGCCTCCCATGGTGCCCGGGCTCACCGCATCGGGCGCGGACGGCCATGTCCTGTTCACCGCCGACCCGACCCGGGCACTCCACGAGCTCACGGGCTGGGCGCTCGAGGGCGGAGTGATCCTCGAGCACCTGGAGGTCACGCGGCCGACCCTCGAAGATGTCTATCTGGAGCTCACCGGTGAGCGAGCGGCCGAATGAGTGACATCGGTCTGGCAGTGCGCCAGGTGCGCTTCGAGCACCGCGCCTTCTGGCGCAATCCGACCGCCGCCTTCTTCACCTTCGTCTTCCCGCTGCTCTTCATGGTCATCTTCAACACTCTGCTGGGTGGCTCGGGCGGACCGGCCGGTCAGAGCGCGTCGGACTTCTACACCCCCGCCATCATCGTCTTCAGCGTCATCAACGCCACCTTCACCACCCTGGTGATGACTGTCACGGCGGCGCGCGAGCGGGGCATCTTGAAGCGCATCCGCGGCACGCCCCTGCCGCCGTGGGCGTACCTCGCCGGGCGCGTCGGCCTGTCGATTGGGGTCGCCATCCTGCTGGTGGCGATCGTGGCGGCCTTCGGTGCAGTGCTCTACGACGTCGCCTTCCCATGGGCGAGACTCCCGGCCCTGCTGCTCACCCTTGCCGTTGGGGCGGCGACGTTCAGCGTGCTCGGCCTGGCGGTCACCGCCCTGGTCCCCAACGAGGACGCCGCGCCGGCGGTGGCCAACGCGGTCATCCTGCCGCTCCTGTTCCTGAGCAACGTGTTCATCCGCCTGGATGCCGGCGCCCCGGGCTGGATTCAGACCCTCAGCTCGCTGTTTCCGGTGCGCCACTTCGCCGACGCGATGATGACCATCTACGCACCATCCACGACGGGGAGCGGCATCTCTCCGGGCGACCTGCTGGTGATGCTCGGCTGGGCCGCCGCAGGGCTGGCGCTCGCGCTCTGGCGATTTCGGTGGGAGCCACGCCGATGAGGGACTTGCGCGGGCGCGTAGGATCAGCGCCAACAGCGCCACCAGACCGCTTGGCGGGCTGCGTGGCAAACCACCCGTCGCACTGCTGAGGAGGAACTGACAACCCGATGTTCGAGCGAGTGGTGAGGCGCCCAATGCGGCGCTCGCAATCCCTGCTGCTGATGGCCGGCGTGGCCCTCCTCCTCGCCGCCTGCGGTGGCGGCGGGGGCGGTGGAGGTGGCGGCAACACGACGGCCAAGCTGCACGCCCTGATCGTCAACGCCGGCGAGGAGGCTGCCGCGGTCGCGTATACCGATGCGGATGGTGCGCCGACCGAGGCGTCGGTCGATACCTGCACCGCCCAGGTGCTTGAGTTCCCGGTCACCGATCCCTTCCAGCTCTCCATCGGCGACACGGTCGTCGTCGACTCGGCCCAGCTGCCCGAGGGGGTCCCCGGCGGCGGCGAGTCCGACCTGGTGGTACAGGTCAAGGTCGCGCGCGACGGCACGGCCACCTTCGACAGCGTGCGGCCCGGACGGAGCATCAGCATCCCGGCGCGAAGCTCCTACTGCGCGACCCTGCCCGGCTGATTCGCTTCCCCGATACCGATGCGGCGCCCCCGGCTCAGGCCGGGGGCGTCGTCGGATAGCGGTTGGCGACGTAGTCCTCCAGGATCTGGAGGAAGCGCGGCACGATGTCCTCGCCGCGCAGGGTGGTTGACAGGGCCCCGTCCACGAAGACCGGCGCCACCGGCTCCTCGAACGTGCCCGGCAGGCTGATCCCGATGTCCGCGTGCTTCGACTCACCGGGGCCGTTGACCACGCAGCCCATCACGGCCACCTTGAGCTCCTCGACGCCGGGTCGTGCATCGCGCCAGGCCGGCATTCGCTCGCGGAGATAGTCGGCGACGTCGCGCGCCATCTCCTGGAAGAACGTCGAGGTCGTGCGTCCGCAGCCGGGGCACGCGCTCACCTGTGGCGCAAAGCTGCGCATCCCCAGCGACTGCAGGATCTGCTGCGCCACCAATACTTCCTCGGTACGGTCGCCGCCCGGCTCCGGCGTCAGGGAGACGCGAATGGTGTCGCCGATGCCCTGCTGGAGGAGGATCGCCAGTCCCGCGCTCGACCCGATCACGCCGCGCGTGCCCATGCCCGCCTCGGTGAGGCCGAGGTGGAGGGGGTAGTCGCAGCGCGCCGCCAGGCGGGTGTAGACCTCGACCAGATCCTGCACCCCGGAGACCTTGGCGCTGATGATGATCCGGTCGTGTGCCATGCCGGTCTCTTCGGCGAGCTGCGCCGAGCGCAGCGCCGATTCGATCATCGCCTCGATCATCACCTCGCGGCTGTCCTTCGGCTCCGGACTGGCGGCGTTGGCATCCATCATCACGGTGAGCAGCTGCTGGTCGAGGGATCCCCAGTTGACCCCGATCCGCACCGGGCGGTCGTTGCGCAGCGCGACCTCGATGATCTGCACGAAGTTGGCGTCGTGGCGCTTGGCGCCGACGTTGCCAGGATTGATGCGGTACTTCGCCAGCGCAGCCGCCGCCTCGGGGTACTTGGTCAGCAGCAGGTGACCGTTGTAGTGGAAGTCGCCGATCAGCGGGACGCCGATCCCCAGCCGGTCCAGCTTCTCGCGAATGACGGGCACGGCCCTGGCCGCCTCGTCGTTGTTGACGGTGATGCGCACCAGCTCGGAGCCTGCGTGGGCGAGCTGCGCGACCTGGATGGCCGTGGCGTCCGGATCCGCGGTGTCGGTATTGGTCATCGACTGGACGACGACCGGATGCTGCCCACCCACCGGGACCCCACCGACCAGCACCGTCGTCGTTTCGCGTCGCAGCATCACCGGTAGATCGTACCGGCTGGCCGGGATGCGCGCCGATGGGCGAACCGCGGCATGATCCGTGCAGCAGTCGCATCCACCTTGGACCGCATGCCGACGACATCGACCCCCGTTCCCCCGGCGATCTGGATCGTCGAGGATGAGCCGCCGGCCGCCGAGCTGGCGGTCGAGCTGTGCGTTGCAACCGGTGCCGAGGCGAGCGTGTTCCGCAGCGCGCTCCCATTCCTGCGCGCGTTCCGCGAGGCGCCGCCGCCGCAGGCCATCGTCCTCGATTGGCGCCTCGAGCACGAGCTGTCGGCGGCGCTCTTCATGGCGACCCGGCATCGGTTTCCGCGCATGCCGGTCATCTACTGGACCGGCAGCCCCAGCGCCAACCTGCCATCGATGATCCTCGACGACCCATGGACACAGGTGATCGACAAGGCGGGCGGCGCGAATGCCTTCGAGGAGGCGATCAGCTGGGCGCTCTCCCAGGTCCGCCAGCCAACCGATGAAAGGTGATGTACCGATGGGCATGATGGACGCCTTCAAGGTTCCCAAGGACCCCCACGAGGGTGAGCCCGATGAGCTGACCCCCGACACCCACCCGATCGACGACATCGAGCGTCCGCATCAGGCGGAGACCGATCCGGACGCTCCGATCGCGTCCGAGCGTGGCGGCGATCCGCCCGAGAAGGATCTCGACGAGCCTGGATCCGCGGACCGCATGCCCCGGCCATAGCCGATCGCGGTCACGCGATCGTCACGCGTATGCGGTACGGTGGGCCGCATGAGGCTCGAACGGGGATTCGTCGTACTGCTGCTCGCGTCCGGGTGCGCCATGGCATCGCCGCCGCCTTCGGAGACCGTGGGACCTTCTGGCGACGCACCGGCAAGCCACGCATCGACAGCGTCCGCGTCCTCGGCACCGGCCACCCCGCCCGCGAGCTCGACGCCGGATGGACTGACCAGCGACCCGCTCCACGGCCTGGTGCTGACCGACGTCCGCAACGGGCAGACGCTGACGCTCGGGCAACTGGCGGCGGACAAGCCACTCCTGGTCGAGATGATGGCCATCTGGTGCACGAATTGCCGCTCCCAGATGCACCAGGTCACCGAGGCGCATGGTAGCGCCGACTTCCACTCCGTCTCGATAGACGTCGAGCCCTACGAGGCCCCGGAAGACCTGGCTGCGTATGCGGCCGCCGAAGGATTCGATTGGGCCTTCACCAAGGCGGATGCGGCGATCGCCTCCGCACTCCGCGACCGCTTTGGGACGGCCGTCCTCAACCCGCCTGGGATGCCGAAGCTCCTCTTCCTGCCGGATGGCTCGGTCGAGCTGCTGCCGCTCAACGACGAGCTGTCAGCGACGGAGCTCGTGGCCCTCGTCCGCCGCTGACGATGGGCGAGCTGCTGGGTGCGGTGGCGCTCGGGATGGGCGCCACCATCACGCCGTGCATTCTGCCCCTCTATCCGGCGTTTCTCGCGTATGTGACGGGGAGCGGCGCGCCGGCGATCGCCACGCGCACGACGGTCCCGCCGGCCGGCGGCCTGCCCCCACTCGCTGCCGCCGCCCTGGTGTGGGCCGGGGTCGTCATTGGAATGGTCGCCATCGGGGCGCTCTTCGCTGCCTTCTCGGCATCGCTCACCCCGTTCATCGGCGTCGTGCTCCCGGTCGCCGACGTGCTGCTCGTGGCGCTCGGGACGCTGCTGCTGCTGGGCCGCAACCCGTTCGTGCGCCTGCCGCAGCTGGCCCCCGGCGCGCTGGGCCGAGGGGGACCGGCGATCGGCGCGCTCGCCTACGGACTGCTCTTCGCGCCCATCGCGCTTCCCTGCAGCGGACCGTTCCTGGTGGGCATTTTTGCCTTCAGCCTGACAATCGGCGATGTGGTTGGGCAGTTGCTCTTCTTCCTGGCCTTCGGGATCGGCTTCGGACTGCCCCTCTTCGTGCTGGGCCTGCTGGGCCAGGCCCGCGGCGCCCAGCTCGCGCGCGCCTTGATCCGCTGGGAGCGACCGCTTCAGGTGCTGGTAGGCGTCGCGCTGGTGGCCGTCGGGCTATGGGACCTCTCGGTGAACCTCCCCGCGCTGCTGCGCTGAAACGGTCCCCACTGCGCATTCGCTATGCTGGTGCGGTCATGACCGCGACCGTGCCCCCCACCACCGATTCCACTTCCACCGCACCAACCGATGACCGCTATCGCAAGGTCGCCATCATTGGCTCTGGCCCCGCCGGGCTGACCGCCGCCATCTACGCCGGGCGCGCCAACCTCGAGCCGATCGTCCTGGCCGGCAACGTCCCGATGGGCCAGCTGATGATCACCTCCGACGTCGAGAACTATCCCGGTTTCCCGCACGGGATCCAGGGACCCGAGCTGATGCAGCAGTTCCGCGAGCAGGCGGAGCGCTTCGGGGCGACGATGATCGAGAAGGACGTCACGCGGGTCGACTTCTCGGAGCGGCCGTTCCGGATGTGGGTCGGCGACGAGGAGTACCGCGCCGACGCCGTGATCATCGCCACCGGTGCGTCGGCCCTTTGGCTGGGCCTGCCGTCCGAGGAGGAGTTCCGCGGCCGCGGGGTAAGCGCGTGCGCGACCTGCGACGGCTTCTTCTTCCGCGGCCGTGACGTGGCCGTGGTCGGCGGCGGCGACACGGCGCTCGAGGAGGCGACGTTCCTGACCCGCTTCGCCAACAAGGTGACCATGCTGGTCCGCCGCGACGAGTTCCGCGGCAGCAAGATCATGCAGGAGCGCGCGGAGCGCGACCCGAAGATCGAGATCCAGTTCAACCGCGAGGTGGCCGAGGTGAAGGGCGAGATGACCGTCACCGGCCTCACCGTGCGTGACACCTCGACCGGCGAGGTCGCGGAGCTGCCGGTGCAGGGCATGTTCGTCGCCATCGGCTACAAGCCCAACACCGACCTCTTCACCGAATCGCTGCAGGTCGGGCCCGGCGGCTACCTCGAAGTCGTCGATGAGACGGGTTCGGGAATCGAGGGCGTCTTCATCGCCGGTGACGTGCACGACCATCGGTACCGGCAGGCGGTCACCGCCGCCGGCGACGGGTGCAAGGCGGCCATCGACGCGGAGCGCTGGTTGGCCTCGGTCGGCGAGATCCAGGCTTCGACCGCCACCAACTGGTAAGGACGCGGGCTCAGCGGAGCCAGCGTCCCATTCGTGGCCCCCATTCGCGCACGGCCACGGTGAGCAACCCGCCGCGGACCGATTCGTCCTCGGCTGCCAGGGCCTCGGCGGCATCCAGGTCGCCGGCCTCGATGATGGCCATGCCCACCGGATCGCCGTCCGTTTCGTACGGGCCGCCCGCGAGCAGCACCCCTCGTGCTGCGAGGCCGTGCATGAACGCGAAGTGATCCATCACGCCGGGCTGCTCGACGTACGGGACGCCGGCCGCCCAGTGCGCCCCGGGGTGGTGAGCCAGGACGTAGCGCGGCATCAGGTGCCCGCTTCCAGCAGTGCCTCGGCGAGGGCGCGGTCGATGCGGCCGCCGTCGCGCATATGCTCGAGCGTCGCGCGCCAGTTCGCCCCGTCCGGCGCGCCGAAGGCGATCTCCATCTCGCGGCGTGCGTCGTCCATGCGGCCCGCCTCCGCGTGCTGCAGGGCGATCCAGAACACGAGCTCCATCGCGTCCGGGGCCATCCTGCGCGCCGCGGCGTAGCGCGCCTCCTCCGGCTCCCCGGAGCGGGCCGCGTCGCCCTCCTCGTTGAGGAGCGCGTAGGCGCGGTCGACCGTCATGATCCGCCGCAGCTCCGGCACCGGGTCCGGATGGTCCTCGACCCGCAGGTCCATCGTCCGCCCGCGCCACGCGGCACCCCGCGCGTCGCGGTCCACGATCTGGATGGCGGCCGATTGCCGGCCGCGCACGTCCCCACCGTGCGACTCCGCCGCCTCGAGGGCGCGCATGAGCTGCTCCCAGAACGGCACGCCCTCGGCGCGGGCGCCCTCGAATGCCGGCGCCATCGACGACCACACCTCGTCGCCGGCGAGCAGGTTGCCCTGCACCGTGTAGCCCTCGCCGACGTGATGCCCGCAGGCCGGGATGCATTCGGCTCCGGTGTGCGCGGCGGCGCGCCCCTGGGCATCCACGACGCCAAGCTGGCGCTGCGCCGACCCCACGTCGCCGGCGACGAGGGCGGCCACGACGCGCTCGGCCTCCCACCCGTTGCGCAGCATCTCCAGCGCAATCGGTCCGAAGCTGGTGTTGACCGATGCCTGGGTGGCGACTGCCCCGACCCCGGCCTCCAGCCAAGGGACGACCGGCCCGACCGAAAGGTAATGCGACTGCACCGCGATCCCGAAGCGGCCGGTCTCCGGGTCGCGGGCCACGATCGAATACGTCATGCGCGCAGCGTAATCCTCCGCCGTGGGCGGCGGGGAGGCCTCGCCACCCTATACTCGCCGCCATGGCAGACGAGCAGCAGTTCGAGCAGGCGATCAACGCCGGCTACGGCTTCGAGGGACCGAGCGTCACCTTCGGAGCCGCTCAGCACCATGACGAGACCCTGCCCGCCGTGCAGGTGCGCGTGCCACTGGGAATGATGAACCGCCACGGACTCGTCGCCGGGGCGACCGGCACCGGCAAGACGAAGACGCTGCAGGTGCTTGCCGAGCAGCTTTCGGACGCTGGCGTGCCGGTATTCATCAGCGACATCAAGGGCGACATCTCGGGCCTGGGCGCAGCCGCGCAGCCGAACGACAAGATCACGCAGCGCAACGACGCCATCGGGTTCGTCGATTACGTGGCGCGCGGTTTCCCGGTCGAGTTTCTGACCCTGGATCGCGGCGGCAAGGGCGTCCGGCTGCGTGCATCGGTGCTCAGCTTCGGCCCGATCCTGCTGTCGAAGGTGCTGCAGCTCAACGACACCCAGCAGAGCGTCCTGTCGCTGGCCTTCAAGTACGCCGACGACCACAAGCTGCCGCTTGTTGATCTGTCGGATCTGCGGGCCCTGCTCAACCACCTCGGCTCCGACGAGGGGAAGCACGAGATGGCGGAGTACGGTGGGGTAGCGACGGCCACCGTCGGGGTCATCATCCGCAAGATCGTCGAGCTGGAGCAGCAGGAGGCGGATGCCTTCTTCGGCGCGCCCGAGTTCGACGTCGACGACTTCCTGCGCACGACCGCCGACGGGAAGGGGATCATCAGCGTCCTCGAGCTGGCGGACATGCAGGATCGGCCAGCGCTCTTCTCGACCTTCATGATGTGGCTGCTCGCCAAGCTCTACCAGTCGTTGCCCGAGGTCGGCGATCTGGAGAAGCCGAAGCTCGTCTTCTTCTTCGACGAGGCGCACCTCCTGTTCCGCGACGCGAACAAGACGTTCCTCGAGCAGATCGAGCTCGTCGCGCGCCTCATCCGCAGCAAGGGCGTTGGCGTCTTCTTCGTCACCCACTCGCCGGCGGACGTGGAGGCATCGGTCCTGGCCCAGCTGGGGAACCGGGTGCAGCATGCCCTGCGTGCCTTCACCCCGGACGACCTGGAGGTCGTCCGCGCCACCGCTCAGACGTTTCCGATGACCGAGTTCTACGAGGTCGACGAGGAGCTGACCAAGCTCGGCACCGGCGAGGCATTGGTGACCGCACTCGATCCGAAGGGGCGACCGATGCCGACGACCCGGGTGATGATGCGGCCGCCGCAGTCGCTGATGGCGCAGCTGGATCCCGCCGCCTTCGCCGCGGTGGTGGCGACCTCGCAGATCGTGGCCGAGTACGCCACCGACCAGGATCCCGAGAGCGCCAAGGAGCTGCTCGCCGCGCGGGTCGCGGCGCTCGAGCAGACGGCGAAGGCGGCGGAAACGCCGCTCGACGGGGTCGGCGACCCGGCAGGGCGCGGCAAGCTGCGGCCGACGCGCCCGCCGGAGCGTGGCGTGGACTGGGGCGACGTCGCAAAGGAAGGCGCTCGCGTGGCGCGCTCGGGAGCCTTCAACACGATCCTGCGCGCCGTGCTCGGCGTGCTGGGCGGGGGATCGCGCCGCCGCTGAGGCACCGGTCCTACGGCGCGGCCGCCTCGGCGACCCGCAGCCAGTCGTCGACCGCATCCCCGTCCGGTAGGGCGCGCACCACGCAGCAGTCCAGCAGGGCGCGGTAGGGGAGCAGGTCGGCGCGCAGGCTCGTCGCATCGTCCGCGGCCACGCCGATCAGACCGTCCTGGTCCGCGAAGAGCGCCCGATACGCCGGTGAGTGCCCCGCGTAGCGCGCCATCTCGGTTCTCAGTCGCTCCTTCGCACCCGCCCCCACCGCTGCCCGCACGTAGGCGGTCAGCCGCGGAACCGGGCGGCCGGCTCGCTCGGCCCCCTCGGCGATCCAGCGCCGCTGCTCGGCGAGGTGCGCCGGCAGCGACCAGTTGAGGAGCACCGTGTCGGCGATCTCCCCGGCCAGCGCGCACATCCGCGGCCCGACCGCCGCGACCGCTATCCGTTGTGCGGGGAGCAGGGCGCGCAAGGCCGCCACCCCGCGGCGTACCAGGGCGAGCGACCGCGAAGCGCCGCTGCCAACCCCGACCGTGGTGCGCTCGAGCGGCAGTCCCGCCGCCTCCGCCGCGGCCAGCGCCTCGGCGACGCGCGACGGCCCGTGCTCGGAGAGCGCGATGACCCCGATCCCGAACCGGAGCTCGCGGGTCGCGGCGCTCGCGACAGCCAGGGTGTCAGGGCCGGAGCCGCGGCGCGTATCGTTGGCCCACAGCTCCGCGTAGCCCAACGCCTCCACCGCCGGTCCCAGTCGCTCCGTCCCGTCGCGCGGCGCGGCGGCAATGCCGAAGCCGAGTGCCCCGCTCACCCGTCGACGCGCGGAAGTGCGGCGCGCGCCACGTCGGGCACGTCGGTGACGAAGCCCCACAGGCCGTATGCCGAGAGCAGCTGCATGCGCTCGGGATCGTTGACCACGTAGCAGCCGAGGTCGCGCCCGTACGCCTGCGCCTGGGCGATCATCGGGGCTGGGTCCATGCCCAGGTCGCCCTCCCACGGGTGGACCGCGGGGTGGAGGTGCTCGACCGCGTAGCGCAGGGCCGGCTCGAACGGCTGGCCCGGCACGAGCAGATAACCGGTCGGCAGATCCGGGTCGAGCCCCCGCGACTCGTCGATCGCGCGCTCGTCGAAGCTGATGAGGCTGGCGCGGCCCGCGGCGCGGACCGGGTGGCCCCGCAACGCCTCGACCGCCGGAGCGACGGCCGCGCGCGCCTTGATCTCGACGACGAGCCCAATGCCTTCGGGCAGCCAGTCGAGCACCTCGGCGAAAGTTGGGACGGTGAGGCCAGTGCCGCGGTACGGAAACGAGCCGTCGTCGGCACTGAAGGTGGCTCCGGCATCAGCGCGCTTGATCTCGGCCAGCGTCATGCCGGCCACGTCTCCGGTCATATCGGTCGTGCGATTCAGGCTGTCGTCGTGGATGACCACCAGCTCCCCGTCCCCGGAGAGGTGCAGATCGAGCTCGATCGCATCGGCACCCTGTTCGACGCCGAGCGCGAAGGAGGGCAGGGTGTTCTCCGGGCGATGCCGGCTGGCGCCGCGGTGGGCGACGACGACGGTCATGGACGGACCTCTTCCCGGTAGCCGAGGAGTGCCTCATCGGGCGTGTCGTCCGTCGCGCGAGGCGGCTCCGGGACCCCGCGGACGATGAGGATGCCGATCACCATGAGGACGAGGAGTGACAGGATCGCGACCTGGTAGGCGATCGGTCCCACCTTGTCGGGATCCAGTATCGCGACGATCAGCCCGTACAGCAGGGGGCCGATGACGGCCGACAGCTTCCCGGCCAGGCCATACAGGCCGAACATCTCGCCCACTTCGTCGGGCCGCGTCAGTCGCAGCAGGTAGAGGCGGTCGGTGACCGCCACCCCGCCAAGCCCGCTGCCGAGGATGACGCCGGCGATCAGGAACGGGATCTTGGCGAGGAAGAGGCCGATCACCAGCAGCCCCACCACCCATGACAGGAGGACCAGCATCAGCGTCCGCTTGGGACCGATGCGATCGCACAGGTAGCCCCAGCCGACGCTGGCGATGACCGCGGCGACGATGAGGCCGGTGAGCACGTACAGCGCCTCGCTGTTGGTGAAGCCGACGGCGTGGATGGCGAACAGGCTCATCACCGCGATGGCGGTGTTGATCGGGTCGGAGTAGAAGAAGCGGCCGACGATGAAGCGCAGCAGCCCGGGGCGCTGTCGTGCGTGCGCGAGGGTTACCTTCAGCTGGCCGAAGGAGGCGAGCGCGTCCGCCACGCGGAACGGCGTCCCATGGCGCCGGCGTTCGTGGACCAGCAGGAAGATCGGGATGGCGAAGATCCCGAACAGGACCGCCATGAGCAGGAAGCTGCCTGCCGTGGTGGTGCCCTCCGCATCGGTCGTCATGCGAAAGAGGAGGGCGGCGACGATGGCGCCGAGGTAGCCGAGAGCGACTCCGATGCCGGATAGCCGCCCGCGAGCCTCCGTCAGTGCCACGTCCGGCAGAAGCGCATCGTAGTAGATCAGCGCGGCCTGGTACGCGAAGTTGGCAATCGCGAAGGCCAGCAGTCCCAGGCCGATGTCGAGGAAGCCGATGAGCGCGGTCGGCACCACGCACAGTACGGTGAAGATGAGCAGGTACGACTTGCGACCGCCGGTGCGGTCGCTCATGGCGCCGAGCACCGGCGAGACGAGGGCGTTGAGCGCCACCGATGCGCTGCCGGCCGCGGTGAAGGCCAGGGTGCCGGGGCCCTCGCCGAGGAACGAGACGGCCCACGGTCCCATGGCGAAGCTGACGATGGCGAAGCTGAAGATCGTGTTGGCGAAGTCGTAGAGCGCCCACGCGGCGCCGTCCACGGAGCTGCCCGAGCGGGTCAACGCAGCGAGGCCGCGCGGGCGGCGCGCGGGCGCCAGGGTGGTCACCCGCGGATCATACCGATGCGGGGTCACCCGACTCTGCTCGGCGCGCGACCTCCGCCGCCGCGGCGAGCCGCTCGACCGCCCCCGCGGTACGCGGCCAGAGATGGACCACGAGGTGGCTGACGCCGAGCGCCGCGTAGCCGGCAAGGGAAGCGCCGATCTCGTCGGTGGTGCCGCGAATCGCCTCATCGGGCGCGTCTGGGTCATCGGCCACGGCGACGAAGACGCCGGCCGTCAGCGCCAGCGTGGTCGGGTCGCGGCCGGCGCGCCCGAGGGCCTCCCGCAGCCGTCCGATGCGCTCTCGGAGCTCATGCGCCTCGTCCGGGTGCCCGTACCACGCCGCGTTCCATGCGTCTGCGTGGCGTGCCACGAGGTCCAGCATGCGCGGCCCCTTGCCGGCGATCAGGAGCGGCGGCCCACCCGGGCGCGGCCCGCTCGGGACGATCTCCGCGTCGATGGCGTGCTGCCAGCGGCCGCTGAACGTGGCGTGGCCGGTGCGCAGCAGGGGGATGATGATCTCGAGCGCCTCGGCGAACTGGCTGACCCGGTGCTCGAACTCGTAGCCAAACGCCTCGAACTCGGGCGCGTGCCAACCGCAGCCGAGGCCCAGGATGAGCCGCCCGGCGCTGACCTCGTCGAGGGTGGCGGCCATCTTGGCGGTGAGCGCCGGGTTGCGGAACGGGACGCACAGCACCAGCGGGCCGATCTCCACGCGGCGCGTGACCGCCGCGACCGCGGCCAGGATCGTCCACGCCTCGTGGATGCCGTGCGTCGAGCCATCCTCCTCCGATGCGCCCTGGCGAAAGAGCAGGTGGTCGGCGCACCACACCGAGTCGAGGCCGCTCGTGTCGGCGGCGATCGCCATCTCGCGGAACAGGTCCCATGACCCGGGTGCGCTGAGCAGCTCCTGCTCCCCGATGGGCAGCATCAGACCGACCTTCATGCGCCGCATGGTAGCGACCGGGAGCCGGCGTCACCCCTGCGAACCCAACGCCGAACGGCTACGCTTCCCCACGCCCGCTCCCGGCGGGCGTTCCACCGCACCGAGCACGCGGAGACCCCTCGTTCACATGCGCACCAAGCTGCTGGGCATCGGCCTGGCGATCCTCGGCCTGGCGTCCGCCGCGCTGGCCGGGCTGGCGATCTGGCGTCGCGTCGGAGCCGATGCGGCCGAGCCGTCCCGCGTCCCCCTCAGCGCCCCCGCCGGCCCCCCGCCCACCCCTCGTCCAGTCATGTCTGAACGCGCAACGCGGGCACCGGCGCAGCGGATCACCCCGCCCCACGACCGGATCGCGCACAACGGCCTCTTCGCGGCCATCGGGCGGGCCACGTACCGATGGCGCCGCTGGCTCCCGATCGTCGGCTTGGCTGCGGTGATTGGTCTCAACATCTGGTCGGCGACCTCTGCGGGGCGCCTCAGCCAGGGCGGCTGGCAGATCGCCGGTTCAGAGGCGGCCCGCGCGGAGGAGTTGCTGGTCGATCGCTTCGGCGGTGAGCTCTCCAGCGTGATCGTCATCTTCACCGACCCGCGGGGCGACGCCGGGTCGGACCGCTTCCAGGGCACCGTGGCCGCCGCCGTCGCGCCCCTCGCCGGGGAGCCGATCGTGGACGGGATCCTCACCTACGCCGACGTCGGCGACCCGGCCTTTGTCAGCAAGGATGGCAGCAAGACGTTCGCCGTCGTCCGCCTCACCGAGGAGATGGAGGACGCGGTCGACGATGTCGAGCACCTCAGCGGCCTCGTGGTGCGGCCGGCGGGTGTCGAAACGGTGGTGACCGGCATCCCGGTCGTGCAGCACGAGTTCAACGACGCCGTGGAGCGCGACCTGATGCAGGCAGAGCTGGTGAGCCTGCCGCTGGCCCTCATCATCCTGCTCGCTGTGTTCGGCACGCTCGTGGGGGCGGTCCTGCCGCTGCTCATCGCGGCGCTCGCCCTGCCGACCTCGATCGCGGTGATCGGTCTCCTCGCCAACGTGACCGAGATGAGCATCTTCGTCACCAACGTGACCACCATGATCGGTCTCGCGCTGTCGATCGACTACTCCCTCTTCATGGTGAGCCGCTTCCGCGAGGAGCTGCGCCATCGGTCGGTCGAGGACGCGGTGGAGCACACCATGGCCACGGTCGGCAAGGCCGTGGCGATCAGCGGCGTGGCGGTCGCCATCGGTCTGGCCAGCCTCACCGTCTTCGAGTCACCCGCCCTGCGCAGCATGGGCCTCGGCGGGATTGTGACCGTGGTGTCGACGCTGATCTTCGGCCTCACCGTGCTGCCGGCCCTGCTGAGCCTGCTCGGCCGTCGCGTCAACCGGCTGCGCGTCCCGCTGCCGCGCTCGATGCGACTCATCGAGGACGACGCGGACGCCGCGGACGCCCGCCAGGGCCACGGGGTGTGGAGCCGCATCGCGCGCGGAGTGATGCGCCGTCCGCTGCTGGTGGCGACCCCGGTGCTCCTCGTGCTGGTGCTGGCGGGCCTGCCGTTCTTCGGCATCCAGCTCTCGACCGGTGGCAACCTCGCCGACCTGCCGCCGTCGGAGAGCGTCACCGGCTTCCGTGTGCTGGGCGACGAGTTCCCTGCCGGCGAGACCGACCCCATCGAGGTGGTGGTGCGCACCGGCGGACCCATCCTTGCCGACGGCGCGGTGGATCCCGGCTTCCTCGACGACATCGACGGTTACGTGGCCGACCTGGCATCCCTGGATGGTGTGGAGGCGGTCACCAGTGTGCTGGACCCCCCGGCGGGGATGGATGCCGCCGCGTACCGCCAGCTCATTGCACTCCCCGCGACGCAGCGGCCCGCCGAGGCAGCGGCGCTGTCTGCCTGGCTCGAGCGCACGGTGGCCGACGACGTGACCCGCGTCGACGTCTTCAGCACGTGGCTGCCCGACTCGGCTGATGGCCGTGCCCTCGTCGATGACGTGCGTGCCGTGGCAGGCCCGGTGGACGCGACCGAGGTGCTGACCGCGGGCCTGTCATCGCGCTCGCGCGACTTCATGGCCAGCTTCGGCCACTCGGTGCCGTATGCGGTGGCGATCGTGGTGCTCGTTACCGGGGCGGTGCTGTTCCTCACCTTCGGATCCGTCCTCCTGCCGCTCAAGGCGGTGCTGATGAGCCTCCTGAGCATCACCGCCAGCTTCGGCGCGCTGGTCTGGATCTTCCAGCAGGGGCACCTCTCGGAGCTCCTCAGCTTCGATGCGTCGGGGACGATCATCGCCAGCACGCCGATCCTGATGTTCGCCATCCTGTTCGGCCTGTCGATGGACTACGAAGTCTTCCTGCTGTCGCGCATCCGGGAGCGCTACCTCGCCACGGGCGACAACACGCGCGCCGTGGCGGAGGGGATCGGGATCACCGGGGGCATCATCACCGGCGCCGCGCTCATCATGGTCGCGGTGTTCGGCGCGTTTGCCCTGTCGTCGGTGGCCCTCATCAAGTCGCTCGGTTTCAGCATGGCGCTCGCCGTGCTCATCGACGCGACCATCGTGCGCGGCATCCTGGTGCCGGCCTTCATGCGCGTCATGGGCAACGCCAACTGGTGGGCGCCGGCCTGGATCCAGCGTGTCGTGGCGCGGCTCGGCCTCTACGAGGGCGGCGCGCCCCCGGCCGCCCGCGCGGACGCGGCCGTCGAGCCCGCGTGAACCGGCGCGGCGACCTCCGTCGCCTGACTGACCGATGGCGACGTCGCCACGACGCCGCTCGGGTGGCGCCCGACGAGCGCGGCCCGATGTCGCCCGAGCGTGCCGCGCTGGCGGCCCGCGCATTTCCGCACGCGACCCAGGCGCCCGCTGCCTACGTCGCCGAGCACGGCGACGAGATGCCGGGGTTCACGTATGACGACGACCGCCACCCCGACCCGGCGCTCGACGCCTGGCTCGTCGAGGTCGGGCGCCTGCTGGCGGAACGCCGCGCAGGGTGAACGTCTCGCCCGGAGCACCCGCCTGGGTCGCCGGTCTCGCCGCCAGGGTCTGCGCCGATGCCGGTGTCGCGCCACCCCCGCGCCTCCGCTGGTCGCGACGCGATCGCGAACGCAGCTCGGGTGTCACGCGCCACGCGAGCGGCTACATCGGGGTCGTCGCCGGCTCCGACGTGGCCGACGCGCGCCAGACGCTGCTGCATGAGCTTGCCCACTGGCTGACGCCGCCACCGGCGCGCCGCCGGCGCGGGATGCGCTACCACGACCGCCGCTTCTACGCCGTTGCCTTCGCGCTCTACGAGCAGCACGCCGAGGGGGGAGCCGCCGCGCTGGCGCGCGAGGCGTCGCGCTACCCCAGCGCCATCGGCCACGCTCGGGCGCTCGGGATCCCCGGCGCGGACGATGCCTGGCGCACCCGGCGCAGCGCGGCTACCCCGCCGAGCGGCCCGCTGCGGGTCCTCGTGGCGGAGCACACCGTGCGGCTGGCGCGGGACGGCCGCTGGCATGTCTGCGCGGTGTGCGGGGCACGCATCGTGGGGGTCACCCTGTCGCGCCTCCTGCGCGCCCGCCGGCCCCGGCTGCGACACGTGCTGCTCACGCGTCGCCCCTGAGGCTCCCCGGTGGCGGGTCGAGCTGGTCCAGCGAGCGCTGGAACAGGAGCGGACCCACCGAGAGCGCGAACAGCACGCTGATCGCCACGAGCACCGTCCGCACGTCGACGAGCTCGACCACCAGGCCGGTGACGATCACGCCAATCGGGATCGCGGCGTTCGTGATCGTGGCGTGGGCGCCGAAGACGCGCCCGCGGACCTCGGGCGCGACGCGCGTTCCCAGCACCGTGAGCACGATTGGGCCGACCGGTCCGATGCCCAGGCCGCTCACAAGCTGCGCAGCGGCCGCGAACGGGACGCCGGGCGCCACCGCCAGCAGGAGCGGTGCGCCGCCGGCGAGCAGCGCCCCCACCGTGAGCACGGTTCGCCGGCCGAAGCGACGCGTCAGGCGCGCCGACCCCAGCGCCCCGGCGAGCGCGCCGAGCCCGAACGCGGCCACCAGGATCCCCTGGTCCGAGGCAATGCCGCCCAGTGCCACGACGTACAGCGGCAGCAGGACGAAGAAGACGGGGTTGAGGAGGACGTTGATCGTGCCGCTCACGGCCATCAGCGACCGGATGAGGCGATCCCGCCACAGCAGGCCGATCCCGTCCCGCAGTCGCCACGCTGAAGCGCCGTCCGCCGCGGCCGTGGCGGCGAGCCGCGGCACGAGCATCGCCACCAGCAGCACCGACACCCCGAACGTGACCCCATCGACCATGAGCGCCACGGCCGGCCCGGCGGCGGCCACCAGGATTCCACCGGCGATCGGCCCGAGCAGAATGGTCAGCCGCCGCACCGTCTCGCTGGCCGCGTTGACCGACGCGAGGTCGACGCCGTCCCGCTCGGCCAGGCCGGGCAGCAGGACCGAGCGGCCCGTCGAACCGGGGAGATCAAGGAGCGTGCTGAGAAGGACGAGCACCGACAGCAGCCACAGCGGCAGCCAGCCGGCCAGGGCGAATCCGGCGATCGCCAGCACGGTGGCCGCCGAGGCCACGTCGGCCGCCACGCTCGCCACGCGGCCGCCGACGCGGTCGACGATGATCCCGCCCAGCAGCGCGCCGCCGATGAGCGGAACGAGCTGCGCGAAACCGATCACGCCGATCTCCGCCCCGCCGCCGCCGGACTCGATGACCAGCCACGGGAGCGCCATGCTTGTGAGCACGTTGCCGGCGCCCGACACGACGTTCGCCGTCAGGACGGCGGTGATGCTGCGGGATTGCCACCAGGCGCGGGACGGGGCGAGTTCCGTCACCCGCGCGCGCGCCGCGACGCCTCGGCGAGGCGCGCCACCGACTCGGGGGTGGTGGGCGTCACAGCGCAGACGAGGTGGCCGATGCCCGCGTCGGCATAGCCGCGGATCCCCTCGGCCAGCTCGTCGATCGACCCCGCGATCGCCCGCGCAGGAAGCTCGTCATCCGGGGCGGCGAGGTCGGGGATGACGACGTTGACGCCCACCGTGATCTCCAGCGAGGCGGGGTCGCGGCCGGCGACGTCCAGGGCGGCCCGCAGCGGGGCGACGCGTGGCTCGAGATCCTCGACCGTGCCGAGCCAGGCCGTGTTCCAGGCATCCGCGTGGCGCGCCACGAGGGACAGCATTCGCGGCCCCTTTCCGGCGATGAGGAGTGGGATCGAGGGCCTGCCGTCGGAACGCCGCGGCGGTCGCGGCAGCACGACCGCCCGGTCGGCGTGGTGATACCGGCCCGCTACGCTCACCTCGTCGGGGCCGCGCAGCAGCGGGACCAGGATCTCGAGCGCCTCCTCGAAGCGTGCAACGCGGTGGTCGAACGGGAATCCGAAGGCCGCGAACTCCGGCTCGTGCCACCCACAGCCGACACCCAGGATCAGCCGCCCCCCGGCCACCTCGTCGGCGGTGGCGGCCATCTTGGCCAGCAGGGCGGGGTTGCGGAACGGCATCGCCACGACGAGCTCCCCGATCTCGACGCGCCGCGTCACCGCCGCCAGCGCCGCCAGCAGCGTCCACGACTCGTGAAGGCCCTCGGTCGCGCCGTCGAACCGGAAGAGGAGGTGGTCGTACACCCAGATCGAGTCGAGCCCACCTGCCTCCGCCGCCCCGGCGACCGCGCGGATCTCCTCCCAGCCCGGGGCAGCGCGCCCGCCCTCCGCGGCAATCGGCATCATTGCGCCCACCTTCATGCGCCGCATCCTACCCGCGCTCGACGGCGCGCTGGCGGACCGCCGGGCCGGGACAGGAGCGGTCCAGTCCATCGGTCCCGGCATAGGCCGATCGGGCCATACCGATGGGAGGCATCCGTCACCTACGGTGCTCTTCCACGCATCGCCGGAGCCGAGTGACAAGAGCGGCCACGAAGTCAGCCACCGCGACTCGCCTGCCCGCTGGGAGGCGCCTTGCCCTGCCCGCTGCCATGCGGCTCGGGGAACGCCGCATCGCCCCGTGGCAGTTCATGACCCTTGTCGGGATGGGCCTGGTTGCCATCTACCCGGTCGTCCCCGTGCCGTGGGTCCAGGCTGTCCTCTATCAGCTCATCAGCCTCGTCCCGGTGGCCGCCATCGCCTGGTCGCTCCACATCCATCGCCTGCCGCGTCCCATGCCCTGGCTGTTGATCGCAGCCGGCCAGCTGGCGTTCTCGGCGGGCGACGCGATCTGGACCTACCACGAGCTGGTGCTGGGGACCAGCCCCTTCCCCTCGGGAGGGGATGTCGCCTACCTCGCCGGCTACCCCCTGCTGGCCGCCGCCTGCCTCTTCCTGGTACGCGAGCGGCAGCCGGGACACGAACAGCCACGTCTCGTGGACGCGGGCATCGTGACCGTCGGCTTCGGCATCCTGGCCTGGACGGTCATCCTGCATCCGATCGCGGTCGACTCGGCGGTGCCGGCGGCGGAACGCCTCGTTGCCATCGCCTACCCGGCCATGGACATCCTCCTTATCGGGATCGTTGCGCGCCTCGCCTTCGTGCCGTCGTCACACCGGGCCTCGCCACGTTTCCTGATTGCCAGCCTGGCGCTCATGTTCGGCGCTGACCTGGTATTCAGCATGGAGGCCGCCGGTGCCGGCTATGCCACCGGTGGCCTGATCGACCTGTTCTGGCTCCTGTCGTACGTGGCGCTCGCAAGCGCGGCGCTGCATCCGTCGGTCGCCGATCGGGTCGTGCAAGCCCCGATCGTCGAAAGCGGCATGAGCAGCCGGCGCCTCGTGCTCCTCGGCGCCGCCAGCCTGATGGGGCCGACGGCCCTGGTGCTCGAGGTCGCCCTCGCCCACGATGCCGACCCGCTGCTCGGGATCGCGACCATGGTCGTCACGGCGCTCGTCCTGGTGCGCCTGGCGGGGATCACCGGCACCCTCCGTCGCAGCGAGCAGCGCTTCCGGTCGCTGGTCCAGAACGCCAGCGACGTCACCACGATCTTGGCCGCCGACGGCACGAACCTCTACGAGAGCCCGGCCGTGACCGGGGTGCTCGGCTACCGGCCCGACGAGCTCATGGGTCGCAACGGACTCGACCTGGTCCACCCGGATGACGTGCCCTACGTTGGGCAGCTGTTCCAGGAGATCCAGATGAGCCCGACCGGCGAGCGCAGCGCCGAACTGCGTCTGCGGCGGGTCGACGGAACCTGGTGCCACGTCGAGGCGGTCGCCCGCAACATGCTCGGCGACCCCGCCATCCGCGGCATCGTCATCAATTACCGCGACGTCACCCAGCGGCACGCCCTCGAGGAGCAACTCAAGCACCAGGCCTTCCATGATCCGCTCACCGGGCTCGCCAACCGCGCCCTCTTCACCGATCGCCTGCAGAACGCGCTTGATCGCCGCTCGCGTCGCTCGGGTCCATCGGCGCCACTGGCGATCCTCTTCCTCGACCTGGACGACTTCAAGGCGGTCAACGACGGCATGGGCCACGCCGCCGGCGACACGCTGCTGACCGATATCGGGGCGCGCCTCGAGACGTGTCTGCGCGCCGGCGACACCGCCGCACGGGTGGGCGGCGACGAGTTCGCGATCCTCCTCGACGAGCGGGTCACCGTGCGTGTCGCCGAAGGCGTCGCGCGCCGCGTCCTCGAGGCGCTGCGCGATCCGTTCACGGTCCTCGGGCGAAGCATCGCGATGCGCGCCAGCGTCGGCATCTCGGTGACCGGCCATGAGGGCACCGACGCGAGCGACGCCGACGCCCTGCTGCGCAACGCCGACGTTGCCATGTACCAGGCAAAGCTTGCCGGCAAGGGTCGTTACGAGATCTTCGTCCCGGCCATGCACGGGGCGGCCATCGCGCGCCTCCAGCTTCGGACGGACCTCGAGCGCGCGCTCGATCGCGACGAGCTGGAGGTCCTTTACCAGCCCATCGTCGAGCTCGCCACCGGCGAGCATGCCGGGGTCGAGGCGCTCCTGCGCTGGAACCACGCAGAGCAGGGCACCCTGATGCCGACCACCTTCCTGTCGGCCGCCGAGGAGACCGGGCTGGTGGTGCCGATCGGCCGGTGGACGCTGGAGACAGCCTGTCGCCAGGCCGCCGCGTGGCGCGACGCGGGCGCGTGGCAGACGGCGGGCGGCACCGCCAGGCTGGTCACGATCAACCTGTCCGTCGCGCAGCTGCGCGATACGACGCTCCTGGAGCGGGTGCGGCGCGCGCTGGTTGAGTACCGATTGCCGCCCGGCTCACTCGTCCTCGAGATCACCGAGAGCGCCCTGCTGGAGGATACCGAGGAGCGCATCAGCGAGCTCTACGCGCTCAAGGATCTGGGCGTCCTGCTGGCGATCGACGACTTCGGCACGGGCTACAGCTCGTTCAGCTACCTGCGACGTCTGCCGATCGATATCCTCAAGCTGGATCGCTCGTTCGTGTCGACCATCGACACGCGGGCCGATGACCGGGTGGTGGCCAGCGCAATCCTCGATCTCGGGCGCACGCTGGGCCTGCGGGTCATCGCGGAGGGCATCGAGACGGCCGCCCAGCGCGAGGTGCTCGCCGAGCTCGGCTGCGAGCTCGGACAGGGCTTCCTGTTCGGCCGCCCGGCAGCGACCCATGAGGCGACGCGCCGCCTGGTGGGCTAGCTCCGGTCGCTTCGGCTCCCCACCGCGAAGCGGCGCACGAGGTCAGCCAGATCAATCGCACCTTCCTCGCGCAGCGCGTAGCGACCCGCGTACCCGGGCGTACGCCGCGCGAGTCCCGCGTCCACGAGCAGGTCAAGGTGATGGCGCAGCGTCGATCGCGGCCAGCCTGTCCGCTCCATCAGCTCGCGTAGCGTCCACTCGCCGCCGCGCAGGTCTGCCAGCAGATCCACGCGCATCGGGTCGCCAAGCGCGCGGGCCATGTCCACCAGGCGCGTTCTGCCCGGCATCGGCTCGGCGTCCGTCGCCGGGACGGGGTAGATGAACACCATCCGGCCGCCGTGCTCGACGTAGAAGGTGAACGGCCGAACGACCACCGACGGAACGAGCAGGACGACGCGTGTCTCCGGGCCGATGCGCAGTGGCATGTCACCCAGCAGCGTGGCGGCGACCGTCGCCGGGTCGCCCAGCTCGAGGAGCGTCGTGGCCCGGGCGGCCTCGGCAGTGCGCAGCTCGGGCGCCGGCAGCTCGCCGACCATGGCAAATGCGGTCCGCCACGCTCCCAGGAGGCGCACGAGCTCGTCACGAACTGCCGCCGCGTCACCCTCCACGAGCTGGCGCAGCGCCGTCTGCCACGCCACGCCCTGGCGGGCGGTGAGCCGTCGCACGCGACGCAGCGCGTCCGCGTCGCCGTCCGCTGCTGCTGCGAGGAGGCCGCTCGGCACGCTCCGCGCCAGGATCCCGTCGTGGACACCCAAGAGCGTCGCTCGCAGCTCGTCCGGCGGCATGGCCGCGAGCCGGCGGAGGAAGCCGTCCATGTCACCCGGCTCTGTCGCCGCGAGACCGATGGCGTGGTCCCAGGCAAGCGCCGATCCGCCCAGGAAGCTCATCAGCGATGCCGCGTCCTCTCCGAGCGCATGGCCCATCGCGCGGAACCACGCCCCACCAACCTCGTAGGAAGGTCGGTGGTCATGGTCCAGCCACGCCCACAGCCCGGCCAGCAGCTCGAGCGATTCGCTGGCCGCGATCCGGATCATGGGTGCGCCGCTCAATGGGCGCCGACGTGCACGCACCACCGCTGTGCACGATAGCCGAAACGTGGCGACGTTCATGGCCACAGCGTTGTGGTTCCCGCCCGCCCGGCACGAAGTGGCGAGAAACATCGCCAATAGGCCGAACTTATGAACCATCTGCCTGCGAGGCGAGTAGTTCGATGTGAAGCGGTCGCCCCCCGGATGTCTGCGGCCCGATACCAGATCTACCCCCATCAGACAGGAGGAGGTTCATGCGGCGTCTCGTACCCGCCCTCATGCTCGCCCTCGTCGTCTCCGCGTGCGGCGGCGGCAATTCGGGCAGCTCCACCCCTGCGTCAAGCGACGGCGCATCACCGGCGCTCTCGCCCGACCAGGTGTTCCGGGTCGACCTCGGCGGTGAGCCCCCGACGCTCGATCCGACGCAGGCTACCGATAGCCAGTCGATTGCCGTGCTGCGCAGCATCACCCGCCCGCTGGCGTATTTCGACGAGAACCTGGAGGTCGTGCCCGGCCTCGCGGACAGCTGGACGATCAACGACGAGGGGACGCAGATCACGTTCACTCTCAAGGACGGCATCACCTTCAGCGACGGCACGCCGATCACCGCTGACGACTTCGTCTACAGCTGGAAGCGGCTCATCGACCCGCGCGAGGCGGCGGGCTACTCCTACGTGCTGGCCGATGTGATCGGCGGCGAGGAGCTGCTCGGCGTCGACACCGAGATCGCAACCGACGCGGACATCGACGCGCTGCTCGACAACCTCGGCGTCAGCGCACCGGATGACCAGACCTTCGTCGTCGACCTCGCGCGGCCCGCGTCGTACTTCGTCTACATCGCCACCTTGTGGGTCACCGTGCCCCAGAAGGCCGGCTCGTCGTTCGGCGAGGCAGAGGGCTACATTGGCTCCGGGCCGATGAAGCTGACGGAGTGGGAGCACCAATCGCGCATCGTCCTGGAGGCCAATGAGCACTGGACCGCCGGGCCGGCGGCCAAGGTCTCCCGCATGGAGATGTCGATGATCCAGGACCCGGCCGCCGTGCTGGCCGCATACGAGGCGGGCGAGCTCGACATCGCGCTCGTGCCATCGGCCGAGATTCCACGCATCCAGAACGACCCGGTTCTCTCCACGGAAGTGCTGCAGGGCGACGTCCTGTCGCTCTACTACTTCGGCTTTGACCTGAAGGATCCGGATGGGCCGTTCACCAACAGCGTCCTGTTGCGCAAAGCGTTCAACGAGGCGATCGATCGCGACACGCTGATCGCCACCGCGTTCGCCGGCATCGGGACGTCGGCGGAGAGCCTCGTCCCGCCGGGCATGCCCGGGCACCAGGACACCCACTACTTCGCGTACAACCCCGAGCAGGCACGTGCCGACTTCGACCGGGCGCTCTCCGACCTGGGAATCACCGCCGCGGACCTCACCCTCGAGGTGGGCTTCAACACCAACGCGGACCACGAGGACAAGGTCGCCTTCATGCAGGAGCAGTGGCGCCAGGCCTTCGGCGTCGAGATCGCTCCGGTCGGCCTGGAGTGGGGCGCCTACCTCGAGCGGCTCGCCAACGATCCGTTCGACATCTTCCGCCTCGGTTGGGGCGCGGACTATCCGCATCCCAACAACTTCCTGACCGATCTGATCTCGTGCAGCAGCTCCAACAACACGATGGGCTACTGCAACGAGGACGTTGATGCCTTGCTCCATCAGGCGGCCACGGTCGCGACCCTGGACGAGCAGGTACCCCTCTACAACGAGGCGCAGGACATCGTGATGGCCGATGCACCGGTCATCCCGCTGCGCTTCGCCAGCCGCTTCACGGTCGTGAAGCCCTATGTCCAGAACCTCGTCGCCACGGCGCAGGACAGCGCCACCGGCGAGCTCTTCTGGGACCAGGTCACCATCGCCGCGCACGACGACTGACCTCACGCGGCCAGGCTCCGGGAGGGGCGGGTTCCGACGGCCCGCCCCTCCCCGGTTTCCCCGTCACGGGTGGGGGAGATGCGGCAACTGAATGAAGCACGGAGGTGCCCCCATGCACCTGCACGAGGCCAGGACGTACCGGACACGCGACTTCTACTTCGCCGCGACGCTGTGCGCCCTGGGGATGGAGCTCATCGAGCTCGACCGCGCGGAGCCGCAGCGAGCCGCGTTTGTCTTTCGCGACGACCACCGGCGCCGGCAATGGACGCGCCAGTATTTCGCCGGTGAGCTGCGGCTCGACCCGGTGGTCCTGTTCAACTCGTCGCGCAGCCTGAAGCGCGCCGTCTACGAGGTGGATGGACAGCCGCTGCCGATTCGCCGTGGCGCCCTGCAGCGTGTGCCAGCCGCCGGCTGAGCGGACCCGGACCTCACAAGCGCCTCGTTGGCCGCTCGTTTCTGGCACGCTGCGTGCGGAACGCTGCGCAAGGGCTGTGAGCTGGACGGAGCGTCTCATCTGCAGCCGCTGTGGAGATCGTTGCCTCGAACATGTCCGACCGCCCCGTCCTGGTCGTGGAAGATGACCCTGAGCTGCGGACCATCTACGAAGAGGTCCTGAGTGATGGGGGATTCTCCGTGGTCGCGGCACGGGATGGACTGGACGCCCTCGAGAAGCTGGACGCCGGCACGATGCCGTGCGTGATGCTCCTTGACCTGCGCATGCCGCGCATGACCGGTTGGGAGCTCGCCGAGCGCATGCGCGCGGATCCGCGCTGGCGGGGCGTTCCGTTCATCGTGGTGGCGGCCTATTACCGGATCGCCGAGGAGGCCGAGCGTCTCGGCGCGACCGCCTGGCTGCAGAAGCCGATTGACCTGACTCGCCTGGTCGATGTGGTGGAGGGCGCCTGCCGTGGATCGACACCCCCCGACGCCTGAGCTCGAGCTCCGCGAGATCCTGCGTCATGTGGGGGACGCGATCACCGTCCAGACCCCTGCCGGCGGCCTGCTCTTTGCCAACGAGGCGGCTGCCCAGCTGCTCGGGTTCGAGAGCCCTGCAGACCTCGTGCGCGCGCCGCTCGCCGAGCTCATCGGCCGTTTCGAGCTCCTCGACGCGGACGGACAGCCACTCCCGTTGTCCGAGCTCCCCGGGCGGCGGGCCGTGGCGGGAGAGGCATCGGTCGAGTCGCTGGTCCGGTTCCGACGGCGAGGCAGCGCCCTCGACCACTGGTCGCTGGTGCGCGCCACGCGCGTCGAGCGCGATGGGGCGCTGCAGTACGTCATCAACGCGTTCCAGGACGTCTCCGACCTGAAGCGGCGGGAGAACGAGCTGCGCCTGCTTGCCGAGGCCGGCGAGGTGCTCGGTGCGTCGACCGACTACCAACAGACGCTCACCGAGCTGGCGCAACTTGTGGTGCCGCGCCTCGCCGACTGGTGCGTTGTCGACATCTTCGAAGCGGGCGGCCTGCGGCGGGTGGCCATCGCACACACCGACCCGGAGAAGATCGCGCTCGCAGAGGAACTGCAGCGGCGCTATCCGCCAGATGCCGACACCGGTGCCATGCGGGTCGTGACCACTGGCGAGCCGATGCTCGTCACCGAGGTCACCGAGGAGATGCTCGCCCGGGGGGCTCGTGATCCCGAGCACCTCGACATGCTGCGGGCCCTGGGCCTCCAATCGGCGCTGGTCGTGCCGCTCGCCGCTCGCGGTGCGTTCCTCGGGGCGATGACGCTCATCCGCTCCGCGGCCCAGGTGCCGTACTCGGCGGCGGACGTCCCGTTCATCACGGAGCTCGCGCGGCGTGCGGGCATCGCGGTCGACAACGCGCGCCTGCTCCACGAGGCCACCGAGTCGGTGCGCCTGCGCGACGACTTTCTGGCAACCGCCTCGCACGACATGCGTACACCGCTGGCAACCATCCTCGGCTACCTCCAGATCGCCCAGCGGCACGTTCGTGCCATTCCAGACCCCGGCCGCCTGCCGGACTTCCTGGAGCGCGCAGAGCGGACCGCCGTCCGTCTCGCCCGGCTGGTGGCCGAGCTGATGGACGTGTCGCTCATCCGCGCGGGCCAGTCACTGCCGCTGGCACTCGAAGAGGTGAACCTCACCGACCTGATTGCTGGATCGCTGCAGGAGCATCGAGCAATCAGCGATTCCCACACCCTCGTGGAGGCCGGCGACGCGGAGGTGGTGATCGTTTCGGATCCGTCGCGGATCCACCGGATCCTGGACAACCTCGTCGGGAATGCACTCAAATACTCGGAGCATGGGACGACGGTCGTGGTCGGTGCGCGAGCGGACGGAGCTGATGCGGTCCTGTGGGTGACCGATCATGGAGTCGGCATTCCCGCCGCTGAGCTGCCGAGGGTGTTCGAACGGTTCCAGCGCGCGTCGACGTCGGTCGGTGCCCCCGGCGTGGGCCTGGGCCTGGCCGGCTCGCGCACCGTGGCGCGTCAGCTTGGCGGCGATCTGACCGCGGAGAGCGTCGTGGGCGAGGGCAGCACGTTCGTGCTTCGCATCCCGCGAACACCACCCAGCGAGGTGGAGGAGCGCGCGTCAGGGGCCTGAGTCGGTCGCCCGGCCGAGGACCAACGCGGCGTTCAACCCGCCAAAGCCGAATGACGTCGAGAGGGCAGTGTCCGGTCGGGCGGCGAGCGGCTCGCGGAGGACAGTCAGCTCCACCTGCGGGTCCAGGTCGCGCAGGTTGCAGGTAGCGGGCAGCTCGCCGTGGTGGAGCGCCAGGACGGTGATCGCAGCCTCGATTGCGCCGCTCGCCCCGAGCGCGTGGCCGTAGAGTCCCTTGTTCCCCGACACCGGCACTGTCGCCGCGCGTGACCCCAGCGCGAGGTGGAACGCCCGTGCCTCAGCCACCTCGTTGAGCGGCGTGCTCGAGGCGTGCGCGTTGACGTAGCCGATGTCGTTGCCATCCCGGCCCGCATCGGCCAGGGCGGCGGTGATCGCGGCGGCCGCCCGCTCGCCGCTGGGCAGCGGGGCGGTGAGGTGATGCGCATCGGTTGAAGCTCCGAAGCCGAGCAGCTCCGCCAGTGGCGTGGCTCCGCGAGCGAGGGCCGCGTCGAGCGGCTCGAGGACCAGTACCGCGGCACCCTCGCCCATCACGAATCCATCGCGGCCGATGTCGAACGGCCGTGAGGCGCTCCCGGGATGGTCGTTGTTCACGGAGAGGACCCGGATGAGGGCGAACGCGCCGAAGGTCAACGGCGCGAGCGGCGCCTCGGAGCCACCGGCGACCGCGAGGTCGACCGTCCCGTCGCGCACCGCCTGGAAGGCCTGGCCGATGGCCACCGCTCCGGAGGCGCACGAGTTGGCATTGCTGATCGCCGGGCCCCGCAACCCCAGGTCGATGGCCACGTTGCTGGCACCCGCTCCGCCGAAGACGGCCGTTGCCAGGGTGGGTGAGACGCCGCGCGCCCCGCGCGCGACGTACGCCGCGTGCTGCTCCTCGCCGAAGGCGACCCCGCCGAGCGCCGAGCCGATCCACGTGCCCGACCGGTCGCCCAGCGCGGCATCGACGGTGATGCCAGCGTCCTCGATCGCCATGCGGGCGGATGCGACGGCGAACGCGCTGAATCGGTCGAGGCGTCGCGCGCGCCGCGCGTCGAGGTGGTGGGCAGGGACGAAGTCGTCGACCTGTGCCGCGATGCGCGACGGGAAGTCGGACGCGTCGAAGCGGTCGATGGCGCGCACCGCCGACCGGTTGGCCTGCACGCCCGCCCACAGCCCTGCGCGCCCGTGACCGATGGGCGTCACGGCACCGATGCCGGTGACCACCACGCGCCTCATGGGGCTGCCTCGGCCAGCGCCCTGATCCGGCGCAGCGTGCGCCGCGCGATCGGCTCGACGAAGAGTGGACCGATGACGCGGTCCGCCACGAGGCCACCGATCAGCGGCCAGCGGAGCGTCAGCTCGTGGTGGATGCTCACGTCCTGGCTGCCATCCGTGCGTGTCGCGAAGCGCCACTCCACCAGCATGCCGCGCGTCACGCCGGCGGTGTGGACGAATTCGATGCTGCGTGCCTCCGCTCGCGGGCGCTGGATCGCCTCCCAGCGTACGGGGATCGGTCCATTGCGGGCGCCCATCGCGAAGCGACGCTCGGCGTCGGGGTCCGGCAGCTGACGCACGTACCGATAGTGGGGCAGCCGCTCCGGCCAGCGCTCGATCTCGGCCGCCAGCGCGAAGATCCGCTCGAACGGGGCGTGGATGGTGATGCCGACCTCGCTCCTCATGGCCGGAGCACCGCGGCCAGGAAGCGTGGCGAGAACGCGGCGCTTGCCGGTCGACAGTCGCCCAGCGCGGCGCCGAGGACGGCGGCCACGTCGGGGCGGGCCTCGAGACGGCGCAGCGCATAGCCGAGCAGCGGCGGCGCGGCGAGCATGCCCTGGACGAGCCAGGTCAGCGCGTTCTTGGAGGTGAAGGCCGACCGGCGCCCCGCCAGGTAGGCGGCGGCGGGATCCGGTGAGCCCAGGATGGCGTCGGCGGCAAGACGGGCGGAGCGCAGGGCGCGGTAGATGCCCTCCCCGGTGAACGGGTCGATGAATCCCGCGGCGTCGCCGATGAGCAGCCACCCCGGCCCGGCGGCCCGGCTCACGCGGTGCCCGATCGGCGCCGACCCGCGAATCGGGGTGCGGCGGTGCAGGCCGTCCAGTCGCGCGGCGACCGCCGGCAGCGCGTCGATGGCCGCGGCGAAGCGTTCCTCGGCCGTTCCGGTGCCGTCGAGCGGAAGGGCCATGCCAACGTTCAGCTGCCCGCCCGGCGTGGGGGCCAGGCCGATGTACTGGCCGGTGCCCACGTGCATCTCGCCGTGGTCGCGCAGCGCGGCGCTCCCGTCGTAGCGGGCCACCAGCCCGAGCCGCCGCGGAGCGACGACGGTGCGCTCGACGCCGAGCTCGCGCGCGACCCGCGAGCGGGCACCGTCGGCCCCGATGAGCCAGCGGGCGCGCACGGTGAGCGGCCCGTCCGGACCGACCAGCGTCGCCCCGCTGATCCGACCCGCCGCCCGCGTCAGCCCGCAGAACCGCGTCTGCTCCAGCACGCGGACGCCGGCCCCTGCGGCATGGGCTGCCAGCAGGTCGTCGAAGCCGATGCGGTCGAGCCCCCATGCCGTTCTTGGGCCGCGGCGGTCGCGGTAGGTGATCGGCACGCGAGTAGGGCCGCGCACGACGTGCATCGCCTCGACCGGGACCGCTGCCGTCCGCCAGCCCTGGATCCCCAGCGCGGCGAGCTCCTCCGCGATCCGCGGGCTGGCGTACTCGGCGCACGTCTTGGCGCGGGGATGGCGTCGGGCTTCAGCGAGCACCACGTCGCGTCCGGTACGAGCCAGGGCGGTTGCGACCGTCGAGCCGGCAGGGCCGGCGCCCACCACCAGGACGTCGCAGCGGAGCTCGCTCATCGGTACGCCGTCGCGACCCGCGGCATCACAGCCAGCGAACGCCAGAGGGGGCGCAGGCCGGCCGCCGAGGCAAGGTCGTCGAGCTCCGCCAGGGTGTAGGCACGCCGCGCCGAGAGCACCCCATCGTGGCGCGTGTAGCGCGCTCGCGACAGGGCGAGCACGGTGGCGGCGGTCGCCACGAACGGCAGCACGCCCCGCCGCAGGTCATTGATGACGACACCGCGCCGCGATACCCGCCGCATCTCGGTGAGCGCCGCCACCGCGACGGCCGGGTCAAGGTGATGCATCAGCAGCGAGGCGTGCGCCACCTCGGCGGCGCCATCCGCGAACGGAAGCTGCGTCGCGTCGGCCTGCTGGAGCGTCAGGCGGTCATCGGTACGCGTCCAGCGCATGGCCAGGTCGAGCACGTCGCGGCGCGCATCGACTCCGATGATCGTGGCCCGCGGCAGCTCGCGGCGCAGGCGACGCGGCAGGTCGGCCCCGCCGGTGCCGACGTCGAGGATCGTGCCGTCATCTGCCGGGGCAAGGCGACGAATGCCGCGGACGCTTGCGCCGATGCCGCCGGGGAGCCGGTTGAGCTGCGCCATCTCGCGCAAATTGTTGCGGAGGGCGTGCCCGTCCAACGTCTCCGCGTCGAGAAGCTCGTGCTCGGTGGCACGCCGTTCGAGTCCCAGCATCGGCCAATTCGGCCCCGTGTGGCGAGCCGTCAGTATCGGCGCTCATCGCCCGCGCCGCGAATCGGTGGGCTCTGCGGTCGCTCAGAACGGTCGCTGGCAGCCACCGCCCATGAGGAATGGCGCCGCGACCAGGATCGCCAGGAGCACCAGTGCGAATGCAGATCCCGCGCCGGCCAGGACGACGACCCACCACCGGGCTCGCGTCGCCACCGCCGTCGCTCCGAGACAGACGGCTGCGAAGCCACCTCCGATCACGAGGCCCACGACGACCGAGGGAAGGACCCACTCGGCAGGCGAGCGCACCGCGGCCACCTCGCAGCTCGGGAAGGCGCTGGCCGACCAGAACAGGGCGGCGGACGCCAACGCGATGAGGACGCCGAGGACCACCGCCGCCTTCGCTCGCACGGCAGGATCCAGTGCCCGCCAGGCAACGGCCGCCGCCACCGGGGTGAGCGACCAGACCGGCACCACCACGAGCCAGCCGAACTGCGCCCGATCCAGGGGGCCGACGTAGAGGAGTCGGTCGCTGATCCACCAGAGGGCATAGGCAAGGGCGGCACCGGCGAGTGGGACGAGCGCGGCGAGAGCCACCCCCATGGACCTTGCTGGGCGAGGATCGCCACGCAACACGGTGTCAGCCCTCGTTAAGCGGCGCCCCGCCGGGGAGAAGCTCGACGTGGTTCAACTCGGTCTCGAGCCACGTGACGATCCACGCGATGTCTTCCGCCGACCGATACGGAAGGGTTGGCGTGTCTGAGGCGTTGCCGGCATACGCTCCGTCATCGGTGATGATGGCTGCGGTGTGCTCGTCGAGTTGGACGAGGTATTGAGGCTGGCACTGGTCGATGAACTGGCGCCGGATCATGACGATCGTTCGACCTGCCAGGGTCCCACGCTGTGGAGAACCGTCGCACGTCGGCTCGTTCGCCGCCCAGCGCGCAAGAGCCTCCTCGCTCGGAAGATCGCCGGCGCGGAAGACCCATACACCGGCCCGATTTCCTGCGGGATGTCGCAACGAAAACACGGCAGCCACGACCTGATCCGCTGGTCCCTCCAGCGCACGGGCGATCCCGCCCGTGACCGCTGCTCCGGGAGCTGGATCAATCCCCTCGGCGACCCAGACCGGTGCGAGCGTTGCGCTGGCGCTCTGCAGGACGGGTGTCGACGACGATGACTGAGTGGGCGTGGAGGAGGCACACGCGGACACGGCAGTGGCCGCGAGAAGCAGAGCGAGTCCAGCGGAGGGTCTCACGAAGGCACCATCGCCCGAGGCGCGCCACAACGCAAGGGCCGGCGAGGCTATCCACTCGCGCGGCGCGCGTTGTGCGCTCCTATCGCGCCGGTCCACCCTCCAAGGAATCAGGGGTGGAGCGGGAGACGGGGATCGAACCCGCGACATGCAGCTTGGAAGGCTGCCGCTCTGCCAACTGAGCTACTCCCGCTCGCTGTGCAATCGTACTGGAACTTCCCGCGCAGGGGCGCCGGGCTACCCGGCACCGTCGATGTGGGAGAGCGCGCGGCCCGCCGCAGCGCGCACCCTGGCGTTGCGGTCGTTGCGCATGGCCGTGATGGCGGGGATCGCCGAAGTCAGCCGGTGCTTCCTGGCGACGCGGAGCGCCATCTCCCGAACTCGCCAGGCCTCGTCGTCGAGGGCGGTCACGATTGCTGGCGTGGCCGTGTCGTCCCACGCCCACAGGAGGCCTCGAGCGCCCCATACGCGCAGCCAGTATTCGGGCCCGGCTGGCTCGTCAAAGCCCGCTGCCCAGCGGGCGGGGCGGCCGCCCAGTGCCAGGGTGAGCTCGGGACTCGCCCGCCTACCCGCAAGGAGGGCGCGGCAGCCTGCGACCACGGCCGGTTTCCCGAGCCGCTCGACCGCTGCCGCGACGCTCTCGCGTGGGGTCGTTCCCCACTTGGGGCTGGATGCCACTCGGATCGAGGCTACGCGATGTCGATCTTCTCGTGCGCGCGGCCGACGGCCTCAGCCTCCTGCTCCTCGTCGAGCCGCGCGATCCACTTGTCGAGGTAGACCCGCGCCGCCATCAGCTGCTCGCGTCCCGCGACCTTGAGGTGCTTGCGCGCCTCCTCCGGGAACACGGTGTGGACCGCGGCCCAGAAGGCGGTCTCGATGCCGGAGCGGCCCTCGTCCATCGTCGCGCGCCAGTTGCGCCGCTCGAGCTCGGCGATGCGTGCCTCGAGGTCGGCCGTGCGGTCGGGGGGTGGGGTATCGGTCATTGGGTGGGTTCTCCTGTCTGGGGGGCCGGCGGGCCGAATCGGATCTTGAGCGTCTGGTCCTCGAAGCTCGCGCCCAGGGTCGCCGCGTCGACCAGCAGGCGTGGAAGGACCAGCGTGCGGCGCCACGTGCCGAGGTCGATGACCAGCTCGTCGCCGTGGCGCGACAGGTTGATGCGGTCCTTCTCGGTGAACGGCAGGTCCACCGAGACGAGGAAGCCGCCGTTGTCGCGGGCCACCGAGTACGGACGGCCGCGGTAGAAGAAGGCGGTCGGATCGGTCTCGCCGTAGAGCGTGGCGGCCAGCTCGCGCAGGCGCACGATGCCCACCATCTCGCGGTCGAAGAACGGTGCCTTGCGCACCGGGATGGGGTGGAACATCTTCTCGACCAGCGGGCCGTAGCGCTGCTGCGCCTCGTACCAGCCGCGGAAGTAGGCCCCCACCTCGTCGGGCAGGACGCGGTTGGCGACGACCATGTCGGTCGGGTAGTTGTACAGGTGAAAGTAGGTGAACGAGCGCTGCGCCTCCTTGATCACCACCTGCTCCAGGGTGAGCACGACACGGACCGATGTCTTGTCATGGTCCGTGAGGAGGGCATGCATGTGGTCGAGCCGAGCGAAGAGCTCCTCGCCGGCGTTGAACACATCCTCGCTGGGCATCGGCATGCCGACCACGCGCTGGATGAGTGGGCCGGTGAGCTTGGCGATGCGCCGCCCAATGGGCTCGATCTTCTCCATCCACCACTTGGCCGCCTCCGGGAGCGAGAGGAGACGCAGCGTCTCGCCGGTCGGGGCAGCATCCACGACCACGACGTCGTAGTCGCCCGAATCGTGGTGGTCGGCGATCCACAGCAGGGAGCCGACCTCGTCCATACCGGGGAGGACCGTCATCTCCTCGGCCATCACTTCGTCGAGGCCGCGCCAGCGCAGCACCGATGCGGCGTACTTCTGGATCCGGCCCCAGTAGCGCGCCACGTTGAAGAAGACGTCCGACTCCTGCGCCCACAGGTTGGGGGCGATCTCCAGCGGGGTCGGGCCGAGCTCGCGGTCGAAGGCATCGCCGAGGCTGTGAGCGATGTCGGTCGACATCACGATCGTCCGGTAGCCGCGGTCGGCGCAGGCCAGCGCGGTGGCGGCGGCAACGCTGGTCTTGCCGACACCGCCCTTGCCCGTGTAGACGAGAATGCGCGTCATGCTGCCGGCCCTGGGGGAGTGGCCCCGATTCTAGCGACCGGGGACCGGCCTCGGGTCGCGGATCGCTGGGTCCCATGTCGCGCCCCCCGGAAGTCCCGGCGCGGGTGCGGTCCGGTGGGGTGCGGTGCGGTCCTGGCGGGTTGCGCGCCAGGGATGCCGGTGGTTCCATTCTGGGCCATGGCTGCCCGGGACCGAGCCCCGAGCCGCCGAGCCGATGCCGGTGACCACTACGGCACCTTCTCCGTGGCGGTCGACCTGCTCCGGCACGGCGAAACGGTGCTCACCCTCATCGATCCTGCTGCCCGCGATCGAGACCCAGACCGATTCAGCCGCTGGCTGAGCGCGCGTCTGGCGATTGCCGAGCTGCCGCGCCTGCTGCTGCCGCCCTGCGACAGACGCTGCGCCGGCCTGCGCCACGATCCCGACGCCTTCGTCGTCCTCAGCGACATCGCGCTCGACCCCGCCGAGCCGCGCGAGGCGGCGTGGTGGCAGGGCTGGAACGAGACCCTCGATCGCGATCACCAGGCGAGGCCGATGTGGTTCGCCGGTGCCCCGGCACTCCCCGTCACGCCGTCGGCGTGCCGCCTGGCAGCGGGGACGCGCCTGCTGCGGGTCACGACCACCGACCCGTTCTGGGTCACCTACGACGCGACCGCGCAGGAGACGCTGTTCCGAATCGTCGACGGCCGCCGGCGCGGGGACTCGCTGGTGGCGGTCACGTTCGGGCCTGCACCGCTGCTGCCCGCCATGGCGGGCGTGCTCGTCGCTCCGGACCATCCACCTGCCTGCGACCGCGCGGTCGCCGCCAGGTTGCTGGCTGCCGGGTGGCCGCTCGTCGGACGCGGCCTGCCGTACGAGGACTAGGCGTCTTCGGCGGCGAGCCGCTCCGCCAGGAAGCGCAGGGCGAGCGGGTAACGCCACTCGATGCTCGAGTGGCTGCCCTCGAACAGCTCGAAATGAAGCACCGGCTCGCTGATGCCGGCAGCACGCATGGCGGCCACGAACGCCTCGGCGCCCAGGTCGAGGTAGAAGTCATCGCCCCGCCCCGCATCGACCCACACGGCGCGCAGCGAGCGGAGGGCATCGGCGTGGCCCGCCGCCATGCGGACCGGATCCCAGGCGAGCCATCGGTCCCAGACGTCGTGGCGGATCCGCCCATCGCCGTCGAAGGGAAGCTGAACCGTGCCATCGGGATCGGCGCTGTAGCAGGCCGCCATGGTCCACACGTTGAGGAGCGCCCCGTCGGAGCCGCGTGGGCGCCCGGGCCGCGCCCGGAAATCGGTCCAGAACGCGTCGTACGACCCGCCGTACTCGTCGCGCAGCGCGCGGATTGCCTCCCGCACATCCGGCCAGTAGCCGTGCTCGAAGAGCGCGTCGCCGGCGTGGGTGGCGAGGCCGCCGAAGAGGTCCGGGCGCAGCATGGGGGTGATCATGGCCCCGTAGCCGCCTGAGCTCTTGCCGGCGATCCCACGGTGCGCCGCACCCGCCAACGTCCGGAAGCGGGCGTCCACGAACGGCACCACCTCGTCGCACAGGTAGGTGTGATAGCGACCGATGGCCGGCGAGTCGACGAACTGGCTGCCGCCGAGCGCCGTGAAGGCATCGACGTAGACCACGATCGCCGGCGGGGTCGAGGGATCGGCGAACAGGCCGTCGACGAGCTCGACCACGTTGGGCTGGAACGCCTTGCGGTTGCGCCACATCTCGACCATCCCGGTCAGGCCCTGGATGACGTAGACGGTCGGGAAGCGGCGCTCCGGCTCGGCGGCATACGCGGGCGGGGTGTAGACCCACAGTGGACGCACGTGCGGGTCGCCGAGCGGGTTGCCGGTCAGCGCCTCGGAGTCGATCTCGAGCTCGTGCAGCGTGCCGGCCCACGCGTGGCTGCGGAAGGGCATCGGTCAGCCGGTCTCGCCGGCGATCTCCAGCCGCGAGAGGCGTCGCAGCGCGATCGCCAGGGCGCCGACGGTGACGACGACCGCCCCGATGATCGCCGCGCCGATGGCGACGCGCGGCTCCAGGTCGTTCGCCATCGAGCTCAACCCGTCGGTGATGGTCTGGGCGAAGGAGATCGCGTACTGCCGCACCGAGAGCGACGCGATGCCCGGGAAGAGCCCCGCCAGCAGGCCCTCCCAGATGAGCACGTAGCCCAGGCCGATCACGAACGAGCGCGAGGTGACCAGGCTGAGCGCCATGAAGATCGCCACGTAGATGGCCGCCCCGATGGCCGCACCGATCGCGTAGCCGATCGCCGCGCTGGTCTCGTTGGCGCCGAGCAGCCCGGCAATCGCGATCGGCAGCGCCGCCAGGACGGCCGCGCAGCCGGCCGCCACGACGTACTTGGCGACGCCCACCCGCCAGCGCGGCACCGGCTTGGTGAGCAGGTGCACGGCTGTGCCGTCCTCGAGCTCTCCGCCGATTGCGCCGGTGCCGAAGATGAGGGCGACGAGCGGCATCACGGTGACCATCCCGAGGTATTCGAGCATGCCCATGGTCCACGACAGCGCGTCGGCATCGTCGCTGGCCTCGCCGCTCAGCCGGTAGGCGAGGGCGAGCAGCACCGGGACCGCGCCGAGCGCCAGGAGGAGCAACGTTCGCCGCCGGCTGAGCAGCTGGCGGAGGGTGATGCCGGCGATGGTCAGCATCGCGTTCATGCGAGCATCACCGGCGCACCAGGTAGGAGAAGACGCTCTCCAGTGACTCGTCGGTAGGGAGCAGTTCGTACAGCCGCACCCCGGCGTCGCGGGCCGCCACCGCCACCAGGCGGCTGAAGGCGCCGTAGTCGCTGGCGCGCACGCTGACCAGCCCGTCGTCCAGGGACACGCCGCTCACCGCCGGGTTCGTGACCAGCGCCGCTGCCAGGGCACGATCGTCGGAGGATCGGACGGTGAACGTGTGCGGGCGGTCCGTCATCAGGCGCCGGATCTGGCGGAAGTCGCCACTCGCCGCCAGGCGGCCGGCGACGATGACCAGCACCCGCTCGGCGAGGCGCTCCACCTCCTCCAGGATGTGGCTCGAGAAGAGGATGGTTCGGCCCTCGGCGGCCATGCGGCGCAGCATGGTCATCATGTGCAGCCGCTGGCGGGGGTCCATGCCGTTGAATGGCTCGTCCAGGACGAGCGCGGCGGGATCATGGACCAGGGCCGCCGCGATCTTGATGCGCTGGCGCATGCCCTTCGAGTAACCACCGATGGCGCGGTCGGCGGCGGCCATCATGTCGACCGCCTCGATGGCGCGCGTGGTGGCGGCAGCGACATCGGCCAGTCCGTGGAGGTTGGCCACGGCCCGCACGAACTCGCGACCGGTGAGGAAGGCGTACACCGCCTCGCGTTCGGGGACGAGGCCGATCTGGCGGTACACCGGCGGGTTACCGAAGGATGTCTGGCCGCCCACGGTGACCGTGCCGGTGGACGGCGCCAGCAGCCCGGCAACCATGTGCAGGATGGTGCTCTTCCCGGCTCCGTTCGGGCCGAGCAGGCCGGTCACGCCGGCGTCGACCGTGAAGCTCACCTCGTTGACGGCCACGACGTTGCCGTACCAGCGCGAGACGCCCACCAGCTCGATCATGCTGCGATCCGCCGGTAGCGCCACACCGTCAGGCCGATGGCCACCGCGACCACCACGGCCGTGATGAGGCCGTAGGTCGCAAGGGAGAGATCGCTCGAGGCAACGGGCGAATCTGGCACCGTCCGTCCGAGCAGCCAATCACGCGCGCCGTCGAGCCAGACGAAGGGGTTGATGAGCGGGCCGAAGTCGCGCAGCGGGCCGTTCGTCCCGCGGGCAACCGCCTCGGCCACTCCCTGCCCGACGATGAACAACGCGATGATCGCCCCGGTGGCGTAGGCGCGCCTCGGCGTGAAGGCGGCGATCGCCAGCGCGACCGCGCCGACGCCGACCGCGTGGAGCAGTGGCGCCCCGATGACCTGCGGCAGCGCACCCAGCTCGTCGCCCACGGCGCCGGCCAGGTCCGTGGACCCAAGGATGCGGCCGAACCACAGCACCAGCATCGGGACGCCCATCACGATGAACAGGGCGGCGACCATGGCGCCCAGCTTGGCGATGGCGTAGTCGACCCGCTCGAGGGCGTGGCTGAAGTAGAGCGCCAGCACCCGATGACGCTGGTCGCCACCGACCAGCTCGGGCGCCTGCGCGGCGACGAAGAGGCCGAAGATCGCCTGCATCTGCCACAGGAAGTCGTCGTACTTGAACGGCGAGAAGTCGGGCCCCACGCTGGCCGAGATGGCCAGCGACACGGCGGCCGGGATGACGGCCACCGCGGTCAGGCCCCATGGCGCGATCTTGGCCCGCGCCGGGCGGCCCAGGCCGAACGCGGCACGCAGGCTGGCCAGGAACAGCGACCAGGTGGCGTAGACGCGACCCAGGCGCGGCCCGTCGTAGCCGCCGGTAGCCGAGGTCGTAGATCTGGCTGGCGGCGGGCGTCGCGGGCATCGTCGCCGGCGGCTCAGGCTGCATCGGTCGCCTCGGGAGCGTCGCGGAACAGGTCCTCGAGCCGGCCGCGCCGCTGCTCGATCCGGATGAGCGAGAGGCCCATCTCGGCGACCGCGTCGCGCAGCAGATCGTACGGGCGCTCGTCCGGCAGGTCGACGAGCACCGTTCGGCCGTCGACCTCGGAGGTGGCACCCGCATCGGTCAGTCGGGCGGCGAGCGCCTGGGCACCCTCCTCGACCTCGACGATCAGCGTGCCGGTGCGCTCGGTGAAGCTGGCCAGTGGCGCCGCCCGGAGGAGGCGCCCGCTGTCGATGGCCAGCAGGAACGTGCAGACCCGCTCGATCTCGCCGAGCAGGTGGCTGGCCACGATGGTGGCGATGCCGAACTCGGTCCCGGTGCGGTGGACGAGCTCCAGCATCTCGTCGCGGCCGGACGGATCGAGCCCGTTGGTCGGCTCGTCGAGGAGGAGCAGGCGCGGGTCGTGGACGAGCGCCTGGGCCAGCTTCACGCGCTGCTTCATGCCGGTCGAGTAGCCGCTGATCGGCCGGTAGCGCTCCTCGTACAGGCCCACGTGGCGCAGCACATCGGCGGTCCGCTCGCGTGCGGCCGCCTGCGGCAGGCCGGACATGCGCGCCATGTGGGTCACGAACTCGGTGGCGGAGAGGTCCGGCGGCAGGCAGTCGTGCTCCGGCATATAGCCCACCAGGGAGCGGATCTGTGAGCCCTCGCGTCGCGCGTCGAGGCCCAGGACGGACGCCTCGCCCTCGGAGGGCTCGAGGAGCCCCAGCAGGATCTTGATGAGCGTGCTCTTGCCGGCACCGTTCGCCCCGACCAGGCCGATGATGCCGGGCTCGACCTCCAGGGTCAGCCCGTCGAGCGCGGTGACGCTGCTGCCGTAGCGCTTGGTCAGGGCTCGGGTCGCGATCAATGGCATGCCCCACAAGCGTACCAGCGCGTGCTGGACCAGTACGAGTGGTGCATGGCACAGGACGCCTGCCGAGGGCAAGGTGGTCCGGCTCATGGCCCACTCGACCGCCCGCAAGGTGACCGATTCGCCTCCGATGTCTCCGCGCCGTCTGCGGATTGCGGAGCCGCGCCCGCTGCCCGGCGCGGCGATCCCTGCCTCCCGCTCCATCCTTGGCGTCCTCTTCGACGCGACCCTCGACGCCATCGTGCTCGTGGACCGCGAGGGGCGCATCACCGCGTGGAACCGCCAGGCGGAGGCGATCTTCGGATGGACATCGGCCGAGGCGATCGGCAGGGTGCTCGGCGACGTCATCGTTCCCGAGCGCCTGCGTGCCAAGCACGCGCGCGGGCTTGCCCGTGCCGTGCGTACCGGCACCGGGTCGATCACCGACCGGCGGATGGAGCTGCCGGCGCTGCGCCGCAACGGCGAGGAGTTCCCGGCGGAAGTCACGATCACCGCGGTGGAGACCGAGGAGCATGTCGCCTTCGCCGGCTTCATTCGGGACCTCAGCCGGGAGCGGCTCGCCGAGGCGGCCCGTCAACACGCGGAGGCCGAGCTCGCGGCCGCTCGCAGCCAGCGAGCCGAGATCGCATCGGCCATGCAGGCGCTGCATGCCCGTCCGACCCCGGAGGAAACGGCGGCGCAGATCGCGGAGGCGATCGGCGGCCTCGAGGGGGTGAGCTTCGTCGTGATCTACGCCTTCGGGCCGGACGGCGCGCTGCCCCTGGCGGTGGTGGCGCCGTCGCCGGTTCCCACGGTCGTCGGCCGCCCCATCCCCGCGCAGCGAGCTCGCTACCTGCGCGACAGCTCGACCGGCCCGTGGATCGACGAATGGTGGGGCCGCACCGCCGGCGACGCGTACACCCGCGGGTGGATCGAGGCCGGGCTGGTTGAGGGCGCCTACGTCCCCTTCGGCCCGACCGATGAGCCGTACGGCCTGCTCAGCGCCGGCACCGTGACCCATGTCGGTCGCGAGGCGATGACCGGAATTCTGGGAGCGGTCAGCGAGTATGCCGCAGTTACCGCGGCCCTCCTGGGTCCCGACCTCACCCGACGACTCGCCCAGGCCGACGTGCGCGGCGCGGTGGCGCGGATCATCGACGAGCGTGCCTTCCGCACCGTCTACCAGCCGATCGTGGAGCTGGAATCTCGCGCGATCATCGGGTACGAGGCATTGACGCGCTTCGCGGACGGGACGCCACCCGACCGCCAGTTCACCGATGCCGAACGGATCGGCATGGCGCACGAGCTCGAGCTGGTCACGCTCAACGGAGCGTTCGCGTCGGCCGATGTCCTACCCGACGGTCGCTGGCTCAGCGTCAACGTCTCGCCGGGGGTCCTTGTCGAGCTGTCGCACGGGACATTCGCCGAGCTGGACCGGCCCATCGTGGTCGAGATCACTGAGCGAAGCGCCATCGAGGATTACGCGGAGGTGCGCAGCGCCCTCGAGGCGCTCGGCCACGGCGTCCGCCTGGCTGTCGACGACGCGGGTGCCGGGTTTGCCAGCCTGCGCCACATCATCGAGCTGCGGCCCGAATTCGTGAAGCTGGACATGCGGCTGGTGCGCGGCGTCGAGGCCGACGCCGCCCGGCAGGCGATGCTGGCGGGGATGGTCTTCTTCGCGCAGCAGGCCGGTTGCCAACTGATCGCCGAGGGCATCGAAACGGAGGCCGAGCGCAGCACCCTCCAGCGGCTCGGCGTGCGGCTGGGACAGGGCTACCTCCTCGGTCGGCCGGAGGCAAGGCCCCGAAATCGGTGAGATTCCGACCGCGGCGTGCTCAACGTTCGGCTGAACCGCAGGGGTGGCAAGGCACTTGCACCCACGCACCGCAGAACGGCCGCCGAGCGGTCGACCCGCTACAGGATCGGAACAGCCATGGCCACGACCTCCATGGTCGCCCCACGTGGCAGCACCCCAGACCCGGCCTCGGCACTCGGCCAGACCCAGCAGCGCTCGCGTCGTCGTCGGGCATTCGTCGTTGACGACGACCCCGATGCCCGCTTCCTGCTCGGCGAGGTTGCGCGGGACATGGGCTGGCAGGCCGAGCGCTTTCCGACGCTCAAGGCAGTGCGCCAGGCCATGACCGATCAGCAGCCTGACCTCCTGATCCTCGACGACGACCTGCCTGACGGCTCGGGCGGTGATTTCGCAATCGAGGTGCGTGCCGACGAGCGCCTGCGCGGGACACCCATCATCTTCTGCACCGGCGCACCCCCGCCGCGCCGCCGCGAGATCGGCCGGATCGCGCCGGTGCTCAGCAAGCCGTTCGATCTCGGGACGCTGGAGCGCATCCTCAGCGAGGTGGCCGCCGCCTGAACGGCGGCCTGCTAGGGTGGGGCGGTGCGCGCCCTGCTGCTGACGAACGAGTTCCCGCCCACGATCTACGGGGGTGCCGGCGTCCACGTCGGTGAGCTGTCCCGCGCGCTGCGCCCGCTCATCGAGCTCGACATCCGGACGTTCGGCGATCACGACATTGCCGAACCCGGCTGGCGGGTGCGCGGCTATCCACCGGCAGCGGCATTGCCCGCCACGATCCCCACGCTGGCGCCGGTTGCTGGCGCCCTGTCGCGGGACGTGGCGATGGTGGTCGACCCAGTGGGGGCCGACGTGGTGCATGCCCACACCTGGTATGTCCACCTGGCCGGTGTGCTCGCCAAGCTGGCCTATGGCATTCCGCTCGTCGTTACCGTTCACTCCCTCGAGCCGCTGCGGCCCTGGAAGCGCGAGCAGCTCGGCGGCGGGTACGACGTTTCGGTGTGGCTGGAGCGGACCGCGCTCGCCATGGCCGACGCGGTCATCGCCGTCAGCGAGGGCACCCGGGCCGACATCCTGCGCCTGTTCGGTCGTGCCGCCCGAGCGCGTCCACGTCATCGGCAACGGGATCGATGCGGAGTTCTTCCATCGGGTCGACGAGACCGATGTCCTGGCGGCCCGCGGCATCGACCCGGCCGTGCCGTACGTCCTTTTCGTGGGCCGCATCACGCGCCAGAAGGGGATCGTCCACCTGGTGCGCGCCATCCGGCATCTCGACCCGGGCATCGGGGTGGTGCTGTGCGCCGGCCAGCCGGATACGCCGGAGATCGGCGCCGAGATGGAGGCCGGCGTGCGCGCCGCGCAGGCCGAGCGACCCAACGTTGTCTGGATTCCGGAGATGGTCAGCCGCGAGGACGTGCGGCAGCTGTATTCGCACGCGGCGGTGTTCTGCTGCCCATCGGTCTACGAGCCGTTCGGGATCATCAACCTCGAAGCTGGCGCGTGCGAGACGCCGGTCGTCGCCTCCGCCGTCGGCGGCATCCCGGAGGTGATCGTGGACGGTGAAACCGGCCTGCTGGTACCGGTCGAGCTGTCGGCGCTGGACCCGATGCGTCCTACCGACCCCGACCGCTTCGAGCGCAACCTCGCCGGATCCATCAATGCCCTCATGTCCGATCCCGCTGCGCGGGAGGCCATGGGTCGTGCCGGGCGAGCACGGGCGGTGGAGCGCTTCAGCTGGGCCGCGATCGCCGACGCGACAGTCGATCTGTACCGCCGCCTGCAGCCGTCTGGCTGACGCTGTCCGTCAGCCCGACGCGGGGGCGACGCGCGACATGAGCGCCAGGGTGTTGCCCTCCGGATCGTCGAAGAAGGCCATCCACTCCTCGGTCCCGTCATCGTGGGTGTGGATGCGGTGGGGCGCGCCGCTGAAGCCAACTCCGGCTTGGGCGAGTGCTTCGTGTGCCGCCCGATCTCGTCCACGGCAAGGTAGAGGATCGACCCGGCGCGCCATGCGTCGGCCGGCACCGTGCGCAGGAAGAGGCGGGTCTCGCCGACCTGGAAGAAGGCAAGATCGGCGAACGTGAAGAGGTGCGGCAGGCGGAGGGTGTCGCGGTAGAAGGCCTCGGCCCGCCCGTGTCGGTCGCCAGGAGCGAGACCTGGCCGAGGGCGCGGACGGTGAGGGGCGTATCGGTCATGTGCGCTGCGTCTCCCATGTTGCGAGGGCTATCGGCGGGGATCCCCGGCCACGCCCGGATGGCCGAGGTGCCGTCCACGCCGAGCTTGCCGGCAATGTTCTCGAGGTGGTACTTCACCGCGTCGAGAGTCGTGCCGCGTCGACGGGCGATGGCTCGCCGGCTCAGTCCGTGGCGCAGCCAGTCGAGAACCTCCCACTCGGCTGGCGTCAACACGTCCGGGTGCGGCGGTCGTCCCCGGCTCCGTCGTGCGGTCATGCGGTGCAGCCTAGCGGGCCCGTCACCGAATTTCCCTCCCCCAGGCGGACTGCTAGCATCCCGGCCGCGCCGACCGTCGGTCGACGGCCGGGATCATCGGACGGCTACGGCGCTCGTGGACGGCGTCGTGGCGGTTGAGAATCACCTTGGCTGGGATCTGGATGACAGTCACCTGGGCCTGGTCGTCGTGGGCGAGGCCGAAGCGTCCACGGCGTCCGTCGCGGCGCGCGAGCATCCACGCCCGATGACGGGACAAGCGCGCTGAACGTGGGTGACCCCCGCGCAGGTGCGCGAGGGTCACGGGTTCCAAGCCGGATGCGACATCGCCGGCCATCGGTCTGACTCCGATGGCCGGCGAATCTGTCCGTGTCGCCGAGTTACGGCCGGATGGCGACCTTGAGCACGCCGTCCAGGCGGTTGCTGAAGACCCGGTACGCCTCGTTGATCTCGCTCGAGCGGGAAGCTGTGCGTGATCAGTGGAGTCGGATCGAACCGCCCCGTCTCGACCATGCGCAGGAGGCGGCCGCATGCGCTCCTTGCCGCCCGGGCAGAGCGTCGTGACGATCGTGTGGTCGCCGAGGCCGGCTGCGAAGGCTTCGTAGGGGATCTGGAGCTTGCCGGAGTAGACGCCGAGGCTCGACAGCGTGCCGCCGGCGCGCAGCGCAGCGCAGCGCAGTCTCGAAGGTGCCCTGCGTGCCGAGGGCCTCGATGGCGACGTCGGCGCCGTCCGCCGGTGAGCCGCTTGACCTCCGCGACGACGTCGACCGCGGCCGGAGTCGAGCACCACGTCGGCGCCCATCTTGCGTGGCCATCGCGAGCCGGCTGGGATCGCCGTCGACGCCGATGACGAGCGCCGCGCCCATCAGCTTGGCGCCCGCCGTGGCGCACAGGCCGATCGGGCCCTGGGCGAAGACGACGACCGCGTCGCCGATGCGCACCTTGCCCGACTCGGCGCCGCCGAAGCCGGTCGACGCGATGTCGGCGAGGAGCACGACCTGCTCGTCGGTCAGGGCGTCGGGGATCTTGGCGAGGTTGGCCTGGGCGTTGGGCACCAGCAGGTACTCGGCCTGGGCGCCGTTGATGGTGTTGCCGAAGCGCCAGCCGCCGATGGCCTCGTAGCCGTCCCGTGGCCGCACTGGCTCAGCTTGCCGGACAGGCAGGCGTGGCACTGGCCGCAGGGCGTGATCGCGCCGACGAGCACCCGCTCGCCGACCTCGTAGCCGGTGACCCCTGGCCCCAGCTCGTCGATGACGCCGACCGGCTCGTGGCCGATGATGAGGCCGGGCTCGGACGGGATACTCGCCCTTGAGGATGTGGACGTCGGTGCCGCAGATCGTGGTCAGCGTGACGCGGATGACGGCCTCGCCAGGTCCCGCGCTGGGGCGCGGCACGTCCTCGACGCGGATGTCATTGGGAGCATGAAAGACTGCGGCGCGCATCGTATCGATCCGTGCTTCGGACCGACCTGTCGCCCTGGTTTCGAGAACCATGGTGTAACTCCTTCTGCCCGCCGGGCTTGTGGCGGGCGTTTCTCCCACACTGGGCTCGAACCCGCCGCTGCGCGAGTGCCGTAATGCCCGCTACGCCGGGACGTACGGACGGCAGCGGCAGCCGCGGACGCAGGACGACGGCACGCGCGAGGCTGCGGAGGGCGACCCGAGCCGTCCCGCTCCGGGGAGCGGGACGACCCGGCCACCGATCTCCAGATCGTCGCCAACAGCGACGGTGCCAGGTGCGGTTGGCCACGACCACGTTCCGCCCTGGCGCGCATGGCGCCGCCGTAAAGGCGTGAACGGAGTCCATTCTTCGCGGTCGGCCCGCGCAGCCATAGGGCCGGCCGGCCCGTCGGCGCATGCCAATGCGCTCCAACGCCGGATCCCTTCAGACGGCGATGCCGACCAATGAGCCGATACCGAAGGTCACCGCCGCCGCCACGATCCCGAACAGCAGCTGCCGGCCACCGGAGAACAGAACCGAGCGTCCCGTGACGCGGGTGATCGCCGCGCCGATCCCGAAGAGGACGAAGCCGCTCAGGACCACCGCGATGGCGATTGCCAGCGCCCCGTTGGTCACGATGAAGGGAAGCAGCGGTACGGCGGCACCGAGCGCGAACAGCACGAAGGACGTGGCGGCAGCCACCCAAGCCGATCCGCCCAGCTCGACCGGGTCGATGCCGAGGTCCTCGCGGGCCATGGTCTGCAGCGCCGCCTCCGGGTTGTGGCGCACGAGATTGTTGGCCAGCCGCGATGCAAGGCCGCTGGGGATGCCACGTTGCAGGTAGATCTCACCGAGCTGCCGCGCCTCGCGCTCCGGCTGCTCCCGGAGGTCACGCGCCTGCTGCGCGAGCTGGTTGGCGTGCAGCTCGCGTGCGCTCTTGACGCTGAGCCACTCGCCGAGCGCCATCGAGAGCGCCCCGGCGACCAGCCCTGCGAGGCCGGCGATGATGATCGCGGGTTGGTCCGCACCGGCACCGGCGACGCCCATCACCAGGCTGAGGTTCGAGACCAACCCGTCGTTGCCGCCAAGGACGGCAGCGCGCAGGGCGTTGCCGTCCGTGGGTACCGTCGGCAGGAGGTCCGCTGGCCGCATTGGGATCGCTACGCGTCGCCGTGCGTCGTCATTCGCACGAGGTCCCACGCGGACACCACCCCCACCGGGTGGTTTGCCTCGTCGACGATCACCAGGCGATGGACTCCGTGCCGCTTCATGAGGCCGACCGCGGTCGCGAGGCCGTCGTCGGACGCCACGGTAATCGCGGGGCTGGTCATGAGGTGCTTGGCAGTGAACTTCTGCCACTGCGTCCAGCGCCCGTCGAGCAGGTCGGCGCGCAGGATATCGGTCTGCGAGATCACACCGACCAGGCAACCGGCGCGGTCCACCACCGGCAGTCCGTGCAGGCGGTGACGGTCGAGCCGCTTCACGGCGTCGACGATGGGGGTCGTGTCGCGGATGGTGATGACCCGGCGAGTCATTACGTCACCGATGCGGGGCGGTGCGAGGGTCAAGGGGTGGACTCCTTCGGAAGCGGCGCCATGAATGGCTGGCGTGGTCAGACGTGATAGAGACGGCGCGCGACCGCGAGGAGCCCGTCGCGAAAGTCGGGATGGGCGATGGCGACGAGGGCAGCGACACGCTCGCGGATGCTGCGACCGAAGAGTTCGGCGACCCCGAACTCGGTCACCACGGTACGCACGTGCGCGCGGCTGGTCACCACGCCCGCGCCCTCGGCGAGGACAGGAGCGATACGCGACACGCTGCCGCCTGCGGCGGTGGAGGCGAGCGCGATGATGGCACGCCCCTCAGGGGCGAGCGCCGCGCCGCGCATGAAGTCCATCTGGCCCCCGACTCCGGAATAGAACTTCGTGCCGATCGAGTCGGCGCTGACCTGGCCGGTCAGGTCGATCGAGAGGGCGGAGTTGATGGCGACCATGCGCCGGAAGCGGCGGATGACCGAGGTGTCGTTCGTGTAGTCGACGGGCCGCATCTCGACCATCGGGTTGTCGTTGACAAACCGATACAGGCGGGGCGAGCCCATCATGAAGGCGGTCACGATCTTCCCGCGGTTTATCTCCTTTGCGGCGCCGGTCACGGCACCTGCCTCCACGAGGTCGAGGACGACATCGGTGAAGAGCTCGGTGTGGATTCCGAGGTCCCGCTTGTCGCGCAGCGCCGCGCCGACCGCCCCGGGAATTGAGCCGATCCCCATCTGGAGCGTGGCACCGTCGGGGACGAGTTCTGCGACGTACTGACCGATGCGCCGCTCGACCTCGCCGATCGGCGGCGCGAGGTGCTCGTACGGCGCCAGGTCTGCCTCGATCGCGTACTGGATGTCGTCGAGATGGACGAAGCTGTCGCCAAGGGTGCGCGGCATTGATGGGTTGAGCATCGCGATCACCACCTTCGCCGCGCGGGTAGCGGCCATCGCGGCATCGACCGAGGTGCCCAGCGAGCAGTATCCGTGCTCGTCGGGGAGGGAGACGTTGATGAGCGCCGCGTCCAGCGGCAGCACGCCGCCAGTGAACAGCTCGGGGACGTCGGAGAGGAAGACCGGGACGTAGTCGGCCCGCCCTTCGTTGACCGCCTCTCGCGCGTTGGCACCGATGAACAGGGCGCGATGCCGGAAATGACCGGCCATCTCGGGGGCGAGATGCGGCGCCGGCCCCTGGGTGTGGAAGTGGATCAGCCCGACGTCGCGCAGCTCGGCGGCGCGCGCGACGAGTGCCTCGAGCAGCGGGGTTGGAGTCGCCGCTCCGCCGTGGACGAAGACCTGCTGCCCGGACGTGATGCCGGCGACGGCCTCGGCGGCGGTGACGATCTGCATAGGGCGGAGTCTAGGCGCGCTGGGGACGCAGCAGTCGTGCCGTTGGTCGTGCTGCGACGGGAACAACGGCCCTGCCGGCGGAGGCCGGGGTCGGCGGACGATGCGCACGGAGAGGTCATCCGCCATGAACGTCACCGCTATCCCAGCACGATCGACCGGCAGAGATCCCACCCGTGCCAGTCGGCGCGCCGTGGTGTCCATCCGGCGGATCGAGGCGAGCGATGCGGATGAACTCGCCGCCTTCTACGCCGGCCTCTCCGACGAGTCGCGTCGGACCCGCTTCTTCTGCTCGTCGCGCGGCATCACCGCCGGTCAGGCGCGCCTCTTCGCCTCCGTCGACCATCGGTCCGCGGATGGCTTCGTTGCCGTCCTGCGGGCTGCCGGACCCGACGATGGGCGGATCGTCGGGCACCTGTGTCTCGAGCCGAACGGCGATGGGACCGACGAGGTCGCGGTTGCAGTCGCGGATGCATTCCAGGGCCGGCGCGTCGGGACGCGCCTCATGCGCGCGGCCATCGCCTCCGCCGTCGACCGCGGGGTCGCCGGCCTCACGGCCAGCCTGCTGTGCGGCAACGCGGCGATGCGACGGCTGCTGACGTCTGCCGGGCTGCCGCTCGTGGCCCGTGGCTACGACGGTGCTGTCGCCTCATTCGTCCTGCCCATCGCCACCACACCACCCATTCTTCGAGGAGGTTCCTGCCATGCGCATCGTGCTGGGGGTTGACGGGTCCCAACCGTCGCGAGTCGCCGCCCGGATGCTGCAGCGGGGTGGCGTGGCCACGCCCGCTGGAGGTGGTGCTTGTCGCCGCCTACGAGCGGCCGATCGACTGGACCGGCACCATGCCGGTGGTCTTCAACGAGGACGACGAGCAGCTTATGCGCGACGAGCTGCGAACGTCGCTCAACGACCTCGCCGAGCCGCTCCGGCAGCTTGGGGCGGCCGTCGAGGTGGAAATACGCGCCGGGCGCCCGGCCGAGGTCCTGACCGAGGTCGCGCGCGAACGCGAGGCGGACCTGCTGATCGTGGGCAGCCGGGGTCGTAGCGCCGCGCGCAGCGCGCTGCTCGGGTCGGTGTCCGCGCATCTGGTCGACCATGCGCCATGCCCGGTCCTCGTCGCCCGTCGCCCGTCGGTCGATCGCATCCTGTTCGCGACCGATGGATCGGAGACCGCCATCGGGGCGGCGACGATCCTCGAACGTTGGCGCGCGTTCCGCGGCCTGCCGGTCGACGTCGTCAGCGTCGCGCCGTCCGTTCACCACCTTGCCGCGGCATTCCTGACCCCGTGGTCGTTGAGCGGGGACGTGCGCGAGCTCCCCGACGATGACGCCGGCTCGGAGCATCGCGCGCACGCCGAGCAGATGGCCGCGCGTCTGGGTGGCGCCGGCTACCGATGTACTCCCCATCTGCGGAATGGCGATGCCGCTGGCGAGATCTGCGAGGCCGCCGTCGAGCTCGGCGACGACCTGATCGTGACCGGATCTCGTGGCCTGGGCGACCTTCGGCGGATGCTGAGCGGCAGCGTGGCGCATGACGTCCTCCTGCATGCGCCCGTGTCTGTGCTCGTCATGCGTGGGGTCGTCCGCCAGCGCGCCACGGTGCCCCAACGGGTCGCGGCCGCCGCCAGCCGGGTGACCTGGGCGTCCCTCCGGCCCGCGGGATATGGACCGTTCGGCCCTGTCCGCTCGCACCCCGCTCGGGTGTACTGACGGGGCCGAACGAGGCCGTCTCGCGGCATCCACCAGCTCTCAGGAGACTTCGCCCAGCATGCGTCGCACGTTTGCCCTCTTTGCCGCCTTCACCGGCATGGGAACCCTTTTCCTCGTCACCGTCCTGGTCACGGCCATCGCGATGAACGCAATGGCGCCGCGAGCCACGGCAGGCAACGCGTCGCCGTCCCCGAGGTCCCCGGCCGGCGTCGGCGGTCCCATCGGTGAGATCACGATCACGGCATTCGACCTTGGCTTCGAGCCGGCCATGCCCCACGTCGAGGCCGCCGGTACGTATCGGGTGCACTTCGTCAATGACGGCGGCACCACGCATGACGTGACCTTCGCCGACGGGACGACGGTCAGCGCCGACGGGCACAGCGAGGAGAACGGCCTCGTCACAATCCCGGCCGAGGGGATGACCTTCATCTGCTCCATCCCCGGTCATGCCGACGCCGGCATGCACGGCGAGGTCATGGTGGCCCTCGCCACCGGCTCAGCCGATCCGAGCGCCGCCCCGAGCGGCAGCATGACTGCCGAGCAGATGCGCGACGTCGACGCCGCCGTCACCGCGCAGTTCCCCGCCGAGACCGAAGGGCTCGGCAACCAGGTGCTCGAGCCGGAGACCCTGCCGGACGGCACGAAGCAATGGGAGCTGACCGCATCCGTGATCCAGTGGGAGACGGAGCCGGGGAAGGTCCAGGAGGCGTATGCCTACAACGGGATGGTGCCCGGCCCGCAACTGCGCGCCGAGCTAGGCGACAAGATCCGGATCATCCTGCACAACGAGCTGCCGGAGCCAACGACCATCCACTCGCACGGCCTGATCGTTCCGCCCAACATGGATGGCGTGCCGGTGATCAGCCAGCCGGCAGTCATGCCGGGCGAGACCTTCACCTACGAGTACACGATTCGCAACGCCGGCTCGCACATGTACCACAGCCACTTCATGGCCGAGCACCAGGTGCCGATGGGCCTGCTTGGCGCCTTCGTCGTCACGGATCCGACTGCGGGCGATCCCGCCGTCGACCAGGACGTGGCGATGATCCTCAACGATGGCCCCCTCGGCTTCACCATCAACGGCAAGGGCTTCCCTGCGACGGCACCCATCGTGGCCGCCAAGGACCAGCTGATCCGGATCCGCTACATGAACGAGGGACTCCAGGTCCACCCGATGCACCTGCACGGCATCGCGCAGCAGGTCGTCGCCAAGGATGGCTTCACGCTCGCCGAGCCGTACTGGGCGGACACTGTCCTGGTGGCGCCCGGGGAGCGGGTGGACGTCCTGGTGACCGCCTCCGAGGTCGGCACGTGGGCGTACCACTGCCATATCCTGACCCACGCCGAGGGACCGAACGGCATGTTCGGGATGGTCACCGCCCTGGTCGTGACCGAGTGACCTCCGCACAGCGCACCGACGTGGCGGAGAGCGGCCTCGTCCGCCTGGTGGCGTCAGTGCCGTTCAACGGCGAGCCCACCGTGGTGGCTCACCTCCTCGAGGCGGGCGCGGCGGCGTGGGGCGGGGAGCCGGTGGGCGACGCGCCCACCGGGATGCGGCGGTTCTCCGTCGACCTGCGACTGCGCGTCGGCGGACCGGACTCCGGTCTCGTAACGTTCCGCAAGGCGGCCCTGCTCGACATCGGCTGGCCGCAGCGGACGGGCAATCGGTGGGCGGCCGAGATCGCGTGGCGGGCGGCCAATGCCATGCCGCTCTTCCCGGTCTTCTCGGGTGAGCTGAACATGGTGCCCGGCAGCCTGTGGCTCACCGGCCTCTACGCCCCACCGGGCGGCGTCTTGGGGCGCCTCGCCGACCGGGCGCTTCTCCACGTGGCAGCGAATGGGACCGCGCGTTGGGTGCTCGGCGAATTGGAGCGCGCCGCTCGCGACGCGTCCGCCTAGTTCCCCGAGCGGTCGCCGAGATGGTGCTTGGCGACGAACGCGGCGGCCTGCGTGCGCCGTTGCAGGTTGAGCTTGGAGAGGATGCTGCTGACGTAGTTCTTGACCGTCTTGTCGGACAGGAACACGTCGGTCGCGATCTCCTTGTTGGTCATGCCTTCCGCCACGAGGAGGAGAATCTTTCGCTCCTGGCTGGTCAGGTCGGCGAGCTCGTCATTCTCGCCGCCGGCCGCTGCCCGCACCCGCTGCAGTACCTTCTCGGTGACCGCCGGGTCGAGCAGCGAGTCGCCGCGGCCGACCGACTCGAGCGCCGCCACCAGGTCCCGACCGCGCACCTGCTTGAGCAGGTAGCCGGACGCGCCGGCGATGATCGCTGAGAGCACGGCCTCCTCGTCCGGGTAGCTCGTGAGCATCACGACCCGAGTCTCGGGGCGTTCGGCGCGGATGTCTCTGCACGCCTCGATGCCCGAGCCGTCGGGGAGGCGGACGTCCATGATCACCAGGTCCGGCTCGAAGCGCCGCGCCTCGGCGACGGCCTCCGCCACGCTGCCGGCCTCGGCGACGACCTCGAACGTCGTCGCGTCGACCCAGCAGGGCCACCAAGCCCTGGCGCACGATCTCATGGTCGTCGACGACCAGGATGCGCAGTGGTCGCGGGTGGGCTGGTCGGTCATGACCGTTCGTCTCCGTGCGCCCCGCGGCGGCGCGGGAGCAGCACGATGATACGGGTACCGGACGACGGATCGCTGCGGACCTCGAATTCGGCGCCCAGCGAGGCCGCCCGCGAGCGGATGTTGCTGATCCCGTGGTGCGTCCGACCGACGACCGCGTTGGCGTCGAAGCCACGCCCGTCGTCGACGACCTCGAGGCGCATCGGGTCGGCGTCGCCGTTCAGCTCGACCGCCGCGCTCGTGGCGCCGGCGTGGCGTGCCACGTTGCTCAGCGCCTCGCGGGTAATTGCCAGCAGCTCGGCGGTGGTCTCGATCGGCAGCTCGGCCAGCCAGCCCTCCGCGTCGGTCACGTGGACCTCCACGTCCACGCCACCGTTGCGGCGCAGCTCCGTGGCCAGCTGCCGGATGCCGTCGTCCAGGCTCCCGGCCTCGAGGAGTACGGGACGCAGGCCGAAGATGAAGTTCCGCACGTCGCGGATGACTGCGTGCAGGGCGTCGATCGACTCGTCGACCCGTCGCCGAGCCTCCGCGGGGTCCTCGGTCATCAGCTCGGGCACGTCTTCGAGCGCGAGCGTTTGCGCGTACAGCGACTGGATCACCCCGTCGTGCAGGTCGCGGCTGATGCGCTCGCGCTCGTCGACGATCGCCAGCCGCCGATTCTGGTCGTGGAGGCGGGCGTTGTCGATCGCGATGCCGGCGTGCAGCGCGAAGCGCTCGACCAGCGCCTGGTCATCGGCATCGAATTCGGCAGATCCCAGCTTGTTGGTCAGGTACAGGCGCCCGACGGGGACACCCCGCGCCAGGATCGGCATGCCCAGGAAGGCGTGCATCTCCGGGTGGTTCGGTGGGAACCCGTAGCGCTCCGGATGGCCCTCGATATCCGGGATCCGGTAGGACCGATTCTCTCGGATGATCAGCCCCAGCAGGCCATGGCCGCGCGGCAGGTCGCCGATCCGCTCGCGCGCCTCGGCGCTGATGCCGCTGGTGATGAAGCGCTCGATGGCACCATCGGCATCGACGATCCCGATGGCGGCGTACTGCGCACCCACCAGGTCGCGTACGCGGTCGACGATGACCTGCAGCACGCGCTCGACATCCAGAACACTGCTGATGCCACGCACCGCCTGGTCGAGCGCATCCAGCTGGCGCCCGGCGCGATCGTCCACCGAGCGCGGTGGGGTTGCGGCGTCGTCCATCGCCGACAGGCTACCGCGCCGCCCGGGATTTCCCAGCTGATTCGCGCGCGACGCAGCAGGGGCGCCAGTACGAATGGGCCAGCGTCAGAACCGTCGCGAGGCAGCAGGATGCGGGGATGACATTGATCCGCGGGTTGCCGGATCGCTTTGCGCGCTGGTCAGCCGGTGTTGTGACGCGGAGCCCGTCGAGCGCGCTCTCGCCCATCGGGCGCATTGCCGTCCTGTCCGCGACCCTGGCCGGGGGTTCAGCGGTCCTCTGGGGATGGGTCCTCAGCGGTCTCTCGCTGCCACCGCCCGAGGTTCACCTTCCCTGGTGGGTCATCGCGGCTGCTCTCTGCGCGGCAGACCTGAAGGTCATCACGGTCCACTTTCATCGCGAGTCCCACGCCTTCTCGCTGAGCGAGATCCCGGCCATCATCGGATTCTTCGTGCTGCCCCCTGGCGAGTATCTGCTGGCTGTCGCGGCTGGCAACGGTCTCGCGCTGCTGATCGCCAACCACGACGCCCCCATCAAGATCGCGTTCAACCTGGCGAATTACCTGTTCCTCGCCGCCGTGAGCCTGGTTGTGTTCACCGGCCTGGGCGGCGGTGAAGATCCGGGATTGCGGACGTACGCGGCCGCATTTGCCGCATCGGGGGTCGCCACGGTGCTCGCGGCGATCAACATCGCATCGGCAATCACGGCATCGGGTGGGGCGCCGCAGTTCACCAAGCTGCCCGAGATGATCCGATTCGGCGCACTCGTCGCGACCGCCAACACGAGCGTCGGGCTGTTGGCAGTCACGATGATGTGGAGCAATCCCCAGGGGCTGTGGCTGCTTCTGATCCCGGTGGCCACCCTCTTCCTGGCGTACCAGGCGTGGGTCTCCGAGCGCGAGAAGCACGAGAAGCTGGAGCTCGTCTACGAGTCGAGCCGCATCCTGCACCACTCGCCGGAATTCGACGTGGCGCTCCTTGCGCTCCTGGAGCACGCTCGCGCGATGTTTCGTGCCGAGCTGGCCGAGATCGTGCTCGTGCCGACCACCGCCTCCGGCGCGTGGTTGCGCACCACCTCCCTGCAGGATGAGCCGTCCGAGACGATCGTCCCGATTGGCGAGGCGATCATCACGCAGCACCTGCGCGCCGAGCTGGCAGAGCGAGGGGCCACGTTTGCCCACCTGGCGCGGACCCCGGGCGGGCGGGACCTGCCGATCCGACAGGCGATGGTGGCGCAGCTGTCCGGCGATGCCGGCATGGTTGGCGTGCTCACCGTGGCGAACCGCATGACGGAGGGCACGGTCTACGACAAGGACGACCTGCGCCTGCTGGCCACGATCGCCAACCAGGCGGCCGTCGCGCTCACCAACGGGCAACTCGAGCAGTCGCTGGCCGAGCTGTCTCGGCTGAAGGAGGAGCTCCGGTACCAGGCGTATCACGACCCGCTGACCGATCTGCCCAACCGCGTCGCCTTCGTCGAGGCGATCACGGCGCGAATCCGTGAGACCGGAACATCCACGACGCGCCCGGTCGTCCTTCTCCTCGACCTCGACGGCTTCAAGGCCGTCAACGACACGCTCGGCCATGCCGCGGGCGATCAGCTGCTGCGGATGGTCGCGGATCGGATCCGCGCCCGCATCCGGGCCAACGACGTGGCTGCGCGGCTGGGCGGCGACGAGTTTGCCATTCTGATCAACGACGAGCCCTCGCTCGTTCGCGCGATCGCCCTGGCGAGTCGCCTGGTCGAGGACCTCGGCCTCTCGTTCCCTGTTGCGGGCCACGACATGATGGTCGGTGCCAGCATCGGCATTGTCATGAGCACCGACCCGGCGCAGACGGCCAGCGCTCTGCTCGGCAATGCAGACGTGGCCATGTATACGGCGAAGGCCGAGGGGCGGCGCCGGTTTGCCGTATTCGATCCCCGCCTTCACGCGACGGTGATCGCCCGTCACGAGCTCTCCGGGGACCTGGCCCGCGGCATCGGCCGGGGCGAGCTGCTGGTGCACCATCAGCCGATCGTCGAGCTGACAAGCGGGCGGGCAGTCGGAGTCGAGGCGCTCGTGCGCTGGCTGCACCCCACGCGTGGCCTCATCTCGCCGGACCAGTTCATCATGCTTGCGGAGGAGTCCGGATCCATCGCCGCGCTCGGCGCGTTCGTCCTGCGCCAGGCGTGCGCCGATGTCCACCAGCGCAACACGGAGAACCCCGGCGAGCGCCCGCTGTATGCCAGCGTCAACGTCTCGGCCATGCAGCTTCAGCGGGCCGAGTTCGCGGACGAGGTGGAGGCGGCGCTTGTCGAGTCGGGTCTCCCTCCCCAGCGCCTGGTCATCGAGCTGACCGAATCGGCCATGTTCCGCGACACCACGACGACCATCGAACGCCTGCAGGCTCTTCGCGATCGAGGAGTCCGGATCGCCATCGACGACTTCGGGACCGGGTACGCCTCCCTCACCTACCTGCAGCGCTTCCCGGTGGACATCCTCAAGATCGCCAAGGAGTTCGTGGGCCCGGCCGACTCCGATGGTGCCGAGTGGGCGTTCACCGGCGCCATCGCTGCGCTGGCGCAGCGGCTCGGCCTGCTGGTCGTGGCCGAGGGCATCGAGGACGCTGGCCAGCTGGCTCGCCTGCGGGACCTCGGATGCGACTACGGGCAGGGCTACCTGTTCGCTCGACCCGGGCCCATGGATCTCATCAACCCCGGCTGGCGCGCCCGTCCGGCCGCAACGGTCGCCTGACGCATGTTCATCATGTACGCCGTCGTCATCGGACTGCTGGTAGCGATCGCGGCGAGAGGACGCCTGCAGGGCCTCGGCGAGGTTCGATTCCGGTGGCCGCAGGCGGCACTTGGCGGCCTGCTCCTGCAAGTCCTCCTCTTCTGGCATCCATTCGCCTCACGCGTCGGGGAGTGGGGGACGCCGCTGTACCTGGCCTCATGCGTGCTCGTGCTCGCCGCGGTGCTCCGCAACGCTGCCGTGCCCGGCCTTCGCCTCATCGCCGTCGGCGCGGCGCTCAACCTGGTGGCCATCGCAGCCAACGGCGGATCGATGCCGGCGTCGCCGGCGGCCCTCGCCGCGATCGGAAAGGCTCCCAGCGTCGACTACACCAACAGCGCAGTGGTGGTCGAGCCGGTGCTGGTGGGTCTGACCGACATCTTCGCCACGCCGCGCTGGCTGCCATTCTCGAACGTCTTCAGCCTCGGCGACCTGCTGCTGGGGCTCGGCGTGGCGTGGGCCATCGTCGCCCTCAGCCGCCGTGGTGCGCGGGCGCACATGGGAGCAAGGTCACGGGTGACCGGTACCGGTGGGTCGTCGTCTAACGAGCGGCCGACCGGTACGGTCGCGGCGAGGACGACTAGCGTCCTTCGCCGAAGGCTCCGTCCAGGGCAAACCCGTCGCGAGGCGGGGACGCAAAGCCAGGGATCTGCATCCCTTCATGGGAGCGCAGATGGCCCGGTTGCCGGAACCGACGACGCGACACGTACAGAGGTGACCATCGCGTGAGCAGACTGCAGCGCATCACCTGGACTGTGGCGATCCTGGCGTCCATGGTCCTTTCGCTCTCGGCCGGCATGAAGTGGAGCTGACCATGCGCCCGATGCATGACAGCGCCACCAGGCTGCCCGACAAGAAGGCTTCGTCCCTCCTCGACCTGGTCGTTCGATCCGGTCATCGCTGGGCCTGAGCCCGAGCCACCGCAGCGCCCTCCGGCCTGCCAGCCGGGCACCACGTCTCCTCACGGAGCGGGGTGCCCGGCTCTTCGTGTGGTGGCGGTGCGCCGACGCCGGCGCACGGAGCACGCATCGGTCAGGCGGTGGGGGCGGGGGAATACTCCTCGGCGTGCTCCGCTCGATCCTTCTCGACCGTTCGGTCGATGATCTCGAGGGTCTCGGCGACCGTCCGCCCGTTCTCGTCGGCGGCGGCCTTCAGGTCTTCATACCGTAGGTTGTGGGAGCCCATCTCCAGATGGGCATCCATGCATCCACACGTCAAGCACATGGCAACGCGTCCTGCATTTCCGGTGCCGCATGGCGGCATTCCTGCCGCCGCATGGCACGTATCGGTCGCATGCTGGGGCGGACCGATAGACTGACCGATACCGTGCCCTCTCGACCGAAATCCGACCCCCTCGCCCCCTTCTCCGACCACACCCGCGCCTGGTTCGGTGAGGCCTTCGAAGCGCCGACCGATGCCCAGGCCCGTGGCTGGGCCGCGATCAGCGCCGGTCGTCATGCGCTGATCCACGCGCCCACCGGAAGCGGCAAGACCCTGGCCGCCTTCCTGTGGTGCGTCGATCGCCTGCTCACCCGGCCCCGCGCCGCCGCCGCTGGCGTCCGGGTCCTCTACATCAGCCCGCTCAAGGCGCTGACCTACGACGTCGAGCGCAACCTTCGCGCCCCGCTGGCGGGGATCCGCCGCGTCGCTGAGCGCAGCGGGGTGACGCTGCCCGAGGTGACGATCGCGTCGCGGACCGGCGACACGCCCACCGAGGCGCGACGCCAGCTGACGAAGGCGCCGCCCGACATCCTCGTCACCACCCCCGAGTCGCTGTACCTGCTGCTCACCAGCCAGGGGCGCGAGATCCTGCGCGGCGTCGAGCACGTCATCGTCGACGAGGTCCACGCCATGGCGGCCACCAAGCGCGGTGCGCACCTCGCCCTGAGCCTGGAGCGGCTCGACGCCCTCGTCGCTGGCGAGCCCGGGGAGCCGAGTGACCGCACGGCGCCACAGCGCATCGGCCTGTCCGCGACGCAGCGACCGCTGGAGCGGATCGCGGCCTTCCTGGGCGGTGCGGGTCGCGAGGTCGAGGTGGTGGATGCCGGCTCGCGCAAGCAGCTGATCATCGACGTCGTGGTGCCGGTCGAGGACATGGCGCGCATGGGGGAGACGCTCGACGTCGACGAGTCGCCCGGCGGCCCGGCGGCGGGGCCGGAGGCGCGGCGCTCGATCTGGCCGTCCATCCACCCGAAGCTCCTGGAGCTGATCCGGGCGCATCGGTCGACCCTGATCTTCGTCAACTCGCGGCGTCTCGCCGAGCGGCTGGCCACCCGGCTCAACGAGCTGGCGGGGGAGGACCTCGTCCGAGCGCACCACGGCAGCGTGGCGCGGGAGCAGCGATTCGAGATCGAGGAGGCCCTCAAGGCCGGCCGCCTGCCGGCCCTCGTCGCCACGTCCAGCCTGGAGCTGGGCATCGACATGGGGGCCATCGACCTGGTGATCCAGGTGGAGGCGCCGCCATCGGTCGCATCCGGGCTGCAGCGCATCGGGCGCGCCGGGCACCAGGTCGGGGAGCCCAGCCGCGGGACCATCTTCCCGAAGTACCGCGGCGACCTGCTGGAGGCCGCGGTGATCGTGCCCCGCATGGAGGCCGGGCAGATCGAGGAGACGGTGATCCCGCGCACCCCGCTCGACGTGCTGGCGCAGCAGATCGTGGCCGCCTGCTCGCAGGACATCTGGAGCGTCGACGCGCTGCACGCGATGATCGTGCGCGCCGAGAACTATCGCGAGCTGTCGCGGGAGCAGCTGGAGGGCGTGCTGGACATGCTCTCGGGCCGCTATCCGAGCGACGAGTTCGCCGACCTGAAGCCGCGGATCGTGTGGGATCGCGGGGCTGGCACCCTGCAGAGCCGCAACGACGCGCGGGTGGTCGCCATCACGTCGGGCGGCACCATCCCGGACCGTGGCCTCTTCGGTGTCTTCCTGCCCGACGGCGACGGCAAGGGCGGCCGCCGTGTCGGCGAGCTGGACGAGGAGATGGTCTACGAGTCGCGCGTGGGCGAGGTGTTCCTGCTCGGCGCCAGCTCGTGGCGCATCGAGGAGATCAGGCACGACCGCGTGGTGGTGACCCCGGCGCCCGGGGAGCCCGGGAAGATGCCGTTCTGGCACGGCGACCTCATCGGTCGACCCATCGAGCTGGGGCGGGCGATCGGCGCCACCGTGCGCGAGCTGGAGACCATGCAGCCAGCGGCGGCGGAGAAGCGGCTCCGCGACACGCACCATCTGGACGAGCTCGCCGCACGCAACCTGGTCCAGTACCTCGCGGACCAGCGCGAGGCGACCGGCGTGCTGCCCACGGACCGGACGCTGGTGCTGGAGCGATTCCGCGACGAGCTGGGTGACTGGCGAGTCTGCCTGCTCACGCCGTTCGGTGGTCGCGTCCACGCCCCGTGGGCCATGGCGATCGAGGCGCGCCTGGCCGAGCGCGGATTGGACGCCCAGACGATCTGGACCGATGACGGCATTGCGGTCCGCCTGCCGGAGGCGGACGAGACGCCGGCCGAGGAAACGCTGCTGCTCGATCCTGACGAGATCGAGGAGGTGCTCACCGGCGCGCTCGGCTCGTCCGCCCTCTTCGCCGCCCGCTTTCGCGAGAACGCGGCGCGCGCCCTGCTGCTGCCGCGCCGGCGTCCGGGGCAGCGCACCCCGCTGTGGATGCAGCGCCAGAAGTCGGCCGACCTGCTCAGCGTGGCCAGCCGCTATGGATCGTTCCCGATCCTGCTCGAGACGTACCGCGAGGTGCTGCGCGACGTGTTCGACCTGCCCGCGCTGCGCGAGGTGCTCGGCGGCATCCGGTCACGGCAGCTGCGGGTGGTGAGCGTCGAGACACGCGCCGCCTCGCCGTTCGCCCAGGGCCTCGTCTTCGACTACGTGGCCTCGTACCTCTACGAGGGCGACGCCCCGCTCGCCGAGCGACGCGCCCAGGCACTGACCCTCGACCGCGAGCTCCTGGCGGAGCTGCTCGGAACCGATGAGCTTCGCGAGCTGCTCGACCCCGACGCAATCAGCAGTCTCGAGCTCGAGCTGCAGTGGCTCGCGGAGGGGCGGCGGGCGCGGACGGTGGACGCGGTTCACGACCTGCTGCGCCGGGTCGGCGACCTGCGCGTCGACGAGGTGCGTGCGCGCGCCGTGGAGGCGATCGATGCCACCCGGGCGCTGGACGAGCTCCACGCCTCGAAGCGCGCCGTCCCGATGCGCATCGCCGGGGAGGAGCGCTGGGTCGCGATCGACGACGTTGCCCGCTACCGCGATGCCCTCGGCGCGAGTCCGCCGCGCGGGGTCGCCGAGACGTGGCTGGCGCCCGCGGAGGCGCCGCTCGGCGGCCTGCTGCAGCGCTGGGCACGCACCCACGCCCCATTCACCGCCGCCGCCGTTGCGGCACGCTGGTCGCTGGCCCCGGCCGCGGTGGGCGAGGCCCTCGCCGCGCTGGTCGCCGAGGGACGGCTCATCGAGGGCGCCTTCCGACCCGGCGCAACCGACCACGAGTTCGCGGATCCGGAGGTGGTGCGTGCCCTGCGGCGGCGGTCCCTGGCGAAGCTGCGCCGCGAGATCGAGCCGGTGCCGGCCGACGCGCTCGCCCGCTTCCTGCCGGCGTGGCAGGGGATCGGCTCGCAGGCCGGTGGTCTCGATCGCCTGCTGGAGGTGGTCACCCAGCTGGAGGGTGCCCCGATCCCGGCCAGCATCCTGGAGCGCGACGTCCTGCGCGCCCGTGTCCGTGAGTACACCCCGCGTCTGCTGGATGAGCTGGGAGCGGCGGGCGAGGTGGTGTGGGTCGGTCGTGGCTCGCTCAATCGTGACGACGGCCGCATCGCCCTGTATCGGCGCGACCGCGCCGAGCTGCTCGCCTCCGCGGGTGCGTTCGAGGGGCAGGAGCGGCCGAGCGGCGAGATCCACGAGGCGCTGCGGACCCATCTCTCCCGTCGGGGGGCATCCTTCTACCCGCAGCTGCGCGGAGCAGCGCCGGGTGCCCGCAACGACGATGAGCTGCTCGACGCGGTGTGGGACCTGGTGTGGGCAGGCGAGGTGACCAACGACACGTTCGCGCCGCTGCGCGCCCTGACCCTGCCCCGATCGCGGTCGAAGGCGCGCACGCCGCGTCCGGGGCGGCTGCTGTCCATGGGCCCGCCACGCGCGGCCGGCCGCTGGTCACTCGTTGCGGATCTGGTTGGGGAGTCGCGCGGACCCACCGAACGCGGGCACGCGACGGCCATCGCCCTGCTCGAGCGGCACGGGGTGCTGACCCGTGAGGCGGTGATGGCCGAGAACGTGGTCGGCGGCTTCGCATCGGTCTATCCGGTGCTGCGAGCGATGGAGGAGACCGGCCGGGCCCGGCGCGGCTACTTCGTGGATGGCCTGGGCGCGGCCCAGTTCGCGCTGCCCGGCGCCGTCGATCGGCTGCGGGCAGCGCGCGACGCCGAGACGCAGGAAGGACCGATCGTGCAGGTCCTCGCCGCCTCCGACCCGGCCCAGCCGTATGGCGCCGCGCTCCCGTGGCCCCGGCGCGGCGACGATGAGCGACTGCCATTGCAACGCGCGGCGGGTGCGTACGTCGTGCTGGTCGATGGGCGCGCGGCCCTGTACGTCGAGCGCGGAGGAAAGTCCCTGCTCACCCTGCCGGCGGGTGACGATCCGGAGGTTGCGGCTGTCGCCGTCGCCGCGCTCTCGCGCCTCGTGCAGCCGGGCGGACCGACGCGCGAGCTCGGGCTCGAGCGGATCGATCGCGGCCCGCCGGCGGAGTCGCCACTGGCGGAGCTGCTGCGCGAGGCGGGCTTCCGTCCGTCGTATCGCGCATGGGTGCTCCGGATGGAACGACCGGGGGTGACGGCCGGCCGGGCATAGAAATGTCCCGAAGGAACCACGAGAACCGTTGATGCAATCTCCGGTTCCACGGATCCCTCCGGGACAAGAACCATGATGCCCCGGCGCGCCGGCCACGACAAGCCCCTTTGTCCACGACTTGGGGTGTCGCCGCGCGAGTTATCCACCGTCCGTCCACATGGCGCCGGTGACGGTCACAGGATGCCCGTCGTTTCCCTGGCCCAGGCGTACGGCCTTGACCTCGGGCAGGGCGAGCGGCAGGATGCCGCCACCATCTCTGCGAGGTATGGGTGAATGGAGCAGGATCGACCGATTGTCGTCCGGCCAGGTGAAGCCGTTCCAGCCCCGGGACCACCCACCCCCGGCATGGACCGCAGGCAGCTCGCCGACGACGGAACCGGTTGGGTCGGCTGGGTGCGGACCGACGCCGGGCTTGCCGGCGGGTGGCACCATCATGGAGAGCGCGATTCCTACATCTACGTCCTCCGCGGCACGGTGACGATCGAATTCGGTCCCGGGGGGCGTGAGCACGTGACCGCCGCGGCGGGAGACTTCATCTTCACCCCGGCCACGGTCGTCCACCGCGAGATCACCGCTGCCGACGAGGCGGCAGAGTTCTTCGTCGTACGCGTCGGACCCGGTCCGCAAAACGTCAATGTCGAGGGCCCCGATGCCGATGAGCCGCAGTCGAGATGAGGTGCACTCGCCCGAGCACCGGGTGATCGCCGGCTCGGCGCCTGCTCGACGCAACGCCCAACCGAAGTGGCGGCTCCTCGCACCGGTACAGGGGCGGGTACACTCACCGCTCTCGTCATCACAGCGGAGCCACTGAGCCGATGCGCGCCACTTCTCGCCACGCAATCCCCGTCGCCATCCTGCTGCTCCTGGCAGCCTGCGCGGCGCCTTCGTCGTCGCCGTCCCCGGGCTCCAGCACCGCATCGAGCGCGACCGCCTCCGCCTCGGCGGTTGCCGACGCCTGCACGCCCGACCAGCTGGCGACCAAGACGCCCGGTCGGCTGACCATCGGCACCGACAACCCGGCCTTCCCGCCGTACTGGCAGCCGCCGGCCGAGGGCCAGACGGCCACCGACCCGTGGGAGTTCGGAGATCCCTACACCAAGGAAGGGTTCGAGGGTGCGGTGGCGTGGGCGATTGCCGGCGAACTCGGCTTTGCGGACGACGACGTCGACTTCATCCCGGTGCCGTTCAACAACTCGTTCGCGCCGGGCGAGAAGGAGTTCGACATCTACCTCGCCCAGGTCTCCTACAGCGACGAGCGGGCGCAGACGGTCGACCTCAGCGACGGCTATTTCTTCTCCAACCAGGCGCTGGTGGCACGCGCCGACACGCCGATCACCGGGGCCGCATCCATCGCCGATGTCGCGGGCTATCGGCTCGGGGTGCAGGCCGCAACCACGTCGCTGACCTACGTCGACGAGCAGATTCATCCGACCGCCGAGGTGTCGGTGTACGACAGCAATGACCTCGCGCTCGCGGCGCTCAACGCCGACCAGGTGGATGGCATCGTGGTCGACCTCGCGACGGCGTTCTACATGACCGGCGCGCAGATGGACGACGGCGTGGTGGTCGGGCAGTTTCCCGACGCGGGCGAGCAGAAGGAGCACTTCAGCATGGTGCTCGAGCAGGACAGCCCGCTCACGGACTGCGTGAACCAGGCGATCGCCGCGCTCGATGAGAGTGGCGACCTGGAGTCCATCACCCAGGAATGGATGTCCGACAACGCGGGCGTCCCGGTTCTCGAATAGCGCCGCTCGCACCCTGACGCCCGCGTGACGGAAGCGCGACCCACGCGGCGGCCGCGGCGCCGCCATGGGCGTCGCCCGCTGGCCATCGCCATCGTCTCGACGGTGGCGGTCTTCGCCGCGCTGGTCTGGGTGGTGGTCAACGCGCCCGGATGGGAACAGGTGCGTCGATCGTTCCTGGACTGGGACAACTTCGCCGCCTCGGCGCCCCGGATCGTCGAGCGCTTCTGGGTCAACGTCCGGCTCTTCCTGATCGCCGAGGTGCTGATCCTTGGGCTGGCGCTGGTGATCGCCGTGCTGCGCAGCCTGCCGGGCGCGGTCTTCTTCCCCGTGCGCCTGTTGGCGACTGCCTACGCGGATCTGTTCCGAGCCCTTCCAGGGGTGCTGGTGATCTTCGTGCTCGGCTTCGGCGTGTCAGGCCTGCGCATTCCGGGCGTCCCCAACGACCCCTTCTTCTGGGGCGTGGTCGCGCTCACCCTGATCTACAGCGCGTACGTCTCCGAGGTCTATCGGGCCGGCATCGAATCGGTCCATCCCAGCCAGGCTGCGGCGGCGCGGTCGCTGGGCATGACCCAGCTCCAGGCAATGCGTCATGTCGTCCTGCCGCAGGCGGTGCGCCGCGTCATCCCGCCCCTGCTGAATGACTTCATCGGTCTCCAGAAGGACACCGTGCTGGTCTCGTTCATCGGTGTCGTCGAGGTCTTCCGCCAGTCGCAGATCCGCCAGTCGGCGACGTTCAACTTCACGCCCTACCTGGTGACGGCGCTCATCTTCCTGGTCGTGACCATCCCGCTCGCCCGACTGACCGATTGGCTCGTCGCGCGCGAGCGCGACCGCCGCTTCGCCTCGACCGTTCGGGCCGGGTCCGGTCGCGCGCGCCGCGGAAGGCTGCTCGGCCGATGAGCGGATCGATGGAGCGGCCGGCACTCGAGGTTGACCGCCTGTGGAAGTCGTTCGGCGACAACGACGTGCTGCGCGGGATCGACCTGTCGGTGGCGGAGCACGAGATCGTGTGCCTCATCGGCTCGTCCGGTTCGGGCAAGTCGACGCTGCTGCGCTGCATCAACCTCACCGAGCCGATCGACGAAGGAAGGGTCGTGATCGGGGACGACGAGATCAGCGCCCACGGGGCCGACGTCGACCGCATCCGGCGCCGCATCGGGCTCGTCTTCCAGGCCTACAACCTCTTCCCGCACATGTCGGTGCTCGACAACGTGACCATCGCGCCGCGCCGCGTGCTGGGGCTCGGGACCGCGGCTGCGGAGAGCCGCGCCACCGAGCTGCTGGAGCGCTTCGGCCTGGCCGAGAAGAGGCTCGACTACCCCGATCGCCTGTCCGGCGGCCAGCAGCAGCGGGTCGCCATCGTCCGCGCGCTGGCGATGCAGCCGGACCTGCTGCTGCTCGACGAGGTCACCTCGGCGCTCGACCCGGAGCTCGTCGCGGAGGTGCTCAATGTCATCCGCGAGCTGGCCACCTCCGGCATGACGATGGTGATCGCGACCCACGAGATGAGCTTCGCGCGCGACATCGCAGACCGCGTCGTCTTCCTGGACGAGGGCCGCATCCTGGAGGAGGGGCCGCCGTCGGCCATCTTCTCCGCGCCCAGGGAGGCGCGGACGCGCGAGTTCCTGGAGCGGATCATCCAGGCCGGCCGCCTCTAGGGCGTTCGTCCGTTCGATATTTCGAAGGGATGCGGCGCGACATTGCCTTGGCGCACGGATCGTTCGATTCATCGAACGGCCGCGGGCGTGGGGACCGTACCTGCGCGCGCCCCACGCTCACCGGTGTTCGATATATCGGCCAAGCCACGCGCAGTGGCGCGCGGCGGCGCGAAACGTTCGATATATCGGTCAGGCCAGGCGCACGATCTCCTTGTAGGTGGGCAGATGCGGCTTCATGCCCATCGCCGTGATGCGCGTCGCGAATGCCTCGGCGGCATCCGGGTCGCCGTGCACGACGAACACCTCCGACGGCCGGCCGGCGGCGAAATGCTGCAGCCACGCCTCCAGCTCATGCTCGTCGGCATGGGCGCTGAAGCCGGAGATGGAGCGCACCCGGCAGCGCACTTCGATCTCCTGGCCGTCGATCCGCGCGCTCTTGCCGCCGTCCTGGAGCCGGCGCCCCAGCGTTCCCTCGCCCTGGTAGCCGATGAACAGCAGCGTGCACCCCGGGTCGGGGAGGAAGTCCTTGAGGTGGTGCATGATCCGGCCGCCGGTGAGCATCCCCGAGGCCGCGACCACCATGATCGGGCGCGGGTGGGTGCGGATCGCCTTCGACGCCTCGACCGAGTCGGTGAACTCCTGCCCGGGATAGGCCAGCGGCGAGTCGCCCGAGCGGAGCAGACCCGCGGTCTCCTCGTCGTAGACCTCCGGGTGATCGGTGTAGACGGTGGTCGCCTTCGACGCCATCGGTGAGTCCAGGTACAGCGGCACGCGCGGGATGCGACCCTCACGCACCAGCTCGTCCAGGACCCAGATGAGCTCCTGGGTGCGACCGATGGCGAAGGCCGGGACGAGCAGCACGCCACGATCGCCGGACACCTCGGCGACTGCCCGGACCAGCTCCTCGATCGCCTCCTCGTGCGGCGCATGCTCGCGGTTGCCGTATGTCGACTCGATGACCACGTACTCGGCATCGGTGAGCGGCGTGGGATCGCGCAGGATGGGGGAGCCGCTGCGACCGAGATCGCCGGAGAAGACGATCGTCCGCTGCTCCCCGCCGTCGGTGCAGCGCAGCTCGATGATCGCCGAGCCCAGGATGTGGCCGGCATCGTGGTACACGGCGGTCACGCCATCGGTCACCGCCAGCTCGTCGCCGTAGTCGAGGCCCTTGAACTGGCGGACCGTCTGGTCGACGTCGCCGGCGTCATAGAGCGCGGCGCGGGTCTGGGTCGAGCCCTCCGGCTTCGCGGCGCGCAGCTTGGCGGGGATGTCCTCGTCAGCCTCGACCGCGGCTTCTTCGCTCTGCCCGGCAGCGCCCTGGGCGGCCGCCTCCTCCGGGTGCTTGCGCTTCCAGCGCTCGGCGGCCTCGACCTGCAGCTTCGCCGAGTCGCGGAGCACGATCTCGGCGAGGTCGAGCGTCGCGTGGGTGGCGTGGATCGGCCCGCGGTAGCCGTGCTTCACGAGCTGCGGGATGCGCCCACAGTGGTCGAGGTGAGCGTGGGTCAGGAGGAGCGCGTCGAGCTTCTCGGCATCGAACGCGAAGGGCAGCCGGTTGCGCTGGATCTCCTCCGGCGAGCCCTGGAACATGCCGCAGTCGACCAGCACGCGGCGCTCGCCGACGGTGACCAGGAACTGCGAACCGGTGACGGTGCCGACCGCACCCAGGAACTGGATCTCAATGCTCATGGACCGATGATGAGGCAAGGATGGTGCCGCGCGGTCTAGCATCGGCGCATGCCGTTTCCCATCGAGCCGCCCATCGAGCCGATGCTCGCCAAGCCGACGCCGGCAATCCCGACCGATCCTGGCTGGATCTTCGAGCCGAAATGGGACGGCTTCCGAGCCCTTGTCTTCCGCGACGGCGATGAGCTGCTCATCCAGTCGCGCGACCTGAAGCCGCTGAATCGATACTTCCCGGAGCTGGAGGCGCCGCTGCGGACACTGGGCGGCCCCGATGCGCGCTTCGTGCTCGATGGTGAAGTGGTGATCGCCACCGCCGCCGGCGGCCTCGACTTCGACTCGCTGCTGCTGCGCATCCATCCCGCGGCCTCGCGGGTTGCCATGCTCGCCGAGGCGACGCCCGCCTCGTACGTCGCCTTCGACTGCCTCGCGGCCGGTGGCGACGACCTGCGCGAGACGCCATTCGAGGAGCGTCGGACACGCCTGCTGGCGGTCATGGCCGATCCCCCTGCTTCGGTACAGCTCACGCCGTCAACCGATGACCCGGCAGTGGCGCAGCGCTGGTTCGAGGTCTTCGAGGGCGCCGGCCTGGATGGCGTGATCGCCAAGCGGACCGACGGTCGCTACCTGCCCGGCAAGCGCGAGATGGCCAAGATCAAGCACGCTGCGCACTGCCGACTGCGTGGTCGCTGGCTTCCGCTGGCACAAGAACGGCCCCGGTACGCTGGTCGGCTCGCTGCTGCTGGGCCTGTGGAACGATGCCGGGAAGCTGCAGCACGTTGGCGTCACTTCCTCGTTCACGATGGCGAAACGCGAAGAGCTGGTCGAGCTGCTGGCGCCGTACCGCGAGCACGCCGTCGAAGGCCATCCGTGGGGCGAGTGGGCGGAGTGGCAGGCGTCCATGGGTGCCGACGGACGCCGCCTCCCCGGCGCCACGTCACGCTGGAACCGCGGCAAGGACCTGTCGTGGGAGCCGGTTCGGCCGGAGCTGGTGTGCGAGGTCGCCTTCGACCACCTCCAGGGCGATCGGTTCCGCCACGCGGCGACGTTCCGTCGCTGGCGCCCCGACAAGGCGGTGGCGGAGTGCCGGTACGACCAGCTCGAGGAGACGCCTGCCGCGCTCCTGGCCGACCTGTTCGGAGGCCGCTAGCCCGAACTGGACTGCTCGTGGCTCCCGCCACTGGTCCGCCGGGCGGGGGCCCCGGCGGTAAACTTGGGGCTCCCATATGTCACCGAATGCAGAGGAGGCCGCTTCCCAGTGCCTGTTGCCACCGATCCCAACGCCCTCGTCAACCAGCTTGCCGACCGCTTCTTCGACGGCGTCCTCGAGCGCGACCCGCTCTACGCCACGATCCTTGGCGACGACCGCTGGGACGAGACGCTGCCCGACGTCGGCGCTGCCGGCCGCGCGGCGGAGGCGGCGGCGTATCGGTCCGTGCTGGCGGAGGCAGAGGCCATCCCGGTCGACGAGCTGGAGACCGAGCAGGTCATCACCCGCGACCTGCTGCTGACGATTGCCCACAACAACCTGGAGGCGCTCGACGCGAAGCTCTACCAGGTGGCGGTCGACCATATCTCCGGCATCCAGATGGTGCCGGTCACCGTTGCCCAGTACCAGCAGGCGACCGATCCGGCCCGGCTGGAGAAGCTCCTTGCTCGCCTGGGCGCTTTCCCGGCGATGGTGGACCAGCACATCGAGACGCTCCGCGAGGGGATCGCCGATGGGCGCACCAGCGCGGCGGTGCCGGTGCGGCGCGCCATCGAGCAGATCCAGCGCATGGTCGCGGAGCCGGCGGATGCCTCGCCGATCACGACCATGGCCCAGGTCGCCGACGACACTGGCCGCGACCAGGTGCGCGCGCTCGTCGAGGGCACGATCCACCCCGCGCTGCAGCGTCTGCACGACTTCCTCGCCGACGAGTACGAGCAGCACGCCCGCCAGCAGCCCGGCATCAGCGCCACCCCGGATGGCGACGCCGCCTATCGGCTCAGCATCCGCCTGCAGACCACGGTGGCCGCCACCGCCGAGGAGGTGCACGAGTTCGGCCTCGCCGATCTCGCCACCATCGAGGCGGAGAAGGACGAGATCGCCCGTCGCCTCGGCCACGCCGACCGCCACGCCATGGCCGCCGCCCTCGCCGAGGACCCCGCCAACCACACCGACGATCCCAACCACCTGATCGAGCTCGCCAAGGGCCAGACCGATCGCGCCTACGCCGCCGCGCCGAAGTACTTCGGCCGGCTGCCGCGCGCCAACTGCGAGGTGCTGGCGGTCGAGGCGTATCGCGAGCAGGAGTCGCCGCCGGCCTTCTACATGCCGCCGACCCTCGACGGCTCGCGCGCCGGGCAGTATTACCTCAATACGTTCCAGCCGGCCGAGCGACAGCTCCACAAGATCGCCTCGATCACCTTCCACGAGGCGACCCCCGGCCACCACTTCCAGATCGCCATCGAGCAGGACCTCGAAGGGCTGCCCGCCTTCCGCCGCCTCGGAGCGCGGATGGTCGGCGTGGCCTACGTCGAGGGCTGGGGCCTGTACACCGAGCGCCTCGCTGACGAGATGGGCCTCTACCTGAACGACGCCGAGCGCTTCGGGATGCTCGACACGCAGGCCTTCCGCGCGGCGCGGCTCGTCGTCGACTCGGGGCTGCACGCCTTCGGCTGGGACCGCGACAAGGCGATCACCTTCATGCACGAGCGCGGCTCGCTGCCGATGGTGGACGCGGCCATCGAGGTCGATCGGTACACGATCTGGCCGGGCCAGGCCCTCACTTACAAGATGGGGCAGCGCGAGATCGAGCGTGCCCGCGCCGAGGTGTCGGAGCGGATGGGCGATCGGTTCGACCTGCGCGCCTTCCACGACGAGGTGCTCGCCCACGGCACGCTGCCGCTGGCGACCCTGCGCCGCGAGATTCCCGGCTGGGTCGAGGCGGCCGTCGCCGAGGGCCGGTGAAGCACCCGGCTCCCACCACGCTGACCGGTCAATTCATTCGGCTCGAGCCGCTCGGGGAGCAGCACCGAGGCGACCTGGAGGCCGCGGCTGCCGAGGATCCGGACGCTCTGCGCTACGGGGCGCTGCAGCTCACCCTGATGGGCTGGGAATCGTGGTTCGCGGAGGCGGCGGAGGGCGTGGCGGCGGGCCGCTACGTGGCGTGGGCCACGATTGCCCTGGATACCGGCCGCGCGGTCGGTTCGACCCGTTTCGGCGACATCGACGTGCCGTCGGAGCGGGTGGAGATCGGGTGGACGTGGCTGGCGCCGTCGCGCTGGCGCAGCGCGGTTAACAGCGAGGCCAAGCTGCTGCAGCTGACCTACGCCTTCGAGGAGCTGGGCGCCGGACGCGTGGCGCTCAAGACGGACGGTCGCAACGAGCGCTCGCAGGCCGCCATCGAGCGCCTCGGCGGCGTACGCGAGGGGACGCTGCGCCGCCACCTGCGCATGCCGGATGGCTTCATCCGGGACACCGTCTACTACTCGATCCTGGCCGACGAGTGGCCACCCATCCGCGAGCGGCTGAGAGACCGCCTCTACCGCTGAATTCCCGACGGAGCGTGACATTTCCGTGAGGTGACCGATACGGCGAGCGGCCGCACCCTCATCCGCCTCTACGCGCAGGTGGCGGAACGCCCCGCCGAACGAGGCCGAGTTCAGCCGTCGTATGGGTCACTTCGCGGAATGCCCAATGGGCCGGCACGGTCAGGGAGCGATCTCTCCCTCCCGGAACTCCGCCCAGGGGTCGTAGTCGGGGTCCGGCTTCTCGTCCGGCGGCCGGTCCGCCTCGGGCACGTTGCGCAGGTTGACGCGGACCCGGTACCAGAGCGACGAGCGGCCGCGCATGCCGTCCACCAGCACCTCCTCGACCCCGACATGCCTCGATGCGGCCGGCCAGCGATCGCGCCATCGGTCCAGGCCGGCCAGCGCCTCCTCCTTCGTCGCCGCCTGCGATACGACCCGCAGCGGTGCGGACGAGCGGCGCCGTCCGGTTGGCGAGACCGTGCCGTCCGCGCGCCGCGCCGGTGGGGACGGCACCGCCGGTGCCACGGACCCGGCGCGGCCGCGCTGGGCGGACGGATCGGTCGCGGCACGCTCCCCAGGCGTCGGCGGCATGCGCCGCCTGGAGGGTTGGACGCGTGGCGGCTCACCGGGCTGCTTGGCGTAGTTCGGCGGCCACGGCGCGTCGCCCTGGCCCTCCGCCTCCTGGCGGACCACCAGGTCCAGCAGCGGCTCGAGCGAATGCGCCGTCGCATCGATCCCGGCCCCCACGTCGCCGAGGCGCGCATATCGGTCCGGCATGGTGCGCACGGTGAAGTCGGAAAGCTCCGCGTCCGGGACCTCGTCCCAGGTCAGTGGCGCACTGACCCACGCCTGCGGGACCGGGCGCACGGAGTAGACGGACGCCACGGTGCGGTCCTTGGCGTTCTGGTTGTAGTCGAGGAAGACGCCGTGGCGTTCCTCCTTCCACCACTTGCTGGTCGCGATCCCCGGCGCGCGGCGCTCCACCTCGCGGGCCAGCGCAAGGGCGGCGCGACGCACCTCGGAGAAGCCCCAGCGCGGCTCGATGCGGGCGTAGACGTGGATGCCGCGCGAACCGGACGTCTTGGGCCACGCGGTGTACCCCAGCTCATCGAGTACCTCGCGCACCACCAGGGCCACGCGCCGAACGTCCGCCCACGGGACGCCGGGACCGGGGTCGAGGTCGACGCGCAGCTCGTCGGGGTGCTCGACGTCTCCGGAGCGCACCGGGTGCGGATTCAGGTCGATGCAGCCGAGGTTGATGACCCATGCGAGGGCCGCCACGTTGTCGAGCACCACCTCGTCCGCGGTGCGCCCCGAGGGAAACGACAGCTCAGCCGTGCGCACGAAGGGCGGCACCGTCTTGGGGGCGCGCTTCTGGAAGAAGGCCTGCCCGGCGGCGCCGTCGACGAAGCGCTTCAGGGCCATCGGGCGGTCGTTCACGCCCAGCAGGGCGCCGTCGGCCACTGCGAGGTAGTAGTCGACGAGCTCCTTCTTGGTCACGCCGATGTCGGCGAAGAAGATCTTGCCCGGGTTCGTGATGGTGACCGTGTGCCCGGCCAGCTCAAGCTCGACCGATGCGTCGCGTGCGGCAGCCATGCGCGTACCGTAGCGCGTGGGGCACGCGGATTGCGAGGACGGACGTACCGATGAATCGCCTCAAGGAGCTCATCGCGTCACTCGACGCCTGGAGCCTGGATCACCGATGGACCCGCGTGGGTCGCCGCGCGATCTCGGGCTTCATGGCCCACGAGGCGCTGCAGTACGCCGGCAGCATGGCCTACTTCTCTGTGCTGTCCCTCTTCCAGCTGCTGGTGCTGGGGGTCGTCGTGTTCAGCCTCTTCTTTGGCCAGAGCGAGGCGCGCCAGGTGATCGTCGACCAGGTGGCCGCCGGCTCTCCGCTCGACCCTGAGACGATCGGCGGGATCATCGACGCGGTAATCGAGGGACGCGGCGGGGTGACGATCATCGGCGCGCTGTTCCTGGCGTGGAGCGCGCTCGGCGTGTTTTCCTCGATCTCCGGCGGCATCGGTCGGGCGTTCGAGGCGACGAAGCCGCGCGGCTTCATCGGGGAGAAGGTCCTCGGGCTCGTGCTCATGGGCATCACCGGCCTGCTGGCCGCCGCGAGCCTGGTGATCGGGATCGTGACCGGCATCCTCCAGGAGGCAGCCGGCGGCGTCATCCGCACCGTACCGGGTGGCGAGCTGGCAATCTCGCTCATCGGCCTGGTGGTTCCGTTTCTCCTGATCTTCGTGGCCTTCCTCACCGCGCACAGCAGCGTCACGGCCGCGAAGCGCAGGGTATTGCCGAGCATCAGGCCCAGAGACGGATCGCTGCTTCCCAGCCCCTGCCAGAAGGCCAGCGTCGGCCCCGCCCGCCCGCTGACGCTGCGCACCGCCACCGCGACCAGCGGAGCGAAGCACAGCAGCAGCACCGCCCCGGTCAGCGCGTAGGTGCCAGGGCCGCCAGCCGCGCGGCCGGGGCAAATCACGGGCCACCGCCACCCCCGACTCCCGCCCCGGCCCAGCCGCAGGTACAGCGAGCGTGCGCGGCCAGCGTCACGCCCAGCTGCACCAGGATCAGGGCGCTGGCTTCCGGCAGCCTCAGCTCGTAGGCGGTAGGGTGTAGATCTCGACCTCCAGCGTGGCGTAGCTTCTCGCCGCCGAGCAGCAGCGGCAGTCCGAAACTCAGGAAGCTGTACAGGAACACCAGCACCGCGCCCGCCGCCAGGCCGGGCCAGGCGAGCGGCAGCGACACGCTCGAGGGCCGCCTTCCTTCCCGAGGCCCCCAGCGTGCGCGCGGCGGCGTTCAGACCCGGCGGAACCCGGACAAAGCCGCGTAGCCGAGCCTCACGATGAGTCGGCAGGTTGAAGAACAGGTTGCCCAGCACGATCAGCGTGGGCGTCTCGGAGAGGTCGAGGCGCGTCAGTCCGCGCGGCCCGAACAGGCTCAGCAGGCCGAGCGCCGCGACCAGCGTGGGCGTCACGAACGGCAGCAGCAACAGCCGCAGCAGCAGTTCCTTGCCGGGCAGCCGGTAGCGGGCCAGCAGGTAAGCCAACGGCCCGCCGACCAGCAGGGCCAGCCCGGCGCTGAGGGTGGCCTGCCACAGCGTCCAGAGCAGCCGTCCCTGAAAGTACCCCTGCCCCAGGATTCCCAGGCTCGCCCCGCCGATGCCCAGCACCCGCAGCAGCGGCGCCAGCAGAAAGGCCAGCAGGAACAGCAGCGGCAGGAGGGCGAGCAGGACGCTGATGAGCCGCTGCTTCATCCCTGTCTCCGGGCTGGCCGTGAAGTCGGTCGCCTGCCAGTCACCGGGTCCTAGTTCCTCAGCACCTGCGTCACCCACAGGTCGGTCAGCGCCGGAGCACGGTTCAGCAGGGCCGCCGGGGCCACGCTCACGTCAGGCTTCTGCGAGAACTTCCAGACGTCGCTGAGCTTCACGCCCTGCACGCTCGGGTACACCCACATCCGGTTGGGAAAGTCGGCCTGCACGGCGGGGCTCAGCATGAAGTCCACGAACTTGCGGGCCAGGGCCGGCTGCTTGCTGCCCTTCAGCACGCCGACGCCCTCGAGCTGCAAGAAGGTGCTGCCCGGCAGGAACAGGTTGCCGGTGGGCGCGTCTTTCAGCTTGCCCTCGCTGTAGAACACCTCGGCGGCCGGGCTGCTGGCGTAGCTCAGCACGATCGGGTACTTGCCGCCGTACAGCGAGAAGTCCTGGTTGTACGCCTGCGTCCAGCCGCGCGTGACCTTCATGCCGTTCTGGCGGGCCGTTCTCCACCACTTCAGGGCGCCGTCCTGGCCCAAGCCCTGCACGGTGGCGAGGTAGAAGGCCGCGCCGGGGCTCGAGGTGGCCGGAGACTCGACCACCGTCAGTCTGGCGTACTGCGGCCCGCTCAGCTCGGCCAGGGTGGTGGGCAACTTCAGGCCCGCCTTGGCGAAGTAGCTCTTGTCGTAGTTGAAGGCCACGTAGCCGGTATCGACCGTGCTCAGCAGGCCGCCCAGCCGGTACTCGGCCGGCACCCTGGCGCTCAGCGGGCTGGTGTAGGGTGTGAGCAGGCCGGCCGCCTCGGCGCGGGGCAGCAGCGTGTTGTCGAGGCCGTACACCACGTCGGCGATCGGGGCGGCCTTGCTCAGGATGAGCTTGTTCAGCTCTCGCCGGCGTCGCCGCCCTTGATGAAGCGCACGCGCACGTTGTTGGCCTTCTCGAAGGCGGCGATCAGGCTCTTGCTCACCTCGAAACTGTCGTGGGTGATGACCGTGAGGGTCTGCGCCTGCTGGGCCGCAGCGGTGGTGGCCAGCGCCAGCACCGCCGAAACGAGTACACCTGAAATCATTCCCTTCTTCATCTTCGTTCCCCTTCGCGTCCTGCAAGGGGTGGAATACGCCCGACCAGTCCGGGTGCGGCGAGGTACGGCATCCTGCTGGTCGGCGGCCACTCTCCCTCCGCCGGTATGACCCGGTTCAGGTTCCTGGGGTATGTTCTCAGCCTGAACGTGTCAGGCACCCCCGGTGACGCAGGCCGAGTGTAGCGCGTCTGGCCTAGACTGCCGCCATGTCGGATACAGTCCAATCGCTCACCTTCCACCTCGTCAGCTGGCTCATTCTGCGCCGCCCCGACGGACAGGTGCTGCTCGGCCGCCGCTCGGACGGAGCGAGCTACGGCGCGGGCCTGTGGGGCCTCCGGCGGCCATGTGGAAGACACCGAGACGCTGGCCCAGGCGGCGGCCCGCGAGACGCTCGAGGAGGTCGGCGTGACGGTCAGAGGCCACCTGCGGCCTCGGAAATCGCCCGCTACGTCGACGCCGGGGTGCGCGGGGCCGACTTCTTGTTTCTGGCGAAGACTGGCAGGGCGAGCCGGAGGCGGTTTCCGAGTGCAGCGAGGTGGCTGGTTCGACCCGCTGCAGCTGCCGCCGGACGCGCTGCCCTGGCTGGCCGCCACCCTGGCGCACCAGCTGGGCGGGGAAGACTGGCTCCGCGAGACGATCGGCTGACAAGAACGGTTGACCCGGCCACAGCGAGGCGGAACCCGTGTGGTTCAGACCAGGAAGACCCGCAGCCTGAGCCGCCTGCCCGCACGCATCAGGGCGTCTCGGGTGAGGGCCACCGTCTCGGCCTCGTCGTGGCTGACGCGCAGGCGATACCGGCGCTGCCCCGAGGCGTCCTGACCGGAGCTGGTCTCGATTCCGGCCCCGGCCTCCAGCACCTCCGGGTCGGAGGTCAGGGCCAGCAGGTCAGGTGCGGTGAGTTCGGGCGCCGTTCCTGTTCCGGGGAGCACGCGTCAGCCACTCCACGGTCACGGCAGGCCGACCCGTGCCGCCGCCTGCCTCGCCTGCTTATGGCCCCACAGCTGGGAGATGAGCGCCAGCACCACCGGGGCCGCGCCCAGCCCGCCGGGACCGCTGTAGATCGCGGCCGCGTCCGGGGGCGTGTCGCTCACCATCTCGCCGGACCGCACATCGTCTGGGCTGTAGCCCCACACGGTGTCGGCGAGCGCGGCCGGACAGCCGACGGCCCGGCCGCCGAGCAGGCCCGACTCGCCCGCCAGCAGCAGGCCGCCGCCCACCATGCCCACCGGCAGCCTCGCCGCCCGCGCCTGTGCCAGAAACGCCCGGGTGGCCGGGTCTCGTCCACCTTCTGCGCTCCCTGGCCCCCCGGAATCAACACGCCCGCCAGTGCGGGGGCACGGCCGCGTAGATCAGCTGCGGCGTGCAGACGAGTCCGGCCGCGCACAGCACGCTGCCCCGCGTGCGCGCCACCGTCAGGGCGGCGGCGTCCGGAGTTCCGCCGCTGGCCGGCCCGCCCAGCGGCGTCAGCAGGCCGAGCATCAGCCCGACCTCCAGCTCGCTCACGCCCGGATACACCACGATCGCCACCTGTGGGCCGGGATCGGCGGCGGCGGCGACGTCCTGATCCTGGTCGTCTTGTGCCGGAGGGATCACTGAAACGGGCGCTCCAGCCGGTATACCAGCCGCGACAGGGGCGGGGCCACCACGCCGGTCTGGGTGAGTTCGGCGATGGCTTCCTCGCTCAGGCGCTCGACCTTGCGCAGGTAGAAGCGGAGCGTGTCGAGCGCGTCGAAGCGCCGGGGGTGTAGATCGTTCTGGACGTGCAGATCGAGCCAGAGGGCGCGGGTCTGGTCGGGCACGCCTACAGCTCCCTCAGGTCTTCCCAGAGCTGCCAGCCGACGCCGCCCGGCGTGGCTTCCAGCAGCGGCCCCAGGGCGTCCGAGGCGGCCTTGGCGTCGGCGTTGAGATCGGCGGCGGCCGGGCGGGCGTCGAACACCTGCAGCACCGTGAACTGGTAGAAGGTCTGGTGGGCGGTCGGCTCGCCGTTCTCGAAAAAGGCGAACGGCGGGCGCACCACGTCCCACAGCAGGTAGGCGTCGTCGAGTTCGCGCGGCAGGTACGACTCCAGATCGAGGTCGGCGTCGGCCGGATGCCACAGATATCCCTGCAGCAGGCGAATCGCGGCGCGTCCGGCGCTTCCTGCGGGGGTGGTCTGGGCCTCTGCGCTCTGCGGGTCGGCGCCCTGTAAATCGCTCACGGCCACACTGTACCGCGCCGGGAAGAGCGCGTCGCCGCACCCGGGTTCACCTGTTCTTCGTCTCGCCCGCTCGCCCGGTTGGCGGCCCCTCAATGGGCCGGATTCAACCAGTCCGCCAGCCGCCGCTCGAAGTCGGCGTGCTGGGTATGGTCGTAGATCAGCCCGTGAAATCCGGCGCGCTCGGCGGCGTCGATGTTCTCCTGCACGTCGTCTACGAAGGCCACCTGAGCGGCCGGAACGCCCATCGCCGTCTCGAGCGCCGCGAACGAGGCGGGGTCGGGCTTCTTGAGACCGATCTCGTTGCTGAAGACCGGATTGTGCAGCCGTGCGAAGGCCGCCAGGGCGCGCAGATGGTCGCTCACCACCGGGTAGTTGTTGCTCAGCAGGCCGACCCGCACGTGCTGCGGCAGCCGGGCGAGCAGCGCGTACATCGGCTCGTTGTGCAGGACGCTGCCCAGGTACAGCGCCTCGAAGTCGTCGTAGCCGAAGGCCGGGTCGGCCTGCGCGGCCCCGGTCTCCTCGGCCAGCACCGTCCAGAACTGCCGCAGTGTCCAGGCCCCGACCTCCAGGTGCCGCACGTGCCGGAAGTAGCTCTCGCGCACCGCCGACACGTCCAGGCCCAGCCGCTCGGCCAGCCGCCCGGTCGAGCGGCCGTCGAAGGTGCCGATGGTGAAGACGCCGCCCCAGTCGAAGGCCACGTGGCGTGTCGGTGTCTGCTCTGCCTGAGAAGTCATGGCTGGTACTATCTCATTCCGGCGCCTCTGCCAGGAGGAGGTGGCCTAGCCTTCCGTGTGGGTCAGGGCGTGTCCGGCACCAGCAGCCCGCGCCGCGTCCAGGCGGCCAGGTTGAGCTGGCGCACGGCGGTGAAGACCTTCAGCCAGTCGGCCTGTTCGTGTCCGGCGACCAGCCCCAGCCGCACGCCCCGGCCGTGCCGCAGGACCTGGGTGCGGTGCGCGTCGAGCAGCGCCTGGGTGGACGCCCCCTGGTACAGCCGGGCGTCGATCTCCTCGCTCTGGGTGGGCACGAACGGCAGGACCGAGGTGCTGCTCAGCACCGCCGCCGTGCCGCTGGCGCGGTCGCGCATCAGGGTGGCGGCCAGCAGTGAAGGGGCGCTCGACCGCGATTCCGGCGTCTCGCTCCAGCGCAGGGCCAGGGCGGTGTCGGGGGCCAGCAGAAAGGCGCGCAGGTGCCGGCCCTCGCTCAGCAGCGGCTGATAGAACACACCCAGGTCGCACGCCCCGGCCTGCGTCAGCTCGGAGCGGAGCGCGGTGAGCTGGCGGGCGAGTTCCGGTGTCGCGCCCCAGCTCTTCTCGGGCTGCAACTGGTACTCCTGCTCTCTGGGTACGAGGTCGCCCGGTACCGCCCGCCCCTCCAGCCGCGCCTGACTCATCTCGGGCATGCGCCGCTGGGCCGCCGACTCGCCGAGCAGCCGCTGAAGCTCCTCGGCCGTCAGGGCGGCCAGGTTCAGCCGCTGCCCTCTGGGCGCGGCTGCGGGCAGGTCGCCGGGCGCCTGGGCCAGCGTGGAGGAAGACTCGGACACGGGCTCTCATTCTATCAGGCCCGCCGCCGATTTCCCGGGCCCTGATGGGGGGAGGACGCCGGGGCGAGGCGCCCCTGAACACGCCGCCGGGTCACGGTATGCTGGCCGCATGACCACCCCCACCGGCAACCCCGTTTCCCAGCAACGCACCCGAACCGCGCTACACCGAACTCGTCCACCAGATCGCCCGTGAACTCGCCGCCCACCGGGGCGAGGTGGTGATCCTGGCGCACGTCGACCCCGACGGAGACGCGCTCGGCAGCTGCCTGGGCCTGCAGCGCGCCCTGCAGGCCGTGGGCGTGCAGGCCCAGACCTACATGAAGGTGCCCGAGTACCTCGAATTCCTGACCGCTCCGGGTGAGGTACGGCCCGACCTGGCGAGCTGGCCCGAGGGCGCGCTGCTGGTGGTGCTCGACGTGGACAACGCCGACGTGCGGCGCGTGGCGGGGGCCGAGGGGGCGGGCGGCGTGGCCACCTTCACCGGGCGCGTGCTGAACGTCGACCACCACGGCACCAACGTCCGCCGGTCCGACGTGGGACTGGTCGATCCGACGCAGGCGGCCACGGCGGGTATGGTGGCCGACATCGCCGAGGTGCTGCTGGCCTCGGCGGGCCAGGCCTGGACGCCAGAGATCGCCACGCCGCTGCTGACCGGTCTGAACACCGACACCGGCTCGTTCCGGTTCGCCAGCACCACGCCCGCCGTGCTGCGTCAGGCCGCCCAGCTCGTCGAGCGCGGCGCGCAGCTCTCCTGGATCAACGACCGGCTCTCGCAGAACCCGCCGCGCTACTTCGCCCTGCTGAAAGAAGTGCTGGGCAGCATGGCCTTCAGCCCGGACGGCCTGATCGTCTCGGCCCGCGTGGACGACGCCATGCTGGCGCGCGCCGGGGCCGAGTGGGACGACGTGGAATCGTACGTCAACACCATCCGGAGTGCCCGGGGCACCGAACTCGCCTGCCTGTTCAAGGACTACGGCACGCACGTCAAGGTGTCGCTCAGAAGCCGTGGCCGGGTGAGCGCGCAGAACATCGCGGTCAGCCTGGGCGGCGGCGGGCACGTTCCGGCGGCCGGCGCCACCGTGCAGGGCGACTTCGAGACGGTGAAGGCGGCCTTCGAGGCGAGCGCCCAGACCGAGCTGAGCCGCGCCGGGCTGAGGTAAGGACGGCAAAAGAACAGGTGGCCCGCATGCATCCGGGCCACCTGTTCTCGTCTGAAGTTCGTCTATCGCTCAGGCGGGCTGGACCACCGGGAACCAGCCGGGCGCGCCCAGAATGAGCTTCCAGAGCGCGTCGGGCACCACGAGCTGCGCCTGCTCGTCCGTGGCCATCTCGGTCCCCAGGCTGGCCTCCTGACCGTCCTGAACCTTCTGGGCCCAGTCGGGTTCGACCACCAGCGAGCGGCCCAGGGCGACCATCTCGGCGCCGGCCTTCAGCACGGCCAGGGCGTCGTCGGCGCTCCAGACCGAGCCGACGCCGATCAGGGGCGTGCGGCCGTTCAGGTGGGCCAGCACGGTCTTCAGGCTCGACTGGCTCAGGTCGCCGCTGTGCGGCTGGCTGTCGTACTTCTGCAGCGAGACGTGAATGTAGTCGAGGTCCTGCGCTGAGAGGGCGTCGAGCAGCACCAGCGTGTCGGGCATGCTGATGCCGGGCGTCTGGGCTCCTCGGGCGAGAAGCGGTAGCCGACCAGGAAGGGACGGGTCGCGTGCTCGCGCACGGCGGCCTTGACCGACTCCACGACGGCCAGCGGAAAGGCCGTGCGCTTCTTGCACGTCGCCGCCCCACTCGTCGGTGCGGCGGTTGCTGTGCGGCGAGAAGAACTGCTGCAGCAGGTAGCCGTTGGCGCCGTGATCTCGACGCCGTCGTAGCCCGCCTCGATGGCGCGGCGGGTGGCCTCGCCGAAGGCCGCGACCATCTCGCGCACCTCGTCGCCGCTCAGCTCACGCGGCGTCGCCGAACCGGGGCGCTCGGCGGGCACGGCGCTGGCGCTCACCACGTCGCCGTCCCCAGGGCGGGCGGGGACATCCGGCCTCCGTGGAAGATCTGCAGCACGGCCTTCGCCCCCTCGGCCTGCACGCGCCCGGAGAGGCGGCGCAGGTCGGGAATCAGGTCGTCGCGGTCGGCGCCCATCTCACCGGGAAAGCCCTGGCCGTTGGCGGTCACGTTGACGCAGGCGGTGATCACCATGCCCAGGTTACGGCTGCGCTTGGCGTAGTAGTCGAGTTCGGCGTCGGTCACGCGGCCATCTTCGGTCGAGGAGGTGGTGGTCATCGGGGCCATCACGAGGCGGTTGCGGAGCTGCACGCCGCTGCGCAGGGTCAGCGGTTCGAACAGGGGCTGGTATCGGGTATTCACGCGCCCGATCATGCCGCCTCTCCCAGCAGGCCGACTGTGAGCGGCGGGAGGTTTGGCTGCGGGCGCTCCAGGACTGAATTCAGGCCCAGGGCGCCGGGCCGCACGTGTCGACAGGGTTCCGGCTCAGTCGTACCTGTAGAAGCCCCGCCGGTCTTGCGGCCGAGCCAGCCCGGCCGCGACGTCTTGCGCAGCAGCGGCGGCGCGGTACTTGTCGTCGCCGAGCTCGCGGTGCAGCACCTCCATGATCGCCAGGCAGGTGTCGAGGCCGATCAAGTCGGCCAGCGTCGAGCGGACCCATCGGGTGGTTCATGCCGAGCTTCATGACGCCGTGTCGATGTCCTCCGGGCGTCGCCGACGCCCTCCTGCAACGCGAAGCCGGCCTCGTTGATCATGCGGGATCAGGATGCGGTTGACGAGGAAGCCCGGGCAGTCCTTGCGGTCGATCGTCGTCTTGCCGAGCTTCTCGGCCAGCGCCGCGTCGCCTGATGCAGCCGGCGTCGCTGGTCTGGAGCCCGCGGATGATCTCGACGAGCTTCATCAGCGGCACCGGGTTCATGAAGTGCATGCCGATGACGTGCTCGGGCCGACTGCGTCGCCGCCGCGAGCTTGGTGATGGGAATGAGCTGGTGTTGCTCGCCAGGATGACGCCGGGCTGCATCAGGCCGCCCAGCTGCGTGAACAGTCCGGCTTGACCGTCTCGTTCTCGACGATGGCCTCGACCACGAGGTCGCAGTCCGCCAGGTCGTTCAGGTCGGTGGTGAAGCGGATGCTGGCCAGGATATCTGCCGGTGTTTCCGTCAAGTCCTCCTTCTCGTGCAGCCGCGCCAGACTCTTCTCGATGGTG